>CACWUS010000007.1 GCA_902764145.1 uncultured Erysipelotrichaceae bacterium | reverse complement strand
ACATTTAAATGATTTGAAAGTATTTCTCCATCTTCTTTTATATACACTAAATAGAAAGGGTGTAATTGATTCATACTATCAATATTCACTTCATTATTTATATTCTTTAAAACATAAATAACTCCTTTTTCTATTCCTAATGATTTATTTTCATGAACAACTGAGTGTAATCCAAATGGTATTCCATCTAAGTTACCATTTTCTTTAACATATTCAACTAAATCCATTCTAAAATCATTTAATCCTAAATCAGTAATTGAAATACCAGTATTCATATCTTCAAGATCAACTACTTCTTCTTTTAATTTTTGTAATTGAGCTTTTCTATATTCAATATCGCTTGATTTATTTGTTAATACATTGTCTTCACCAGTTCCTGAAATATCTAACATTAACATTCTATTTTCAACCCTGTTTTTAAGATTGATATAATCATCTAATGAAATGTTAGGCCAAAAATTAACTAGTTGAATAACATCATTATCAGAACCAATTCTATCTACACGACCAAATCTTTGAATAATTCTAACTGGATTCCAATGTATATCATAGTTAATTAAATAATCACAATCTTGTAAATTTTGACCTTCAGAAATACAATCGGTTGCTATTAAAATATCTATATCACTATTTGATTGTGGATCTAACATATCTCTATGTTTTGACTTTGGTGAAAAATTTAATAATAAGTTATTAAATTCTTTATTCATATCAATTGTGCATTCGTTAGTTCCAGAACCAGTTATTTTACAAGTTTGTAAATTATAATGATTCTTTAAATTACCAGCAATACTTTTATAAATATAGTCAGCTGTATCTGCAAATGCACTAAAGATAATAACTTTCTTATTATTAGCATTTATTGGATGATTTACTTTATTAATAATCATATCAACTAATTCATTTAGTTTAGTATCATGTTCTGGAGTAACCTTATCCATTTCAAATAATAATTGTTTTAATATTTTATAATCTAGAAGTAAATCTTCTCTCCAACCAATTGTATTCATATCTTCTAAATTAATTTTTACTTTTTTACCAATGCTGAATTGATCATCTAATAAATCTTCAACATCTTCATCTGGATTATAATTTGTTACTTCTATATTTTCAAATGACTTATTAACTCCTCTATTTTCAAAATCTTCTATAGCTTGAAGTGTTGCTGTAATTTGATCTAACACTTTATTTAAAGTTATTCTAAATGAAGATACAGAACTTTCTAATCTTTTCAAGAAGTTAATTCTCATTAAAATTTGTAAACTTTTTTCTCTATCAGCTTGATGGAAACTTGACTGTCCACCTTTAACTTCAATATCGTATTTATCTTCGTATTCAGCTAACTTATTTGGAAGAATATAATCAAATGGTGCATAAATACACATATTTAATTTATTCAATTCTTCTGCAATATCTTTGATAGACATAAATCCTTCTATATCGGTAAGTTCTGGTGATTTGCTAATAGGTTTTAATCTAGTTGGAAACTTACCTATTGAATTCATATCATAATATTTTTCAATATGTTTTCTAGATCTTGCAATAGTTACACTATCTAATAGCTTAAAGAAATCAAAATTAGAGTTTAATCTATCTAACAATTCTTGACTAGTTCTTTCACTAGGATCAAGTTTGCTCCACTCATTAAAAACGGTTTGAGCATTTTTTAAAATAGTATCAATAGATTTAGTATTACTGATTTTTTCATCAATCTTATCTGTATGACCTTCATAAGCTAAGGCTAATTGATTCTTTAAATCATTAAATTTATTATTTACAGGAGTAGCTGATAACATTAAAACTTTTGTCTTAACTCCTGCTTTCATAACTTCATTCATTAATCTATCATATCTTGTTTCTCTATCATTTCTTGCTTGATTATTTCTAAAGTTATGAGATTCATCTATGACAACTAAATCATAATTTCCCCAATTAACTCTTGATAAATCCATTCCATTTGATTCACCATGAGTTCTAGATAAATCTGTATGAAATAAAACATCGTAATTAAATCTATCCTCTTGTAAAGGATTATCTTTATAATTTTTTATAAATGTATTCCAGTTTTCACTTAATTTCTTAGGACATAAAACTAATATACTTTTATTTCTTTCTTGATAATATTTAATAACTGCTAAAGCTGTATATGTTTTACCTAAACCAACACTATCTGCTAAAATGCAGCCATTAAATCTTTCAAGTTTATTAATAATACCTAAAACAGCGTCTTTTTGAAATTCATATAATGAATTCCATATTTTAGATTCTTTAAATCCAGTTTTTTCATTTGCTAATTCATCTTCGGAAATATCTTCTAAAAATTCAGTAAAGATATTATATAAAGTAATATAGTAAATAAATTCTGGAGAATTTTCTTTATATAAATCAGACATAAAGTCTATAACTTCATTTGTAACATCTTTTAAATGTTTTTCATCATTCCATATTTGTTCAAATGAATCTAAATAGTTTTTTGTAAATTCATAATTATCATCAATTTTAGTTATTGGCATATAAATAGCATTATCTTTTTCATATCCTAAACCGATTGTTGAAAATTCTTCCATATTTGTATAAGTAATATTAGAAGAATTATTTTGTAAAAGCATAAATCTTTGTATAGCTTCTCCACCTATATTGGATTTAAATTTTGCTTTTCTTTTTATCCATTCACCACATTCTTGAGCGATGCTTTTTCCATTTAATTCATTTTTTAATTTAACTTCAAACGGAGATCCACTCAAACTCTTTTCTCTATTTTTACTATTAATTTCAAATAGTCTTTGTTCTTTCTTACTTGTAGCTTTTTCTACAAATGTAGGATCAGTAAAAATAAATTTAAATTCATCTATTTTAGAAAGTTCTTTTTTTAGTGCTTCATAACCATACATAGAGAATATAGATGCACAAATTCTTATCTTGGAATTATCAGTTATATTTTCTTTAAGATCATCGCCTAATTTTTCAATGTGATTATCTATTAATTTCATTTGTTCACCTCTATTCTCGCCTCATATACAATTATATCATAGATTTGTCAAATTACACAGAATTTCAAGCAAAAAAAGAACAATTATAATAACTGTTCTAATCTACTTTTTCAAAAAAATCACTAGGATATAAATAATCCTCTTCTGAATCATCTACAATATAAAAACCATTAGGATCATCTTCTCTATAAACTCTATAATATATTTTACCTTTTATTAAATCCATTTGATCTAATCCACCAAGATATCTATACTTTCCTATGACTTTCATTTTTATATATTTGTCTTCTACACATTGATATACATTAATAGTTTCATTACCTAAAAATTCATCTAAAGTATCGGTAGCAACTAAATAATTAAATAAATCATCTTTCATATTATCCATCCACTACTACATCAATTATGCTTTCTATTTTTGCACCGTATTCATTGACGCCATCATCTGTTAATCCTTTTATTTGTAATTCTTCAGATAATAGTTCTTCTAATTCTACAACATCTTTAGAATTATAATTTGGAATAATACTTTCTAATAATTGCTTTTGTTCCGATGTAAGTCTTTTATTAATTCTTTCAAGTTCTTTCATATTTTCTGAATCTTGATTCATAAAAGTTCCTCCTTATTAATCATCTTCATAATAGAAGTCATCTTCTTCCATTTCTTCTTCCTCAAAATTATATGGTTCGTATTCACCTTTTTTAACTAAGTCTTCTTCCCATGGCATTAAGTAATCGGTATCTGATGAATTATCATTAGAATTAAAACTACTTAAACCATCAAACAATCCTGATAACAATCCAAAAAATGCTGCTCTTCTATATCTTTTTCTCCATTTTCTTTCTTCAGCTTCTTGTAATTTTTGTTGTCTTTCTTGTTCTTTACGAATAGCTTCATCTCTTCTTTTTCTTTCGGCTATAGCTTTATCCATTATTTCTGTATCATCGCCATTAGCGATATCTTGTTGTCTTACAGCTTCTAAAACCTCTAACGGCATACCTGCAATAAAATCATCCAAAGCATCTTCAAGTCCCTCACCGATTGTCCATGTATATTCATCAGATTCATCTTCAGATTCTTTTGGTTTTGATTTTTCTTCAATTTTTTTTCTTTTTCTTTCTTCAATTACTTGTTTTCCTTCTTCAATTTTATCAAGTAATCTATTATAGTCTTCTATTGTATAGTTCAAATATTCAAATGAATATCTTAGTGCAGATCTAACTTTATAAATATTTGTTTCGTCAATGAAATCTTCCATTCTTTTAATATAATTTAAATATTTATTTTTATCGCTCAAAGTTACAGTAAACATTAAAACATTTAAATACTTTTTATTTTCATAATAGGTTTGTTTTATCAAAACATCAATTTCTTTAATTCGCTCTATATTTTTATTGTAAGTTTTTAGCAATTTTTCTTTTTCATACATTAGTTTCAAAGTTAATAAAAGTGTGTATACATGTTTGCAATAAATATCTGTAGATTTGTGATATTCACATTCACAACTTACTTTTATTTCTTCATTATCTAAATATTCAACAGAAACATTATAATCACTAGTTCCTTTTACTATTGCAGATATTTTATTTTTTGATTTATGAAAATTTTCTACTCTATTAGTTGTATAATATCCTTTTCCTCTATCACGAATAACATCTCTAAATAAATGATCATATTTAGTTGAAAGCATTTTATTTAAATCATATTTTTGTTCATCAAAATGAACAGTTTTTATTTTTTTCAAATTGAATCCACCTATCCCAATTATCAATACATCTATATTATATCATAAAAATTATACTCTTTTTAACTCAGATATATTTGTTGAATTTAAAATATAACCTTGTTTTGCAAATTCTCCTTCTAGTAACATAACAATGCATTCCCAATCAACAGAATCATTATGAAATTTAACATATTTTTTAGCTAATTTAGGAATTAACGAATATAATGATTCCCTATCATATTTATCTTTATTCTTAATAATATCTTCAACTATTATATGTGTAGCTTCAAATAAATCTTCATTATCCATTTCTTTTTTTCCATTTATAACTCTAAGATGATGTTCTACCATTTGATTATAATCAAGTTGATCATTTAGATAATCTTTACCATCCTTTTTCATTATACATAATCCAGGAAGCATCAAATGAAAATCCACTTCAAAATCCTTATATCTTTTATTCAAGTTATCATGTAATAATTCAAAAGAACAATTTAGTAAATCATTATCATCATAGCATATTGGAACAAGTCTTTTAGCTTCATCATATAATTCATTTCTAAATATTTCTAACAACTTATATTTCAATTACATCACACCATTCTTAAAATATTATACCACAGTTTTAACAATTCCTTTCGTATTAACAATAAAAAAAGAATATTAATTAATATTCTTTTTCCATCTTTATCTAATATAACAGTAAGTTTTTAATTCGAATCATCCTTAAATTCATCCATATCAACATGATCAAAAGGATTTTCAATATTATATATTTTATTAAGTCTTTCATCTTCTGGAATTTTAGAGTCAAAAGGGATATCATAACTAGCAAAAGGATCATCATCAATTGAATCATATTGATTTTTTCCTATATCTTTTTTAGTTTCATAATAATCATCAAAAATATCATTTGCTTCTTCTATATAATCCGTTAGATTTTCAAAATAACTTCTTCTACAATTATAGCAATGATATACTGGGTCATTATCTGATATCATACATCCACCAATAAAAACTTTTTTCTTCTTTAAATCTTCTCCTGGATCAGAAACTAATCCATAAATAATTTTTGCTAGATTTTCTCCACAATTAGGACATTTTATTATGTTCTCTTTCATACTTACACCATCCTACTATAATTCAAAAACACTTTTACTTATTCCATTAAGATAATTTATATATAATTTATAATCCAATTCTTCATAGCATACAAATTTGACATCAATGTTTTTATTAACACATTCTCTAATCGTATCTATCGCTATTTTGCAAGCTTCATCTTTTGGATAACCATATATACCAGTAGAAATACAAGGAAAACCAATACTAATTTTACCTAGTTTATTTTCTATTCTGTATTGTTCTGCTAGTTCAATGCATTTTTTATAACACTCTTTTAACTTTATTGGAGCTTCATCCCTATTACCATAATACATTGGACCACAAGCATGAATTATTTTTTTACAAAGGAGGTTATATGCATTAGTCATTTTAGCAGATCCTATTTCACAGCCATTTAGTTTCTTACATTCCTCTAATAACTCTGGCCCAGCTTTATAATGGATAACTCCATCAATTCCTCCACCGCCAAGTAAAGTATGGTTAGCTGCATTAACTATAATGTCTAAATTCATTGAAGTTAAATCACCTTGAATTACTTCTATATTATCAATTTTAGTATTCATAAAATCACCACTTTATACCATTATATCATGATTTTTACCATTTTTAGGCACAAAAAAAGAGGTAGTCATTATGACTACCTTATTTTCTAAGTGATAAATCCTTTAATGGATTTTCATTATAAATATTAATAATTGTTTTTTCCTCTTTTTCTGATACTTCTGTATGATAGAGTTCAGGTTTAATCTTATTAGTTAATAAAGACTTCTCAACTTGTTTTAATGGCCTATTTATTTTGACTGAAATATGAACTCTATGATTAGCTTCAATTTTATATTTAATATCATAATCCTGCTTAAATATCTTTTCAATTATTAATTCTAATGGTTTTAAGTTTTCTTTATCTGATAATTCTAAAGCTTCATAATATTCTTTAGCTTCTTTGTTTTCTCTTACTCTACCATTAGATACTTGATGATTTATACTTTCAACTGTGAAATATGTATAAGATAAGTCTTTTAATGGTTTGGATTCTCTTTCAACTATCCCAGATTTATAACAAGAAAATTTATTATATAAAACTGTATCTCTAAAAATTGGAAATCCAATTATTGGAAAGATAATAGTTTTATAATGCAATTGTTTAACTTCTTCTGGAGTCATTAAATCTCTTCCGATTAAGTTAGTCGATCTATCTCCATTATAATTTAATAAAGACATCGATTGTCTTACACTATTTGATTCGATTGTTTTCTTACCTAATCGTTTTGAAATTGCTTCAGCTGTATCTTGAGTATTTGTTTTTAAATAAATCAAACCACAGTTATCAAGAATAATTTGTGCAACTTCTTTTCCATATACATTATCTAATTGTGAAAATGATTGTATAAAAAAATGAAAATGCATTCCTCTTGATCTTGCTACTGAAACAATTGCTTCAATATCTGCAAGTGGTGGACAGTTTGCAAATTCATCTAAAATAAAATCTATCTCATAAGGTAATTTCTTTTTTTCTGTGCTATTAGCAAGTTTAACTAAATCTCTATATAATAAACCAACAATAATTGTAACTAATGTGAAATATGTCTTATCTTCATCTGGAACTATAACATATAAAGCTGTAGGTTCTTTTCCTAAAATATTAAATTCAAAATCACTTGAGCATGTTACATTTGCCACATTAATATCATCAAATAAATTCATCTTTTCGCCAAAGACTGCTGTTATAGATTTATATGTGTTATCACTAGCACTTAGAATACTTACTAAAGCATCTTTAGATTTACTTCCATACTCTCTTTTATTTATATAATCTTTAAACTTTTTAAAATTATTTTCTTCCATTGAACTGTTTTGAAATTTACGAATGGAAGTCATCGTTATTTTTTCTCTGGTGATGTTACCTAATTTGTATTCTTCAAGAAAGAATCCAATCAATCCTTCAAGTAGATTCTTCGCAGAATTATTCCAAAAAGGATCTTTTTGTTCTACTTTTTCTTGCATCACCATTGTTGATAAAGATGATATAAGTCTATTCGTTTCAGCTAGTGAACTCATAGAAAGATTATTATAATTTAGTTTTTCTTCATCAGTTTTAGATTCACTAGATAGTTTCTCATATTTAATATATTCCTCATATTCAACTATAATTGGTTCTAGTATATTTATTTTATTCGATTTTTCTGGATTTCTAAAATCTATTGTTAAAATCCTATATCCATTATCTTGAAACATTTTTGATGTTGTTTGATATATTTCACCTTTAGGATCTGTTATAAATACACTTCGTTTTTTCTTTGCATTTGCAATAAATGCACAACTAGGAATAACAGCAGTAACAGATTTACCAGATCCAGTTGAACCCAAATAAACATAATGAGGTGTTTCTCGATCAAAATAAATCGTTCTCAAATCTTTACTAAAAGAAACTGGAAAACCAGCTTCTTTTATATTATTAATTTTTTCTTTTTTAAAATTTTGTTTAATCTCTTTATCAGAACTAAATCTAGCTGAACCATATTCATTATCATTTTTTACTTTATGCTTCATTAGAATTGGTTCAATATACATAAATCCTAATAAAAAGAAAACGGTAATAACTAGTAAAATAATTAAAGTTACATTCATACTATAACTCCATATTCGAATCTTTTATTTCGTTAAGATAATCGCCATACTCTATTTCACCATTTAGCCATTTGTTAGCATATTTATAATCCTTCATTGGAAATTCTTCACACCAATATTTATCAGAACCACTTGCTGTCGTATCAAAGCAAATTATCGTATTATCTTTAAGTAAATAAAAATAATTATCTTTTTGCTTAGATAGATAATCATTATATAACTCTTCAAAATCTTCATATCGTTCCATCGTTCTAGGATAAATTCTACTATGATTTAATGCTAAACATCTATTTGCTTTATATTCTAATAGATCATCCTTTGATACATTAAAATGTGTTTTAAGTATATCCTCATCTAAACTATCAATATCATCTGGATCAATATTACTATCATATACATGAGAAGTTCCATCTGTAAAACATCTCTTACTATCATTTAAATGTTCCTTAACAGAAAAATAAATATTAGAATATCTTTCTCTTTCTGAGCCTTCACTTCCATAAATACAATCTTCAAAAAAATCCATTACATCTTTTTTAGAATCATATTGATATAACGAACCACCACAATTAACAAAAATTTTATTCATATTTTCCTCCTTCCACAAAAAAAGAATAGCTTAACTATTCTTATTTTTTATCTAGTAAAAATTCTACTCTTTCAAACAATTCACATTCCCCAATATCAACTCTAGGAATGTAATCTTTGGTTGTTTCAGCTAAAAATTTGTCATAAGTATCTTTTAAAACATCTTTTAATTCATCTGGTAATGAAAATCTATAGTGTTCCCAGACACATTCTAAAAGATTGCAGATAGTCATAACAGCTTCATTCTGTTTTATTTCTAAGGTTGTTCTTCTTGAACTAGATTTATTCTTTTTATGCCTTAGCATATTTCTCCTCACCTAGAAATAATTATATCACAGATTTATATTTTCCTTTCGTATTAATTACAAAAATTATAATTCCATATCATTGTCTTTATTTTTATTAAATTCTTTAAATCCTTCTGGATCATATTCTTTTAATAAATCAAAATCAACTTCAACCATGTCATATCTGCCCATATTATATTGATATGTTTCAATTGTTTCACCTATTATTTTCTTTTTTTCTAAAAATGTTCTTAATTCCTTAGTCATATCTCCATTTACAAATATATAATTATCATCTGGTATCATCATATCAGATAAATTTATTGTAATATCAGCATATAAATCTTCATCAGTTTCAACAGCTAAATAAATTCTATTGTTATTTCTATAACTTGCTATAGTTAAATAAAGATTATCTCCATTATAATTTCCTATTTCTTTTTTCATAATCTCACCTCTTTCATTATATCATATTTTTAAGAGTATTCTTTATCGACTTGGAATAATTTATCAAAGTCTTTTTGTGCTTCCTCTAATTCATCGTTAATATTT
The DNA here is from genome assembly GCA_902764145.1 of uncultured Erysipelotrichaceae bacterium. Lineage (GTDB taxonomy): Bacteria > Bacillota_I > Bacilli_A > RF39 > UBA660 > CAG-1000. The sequence goes on along the minus strand of CACWUS010000007.1, from coordinate 77,632 downwards.
CTTACAGCTTGTCTTATTTGATATTTATTTTTAAATTTTAAACTATTACTAGTATTTGATAATAAATTCCTAACAATATCATATTTTGATATAGATTTATTTTTTTTATATTCTTTATGAATTACTTCTCTTAATAATTCATCTTCAGTAAACTTAAGATTTTTAGATTTATAATTTGCATGATTCACTATTGCATTTAGAATATAATTATCTAAATATTTCTGTTTATTTTTTATTAAAGAATCATCTACAGTATCAGAATGATTACTTTCTGCAATACTTTTAAAATAATCATTAATTCTATTTAGATTTTTTTTAAAATCATTATATAATTCTTTGAATTCAAGATTATCCTTATTAAATATATATTTTTTAATATCTTTAGTTAAAGCAATTATTTCTTTATCCTTAATAGAATTAAATTTAATTTTTTGATTACTATCTCTATATTTATTTAATAATTCACCTAACTTCAATATCTTTTCTTCTAACAAAATATCTTCTTTATTATTCAATAAAAAATTTTTATCTTTTGGACTAAAGTATTTTTTTAATTCTTCAATATTTTTGTTTGTTTCTTTTAGTAGAGGTGTATATACCTTTTCCCTATTAATTGAATGAATAATTAAATCTTTAAAATATCTTAATTCTTCTTTTGTTAATTTTCCTTTATTTCTATAATCTATTTTTCCATAAGATTTAAAGTTAGGTTGTTTTTCTGCAAAGGATAAGTGAAAATGTAGATGTTTTGTATTTGTATGTAATGAAAATTGATAACTCATTTTTTTTATATCTACAAAACCACATTTTTTTAAAAACTGAGGAATTATTTCCTTTGCTAGTTTTTTTTCAAATGTTTTTATATCTACATTTTCTTCTAAAAATCCTTCTGGAAAAGATATCACTAATTTATATATATTTGAATTCTCAATATACTTTTCATATTGTCTTTTTCTTTGCTCAATTTGATCCTTAGTAGCATATTCACCATTTTCAAACATAATATTCATTTCTTTATCTTTACCAATTTTACCACTAAAATAATCTAACATAAAAAAAGCTTTTTTCTTATTGTCAGCATAATAATCAAACATATTCATTGTAGAATTATGAACTGCTTCTTTTGTTTTGTAATGAAAATTTAAATTATTATAACTTGGTGTATATTTATTCATTACAACAACTTTAGGACTAGTCATCAAACTTATCCTTATATCTATTCATCTTAAATTCTTGTAATACTTTATTATCCTTTGGATTTGAATTATTAGATATTTCTAAATCAGAGTATAATTTTTCTACTAAATCAATCGTATATATTGTCTTTGAATAAATCTTAGACAATAAAGCACTATTAAATTCATTATTCTTATTTAATTCTGAATTATATAATCCTAATTCAATGAGATTACGAATACCTTGAGATTTTGTTAATCCATTTGATAAGTAATATTGCTTTATACGATCATTTAACTCTTTTGTAATTTGAACATGAAAATCAGCCATTATAATTCTCTCCCACAAGTTTTAAATTTATCATTAATATGTGATTTTACTAATTCATTATATTCATTAGAATTTTCTATATCGTAAGAAATTTGCCATACATCTTCTGGTTCAAAATCAATTCCCATTTCTTGTGAATCATTATATATTTTTTTCTCTAACTTATTAAACAATCCATCAAAATAAAATACCATATCAAATTCTTGTCTTTTCTCATCGTAATCTAATTGTGCAACATTTTCATTTTGATGAACTGCATCAATTATTTCATTAATATGAGATTTAATATAATCTCTAGACTCATCATCATATTCATCCAAAAAATCATTAAGACTTACAACATAATTAAAACTTGTTGTTTTATCCATTCCATAATTAACAATATCATTAGCTATTAATTTGTTTAGATTCAACTTCTCCATATTCTACCTCCTCTTCAAACATTTTATATAATCCATCTTCTAATAATAAATTAACTAATTTATTCATACTAATACCTTTTTCTTCAGCTATCATTCTAATTCTATTTTTAAGCCTTGATGGAACATAAGCTTTCAATTCTACTCTCATTTATTCACCTCCTTACACTTGGTTGATTTTGGTTCAATATCGACCATAATTACTATAAATTTTGATACAAAATTTTTAAGAGCATAAGAGATTGTCCCTCAAAACTATTCAAACCTAGATAAATACTAGGTTATTCATAGGGACAAACTTATTTTGCACTTGCAAAATTAAACCAAAAACTTGGTCGATATTGAACTTCACTTCCTTATTTTATAAGCAAAAATCTTGGTTGTAATTATGGTCGAGTTGGAAAATTTGGATTCGGATTATATGGTGTTAATCCTCCAGGATTATAACCTGGATTGTATCCTGGATTAAATGGTGGTTTCTTATCAGAAAAGTCAATAAGACTCATTCCATCTACATTTTCACCATTAACTTGAACTTGATAATGAAGATGAGGACCTGTTGAATATCCTGTCGTTCCTATTCCAGCTAATTCATCTCCAGCTTTAACAGAATCACCTTCTTTAACTTTTGATGTTCCTGGATAAAGATGAGCATATATAACTGTATAAGTTAGATCTTCATCTATTGGACATTCAAGATATATTTGATTTCCTCCACCGCCATTTTTATCAGTTACATTTTCACTATATTTAAAACTAACTTTTTTTATAGTTCCATCACAAACAGATTTAACTGGAGTTTTATTACCAGCTGCTAAATCCCATGCAGAGTGAACTCCAGGTGTTCCAAATACAATTCTTTCTTCCATAAAAAAAGAAGTAATAGTTACTTTAGAAAAATCTACTGGTGGAGAAAAAGGTTTATTTTGAATTTCATCAATTTGATCTTCATCTATCTCTTTACATCCATCATAAATCTTATATTTTGGTAAAGTGCATACTTCACTAATTTCTTTTAATCTATTATCTTCTAAATCTATATTATCTTTATATATTTCTAAAAATGTTAATTTTTCATCTTCTAAATAGAAATATAAGATTCTATTTAAAGGAACATATCCATATCCACCTTTAATTGCACTATTTAAAGTTTCTCTATACATATCAGCATAATCCATATTATTTTCAACATAATTATCTGTAATGTTTGCACCAAAGAAATCTAATACCATTAAAACAGGAATGATAATAATTAAAGACATCACTATCATTCCTACACTACTTCCCATAACAACTTTTAAGACTTTACTCTTTTTCTTTTTGTTTTTCATATTTATACTTCCATTTCAGGTTCTAAATTAAAGAATTCTTTTACTTCTGCAATATTAACTGTCATTCTATCTTTTAGATCAAGATCATCTGTAGTTTCTTTATAAGAATTTAAACCACTTATATAGTCATCAAATTTCTTTTCATCAAACATTTTTTTAATTTCAAAATATGCATCAGAATCAGAATTATAACAATCCATAAATTCATAATAATCAGAATCTTTCATTAACTCTATACCATCAAAGATTATATAATCTTCTTTTAATGAATCATCCATCTCAAAATTATTAGATTCTAATTCACTCTTTAAACTGGTAAAATTCATCTCTCCAGCTTTTCCCCAAGGGATTGGTGAGAATAGCCATTTTTGATTATTTTCATCAAATAAATATGCATATTCACAATCGCTATTTTTACAATCAATTATAAATCTATTTAAATTCTTTGATGTTTTAGGGCAAGTATATTTCCAATCCTCATCTCTTTCACGATTATAAAATACACAAACATCTTCTTGATGATCTTCAATAGCACCAAACTTATGAGGTATATCAGGAACAGGAAATATATGTTCATTTAAAACTGACATATCGCCAAGCTTTATAAGTTGATTCATTTTATTAATATTACTATATTCATTAAATAATAATGAGCCGTTATGTTCTGGATAACCATCCCAATGACAATATACATGATCTACAGATCCATCTTTTCTTAAAATACCAATTTTACTTCGTGTTCCCATTTACTTCACCTTCTCCCATCATTTCTCTTTCTAATTCAGTTGCTCTAATCCATATTCTTAATCTATTTTTAGAATCTACACTTAATAAAAATTCTCCTCTTTTTGCTTCAAGTAAGAAATTTTTTTGTGTTTCAGTTAATGGATTTTGTTTAAATAACTCTAAATATGCCAATAAATCATCTTCCTTTAACATTCCAATCATTTGATACTGACAGTTATTAAATACAGCTGTTGAATGTCTTAATATTGCTTGACTACCAACAAAATCTTTAACAGATTGAGTTGCTACAACTAAAGCACCAGAATACTTTCTAATTCTTCTAGCAAGTTGTCCAAAGTTTCTTAATACTTCAAAATTATTTTCATCAATAAATAAGTGGAATTCATCTGCAATAATCATTACATGTTTTCTGTCTTCTAATTTTAATCTATCATTGTTAATTTTATTAGCAACTATACTATTATTTAAATAAGTTAATAGATTTAAAGTTTGTGTATTAATTAATCTTTGATTTCCACTATATAATAATTCTTGTAAATTAAAAGCAATTAGATCATTATCTAAATTAATTGTAGTATGACCATCAAATAAATATGAGTCAGTTCCAGTTAAAAATCTAGATAATAAAATGTCTAATTGCTCTATTATTTTTTCTTTTTCTTTACTCTTAATATCTTTCTTATATTCTGGTAAGAATTCATATAATTCAGAGAATATAGGATATTCTTCTGGTTTCATATTTTGTAATGTATTTATAGAAGTGTTCTTATAAATACCTTTCTTGTTATATAAACTTTCAACTATTGCTAATAACATAACAAGTTCTTTTTCTGTTATACTTTCAAATGCTGTTTTAAAGAAAGCTTCCAAAAATCCCAAATGTTTTGCTAAAGGACAATCTGTTTCTTTTGTGTCATGATTTTCATCATCTGAAGGTATATATCTAATTTGAAGTGGATTAATAATTCCACCAGTTTTTGAATATAAATCAATATATTCCCCACCATTTGATTCAACTATTTTCTTATATTCATTTTCAGCATCAAATATAAATATTTTTGTTCCTCTACTATATTCATTAACTATCATTTTCTTCATAGTAAATGATTTACCTCCACCAGTTGAAGAAATAATAGCCATATTATGAGAAGTTCTAGAATTATTTAATGTGAACTGATCATAAAAAATTGGTAATGCTGTGTTTATATCAACACCAAACATATATCCATTTGAATCATTAAAAGATGACATAGTAAATGGAAAACTTGCACTTAGAGTTAATGTTGGTAAATAAAATGAATAATCTTCTAATGTTTTAGGATTAATATCATAACTTTGCCATGTTTCCATCTGTCTTAATCTTGGAATATCTAATTTAATCATGTGTTCTTTTGCTAACATTTTTAAATCTCTAAATACTTTTTCACGATTCTTCTTATCACCTTCAATAATTAATATTAGTGATACTTCTTTAATAGTTTCATTTCCATTTTTAATATCTTGCATTAAAGCTTGAAATGTTTCTGATGTTTTATCTAATTCAGTAATATCACTTAATTTTTTTGAAGTATAACGATCTGCTAAAACAAATTGAAATTGTGAATTAACAAATCTTATTAATTCATCTTGTGTTAGACAATCCTTGATATTAAGAACAACTCTAATACCTGGATAATTAAATAATTTTTCTAAAAATAATGATGGAACATTACGATGAATTGATTTAACAGTAACAAGTTGTATTTCTTCTCCATCAATTACAAGTTTATCTGTTTTTTCAGATAAATTCATAGGACTAATTAAACTAGGTAAATCACTCCACATTAATTCATCTAATGAATTTGAAGTTAGATATAAATTTGATAATACTTTATATATTTGAAGTTTATTAGTAATACTTTCAATATATAATCTTGGAACTAAATTAAAAGTAATATCCTCTACTTCATCAATTTGTTTATTTAACATAGCTGTATCTTTTGCTATTAATACCCAATAATAAATACTAGAAATAGTAAAGTTCTTTTCTTCTAATTCATCTATTAAACTTCTTGATTCTTCAAGCAATAATCTCTTGCTTTCATCATCTTTATATTTTTCTATTCTATTATCTAAATTCAATTTATTAGCATTTAAATTTAATTTTTCATTCAGCTTATAACATTTTAAATTAATGTTAGGAACTTGATATAAAGCTTTTAACATTGAATAAAAAATATTTTTTTCATGATCCCCTGTTAAAGATAAATCAATAGCTTTTACTTCTATTAATGTTGCTACTTCACCAGTTTTTAAATGAATTAATCCTTCATCATCTATTTCCTTTATATTAGTAAATGACTTAGAATTCTTTACTCGCTTTTTCATTTGAAATATAGATGAATATTTTCTATTTGTTTTAGAATCTGTTTTTGCTATCTTTTTTAGATTTTTTTCATCTTTAGTTTTTCTTTCCAATTAATATCATCTCCATTCTTTTTGTATATATACTCTTTACAATTAAAAATATATTTAACAAATAATATTACTACTTTATACATTCTATTTTTTTTGGATACATTAACAGGTAGCATTAAAAAAACACATATTGTTAAATAAACAAGTGAAAAAATTTTATGACTAGAAAAGGAAAATAATAATAAAAATGAAATAAGCATAGGTAAACCAATGTATAAATCTTTCATTTCAATAAATTTTCCTAAAGTCTTTTTAATACTTGGTATAACTATATACATTAATCATCTCTCCCTCTATATCTTCTACGATACATACTTCTTGCTGGAACTACATTTGACATAGCAGAAGCCATTGATTCTCTACCAGCATTCATCATTCCAGAACCAAATCGTGATAATCTTCCACCGCCATTATTTTTGTTATTCATAGCTCGTATATTAGATGAAGCTTGCATATAATCTCCAACCATTTTTAAATTGCTTCCAATTCCTCCAGATGAATAATCTCCACCCATCTTGGAGCCAAATGATGAAATTGCCTTACCAGCTTTTCCTACAGCACTATTTCCAGCACCTCCAACTTTTGAAGCACCTTTAGCGACAGCACCAGCACCCATAAGACCTGCTCCACCTATTCCTAAAGCTCCAGTTGTAGCAACAGCACCCATACTTTGACCAAATCCCATCATAGCCATTAATTGCTCTCTACCAGAATTAGCAGATACATTTCCGCCTATGAATCTATTAACTACTTGTGATCCAGTTAATAAGAATGAACCACAGCCAATATATAAAATACATTTAATAACAATGTCTTTAAATCCATTACTAAAGAATGTAGTTTCATTGATTTGTCCCATAACAATTGCAGTTAAGGAAATAATAAGCATTATTACTGCACCTTGTAACATTAAAGAAACTAACTGTTGAATAACAGCACTTCTTCGTTCTTTATTTCCGATTGATGTTGCAAATATAACTGGACTAATTACAAATAAAAATAAGAATTCAATCTGTCTTCTTGCTAACATCATTCCACTAAAGAATAAAGAATATAAGAAAAAGCCACCAACAATGATAGCTAATATCCAATTAATTTTATATTTATAATCTTTTTTATCTGGTAATATCCATCTATGAGAAGTAACATATTTATCGTTATACATTTCTTTTCCATTGAAATTACCATTTTGAACATTTTTAGCAATATTTTCACCTTTAAATTCATCACTATCTTTGTATCCATCTGAATAATCAATAAACATAGTAAGCATTGAATCTGATATGGTTACTTTATTACTTGAAAATATATTTGAGGTGAATCCAGCTAATTTAATTGAGAATGTAGAAGCTTGGACAAATAAAAAAGTGCTTAATAAAACCATTATTCCACACTTAACTATTTCCTTAACTATACCTTCAGAACTTAATCCTTCATCTGGATCTATTATTTTTTTTGCAAATTTAGTTATTGCAAATAAACCTAACAAAGTCAGAGCTATTGCAATTACACCTTTTTGAAATGTTACAAAATTATTATCACCAGAAACAGAATTAATAATATCAAAAGCATTTAATCCTTTTAAAATATCAAATAGAGAATCAATTAAATCATATATGAAGTGGATTACACCCCAACCTAATGTTCTTAATAAATCTAATGCTTTTAATAACATCTACTCACCTCCTAGAATAAGTCTATAATTAGATTTACGATTGATATTGCTAAAATGATTCCAACAATACCAAACATAGTTTGAATTATTCTTTGTTTTACTCTTGGTTTTTGATCTACATCAACCACAGCATATAATATAAATCCAACTATAAGTGATACACCTGCAGCTGCAATTCCTACTCTCAAAGCCCAAGTAGAAAATGTTTGGATTGCTTTAATGATTGAATCTACATTATAACTTCCACCTTCAAGGTGTTCTATTTTTAATAAATTTAAATAATTATTCACTTTCCATTCCTCCTTAAAAAATAGTAAGAAAAAAGCAAAGAATGATATAATATCCCTAGAGTTATTTTGCTGTCGGCGATTTAACTCTTTTTCTTTGCTTTAATCTTTTCATATATTACATATCTAAATCGCCATCTGATACTTTTACATTTTCATCTTCTTTAATTCTTGCACTTGATAAAAAAGTAATTCTATCAGCAACTACTTGTGTAGATTTTTTCTTTTCACCTGCTTCATTTTCATAAACAGATGTTTCAATGCGACCTTTAATACCAACTAAATCTCCTTTTTTACAATATTCAGTAGCATTATCAGCAACAGGTCCAAATGTTACAGCATCAATGAAATCTGTTTCATATTCTCCATCAGCATTTTTATAGCTTCTTGGAACTGCTAATGTAAAATTTAAATATGATTTTCCATTTTCAGATGTTTGTTTTTCTGGATCTGATACAAGTCTTCCTACACAACAGAATTGGTTCATCATTATTTCACCTCCCTTCAAATTTTGAATAAAAATTCTTTAATCTATAAAACCACCACCTTTCATGTATAGTAATTATTTCTTTTTAATGTCTTTTAAATATCGTTTATCGCCATTACATAATTCATCTATACTGTTTTCTATTTCTTCCCAAATTTCATATAAAGTGTCATAGCATTTTTTATACTTTTTCTTTTTGTTTTTAGGAACATATTCTTCATATTCATTCATATCTCCTATTACTGCTCCTATATGATCTTGAAATTCAGCAAGTTCTTCTATTTCAAAAAGTGTTAGTTTATCTAACTTTTTCATAATTCAAAATCTTCCTCCTCATCATTTAACCAATCGTATTCATCTGGATTAAATAAATCTTCAGAATCAATTGGATTATTTAATTTATTAATATTTGAATTAATTGCATTTTTAAAGTAACCAAATTTATTCTTAATTTCGTTACCTTCTTCATCAATGAAGTTTCTTTCAATGACTCTCGAAATTACATAATTAACCATTACAACTAAATTCTTATATGTATATCCTTCTTTTAATAATGATTCAAAAAAGTCATCATATAAAAAAGAACTACAATCATTTTCAGATATATAGTTCTTATAAATTAGCTCATAAGTTAAAATATTATGTTTTATTTCTTCTTCACCTTTAATAAGGCCTTGATGTTTATCGATTTTATCTTTTATTATTTCTTTATTTTTTTTATTATTATTTTGTTGTGTCGGATTCTCCATATCTGGAACTTCCATACCTGGAAAATCCGTATCTGGAGAAGAATCCTCCAGTGTGGAATTTCCGTATGTGGTTAAATCTTGCATTTTAAGCCATTTAGGATAAGGTAAATAATAAATCCTATATTTATACCTAAACCTTCCTTTTTCGGCTTTAAACTTGTCTATAATAAGATATTCGGCCTGTTTTAATTCATCTAAACATGATCGTATTGAATCTCTACCATCTTTAGATAAAGTTGCTAATCCATTTATCGAATAATCCCAATTTTTAGGTAAGCTTAACATTAAACCTAAAAGGCCTTTTGCTTTTAATGTGAGATTCTTATCTTGAAAATGATAATTACACATGGTTGTATATCCAGTAGCACCAAATATTTCAAAATCTTTTTGATTCATATTTAATTACACCATTTCACATATAATAACAATTTGCTTATTTGTATTATGTCTGCAAGTTATTAATGTTAAAGTAGTTGTATTTTTATTCTTTATTATTTCAGCTGTTCCAGTTTTTTCTATATCATAAATATCTACAACTTTATAATTATAAGTTTTATTCTTATAATCTATTGATACAGAATCACCAATAACTAACTGATCTAATTTTCTAAAATACGAAACTCTAGCACTTCCTGAATGACCTGCAATTATAACATTCCCATTTACTTGATCTGGCATTGAAGAACCATCTATCCATTGAAGATTATATTTAACATTATTTAAATAACTACTCGGTTCAACTAGACCTCTCTCTAATTTAATTTTAGGAATTTTAAGTATGGCAATATAATTAACTTTAGTTTGCTCTTCAACTTCTTCTATTTTCTGAGGTTCTTCTATTGAATCAGTAATTCTTTCATCTTCATAAAATTCTTCTATTGCTTCTTGCTCTTGAATATTTATTTTTTGTTCTGAATAATAATCATAAAAAATTAAACCTGCACCACATAGGAAAATTAAAGAGCCGATTATATATAACCAGCTCTTATTTTTTCTTTTTCTTCTTTCCATAAATAATCACACCTGTTCCTATAATCATCAATGATATTCCACTAATTAATAAATCTTTATAATCATTAGCTTCAGTATTTGGAACTCTAACTATTTGATGATCTTTCATAACTGATTTAACAATTTCACCATCTTCTTTAATTTCAAAATACATTCTATCTGGATTTAATTCATATCCTTCTGGTGCTTCTTTTTCTAGAATGTAATATTTACCATATTTAATTTTTTCTATAGTAATTATTCCTTCTTCATTAGTTCTACCAGAGAATACTAATTCATCTGTTTCAGCATTATATATTTCAATTAAAGTGTTTGGTAATGGATTATCATTTGAAAAATCTAATTTAGTAAATTCTAATGTTCCAGTTATATCTTCATCTTTCATTGTAGATTTAATTACTTCACCATTTTCTTTTATTTCAAATGGCATTTTTTCTTCATTTAGTTTATATCCTTCTGGTGCTTCTTTTTCTAGAATGTAATATTTTCCTTTAGGTAATCTATCAATAGTTATTTTACCTTCAGAATCTGTTCTACCAGAGAATACTAATTCATCATTTTCTGTATAAATTTCTATCAATGTATTTGGTAAAGTTTTAGATTCAGATATATCTGTTTTTGTAAATTCTAATTTACCTGTCTTTAATACATTTAATATTGATTCTGAATAAAAAATAGTTGGTGTATATTGATCTTTATATACTAATTCAGTTTCATATTGTTTTTCATCTAAAACATAGTTATCTAATGTTTCAATTTCTTTAACATAATACTTTCCTAAATATAAATTACCAAATACTATTTTACCTTCACTATCAGTTGTTTTTTCAATTATTAATGTATCTTTTGTATAAATTGTTTTACCATTCCATACAATATCATCTAAAGCATATAATCCAAACTTAACTCCTTCAAGTTTAGCAGTTTTAAATTCAAAACCATTCTCTGTTAATTCTGCTACTTCTCCAGTTTTTTCAATTTGAATTTCACCTTTAACTCTTTGATTTTCAAAATCAGTATCAAAAATAATTCCATAATCAGAATCAGTTCTTAGATTTGATTCATCATCAATAGTGAATTCATGAGATTGACTATTCCATAAATAACCATCAATTACTTGATCTACTTCTTCAAGTCTATAAGTTCCTGTCATTAATGGATAAGCTGTAGTAAACTCACCTTCAGAATCTGTTTCCCATTCACATATTGTTGCTTTGTTAGGATATGTAATTGTTTGACATACATATTCATTATTTTTTACATCAAATATTTTAAATTTGATATTACTTCTTTTAATAACTTCTTTTGTTTCAGCATCAATTTTTACAACTCTTAATTTAGCTGTAATTGGTGCATTTGAAATAACCTTTTGAACTACTTCACCTACATTCTTAACCTCAACATTAAAATCACCTATCTTTTCATGTCCTTTAGTTGTTGTAAGTTGTTTAATTGTATATGTTCCATAAGGTAAAGTAAATCTAAATATTCCTTGAGAATCAGTAGTTACTTCTTTAACAAGTTCACCTTTATTATTATAGATTCCAAATTTTATACCTACTTCTGGCTCCATTATTTGAGTATCAGCACTAGCATAAACTTTAGTGAATTCAAAATCTAATTTAATAACTTGTTCAAACACTTGAACTGTAGGATTTAAATTATCTTCTGTTATTTCAAAATAATATTTATTACTATCTAATAAATATCCTTCAGAAGCTTTTTCTTCTAATAAATAAAATCTACCTATTTCTGGCAGATAGTCTGAAGTATTTGTTCCATCTTCTTTAGTAGTTACTGAACCTATTCTAGTTCCATCTACTTTATAAATTCCATAAACTGCTCCTCCTAATTTTGCTTCACCTTGAGGAGTATTAGTTCTAGTTTCAACATCAACTTTAGAAGGTGTAACTCTTCCTCCTATAACTTTTAAAGTAAATTTAGCTTTAACTGGATCATAACTACCTACTCTCATAACATTTTGTGAATGATCACTAAAATATACAATCGGAGGTAATTCATATTTAGTTGCTTTCTTTTCAAATGTTATACTTCCTTCACCTATGCTATTAGCTGTAACTGATAAAGTATTTCCATTGATAGAAGCTGTTACATTATTTGAACCAGTTATTTTGTATTCATTTAAAACATTATTTGAATCATTTAATTCAACTGTTTGTCCAATTGGTAACACTACTCCATTTTGTAAACTAGGTTGTTTATAATGATTTGCTACCAATCTTTCCATTTCTGCAATTTCAGAATCGAATTTAGATATTCTATTACCATTTAATGAATCAGTAAAGAATATATCTGATTCTGGATTTGTAGTTCTCCATATCATTACTTGAGTAATAACATACCATTTTTGAGCTGTGTGATCATATCCATTTTGGTTATAATCATATCCATAATATGCAAGTAAAGATATTCTTTCCCATTGTTCTTCACTAAATCCTAAAACTCTTGCATAATCCTCTCTTATTACATCATAATAAGGTAAATTATTATCAATATCTGTATATGGTTGTAAACAATAAACAAACTTATTATCTTCACTTCTTCTAATAAATCTAGCTTGTTGATATTTAGTATAACCATCTGGCTTTACCTTTTTAATATAAATATTGCTGATATATTCACTTGGCCATATTGCTTGTCCAGTATATTTTTCAGCATGAACTGTTTGCACAGTAAAAATTGACAATAAAAAAAGTATGCTCATAAAAGCACACTTCAAAAGTTTTTTCTTCATATTATTTTCCTTTCCTTATTTTTTGACTCTGAGCATATCTCCTAAATAATCACCCGAATAACTATTAATATTATCACAAGAAAAGCTAATTATATCATCTAATTCATTTCCAGCATCAATACAAGCTTGATGTGTTTGCTCAAGAGTTCCATAAGTTTTAACAGAATAATCAACTCTAGCCCATGACCACATAGGTTTATTATAATAATCATATTCACTTATACCTAAACTTTCCCATGGTGTTGGTTCTTTTTTAGGTTCTGGTATTGGTTGTTGAACTACAGTTTCTTTAACTGTTTCGTGCTTTTCTTCTTTTGCTTGTGTAACATTATCATTTTTATTATTTATGACATTAGAGTTACTTGAAGAATTGCTCTCCATATTACTCTTATTAGTATTAACATCATTATTAGTGATGTTTTTATTATCATTATTGTTATCTTTAATATCTTCTGAAATAGGTTCATTTTCTATATCCTCCTTTTTTTCATCAATATCCTTAACAACTTCATTCGATGTTCCACTTTGATCCAATAATTTACTTTCTTTATTTCTATTATTGATGTATAAACATGAAATGATTCCGATAGAAATAAGAACTAAAACTACAAATATAATTATAATTTTTTTCATTCCATTTCACCTCTTACTATTACTTTACCATAAATAACAATTTTGTTATAGGGTGCTACATATCTAGATCATAAGCATCACCCCTTTCAAGTTCAATTGATTTATATTTCTCAATTGCTTTGATTATATATTGTTCTATATATCTTTTATCTCTTTTTAATAATTCTTTAGGTAATACATTTTCTATCTTTTCTTTATTAAAAGATATTTTCTCATTTTGATTGCCTTTACTTTGACACATTATTTCTTCCAATGAATCAAAATTTAATTTCTTTTCTTTACTTAATTCTCTAATTTTTATTGTCTGTGCATGACTTGGAGTTAAGTCTTCATATTCAATAGATGCATATACTAGATTTTGTTCATCCTTATTTAAATATGATAATTCTACAGCTGGTTTGATTCCCATAGTTAAAGTTGTTCTACCATCATATTTAACTGTATTATCAACCAATTCCATTAATTCTGGAATTAAGTATGTTAATCTAACATATTTTCTTACAGTTTCCCCAGATTCTCCCAAATCTTTTCCAACAGTATCTCTAGATTTTGACTTGTGCAACTCAGTTGCAGATGTTTTTCCTTGATGTTTTATTGCATCTAATTTCATTTTATATGCAAAAGCTTTTTCAGAAGGAAGAACTTTTTCTCTATGCATATTAGAATCAACCATATAAATAATTGCTTCATCATCAGTTAATTCTTTTACATTTGCTTCAACCTCTGTTTCACCATTTAACTCCAAAGCTAGTTTCCTTCTATGACCAGATATTAATTCATATCTACCATTTTCTTTTTTTCTAACAATTAATGGATTAATTAATCCATTTTCTCTTATACTTTTTGCTAATTCTTTAATAGAGTCATCATTTTCTACTTTATATGGATGATTTTTAAATTGATCAATATCAGATAATTTTATTTTTATCAATTTATTCATATTAATCATCTCCTTCTTTAATTGAATAATTGAATTTCCAATTAATATATTCTTCATAGGAAATGATTTTTTTATTTCTTTTTTTCTTCATAAAGTCCCATTCTTTTAAAAACGAATCTATACCTTGAATATTTTTTAAACTTAATAAAGGAACAGAAGATAAATCCAGAATATAATTTGGAATAAGCTCTTCTAACCATAATAAAGTATAAAATAAATCAACAGGATCTTTATAATCATATTTTTTTATTGCATTGTAATTAACTCCTAAAATATTTGCAATTTCTTTAGTTCTATTATCTTTAGGATTTCTATCACCTTTTTCATATCTTGTTATGGTTCTTCTTTTGTTATCATGTTGTAGTCCTAATTTATCAGCAACAATGTGTTGACTTAATGATTTAAATTGTCTGATAAATGCTATTCTAGAACCTTGAGATAAATCTCTTAACTTTGGTTTTGTATATAATAATCGCATTAAAATTACCTCCATTTCTCTATCGCATATTACATAAAAAAGACTAAGATATGCGACATCAAAGTCATCTTAGTCTTTGTTTAAATGTAAATGTCAACGAGTATTGGCTCAATCATATTAACTTTATAATATTCTGGTTTAGTTTCTAAAAACCTTAGAATATCATCTTTTGTAATAATAACACGAGTTAATAATACTCTTGATTGCGGCTTGTGCAGCAGCTAATCTAGCAATTGGTACTCTAAATGGACTACATGATACATAAGTAAGTCCTGCTCTATGGCAGAAGTCAACACTTGATGGATCTCCACCATGTTCACCACAAATTCCAAGTTTGATATTTGGTCTTGTCTTCTTACCTTTTTCAACAGCCATTTGAATTAGTTGTCCTACACCTTCTTGGTCAATTCTTGCAAATGGATCACTTTCATATATTTGTTTAGAATAGTAATCTCCTAAGAATTTACCAGCATCATCTCTTGAGAACCCAAATGTCATTTGAGTTAAGTCATTTGTTCCAAATGAGAAGAATTCTGCTTCTTCAGCAATCTTATCAGCTGTAAGTGCAGCTCTTGGTATTTCAATCATTGTACCAATTTTATACTTTAATTTATAATTTTGTTCTTTAAATACTTCTTTAATAGTTTCTTCAACTATTCCTTTAACATATGCAAGTTCTTTAACATCTCCTACTAGTGGAATCATAATTTCTGGTTCAACTTTAAGGCCACTCTTATCTACATTAATAGCAGCTTCCATAACAGCTCTAGTTTGCATCTTAGCAATTTCTGGATAAGTTACAGCAAGTCTACAACCTCTATGACCCATCATTGGATTAAATTCGTGTAAAGAAGCTATTTTATCTTTTAATTCTTTGAATGTTATTCCAAGTTCTTTAGCAAGTGGTTTAATTTCATCATCTGTATGTGGAACAAATTCATGTAGAGGTGGATCTAAGAAACGAATTGTAACTGGGTAACCTTTCATTTCTTTATAAAGTTCTTCAAAGTCACCTCTTTGCATTGGAAGTAATTTGGCAAGTGCTTTTTCTCTTTGTTCAACAGTATCAGAAACTATCATTTGACGAATAGCAAATATTCTTTCTTCTTCAAAGAACATATGTTCTGTTCTACAAAGTCCAATACCTTCAGCTCCAAATTTCATAGCTTGTCTTGCATCTCTTGGAGTATCTGCATTAGTTCTAACACCTAATGTTCTAACTTCATCAGCCCATTTCATGAATGTTTCAAAGTCACCACTGATTTCTGGTTCAACTGTTTTAATTTTTTCACCATATACTTTACCAGTAGTTCCATCTATTGAAATATAGTCTCCTTCTTTAAATACTTTTCCATCTTTTGTTGTTAATGTTTTATTTTCCTCACTTATCGTTAGTTCACCACATCCAGATACACAACATCTACCCATACCACGTGCTACAACTGCTGCATGTGATGTCATACCACCACGAATAGTTAAAATACCACGTGCTAAGTTCATTCCTTCAATATCTTCTGGAGATGTTTCAAGTCTAACTAAAATTGTATCTTCACCTTTTTGTGCAGCCTCAGTAACTTCTTCTGCAGTAAAGTAAATCTTACCACATCCAGCACCTGGAGATGCTGCAAGTCCTGTAGCAATTGGAGTTGCTTTTTTAAGTTCATCTGCATCAAAATTTGGGTGTAATAATTGATCTAAAGATTTTGGTTCTACTCTTAATAGAGCTTCTTCTTTAGTAATCATTTTTTCATTATATAAATCTACTGCTATTTTTAATGCTGCAGCAGCAGTTCTTTTTCCATTACGAGTTTGTAACATGAATAATTTACCATCTTCTATAGTAAATTCCATATCTTGCATATCTTTATAATGTTTTTCTAAGATTTCACAAGTTTTTACAAAATCATTGTAAGCATCTGGCATACTTTCTTTTAGAGTTTCAATTGATTTTGGAGTTCTAACTCCAGCAACTACATCTTCTCCTTGTGCATTCATTAAGTATTCACCAAATAGTTTCTTTTCTCCAGTAGCTGGGTTTCTTGTAAATGCTACACCTGTTCCACTATTTTCATTTTTATTACCATAAACCATTTCTTGAACATTTACAGCAGTTCCCCAACTAGATGGAATATCATTCATACGTCTATAATAAATAGCTCTATCATTATTCCAACTTCTAAATACAGCAGTTACTGCTTCAATTAATTGTTCTTTTGGATCTTGTGGAAATTCAACGCCAGATAGTTCTTTATAGATATCTTTAAACTTAAATGCAAGTTCATACATATCATTTTCATCTAAATCAGTATCAAATTTAGCACCTTTTTCATTCTTAAATTTATCTAATACTCTTTCAAAAGAATTCTTAGAATATCCTTTAACAACATCTGCGAACATCATAATGAATCTACGATAAGAGTCATAAACAAATCTTTTATTATTTGTTATTTTTGCAAATGATTCACAAACTTTATCATTTAAACCTAAGTTTAAAACTGTGTCCATCATTCCTGGCATACTTGCTCTAGCACCA
The DNA here is from genome assembly GCA_902764145.1 of uncultured Erysipelotrichaceae bacterium. Classification (GTDB taxonomy): domain Bacteria; phylum Bacillota_I; class Bacilli_A; order RF39; family UBA660; genus CAG-1000. The sequence goes on along the minus strand of CACWUS010000007.1, from coordinate 59,624 downwards.
CTTCTAACAGAAACTAATAATGGATTTTTTAAATCTCCCATAGTTTTTCCAGTTAGTTTTTCTAGGCTTTCTAAATTCTTGTAGATTTCTTTTACGATATCTTCACTTATAACTTTTCCAGCATCATAGTAGGCTGTACAAGCTTCAGTAGTTATTGTGAAACCTCTTGGTACTGGTAAACCTATACTAGTCATTTCAGCTAAGTTCGCACCTTTACCACCAAGTAAATTTCTCATGTCTTTGTTACCTTCACTAAACATGTAAACATATTTCATAAATTTACTTCTCCTTTCAAACACTCGTGTTTAACACCGACTTAATTATTATAACAAACATTTTTTTCTAATGATAGATTTATTTTAATATTTGTCAAAAAAATATAGATTATTAATGCCTTAGTAATCTATATTCCATCTCAATTAATCTAGTTTCACTTTCTCTTTTTATATAATCATGAGTTTTAATATATTCCTCATCTTCAATTCTAACATCGTAACCATCTAAATCTATAATTTTAATATCCATGTTCTCATTTAATAAAACATTATCTTCTTTTATATCTAAAGGATATATACCAACACTAAATAATTCAAATATTTTTTCTCTTACTTTTTTTAATATTTCTTTTCTTACTTGTACTGGATATTCATAAATTCTATCTCCTAAAACATTAAAATCTCTATAATATGTTAATAAAAATCCTATTCTATATCCCCTGTTAGTAATAATTCCTTTAATCAAATCATTTGAACTTGTATTGTTGAGTCTTCTAATTAATTCTTCTATCCTCTTATCTCTATCAAAATCACAGTTAATATTCATAAGTTCAATACTTGTATCTATTTCTATTTTAAAGTCTCTTTCTTTTTTAGAAATAAAAGCAGAAATATACTCAGTATAATTTAATTTAATTAATGTATCATAATCTAGTTCATAAAGAATTCCAAATCTACCTATTCCTATTTCTTTATCACTTCTAAAATAACTAATAACTTGTTTTGGACTCAACTCTAAATATTCCATATTATCACATCCAATAATTGACTTTTATTATAACATATCAAAAAAAGAAAACAAGAAATTATTCTTGCTTCTTTTTAAGTTCATATACTATATCAGATTTATCACATACATTAGATGAGTGAGTAACTATAATTACACATTTATTTTCTTTATGAGCTAGTCTACTAAATATATCTAATATTTCATTTTCTGTTTCTTTATCTAAATTACCTGTCGGTTCATCTGCTAATATTATTTCTGGATTATATGAAAGACTCCTAGCAATAGCAACTCTTTGTTGTTCTCCTCCACTAAGTTTTAAAACTCTTCTATCTCCAAGTTTTTCATTTAAACCAACACTTTTCATGAGTTCTATTGCTTTTTGTCTTTTATTATCAAATTTTATTTTACTAATATCCATAGAAAGAATTATGTTTTCAATTGCTGTTAAATGAGGTAATAAATTATAACTTTGAAATACTATTCCAATATTTGTATTTCTATATAAATCTAAATCCATTTTTTTAAGTTCTTTTGATTTATAAAATATTTCACCTTCATATTTATTTTCAAGACCACTAATTAATGATAATAATGTTGTTTTACCACTTCCACTTTTACCTTTTATAGAATAAACTTTTCCTTTTTCAAAAGAATAGTTAATATTTCTTAATACATAATCATCTTTTTTAGCATCTTTATACCTATAATTAACATCTTTAATTGTTAACACAACTTCATTTTTTTTCATATTAACTTCTCTCCTTTAATATAGTAAGTGGTGAAAATCTTGAAATTGCTATCATTGATGCAAGTGAACTAAGTAATGTTAATGCAATACCTATTCCTAAAAGTTTAGCTAGTACTTTAAAGTCGACTACTGCATTTATATTATCAACTTCGCTTACGTTAGCAAGACCAAAATTATATTTTTCAGTTGGTTCTTTTACCTCTTCTTTATTGGTATTAGTTTCACTTACTTCTTCTTTTACTCCTGTATCATCTTCTTTTTCTGCATCGCTAGTAGTTTCAACATCTTCATTAGTTTCAACTTGATTTGGTTCTTCTTGATTGTCCATACCAAAATTTTTACTTATATTATCATATTTATTATTTGTACTTTCTATTTCATTTTGAAGTAACATATTTGAAATAGGAACACTTGTTACTGCACCTATTACTGAACCAAGCGATAATGAAATTATACAAACTATTAAAAGTTCACTCATAAATTGTAATGAAACTTTACTTTTTTTCATTCCTATTGTTCTTAAAACACCAATTTCATATTTACGTTCACGAATATTAATCATATTAATTACTACAAGTACAACTCCACCAATAATAAGAGTTATTATTAAAAATGTAGTTGCAAATGTTTTGACATTACTAACTGCTTCTGTAGCACTTTCTATTTCACTTAAATTATCTGTTACTTGATAATATTCACTAAGCCCTTTTTCTACAACCTCACTTTCAAACAATTCAACACTTTCTTTATCTTTGACAATAAATGTTGGAGTAATTGTTGGAGTTAAACTACTATTTTTTTCTACCATAGTTTTAATAAAATTACTGTTAGTAATAATATTATTAGCAGAATTAGTAAACATTTCATTCATACTACCTGATGAATCTGTGTTTTCTTTGTAAATTCCCGTGATTGTAAGAGTATATGTATTACTAGTTGTTTTAGGATCTATTATAGTAATTGTATCTCCTACACTAAGATTATTTAATGTAGCAAGTTCCTCACTAATAACGCAATTGTTACTTTCAAAATCACTACTAACTTCACCTGAAGTAATAGTATATTTTCCACTAATGAATTCTTTCATATCTTCATATGAATTATATCCAATTAATTTAAATGCTCCATCTTCTGCCTTTTCATTAAATATTTTTTCTGTTTTTGTTGTTGTTGTTTTCTTTTGAGTAGTTGTTGTTGTCTTACTACCTCCACCACCAGGAAAACCACGGCCACCAGAAGGAGGAGTTCCATTAAATTTTCTAGTTCTTGTTTTAGTACTTGTTTCTGTTTTAGTTGTAGTTGTTTCTTTTACCAAACTATCAGTGGCCTCTGTTAAGTTTTTAGCATCTACACTAAGTTCATAAGTATAATAATAATCTTTTAAATAATTACTATTTCCATAGTTTTCTATGTCTTCTACACTAACTGATTCAATATTATTGAAAGCATTTATCATTTCTTCTTGAGTAGAATTCTCACTCCTTAATTTTTCCATTAGTGTTCTTCTATCCATAGTAATAGTTGCTTCTATTTCATTTTTTTCTTCATAAGCAGTAATTATTTTATTAGCACTTTCTCTTATAGCTAATGTAATCGCACAAGATGTAGCAATAACTATTATAATAATACCAATTAAAATGTTTCTTCCTTTACTTCTTTTAATACTTGTAATTGCATTCTTTAAAATATACATATTCATCACCTTTCCTCTTAATTTTATTTATTAAAGATTAAATGAATATTAAAATAAAATAAAAAAATGCAATAATTGCATTTTATTTATATAGTATTCTTTTAGGCCCCTCTTCACCTTTTACAACCACATCATTGTATTTTAATCCAGCCTCATATACTCTTTTACCACAAACAAGACAAGTTCTATAATATCCAATTTTTTGATGATGTCCATAATCATCTGGCTCATAATCACAAATGGATTTTTCTGATAATCTATGCCCTTCTTTTTCACATATCATTTTATTTAATTGACCTAATTGAAACCAAATTTCTCTTTCTAATACTATCATTGGTTCAAGTTTAGCACGTAAACGATTATATTTTCCAATAAGTATTTCTCTTTCAACAAAAAGTCTATCTCTTACCTCATCATCATGTTCACTTAATATAGGGAAATTGTTGTTAAGTCCAAAATCACTTTCCTTTACTTCAATTAAACTAGATATTTTCCAGTCCTCTTTAATACCATGCTCCCTTAAATATTTTACTATTTTTTCATAGTCCTTTTCTCTTTCTGCTTCTGATTTTGCAATTTCATATCTTTCCATAAAAACCTCCTTTAATTGCTTTAATCAACACTTTCACTAGTAATATTTAGTACTTTTTCTAAATAACATTTGCCACATAAAGATTCATATGTTACTTTATTTTCTCCATCAATAGCGACTTGCTCACCATCAGATGTAAACTTACCATTAACTATTCTACCATTGAATTTAGCTCTTTTTCCACATCTACAAATAGTATATAATTCTTCTAAAACATCTGCAACTTCAAATAATCTTAAGCTTCCAGGAAATGCAAGTGTCCTAAAATCACTTCTAAGTCCGTAACATATTACTGCTATATCACGTAGTTTAGTAAACATGAAAAGTTCATCAACTTGATCTCTTGTTAAAAATTGTGATTCATCTACAAGAATACATGATATATCATTTGGAACGTTTTTCAAATAATTTCCTAAATTTTCATCTTTTGAAACTAAATGATCAACTTTTCTTTTAAGACCTATTCTAGTAACTATTTTATCTTCACCTTTAGTGTCAACTTTGGGTTTTAATATTAAAACTTTCATTCCTCTTTCTTCATAATTATGTGCTACTTGTAAAAGTAATGTAGTCTTTCCAGAATTCATAGCTCCATATCTATAATATAATTTACTCATCTTTATCCCTCCTTGGAAAGCATTTATAGTAGACCTCTTTTAATCTTTCATTTGTTACATGTGTATATACTTCTGTTGTTCTTAAACTTGAATGACCAAGTAACTCCTGAACTATTTTAATATCACATCCATTATTTAACATATCTGTTGCAAATGTATGTCTTAATACATGTGGTGTTACATGGACTTTAACAGATAATTTTTTCATAATATTATCAATTATATATCTAATTCCTCTATCTGTTATTTGTTCACCTTTATAATTAGTAAAAACATATCCATAATCATTTTTCTTATGAGTAGACATATATTCTTTTAACACATCTTCTGCATATTCACCATAATAAACTATTCTTTCTTTATTACCTTTTCCACAAACTCTAATACGTCTATTATTAAAATCAATATCTTCATATTTTATGTTAATAAGTTCACTTACACGTACTCCAGTAGCATAAAGCATTTCAATAATTAATCTATCGCGAATCCCATCTTTATCTCTATAAGATTCATTAATTATTTCAAGTAAATCATTATAATATACAAATTTTGGTAATTTTTTTTCTAGTTTTGGATATGCTATTTTAACAAGAGGATAATCTTTTTTATCAATATAATTATTTAAATATAAGAACTTATAAAATGTTTTAAAAGAACTAATTTTTCTTCTAACAGAACTTGCTTTTTCTTTTTTAGTGTTTAAATATTCTAAATATTTTCTTATATCATTTTCATCTACTTTAATCAAATCTTTTTTTATATAATCATAAAAATAGTATAAATCATTTAAATATGAATTATATGTGTGTTCTGAATAATTTTTAGATTTAATAAAATCACTAAAATCTTTAATTACACTAATTTTAAAAAAATCCTCTTTTTCCATAATTCAATTATAAATCAATTTTATTTATTTGTAAAACAAAGAGATACTTAAAAGTATCTCAATCTATATAATCACACCAAGTGTGTACATAATATCTTATACAATATTTTAATTTTGTTGCATTATATTAACATATTTGCTTTATTAATTTCATATTTTCCAACCACATATAATCTTTGACTGTCTTTTTTTTGTTTTTCTCTTCCATTCATATAATAATCATCAAAAGATTTAATAGTACCATTATTAATAAAGTCTAAAAATTCTTCATTACTTAAAATACCAATAAAAGGATAATAAGCTATTATTTTACCTTCAGAGTTATAAGACATTACTGGAATACTATAATCTAGCAAAGCATAATCATTTTTTCTTTTAACAATATTAAAACAATGTCCTTCTTGTCTATCATCTAAATCAACACATCCCATGCAATAATAAGTTTCTATACCAAATGCACTTAGTATTTGTTCAGCTAGAGCACTTCTTTCTGTGCACTGGGCTGAGCCTGTACCTTTTAAATCACCTATTTTATTATTACTCAAAGCATCAAAGTATTCTTCATCACTTTTAGTAGTTTTCCATGCTATATCATTAAATATTGTTTCTCTACTACTTTTACCTGGAAAGCCAAAATAACTATTAATAAAATATTCCAAATTATAAATTAAAGACGCTTTGTTATTAATATTATGTTTTTTTATAAAATGGGCAAACTCATAAATAAAATCTGTACTCTCCATTCCATAGTCTTCAATATTATAATTTGCATATTTAATTCTAGTTTTAAGTGGTATAAACCCTTTAAAAACACTATTAGATTTTCCATAATCTAGAAATCCTAATCTATCGATTTTAATGGAATTAATATCTAATTCTTTAATGACATTTTCAATTATCAAATCAATTTCTTCTTCGCTACAATCTAGTATTCTTTTTAATAAATCCATATTATTCACACCTTAAATTATTATACTTTTATACTACTATTACTACATAATTCTTTTATATCAAATACTATACCAACTTCTTTATAATTTTCTTCACCAATAGTTGCTATTTTTGATTCTTTGATTTTTCCGCCCATGTGTTTATAAAAATTTATAGAATTTACATTATCAGCTAAACACCATAAAATCATACTTTTTTTATTCAAATTACAAAGAACATTTAATACATATTTAAATAACTTAGTTCCTATACCATTTCCTTTAAATTCAGGGTGCACATAGAGCGCATTTAATTCACAATCAACATAATCTATATTTGATGAAGAAGAATTATCATAACTGAATCTACAAAATCCTAATACTTTTTCATCTTCAACTGCAACAATAAAATTATCTTTACCTACATATTTTTCGAATTTTTTTATTTGTTCTTCTACATTCAAAGAATTTAAGTGATTATCATTAATAATTCCTTTATATGCTGTTTTCCATCCATTGATTCTAATTTTAGCTGCATCTTCTACATCTTTTTTTACTAATGGTCTTATTAATATTTTTGCCATACATATCACCCTATTAAATATATTTATATTACAATCTTTTATGGTTTTGAGTATCAGGTTGCCCTGTTTCTTCTTGCATTTGTTTTTCATTAGATTTGTTTAAAAACATTTCATTCATATTATTAAACTGCATTAATTTTAAATTGTTACCTATTAGTATAACATTTTTCCAATCATCAACTTTCCATTTTAATATTAAATCTTTATTTTTTATTAAATTGAAAGATAGTCGATGTCGCATCCAATCTTCTCCAAATCCGTTTTGAAAGCATATTTCAGTATTCTCACTATCTCTTTTAATCCACTCATTTAATTGACCAATCTTATCAGTTATTATTAACATGGTTAATCCTGCTATTGAATATAGACTTTCATTATCTTGTAATATTATTCCTATCTTATTTATTTCTTCAGTAGTTAATTGCTTTAAAATATCCTTTGATATAATCTCACATAATGGAAATGATTCACTATGTGCTACTGTGGAATATGTTTGAAACATATTTTTACTTGATAAAGTTGGATATTTACTTATATATGGTTCTACAACATGTGATAACATTCTATTTGAATTATAATTTACTTCACTCTCATCTAATATTCCAACATGACTGCAAAAGTCACCATCATACTTATGCATAGAATCATCTGAATGTATATACCATTCTTCACCTTCAATATTCCCAGAAACAATCCCATATAATAATCTCGCTGTTCTACCGTTACCATCATTAAACATATGTAAATTTATAAATGTGTAATATATCAACTCTGCTCTTAATTTATTATCATTCATTTTTTTTAGAGCAGTAAGAAGATTTTGAATAATATCATTTCTAATGTCACTTGTTGGAGCTGTTAATTCTCCAGCAATCATATTATTAGAGATTACTTCTTCATATTCTTTATTACGTAGCATTTTATTTAAAGAAATTGCTATTTTCATAACATCATCAGGAGTTAAATCTTGGATATATTTTTCAAATAAATCAGACTCTTCATACATATTATAATAATTGTTACTTTCTAAGAATTGTCTAATTTTATCCATATTATCACATCCTGTAATTATTATATCACAAGTTTGTCTATTATTTTAATATCATGTTTCGTGTAGAACCACTTTCTATGGACTACAAGTCTCAATTTTTAATTTATTATTTTTAATTTTAAACATAATACTGCCATCTATATCTGTTCTATATATTTTTGAGTTTTTTAGATTCTAATTATTGAATATCTAGGATTTATTTTATTAATAAAATCTTCACTAGAACTTGTCCTACTTCCATGATGACCTACTTTTAATACATCTATATTATGTAGATTATATTTATTTAATATTTCTGTTTCTGTTGTAATAGATGCATCTCCCATAAACATAAATTTGTAATTATTAAATTCTATATAAATAACATTACTATTATCATTTTCATTATCATATTCTTTTGTTTGTAAGAAATAGAGTTTATTATTGTCTATATTTAATTCTTTAATACATGAATAATACTTAGTTTTCTTTTTATCTAAAACTTTTATTAATTCTTTTTCCAAATCGTTATATGGTCCACAATTGAATATAACTTTCCCTACCTTAAAATTATTAACTAAATTAATTGCTTCACCCATATGATCATAATCTCCATGTGGTGATATACGTTTGTGCATACAGATTTAAACAAAGAAAAAAAGCTTATTTATAAGCCCTCTTTTAATAAATTTATTTTTTTTCGAGTATAATTTAGTTGTTCCATTATTTTTTTTGAATGCTCCTCTTCATAACCTTTTGCATCACACATTTGAATTTTTAATAATCTTTTATAAAATTTAACGTTATTTATATTTATGTCATCAACATCTATTCTACATGAATGATATTCTATTAATTTTAATAACGTGTTTTTTATTTCGTTATTAATATTAAATCTATCTAAAACTATCTTTGCAATTTCAGCAGATTTTTTAGCATGACCTTTAAAGTGTCTTATATTTCCATAGTCTTGAAATGAAAATGGCTTGCCAATATCATGTAAGAGCATTACTAATCTATCTTCCTGATTCATATCACATGCATTTATAGTAGCTAATGTATGATCCCATACATCAAAACAATGCCATTCACTTTTTTGTTCAAACCCTTTTTCATACTTTAGTTCTGGTATTAATTCAAAAAGTTCATTTTCATATAATGAAATATTATCACTTAATAAAATATTAAATATTATATTGATATCAAGCATATAGGATTCAACTCACTTTCAAATTACTAATTCTAAATGATTTATTTATTATATCACAACAATTCATATTCTCTAGCAATTATTCTATCATCCGAACAATATTTAATTACATATTCATTGTCTTGCTTACATATAATAATACCAACTGTATCATTTTCTTCTATCGTTTTAACATTCTTATTAATAAAATTCATGTATGTCATAATTTGACCTGTATGTTCTTTCTTTAATTCAGTTACTTTTAATTCTACTACTACATAGCACTTATATTTTATGTTATATAGTAATAAATCAATATAATTATATCTATCGCCAATTTTGATTTTGTATTCATTACCAACATAGGTAAAACCAATACCTAACTGCCTTAAAAACTCATCAATGCTATTTAATATAGCCTGTTTTAATGCATATTCTGATAATTCTTCTTTTAAAATATTTGTTTTTATAATTATAGGATTAGGCACTAAATCGTTGACATTTAATTGCTCTTTAGTAATTAGCTTATTTTTAGTTTCATTACTTAATCTATCATATTCCTTGTTTTTTATTCGTTCTTGTAATTGTCTTCTTGTCAAATTATTTCTTTCACATATATCAATATAATACATGATTGCATCAATGTTTTTGACTATTAACAATTCTCTAAAATGACTCCAACTTAATTTGGAACCCATTGGGTTCCATTTTATACTTGAGAAAATTTCATAAAATTGCCTCATATATCTAAGATTTCTTTCATTATATTTTTTACCAACTTCAATTATTAAGTTTTCAGAGTATTGTTTAATTATATTTTTACCATATTCTTTCCCTGCTTCACTTAATAGTTTTCCAGTTTCAAAATATACAATAACTTTATGTCTATCTTTCGAATAATCTTTTGCTCTGTCGTATATTTCACTTTTTATTAATGTCTCTTTTATCTCATTATAATAATTCATATATACTCCTTTCTATGGACTACAAGTCTCAACTTTTAATTTATTATTTTTAATCTTAAACATAACACTTCCATCTTCATCTGTTCTATATATTTTTGAATTTTCTAAATTATTTAGTACTTCTTTATCTGGATGTCCATACCTATTATTCTTACCCACACTAATTCTAATTATTGAATATCTAGGATTTATTTTATTAATAAAATCTTCACTAGAACTTGTCCTACTTCCATGATGACCTACTTTTAATACATCTATATTATGTGGATTATATTTATTTAATATTTCTTTTTCAGCAGTTACACTCGCATCTCCCATAAACATAAATTTGTAACCATTTATTTCTGTATAAATAACATTACTATTATCATTTTCATTATCATATTCTTTTGTTTGTAAGAAATAGAGTTTATTATTGTCTATATTTAATTCTTTAATACATGAGTAATATTTAATTTTCTTTTTATCTAAAACTTTTATTAATTCTTTTTCCAAATCGTTATATGGTCCACAATTAAATATTACTTTCTCTACTTTAAAATTATTAACTAAATTAATTGCTTCACCCATATGATCATAATCTCCATGACTTAGAATCAAATAATCAATTTGTTTTAATCCAACGCTTTTATAAAATGGTATTAAACTATCAACCATTAGATTATAATCTCTATTTCTTTTGGACCATTCATTGTTATGATATGTTGTTATTCCTCCAGTATCTATTAAAATACTTTTATTATTTAAAACCATCAAAATACTATCTCCTTGTTTTACATCATTAAAATATACTATATATTCTTTATTTAGATATGGTTTTAAATACATAAATATAATAAGTATGATAAACAAAATTCTTGCTTTTTTAATCTTTTTTATAATTAATATTAATAAGAAATAATATACTATTATTAAAGAAAATGATATTTTTGAAAAACATATTGTAATATTTAATAAATTTGAACTTATTTTAGAAATAAATTCCATAATAATAATAGTAAAATTTAATATATGAGATAATTTATTAAATACCAAACATAATAAAGAAAACGGGAATACAATATATGAAACATATGGTATAAAAAATAAGTTATTAAAAAATCCAATAATATTAATTTCATAAGACATGTTTATTATTATTGGTAGACTACTTAAAAATGAAATAACACTTATTTTTAAAATTGAACTTTTATTATTATTTTCATTATATAACAAAATAAAAAATGTAATAGTAAATGATAATATAAAACCCATATTAAATATATAATGTGGATTAATAAATATTAAAGTTGTAAAAGTTAAATATAAAATATTTTTTGGCTTTATATAAAAATAATATATTTTGTTAATTTCTGATATTATAAAAAATATAGTTGCTCTTAAAATAGATGGTGCAAAAGATGCTATGAAAGAAAAAAATATTAGAAATAAACTTGTTATTATAAATGATACTTTTTCATTAGTATTAATTCTTTTTAATAATGACAAAATTATACTTGAAAATAATGAAACATGAAGCCCAGATAAAGCAAATAAATGAGTAATTCCATTAGTCTTGTAATTATTATAAGCACTTTTATCAATGTTTGAACTTTTACCTAAAATAAAAGCATATAAATAGTCATTATATTTTATATTATCTATTCTCTTATAAATATAGTTTTTAATCTTTAAAAAAATATTTTTATTTTTACTAATTAAACTAAAATTATCAATATGTAAAATATATTCAATATTCTTATGATATAAATAATTTTTATAATTAAAAGTATTAGGTATTGTATTATTATTTGGAAATGATAAATTACCATTAATTCTTATAATATCTCCTAATGAATATTTTAATTTAAATGACTTTATTTCATTTTCATTTTTAAAATAATACATACCTACTAAATTATCAAATTCAAGTGTTAATTTATCTCCATCGATATAATAATTATTTATTTTAATTTCAAAATAATTAGTATCATAATTATAGATTTTACTAATGTCAAATAAAAAATGATAAATAATTAAATAAACAAAAGAGAATATTAATAGTATTATAAAGAACAAATCAGATAGTAATATTTTCCTTAATTTTAACGAAAACACTTTCACTTATACCACTTACATTCTTTATATCTTCAATGTTTTTAAAATTACCATTTTTATTTCTATATTCAATTATTGCATTTGCTTTTGCTTCCCCTATTCCAGTTAATGTTTTTAATTCTTCAATTGTAGATGTATTAATATTTACTTTTTCATTTGTTACTTCTTTCTTTTCTTCATTAAAACAAGCATCATTTTTAACCTCTTCACACACACAAGGAACTTCTACATAAACAGTATTATCTTTTTTAGCATCATTTATTTCTTTTTTAGAATATACCACTATTACATCGCCATCATTTAATTGTTTAGATAAGTTTATAAATCTAGTATTTGCTTCTTCAGTTATTCCTCCAGAAGCCTTAATTGCATCAATAACTCTCGAATTACTATCTAATTTATATACACCGGGATTTTGAACAGAACCTTTTACATCTACATAAATATCATCTTGAATAATGGTATGACTTTCTTCATGAACAAATTCCTTTTTATCAATTTTTTTATTTATATTTTTTATTATAGTTAAAAAGTATACAAAGCCTGCAATATACATTAATAATAATATAGTTGGAAATATTAATTTTTTAATATCAAAATCTTCTAATTTATTTGAAAGATATTCTAATATATCATCCATACTTCTCCTTTCATATCCCTCTATAATTATTATTAGACAAAAAAAAAGAAAACACTTCTTTTTTCATGTTTTCTTTTATTAATTTAATTCAACTGGTTTAGCTTTATAACTTAATACTAAATATCCAAGTGAGAATGCAACTAATGTTACCATTAATAACACAGCTATATCTTCAACTCCAGTTTTAGCATTAATTGTTACATCAAATTTAGCACTAATTGTTTTTGTATCAATTTTTCCACCAGACATAACATTTTGTCCTAGTACAAATATTGGTTGATATATTCTACCTCTAAGTCCATCAGGAACAAATACACTAACCTTTGCATCTAGTTTGATTGTTACGTTTCCAAGTTTAGCTTTTTTAGGAATTAAAATATAAAATTCTTGTCCTGGTTCAATTTCAGTAATTTCATTTCCATCTTTATCTACTATTTTAACTCCATCTGCATCTTCTGTAGTAATAGTAACATTAATATTTTCACCATCTAATGCATCATATTTTGCTGAATATGGTCCATATTTATATACACCATTTTCTTCTCCAACAAGTTCTTTTCCATCTCCAACTCTTACTTCTTCAAGAGTGTTTTTAAATGACATTCCAGATGCATAATCATTTGAGATTGTTCTATCTTGCACTAAATATTTAAATAAAGTATCTAATTCAGTACTATTTGCTACTCCAGTAAATACAGTACCTTTTGGACTACCACCTGTAACACTCCATATTGCATATTGAATAGTTCCATATACTGCATTTTCTGTAAAAACAGTTATATCACTTTCTTCAGTTTTACTATAAAGTGTTGCTATTTGAGTTTTTAAAGTATCATAATTTACTCCAGCTTCAGTTAATGCTGTTTCAATATCTAGTGATGGATAAGTATGTTCAATTATCCAAAGAGCTTTTGTATATGATTTACTATTTGTACTAACTTTATCTGTACTATCATTAACAACATATTTATCAAATAAAATATTAATTGGGCTAACTGTTAATTCATAATCAGAAAATTCAATAACAGTTGGTGTCATTGTATCACTATCCATAAATGTGATTTTATTAACATTTACTTTAAATGATCTTTGAGGTATTGTTTTTGTGTTATCATTTAAATCTGATAATGCTGTTGCAACTTCCTTATCAACTAAAGTATAATCTCCTGTCATCATATTTATAGTCACACTATCAACATGTCCAGTTACATTTTTAATTTTATCTTGAACAGATGAATCATTTAATATAGCAGCTCTTACAATTGAATTTAACATTCCTACAGCATTTGTTTGAACTCCTGCTGCATCAGATGAAGCAACTGCAGTTTGATAAGCTATATAACTTGTTACATAGTTTTCATTTGAATAAATACCATATGATGGATAACCTTGTGTTCCATCTAAACAATATGCTGTATACCATTTTGAAAATGCTGCAGCTAATTTTTCTGCATCTGTTGTTTTGCTAGTCGCAGTACCGGCTTCAGTTGCATTTAAATTACCAACTATAATCTTTCTTAAATTTGTTTCGCCTGCTTCTGTAGATCCTGTTGATGTATTGAATGTTATTTTACTTAAATCAAATTTATTAGTAACAGTTCCATACATTTGACTACCAACAGCAGGTACTGAATCTGGTGTTTTTGCTTTTATTTCATATGTAATTCCTAATGCTGATTCAGGCCCAGCAGCGTTAACACTTACCATAAACACAGAAAAAATGAATAAGGTTAATACGCTTAATAAAAATTTCTTTTTCATATTCCTCTCCTATCCTATAAATTAATTATACATACTTTTTTTAAAAAGTACAATAAAAAAAGAGATTTTTCACTTAAAAATCTCATTTTCTATATTATTCTTCATCGCTTTTAGATTTTTTATCTTTTTTATCTTCTTTTGGTAATAATTCTTTTCTTGATAGATTTAATTTTCCTTTTCTATCATATCCTATTGCTTTAACAACAATCTCATCACCAACTTTAAGAATATCACTTGGATGTTCAACTCTCTTATTATCAAGTTGAGATACATGAACAAGACCTTCACATCCTGGCCATAATTCAACGAAAACGCCAAAATCTTCTATTTTAACTACTTTAACAGTATATATAGCACCAATTTCTACTTCTTTAACTATATTTTCAATCATTGAAATTGCTCTATCTAATACTTCTTTATCCATATGATAACAAATTACATTTCCATCATCATCAATATCAATTTTAACTGCATCCTTATGATTAACTGAAGTAACATTACTTGATTCTAGTATGATCTTAGTAATTGTTTCTCCACCCTTACCAATAACATCTTTTATTTTATCTGGATCTATTTTCATAGTTCTAATCTTAGGTGCATATGGTGATAATTCATGTCTTGGCTCTGGTATTGTATTTTCCATAAGGTCAAGTATTTTCATTCTTGCTTTATGTGCTTCATCTAAAGCTTCTTTTAATACTTTTTCTGTTACACCTTTAATCTTTATATCCATTTGAAGAGCAGTGATTCCTTCTCTAGTTCCTGCAACTTTAAAATCCATATCTCCCATGTGATCTTCAAGACCTTGAATATCAGTTAATATTGTATATTTAGAATCGCATGTTCCATCTTCAGTAATTAGTCCCATAGCAATACCAGCAACAGGAGCTTTAATTGGTACACCTGCTGCCATTAAAGACATACATCCAGCACAAATACTTGCTTGACTTGATGAACCATTGCTTTCTAATACTTCAGATACTACACGTACAGTATATGGGAATTCTTCTTGACTTGGCATTACTTGTAAAAGTGCTCTTTCAGCAAGTGCCCCATGTCCTATTTCACGTCTACCAGGAGCTCCATATCTACCAGTTTCACCTACACTAAATGCTGGGAAATTATAGTGGAATATAAATTTCTTAGAATCTTCAAGTCCAAGACCATCTAAAATTTGTTCTTCATTTTGTGCTCCTAAAGTAGTAATAGCTAACGCTTGAGTTTGACCTCTAGTAAATAATGCACTACCATGTGTTCTTGGAAGTAAATCTACATCAGCAGATAATTCTCTAATTTCATCCATTGCACGTCCATCAGGTCTAATATGTTCATTAGTAATTAAACGTCTAACTTCTGCCCCTTCAATTTCATTTGCAACTTTACTAACAAGTTTTAGTTTTTCTTCTAAGTCTTCTTCTCCTTCATGTCTTTCAGTATATTTATCTACTGCCATTTGTTTAACTTCATCAATTCTTGCATACTTTTCTAATTTATCTTTAATTTGAATAGCTGCAACCATTTCATCTTTAATATCATCATTAACTTCTTGTCTTAATTCATCTGGTATATTAGCAAGAACTACTTCTATTTTTTCTTCACCAATTTCACTAATGATATCTTCTTGAATAGCACATAATTCTTTAATTGCTTCATGACCAAACATTAAAGCTTCTAACATTTCTTTTTCACTTACTTGTTTAGAACCTGATTCAACCATATTAATAGCTTCTTTTGTACCAGCAACAGTTAAATCAATTGTACTTCTTTCCATTTCTTCACAAGTTGGATTAATCTTAAGTTCTCCATCAATTTTACCAACTTTAACTCCTGATACAGGACCTTCAAATGGAATAGATGAAATACCTAAGCAAAGTGATGTACCAAATAAAGCAGTCATTTCTGGTGTTTTATCTGGATCTACACTTAATACTGTATTTACTACTTGTACTTCATTTCTAAAGTTTTCATCAAACATTGGTCTTATTGGTCTATCAATAACTCTAGCTGTTAGAGTTGCTGCATCTGTTGGACGACCTTCTCTTTTAATAAATCCTCCAGGAATTTTACCAACAGAATATAACTTTTCTTGATAAAGAATAGTTAATGGGAAAAAATCAGCTGTAGATACATTATTACTCATAACACATGTTGATAAAATAACTGTATCATCATATCTAACCAAAACCGCTCCGCCTGCTTGTTTAGCAAGTTCTCCATGCTCAACAATCAATTTCCTACCTTGAAAATCATATTCGAATACTCTTTTCATAACACTTCTCCTTCCAAAAATAAAAGACACTTAAAACAAGTGCCTACTTTCTTAAATTTAATTTTTTGATTAGTTCACGATATCTTGCTACGTCTTCACGTTTTAGATAATCTAATAAACTTTTTCTTTTTCCTACCATTTGTAGAAGTCCACGATTAGTATGATAATCATGTGCATGTTCTTTCATATGATCTGTTAATTTATTAATTCTTTCTGTTAATAATGCAACTTGTACTTCTACACTACCAGTATCTCCTTTACTTCTAGCAAATTCAGATATGATAGCACTTTTTTTGTCTTTACTTAAAGCCATTTCAAAAAACTCCTTTCTTTTCATAACATCCGTTAGTTCTGAGTAAAGAAGCGAAAGGTTCATCTAAACTAAGAACAACTTCTAGTTAATAATACTATAAATATATTAAAAAATCAACATTTTTCTTTTAATTTAGACATATAAATTTGTATTATAGTTTGTACAAAAGTAAGTATAGCAGCACCTAAAAATATATATTTAAATGAAACTGATAATAAAATTCCAGCAATAAATGCTCCAATACCTTCACCTATACATGATATAAAATATCTAATATTTGAATGCAAAAATTGATTCTCTTCATTAATTAGTTGTAGAAATGAACCAGTAACCTTATCTTCAAGCATTCTAGATGTTAATAATCCTATAACTATAGCAAGTACAAAACCAGTCCAATTATTTAAAATAAATGCAACTATATATCCTAGTGTTCTAGTACCAAATTTTACTATAGCACTTACTTTTAATGACATATTTTTTCCATATTTATTAATTAATATATTAATCATATTAGCAAGCACATTACATACAATTATAAATACTGATGCAAATGAAACTTCAAAACTAATATATTCTGTTAATATTATCATTATTAAATCAAATATAACTGCATATGAAATATTAATTATTAATTGATTATATAAAAATAATCTGTTAATTTTAGATGATAATATTTCTTTAAATGATTTTTTTAATGTTAATTTTTCTTTTTTAGTATGCTTCTCTTCTCCATTAAAAAATAGTAATATAAATCCAGATAATATACATGAAATAATAGCAATAATTAAACATGTATTATAATCAAAAATATATTTACCAAAAGAAACTCCAAAAAGTAATCCACAACTAATAATACCCACATCTTTTGCAATATATTCTATTAGTGTTTTTCTTCTATATGATTCATCACTCATAGTAACAAATGTTAACATTGGATAAAAAGAAACCATAAATATTACATCAGACATAATACATAATAATGTACTTGCTTTAATAAGGAAAATATCTTTTGTTGCAAATAACATTAACATAGAAATACTTCTAAATATTATTGATAAAAATACTACATTTTTTACTTTAACTTTTACTGAAAAAATACTAATAATAAAAGAAATAATAGCACTACATATTAAAGCAACTGAAAATATTCTACTAATCTCAGTTACACTAAAGCCTGCTTCACTAAGCCAAAGTTGTCTATAATTAGACCATACACCCATTGAAAAGCAAACTAATGCATAAACAATCATTAATATATTTTCATTTTTAGTATTTTTCTCTTTCATATTTTCACCACTATTATATAAATTATAGGTTATTAGTTAATAAAATTCAATAATATTTTTTGTCAAAAAAGAATACTTTAATAAGTATTCTTTAACAACCACGTCCACTTATACATACACCACTTGAATTAAATACAAAAGTTTCTCCTTTAATATTTTGAGTTCCTGTAAGCATTCTTCCAGATGAATTTAGATAATACCAAGCACCATCAAGTTCTAACCATCCAGTTTTCATAATACCTTCATTATCTAAATAATACCAATATCCTCCATCTTTAAGCCATCCTTTTTGCATTACTCCAGATACTTTATCAAAGTAAAACCATGAATTCTTGTTTTTATAATTAATTTCTTTCCATCCAGTAATAAACATATTATTTTCATAATATAACCATACATGTTCAGAAATACCATTTGAAGAAGTGTATAATAGCTTTTCCCATCCATTTTTAATGTTAGAATTTTCTTTATTATTTATATCATAAGTTTTTATATTAAACTTAGCTTTATTTATATTAGTTTTATTGTCAGAATTACTAAATGTTATTTCACCATTTGACTTAAATTTCAAAACTATTGCATCATTAACAAAACCAGTAACATATGTAGTAAGATTATTATTTCTTTCTAAATATCTTATACTACCATAGTTTCTTCCAGAATGCATAGATGCAGTAGGAATAACTATATATTTAGGATTAGTCATTTTAATAAAAGATAAACGTGATGATGTTTTAGATCCATGATGCCCCATTTTTAAAACATCTATTTTAGATATATCACTTGCATTATTACTAACTAATCTTGCTTCATCTTCTACTTCCATATCTCCAGCAAACAAAACTTTTTTATTATTATATTTTAAAACTGCAATAATTGTATTTTTATTTTCACCTATTGTTGTTTTAATACTTTTACCATTATAATTAATAGTTGTTTTCTCATCATTTGATGCTGGTTGTGTATTTAATAATTTAATAGTATAATCTCCTAAATTAAATTCTGGAGTTTTATTTGTAACATCAATTAGTGTAACATTTTTCTTTTTCATTGCTTCAATTGATCTTTGATGAAATTCATAGTTACACCATGTAGCATATTCATAATCATCTTTTGTTATTTCATAATTTTTATAGTAATATTTCGTATTTTTATTAACATAATTATTTTCAGCTAAAGTCTTCATACCACCAATATGATCTGCGTGGTTATGTGTTGCAAGAACAAAGTCAAGTTTATTAACACCTACTTGTTTTAAATATTTTATAACATGATCTATAGATGTTCTTTTATCACTACTATTTCTAGAAGAACAACTAGCTATACAGTTACTTACTTTAGAAGATGAAACACTTGGATGTTGTCTAGCATTATAATTAGTTGATGTACATATACTATCAGACATTGATGGATTAGATGAATCAATAAGCCCATAGTGGCCATTACTTTCTATTAAAAATGCATCACTACTTCCAGCACTAATAAAATGAATCTTGTTTACTTTTTCTTTCCATACTGCTTTTAAAGATACATTATATTTATAAGTCCATGTCCAATTATTAGTGTTATCTACAGTCCACGCAACATTATTTTGGTCAACCCATCCATTTTGATAATATCCATCTTTTGAACATGTTTTCGATGTCAAAGTAAATCCTTTGTTAAGTGTCCCAATTTGAGAACTAATATTTCCAGTTCCACCATTACAATCAAAAGTAACAGTATACTGATTAGGATTAGTTATGATAACTTCATTTTTAACCCATTTTGCTTTTAATTTAATATTCTTTGTCCATGTCCATTTAACATTAGTTTTAGAATTCACTTTCCATGCTTTATTATCTTCATCTAACCATCCATCTTGTGTATAACCACTTCTTGAACAAGTATTACTTGTAAGAGTAAATGATTTATTATATGTTGCTGTTTGTTTTGATGGAACATTTGTTCCTCCATTACAATCAAAAATAACAGTATATTTATTAGCTGTCCATAATGCAAATAAAGTTATATTTGGATAATAAGTATCTATAAAATCATTGTTAATTTTTCCAAAAGTTTCAAACGTTTTAATCGTTGAAGTTGAAGATAAACTCCATCCACTAAGAGTATAACCTGATTTTGAAAATTTTTTATCTGTAATATTTAAATTAGAACTTCCATAAGTAAATGTTTGATTTTGATTATTACCAATTCCTGAATTAGCACTAAATACTATATTTAATGATTTACTATTCCATTTAGCTTTTAATTTAATATTCTTGTTATATTTCCAAATAATATTATTTTTATTATTAATTGTCCAAGTATTGCCATCTTGATCAATCCATCCATCTTGTAAATAACCTTTTCTTTTACAAATACTATGTGTTAATTTAAATGATTTATTTTCTTCAGCAACTTGTGTAACAGGTGGATTTTCTCCTCCATTACAATCAAATGATATTTGATATTTTTTTGGAACTATAATATCATTATCAAGTTTAATCCAATTGGCTTTTAATATAATGTTTTTTTTCTCTAAATATTTAACATTAATTCTTTCACTTGAAAGAACAATTTTGTTATTTTCATCTAACCATCCATTTTGATAATATCCGTTTTTTGTACAAGAAAGACCTGTTAATGTATACTCTTCATTATAATAAACAATTTGTTCTTTAGGTGGATTTTCTCCTCCATTACAATCAAATGTAATTTTATAATTATTAGGTTTAAATACACTATATAGTGCTAAACTACCATTATAGCTATCAATAAATTTATCATCTATATTTTGATTTGCACTATATATTATTTCTTTGCCATCTTTACTTAATGACCAACCTAGAAAAATATAACCATCTTTATTAGTGTTCTGACTTTCAATTTTTTGATTTTTTATTCCTTTATAAAAAATGTATTCTTCTTTTTTATCATCAACATATAATATAACTTTTATATTTTTAATATTTGGTTCATCAATAGCATCTATTTTATCATCAGTTTCAAGATTATTTGTATTATTTTTGACACTTTTATCATTGCTTTTATTCTTTTCTTCTTCTTCTGCTTTTTTATCATTTTTAAAAACATTTTTAATAGAATCTAAAAATTCAAATCTTTTAATATAATCAAAATTTAAAACAGCAAAAATAATTATTCCAGCTAAAAGCAATCCCAAAATTGAATTTTTTATATCATTCTTCATACTATACACCTATTATAAATTATAACATATTAAAATTAAAATTTATATATTGACAAATTATTTTTTATTTGATAATATTTTTTGCATACTGTTAATTTTATACTTAAGGATTGACACTTAATTTATATAAGGAGGTTTCATGAATTTAAGTGATGAAGAATTTCAAAAAGAAAAACATCATCTAGAATTAACTACAAAACTTTTAAGAGAGCAAATATCTACTCTCGCACAAGATTTATATGACAACGAAGAAAAACAACAAGAATTTAAAAAGTTCATTTGGGATACAAGAGCTGATTTAGACCCAACTGAAATGAAAACTATCATGTCTAATAATGATCAAGAAATTGATAATTTAGAGATGAAAGCAAAGTATTACAAAAAGTTATATCAAATACAAAATTCTCCATATTTTGCTAAAATCGTTTTTGAGAGCGATGAAGGAATTAATGATATTTATATTGGCCTTACCTATTTAACTAAAGGTACAGACAATATAATATATGATTGGCGTGCTCCTATATCAAGTATATTTTATGATTATGAGTCAGGTGACGTTCAATACGAGGCCCCTGGTGGAATAATCAAAGGATACTTGCATAATAAAAGACAATTTACTATTGAAGATGCTAAAATAAAGCGTGTATTTGATTCAAAACTTAATGTTCAAGATGAATTGTTACAAGAAGTCCTTGCAAACAAAACTGATGAATACATGAAAAATATAGTAAATACTATTCAAAGTGAACAAAATGCAATTATTAGAAATGTTAAAGATAAAAATTTAATAGTACAAGGTATAGCTGGTTCTGGTAAAACTTCAGTAGCACTTCATAGAATAGCATTCTTACTATATAAAATAAAAAATCTAACAAGTGACAAGGTGTTAATATTCGCACCAAACAGAGTTTTTAGTGAATATATTTCAAATGTACTTCCGGAACTAGGAGAAGAAAATACAAAAGAGACAACGTTTAGCGATTTCTTAGAAACTTATATAACAGAATATAAAGATGTAGAATCATTCACATCATTCATTGAAAGATATTATAAAAATGAAGAAGTATATACTGATTTAATAAAATTTAAACAATCTAATGAAATAATACCAATAATAGAAAAATATATAGAAAAATATACTAAAAAAGCTAGATTCACTAGTGATATATTAAATCATGATTTATATATAGAAAAAGACAAATTAAATTACTATCTAACTGAAAGATATTCATCTATACCTCTATTTGAAAGAATAGATGAAATAGCAACAAAGATAGCTGATATGGAATTTAAAGGTAATAAAACAAGACAAAAGCAAATTAAAAAATGGCTAAAAGAAAGACTTAACATTTCTATTGATATAAAAGAAATATATAAAAATTTTTATAAAAGTGAAGATTTTATTATTACATATAAAAAACTAATTCCGGATTCTTATTTAAATAAACTTGATGATAAAAAAATATCATTTGAAGATGCATGCTTGTTTGTTTATATGAAAAGTTTATTAATGTTTCTTGGTAACGATTATACTATTGAACAGACAATAATAGATGAAGCTCAAGATTATAATATTTTACAATATATTCTACTTAAGAAAATATTAAAGAAAAGTAAATTTACTATATTAGGTGATATTAATCAAACAATAAATCCCTATTATCAATATAAAACATTGGAAGATTTAAAAATTGTATTTAAAGATAGTGTTAATTACATAGAACTAAATAAAACTTATAGATCGAGTCCTGAAATAATTGAACATGCTAATAAAATACTTGATTTAAATTTAGTATCAGCCATAAGAAGAGATACACATATTCCTGTGGAATTTAAGAGTGAAACAAACTTACATGATCAACTAATAGAAGATATAAATAAACTATCAAAAGATAATAAAAGTATTGCAATTATCACTAAGACAGATGTTGAAACAATTAAAATATATAAATTATTAAAAAGAGATTTAAATGATTTAGTGTTAATTAGTAATAATTCAAAAGCATTTTCAAGAAAATTAGTTACCCTACCTTCTTATATGGCAAAAGGACTTGAATTTGATGCAACTATTGTATATACAGAAAAAGATAATAAATATACACGTAAAGAAAGGTATTTATATTATGTATCATGTACAAGAAGTCAGCATCATTTAATTATTTATAATCAAAATAAAGACATTGATTAATCAATGTCTTTTATATTTATCTTATAAGATAATTTAATAAATGGTCTAATATTAGAATTTGTTTCAAATGAATTATTATCCCAATCATATAGTTTTAATTTACTTATTTGATTAGATACTTCATATATTCCATATTCAATATTATCAGAATTGCTTTCATTATAATTACTAGATAGATAATAACTTTTTTCTGATTTAAATAATTCATAATTCAAATCACTTTTAAACAAATCATTATCAATTGTTATTTGAGGTGAATAAAATATTGGAACAACTTTATAACTTTCTTCATTTTCTGTTTTAAACAATGAAGATGGTACATATATATCATTATTATCTTTTTTCTTAACAGGCACAGCTATATATTTAATAATATCATTATTAGTATATTTCAAAATATCATTAATATTAACATTTCTTACTTCAATAATATTTTCATTATTAATTAAATTATTTACAGTCTGATTAATTTGCTCAATTGATTGATTAAAACCAATACTTCCCTCAAGTAAAATATTGTTTTCAATTGTTTCACCAATTAATTCAATACTTCCATCATCATTTATTCCAAGTAACTTATAATTTTGATTATTAAAATTTAAATCATATCCAGTATTAATACTATCTTTTATTTCATAGTAACCATTACTTATTTTAACATCATCAATTGTATTTGTAATATATCCACTTTCAACTTTAAAAGTAATATTGTTATTTTCATTTGTATTATTATAAATATTTATATTATATTCAACAGTATCAAATTTTTTTATTATTTCTTCTTTTAAACTATTATAATAAAATGAATCAAAATCACTATTTATAGAAAGCTTAAAATAAGTATCCACTTTATTTAATGATTCTATTTTTACATTTATTAAATTGTTACCAGGTTTAACTATAATTGAATTTGTTTCTTCATTATTTAAATATATTTTATTATTTAAAGAACTAACATACATTTCTACAGCCCTATGATTATTGGATGAATAAACAAAACTTGAGAAAGTTACTCCAAATGAAAACCCTACTACTGTAAGTAGTATTAATAAAACAACCATACTTCCTTTAAAAAATACAATATATTTATTTTTCATATTAATCATATTAATTATAATAAATATATTGATTTAAATCAAGTTAGCAATAAAAAAGGATTTATAATAAATCCTTATCTTTTTAATATATAATCATCATATAAAATATATGCACCATCTTCAATTATATATACAGGTTTTAAACTATCACTATCAACATAATTATATAATCCTATTTTCTTTAAATAATCTTCTCTTTCTATTGAATGATAAATATCATTATCTACATAATCATATCCCATTTCAAGTAATACTCTAATATCATTAACTGGTCCACCTTCAATAGTCTTATACTTTCCGTTCTTGTCTTTAACAATCTTATAACCATAAAATACATGAGTTATTATTCTTCTATCACCAGTTAAATTTTTGTGATGTGGATCTGTTGTCCATTTGTATTTTTTTACTTCTTCACTAGTTGTATATGAGTGTTGCTTACCATCTCCATCAGTATAATAATGTGTATGATATTCTGTTTCATAATAATAGTATTTAAATTCATAATAGTCTTTTAAATTGTCTGAAATACTATATAATAATTCTTCATTATCTTTAATATCAACTAGTGATTTATCTGAAACTACTTTATATATTTTTTGACTTTCTTCATCAAGAGTTAAATATTCATTAGTTCTATAATAGATATTACCACTAAAACTATATTTTGATTCGCTTTCTCCTTCTATATATCTTTCAATACCAGCATTATTTTTATATTTATGTATATGATTTCCTTCAATATCGCATTCTGCTTCTTTGCCACATCCAGCCATTGTTAATAAACTAGTAAATACAGACAATGAAATAATTGCTTTTTTTATTTCCTTATTCATAATAAGCTATTTTAACTCCCTTTGATATCCTTGTTTTTCTTGTGATTCATGCAATAAATGATTATTTAATATACTTGAATCAATATATTCAAGAAGAACCCAATCATTATTTATAGGAACAATATTTATAATTTTTACTTCAATAAAATTTTTAGGATTACTTTGAATTTTATTCCAAATTCCATTCTCTCCAAATTCTATATCATCTAGCCAATATAATAAACATTCATCTATTTTATAATATAGTCCTCTTGATTCATATCTTAATAATTCAGGTAAACTTCTTAAATTTAAAACATCAAAAAAGCTTTCTTCATATGTTTTATGTATACCATCACCAGTTACAGGTATTTTTCCTGTATAAAAACCATTTTCATCCATTTTAAACACTCCTTATAAACTTAACTTACGTTCATTTCCTGCTGAATAAGATTCAAATATATCTTTATTAATAACTTCAACTATATATTTATCACCATTTGGTACTACATTTAATATTGAAAGTTCGATATAATCATTTAAATGCTCATTTATTACACTCATATATACTCTTCTATTCTCAATATAACTATATCCTGTACTATCATAAACATCATTAATTTTTGGAAATACAACTTTTCCAAGTTTTTTACTAAAAAATATACCAAGATATGATAATCTACATAATTCACTAAATTCTACTTCACCTAAAACTAAAAATGTGCTTTCTGGATATGTTTTATGCATACCTACTCCTACTGTTGGTAATGTATTAGTATCTACATTTTCACTTACATTTACTTTATTACGTCTTTCAACTGCTTCTGCTATTAAATGAAGTCTTAATGCTTTTGAATCAATAAATTCAACAACAAATTCGTTATTTGGAGTGCATTCCACGCTTAATATATCAACTTTTGTATATTCTGAATTATTTAAATAATAATTATAATCTTCTTCATCTTCTCCCCAACATAAACGACCTTCGCTACTCATAAAGTATTGATTATTATATGCTCTTAAATAATCAATTTGATTATATCTAATTATACTTTCTTCATATGTCTTGTGAATACCACTTCCACTACCTGGTATCTTTCCTGTTATTATTCCATTTTCATCCATTTCTAAAAACCCCCTTTTTTATTAAAATAATTTTAATTCTCTACTATATAGTCTTGCTTCTCTACTACTTGAAGTATAAATATCAAAAGTATCTTTATCTATTAATTCAATGAAAAATTGATTGCTCTTCTCATTATAAATAGTATTTAATACTACTACTTCTTCATATTCATTACTATTTTTTTGTATATCTGATAAAAGTTCGTAATATTTATAATAAGTATTGTTTCTATAATAACCATTAGTAAACTCACTAGCAAGTGATGGAATTACAATAGCTCCATCACTTTTTCTTATAAAAATACCATAATTGGATTTATCTAATACTTGTTTGTAATGAAAAGAATCTATAATTCTAAACGTACTTTCTGGATAAGTTTTATGAACTCCCTGTCCACTAAATGATAACTTACCATCTTCATTTCCCACATTTAAATGATATTCTTGATTTCTCATAGTAGCTTCTGCAAGTAGATGCATTCTAAGTGCATTTGAATCGATAAACTCAACTATAACCTTATCGCTACCAAGTCCTATTACTCCAAGTAATTCAACCCTTCTAAATTCAGCACAATCTTCAATTTGCTTTAGTATATTTGTATATTCTTCTTCACTACTAGCCCAAGTTATTCCACCTGCTTCATTAATAAAATATTCATTTTTGTAAGCATTTAAACCAGTGTTTTTAAATACTCTAATAATACTTTCTTCATATGTTTTGTGAATACCACTTCCACTACTTGGTATCTTTCCTGTTATTATTCCATTTTCGTCCATTATATATAATCCCCCTAAATGTATGCTATATTATAACATAAAAGATTTTTTTATGCAATAAAAAAGACCTTATAATTAAGGTCTTTAATATATCTTTAATTATTCTAAGATTTCTGATACTACACCAGCACCAACTGTTCTACCACCTTCACGAATTGAGAAGTTTGTTCCATTTTCAATTGCGATTGGAGTGATTAATTCAACAGTCATATCTACATTATCACCAGGCATAACCATTTCAGTTCCTTCTGGTAATGTAATTACACCAGTAACATCAGTTGTTCTAAAGTAGAATTGAGGTCTATAGTTACTAAAGAATGGAGTATGACGTCCACCTTCTTCTTTAGATAGAACATAAACGCTAGCTTTGAATTTCTTATGAGGTGTAACACTTCCTGGTTTGCAAAGAACTTGTCCTCTTTCAACATCTTCTCTATTAATTCCACGAAGTAAAACTCCAGCATTATCTCCAGCTTCAGCATAATCTAAAGATTTTCTAAACATTTCAATACCAGTAACTACTGTTTTTCTAGTAGGTCTAATACCAACGATTTCAACTTCATCGTTAAGATTTAATCTACCTCTTTCAACACGACCTGTAACAACAGTTCCACGTCCTGTAATAGTAAATACATCTTCAATGCTCATTAAGAATGGTTTTTCAGTATCTCTTACTGGAGTATCAATCCATGTATCAACTGCAGCCATAAGATCCTTAATTGGTTGTATCCATTTTTCATCGCCTTCAAGTGCTTTAAGAGCACTACCACGAATAACTGGAGTATTGTCTCCATCAAATCCATATTCAGTTAATAATTCTCTGACTTCCATTTCAACTAAGTCAAGAAGTTCATCATCATCAACCATATCACATTTGTTGATAAATACAACCATTTTTGGTACACCAACTTGACGTGATAATAAGATGTGTTCTCTAGTTTGAGGCATTGGTCCATCTGTAGCACTAACTACTAGGATAGCTCCATCCATTTGAGCAGCACCTGTGATCATGTTTTTAACATAGTCAGCATGTCCTGGGCAGTCTACGTGAGCATAGTGACGTTTTTCAGTTGTATACTCAACGTGAGCAGTATTAATAGTAATACCTCTTTCTCTTTCTTCTGGAGCTTTATCGATTTGATCATAATCCATAAATTCTCCAAAGTATTTAGTAATTGCAGCTGTTAATGTTGTTTTACCATGGTCAACGTGTCCAATAGTACCAATATTAACATGTTCTTTAGAACGATCGAATTTTTGTTTTGCCATTTTACTTTTCCTCCTTTTTCAATATATATATTTTATCTAATACTCGAATTATTTTCAAGTATAAATAACTAAATTGGCAACAAGAGTGTAATTTTATTCTACACCATTTTTCTTAATAATTTCTTCAGCTATATTTTTAGGTACTTCTTCATAATGATCAAAAATCATTTGATAAGTTCCACGTCCTTGAGTATTACTTCTAAGAACAGTCATATAACCAAACATTTCTGAAAGTGGAACCATTGCTTTAATATCAATATCTTTTCCTATACTTTCATTTCCAAGAGGTTTACCTCTTCTACTTGTTAAATCTCCCATAACAGTTCCCATGAATTCATCTGGAACTCTTACATCAACTAACATAATTGGTTCTAAGATACAAGGATTACATTTGTTCTTAGCTTCTTTTAATGCCATTGAAGCAGCAATTTTAAATGCCATTTCATTTGAGTCTACATCATGGTAAGATCCATCAAATAATGTACACTTAACATCTATCATTGGATATCCTGCAAGTACTCCACCAGCTAAAGCTTCTTGAAGTCCTTTGTCTACAACTGGAATATATTCACGAGGAACAACTCCACCAACAACTTCATCAACAAATTCATATCCTTTATCTTTATTTGGTTCAAACCTAACCCAAACATGTCCGTATTGTCCACGTCCACCTGATTGTTTAATATATTTACCTTCACACTCAGCAGCTTGTCTTAATGTTTCTCTATATGCAACTTGTGGTTTACCAACATTTGCTTCAACACCAAATTCTCTTTTCATTCTATCAACTAATACGTCTAAGTGAAGTTCACCCATACCTGCGATAATAGTTTGACCAGTTTCATGATCAGTTTTTGCTCTAAATGATGGGTCTTCTTTAGCAAGTTTTTGTAAAGCTAAACTCATTTTTTCTTGATCTGCTTTTGATTTTGGTTCAATTGCAAGTTCGATAACTGGTTCTGGGAATACCATTTTTTCTAAAATTACTTGATTCTTTTCATCGCAAAGAGTATCTCCAGTAGTTGTATCTTTAAGTCCTACAGCTGCAGCTATTTCTCCAGCATATACTTCTTGAATTTCTTTTCTTTGATTAGCATGCATTTGTAAGATACGTCCGATTCTTTCTTTTTCTCCATTAGTTGAGTTCATTACATAACTTCCACTCTTTAATACACCAGAGTATACACGGAAGAATGTTAAATTTCCTACAAATGGGTCATTCATTACTTTAAATGCTAAAGCACTAAATGGTTCATTGTCACTAGCTTTTCTAGTAACTTCTTTATCATTTAAATCAATTCCTTTAACATCATCAATATCAGTTGGAGCTGGTAAATAATCAATAACAGCATCCATCATAGCTCTTGTTCCTTTGTCATCTAATGCATCTGCACAAAGTATTGGGAAGAACTTAACATCAATTGTAGCTTTTCTAATAGTACTCTTTAATAAATCAACACTTATTTCATTTCCTTCTAAATAAGCTTCCATTAATTCATCACTATAATCAGCTACAGCTTCAATTAATTTTCCTCTATATTCTTCAGCTTCACTTACCATATCTGCAGGAATATCAATTTCAGTTAATTCTTGAGCAGGAGTTCCATCATATTTGTATGCTTTCATTGTAACTAAATCTACAAATCCATCAAAATGATCTTCTTTACCAATTGGTAACATAATAGGTTCTGCATTATTTGCTAGTCTATTATGAATTGAATCTATTGAATAATAGAAATCAGCTCCTACTTTAGTCATTTTATTAGCACAAATCATTCTTGGAACTTTATAATCATTTGCTTGTCTCCAAACTTGTTCAGTTTGAGTTTCAACACCAGCTTGAGCATCTATTAATGCTATAGCACCATCAAGAACTCTTAAACTACGAGCAACTTCAATAGTGAAATCTACGTGTCCTGGAGTATCTATGATGTTAAATCTATAACCATTCCAGTGAACTGTTGTAGCAGCACTAGTAATAGTTATACCTCTTTCTTTTTCTTGATCCATCCAGTCCATTTGTGATTCACCATCATGTGTTTCACCAATTTTATGGATGTTTCCACCTAAGTATAGAATTCTCTCAGTTGTTGTTGTTTTACCAGCATCAATGTGAGCCATTATACCTATATTACGAGTTTTATCTATTGATACATCACGTGCCATGTATTATCTCCCTTCTTACCATCTATAATGTGCATATGCTTTATTAGCCTCTGCCATTTTATGAGTATCTTCACGTTTTTTAACTGCTCCACCTACACCATTAGATGCATCTATAATTTCAGCAGCTAAATTTTCAGCCATTCCTTTTCCATTTCTGTTTTTAGCATATTGAATTAACCATCTAAGTGTTAAAGCATTAGCTCTATCTTCTCTTACTTCCATTGGTACAGAATAGTTACTTCCACCTATTCTTCTACTCTTTATTTCTAAAGCTGGTTTAATATTTTCAAATGCTTGATTTAAAACTTCAATTGGATCTTTTCCAGTCTTTTCTTTAACTATATCAAGTGCATTATATAATATTTTTTGAGCAGTTCCTTTTTTACCATCTAACATAATTCCATTAATTAATTTAGTAATCATTTTAGAATTATATATTGGATCTGCTAAAACATCTCTTTTTATTGCTTGTCTTTTACGCATGTTATATTTCTCCTTTCTTTAAAGTTTTATACTAGTTTTTAGGTTTCTTAGTTCCGTATTTACTTCTACCTTGTCTTCTTTTATCAATTCCAGCAGTATCTAATGTACCACGTACAATATGATAACGAACACCGATTAAGTCTTTAACACGACCACCACGAATTAAAACAACACTATGTTCTTGTAAGTTGTGTCCTTCTCCACCAATGTAGCAAGTAACTTCCATTCCGTTACTTAATCTAACTCTTGCTATTTTTCTTAAAGCTGAGTTTGGTTTTTTAGGAGTCTTAGTTGAAACACGAGTACATACTCCACGTTTTTGTGGTGAAGTATTATTTGTTCTTTTTTTATCTTTAGAATTGTAACCAACATTTAATGCTGGGCTTTTACTTTTCTTAGTTTTATTTCCTCTACCATTTCTAACTAATTGATTAATTGTAGCCATATATAATTTTCTCCTTTCTCATACACATTTCCAGGTGTATCATAATTCTCATTTTTTAAGGTTTTCACTAGCATGAAAACCCGAAATCTATTTGATTTTACCATTAAAAAAACTAGATGTCAATAATTATTTTTATATTTTAATATTATTACACTAGTTTTATAAAAATACTATTTTTCGCAAGTTTCTCTATTTCTAACATCAAGGCCTTCAACATATAAATTAGATATCATTTCTCTACCTAAAATATTACTTTGATCTACATCATCTTGATAACTTAACCATATATATAAATCATAATATATTGATTTTCCACTTTCAATAAATATTTTGTCTAAAAGTAACATTTTTTCATTGTCTTTTGCTTCAATAAAATTTCCTTCTTTTTCTCCATTAGTAGATATCAATTTATATTTTAAATATTTACTTGCTAATTCTTTATCTATGTGTGAAATATTTAAGTAAATTTTAACGCATGAGTTCAATGTATTACTAGTAGATCTAATAACAAAATTTTTATGAAAAGCAAGCATCTCATAATCTTCATCATATATAGGTGCAATATCTTTTCCTTCAAGTTTAGCATCATCTATACTTATATCTATTTTTCCAGTACTAATAACTGTTTTATTATCTTTGTTTATGATATTAGCTGCAAAATAAGCATATGATACTCCTAATGAAGCAATAATTATTAATAATATTAATACTAAATATTTACTATTTTTTTTCATAATCTTCCTCAAATAAATTATAAAATAAAAATAGATATTTGTAAATCAAATATCTATAATTCTCTTTCACCTTTATTTTTAAACTGTATTATTATTGGTGTTCCACTAAAATCAATATTTTGTCTTATTTTATTTTCTAGGTATCTATAATATGAAAAATGTACTAATCCCTTAGAATTAACTTCTATATCAAATCTAGGTGGTTTAGTTCCAGATTGATGAGCAAAATATACTTTTAGTTTTTTACCTTTATATGATGCAGGTGGTGTTTCTATAAATGCATCTCTAATTATATCATTAATAATGCTTGTCTTAACTTCTTTAATAGAATTGTTGTATGACTCTAATACTTCCGGCATTAATGTATGTATTCTTTTTTTAGTTTGTGCACTTAAGAATACTACTCTTGCATAATCCATAAATTGAAAATTATGTTTAATGCTATTTTTCCATTCTTTCATTGATTCGTCTTTTTCATTTATTGTATCCCATTTGTTAACAACTATAACAACCGGTTTACCTGCTTCTAAAGCATACCCTGCAATATGTTTATCATGCTCAACAATACCAGTTGTAGCATCAAGTACTAGTAAACAAACATCGCTTCTGTCTATTGCTTTCATACTTCTTAATAAACTATATTTTTCGACTGATTCAAATATTTTGCCTTTCTTACGAAGACCAGCTGTATCAATTAATGTATATTCTTCCTTATTATAAGTAAACTTAGTATCTATAGCATCTCTTGTTGTTCCAGCAACATTGCTCACTATAACCCTTTCTTCATTAAGAAGTGCATTAACTAAACTACTCTTACCTACATTTGGTCTGCCAATTACAGATATTTTAATATTATTATCTTCTTCTTCGTATCCCTTTTCAAGACCACTAGTCATTAATTTTAATAGTTCATTTACTCCTATACCATGTTCTGCTGAAATACTTACATAATCATCAAAACCTAAAGAATAAAATTCATACATATTATCTTGACCAGCTTTATTATCAACTTTATTAATTGCAACTATTACTTTTTTATTTGATTTTTTAAGCATATCACGAATTAACACATCATTATTAGTAATTCCATCTTTAGCATCCACAACAAAAACTATGATATCACTTTCTTCAATACCAACTTCAACTTGCATGCGAATTTCTTGATTAAAGTCTCCATCACTTAAATCAATACCACCAGTATCAATAAGATAAAAAGGAATATCATTAAATGTAGCACTACTATATATTCTATCTCTTGTAATACCAGGAGCATCTTCAATAATAGCAACTTTTTTACCAATTATTCTATTAAACAAAGTTGATTTACCAGTATTTGGTCTACCAACTAAACAAATTGTCCTTTTTGCCATGGTTATTCACCTCGCATACATTATACACAAAAAGTATCATTTTTTCTAGTATTTTTTTATTCTTTTGATTATTTGAAAATAATATTGTATAATACTTTCGTGATTTATATGAAGAAGTTTATAAAAAAAATTGAATTAAAACCATTACTTATATCAGTTGGATTAGTTGTATTTCAATCAGCTTTCTTTTTCTTATCAAAACTATTACAATCAAATCCCCATTTAATAGGAAATTATATTGATGATAAAATACATTTCTGTAATTGGTTTATTATTCCATATTTTCTTTGGTATTTAATGTTATTTATAGTACCATATTATTTATACAAGAAAGATAAAGATGCCTTATATAAATATATATTAAGTTATTGTATATGTGCTGTAGTCGCGGCTATTATATTTACAATATATCCTACCACAGTAGCTAGACCAACTCTTGAAAATAACAATATATTAAACTTTATAACAAATACTATTTACTTCTTTGATACACCTGCTATTAATTGCTTACCTAGTTTACACTGTGCTGTTAGTATGCTATTTATATTAGTTTCATTTACTTCAAAAAAAGTGACAAATAAATTTAGAATTCCTGTTACATTAATGTCAATATTAGTTATGATTGCTACACTATTTGTTAAACAGCATGTAATAATTGATGTAATAACTGGTGATATTTTAATGACAATAATATATTTATTTGTTAGTTGTAGCAAAAAAACTGTAAATAAAGCAAAAAAATTGTTAAATATTTAACAATTTTTTATTTTTAAATTATGATTAATGATATAATAAAAATATAATAATATTAATTATTTTATCTTTTAAAAATATTATTTATAAGGAGGTCTAAATGAAAAAAACATTAAAAGTATTATTAATTTTTTCTATAATTATACTTACATGTGGAATTGTGTATCTTTCTTACTTATCGGTAGTAGATATGAATGAAAATAATAATGAAACTGATGTTAAGGGAAAAGATATATCAAAAGAAGAATATATTTATAAAGAAGATTTATTAGAACTAGGTTATACTGTAAATGATATAAAAATAATTGAAACTAAAATAAGTACTACCAATGTTAAAAAATATTTATTAAATAACAAATATGATAATTTAACTAAATTTGTCTACTCACCATATTTTAATATTGAAAATATATCAAGATATGAGAACTATTTTACTAAAAATAATTTTTCTTCTGATGATACAGTATTATATGTTGAAATTGGACTTGATAAAGAATTCTATACTGATATTACTGTAATAGAAAATTATAATGATGAAGATGCCTTAGTAAATAAGTATAATAAACTACCAAGTAACATTACTTATGATGATTTAGTTACAGTAGAAAAACCATATAGTGATAATGGAAAAAGAAAATTAAGAAAAGTCGCTTATGAACACTTTGTTGAAATGGCAAATGCTGCTAAGAAAGATAATATAAAATTATATGTAGTTTCAGGTTATAGAACTGAAAAACAACAAAATAGTTTATTTAATAATAATGTCAAAAGAAATGGAATAGAACATGCATTAATTTATTCTGCTAAAGTTAATCACTCTGAACATCAACTAGGTCTTGCAATAGATATAAATAGTGTAAATGTTAAATTTGAAAAAACTAAAGAATATACATGGCTAAAAGAAAATTCATATAAATATGGTTTTATTGAAAGATATCCTAAAAACAAAGAATTTATAACTGGATATGGATATGAGCCATGGCACTACAGGTATTTAGGAATAGATATTGCAACAACAATGTATGAAAAAAATATTACTTATGAAGAATACTTAGTTAAATATAAAAGTAATTCTTATTAATAAAAAGAGAATAGTAAAATAAAAATATTAATGAACAAGAAATAGTTATTATCATGATTTTAATTATTTCTTTTTTTGTGGTACTCATTTCTTTAATAGGAACTTCTTCACTAATTTTAGATACATTTATACTTTTATATGCATGTATTATATATTCTTTCTCATTATTAACATTTATTTTAATGATATTATCAGTAGAATTAAAATTTCCATTTCCACTTACACTAACATAAGCATCTAGATTTGATAATTCATAATCAATATTTAAATTTTCTTCATCATGCAAATTAATGCTGTATAAATAACAATCTTTATTAAATTCAATATCATATCCTTCGATAGTTAAGTCTTCTAAATATACTTCTTTTTTATTATTGCTTTTATAGTTTTTAAAAACATTAATTATGTATTTTTCATTATTAGATGATGTAATTATTATTTTATTTTCATCATTATTTAACAAATACTTTCCATCATTAACAATTATCTCTTTATCTTTTCCTTTAGCATAAATAGTTATTTCATCATTATTAGTAAAATAATTGTATACGTGTGTCTGTTTATTAAACTTTGGTATTAAATCATTATTATCTATTTTTATATTTTCAATCGCTTTAACATTCCATATACAAATAAATAAACATATAAAAAATATTATTTTTTTCATATAATTATTATTTACAAATTAAAAAAATAAATTCAGTTTGAATTTATTTTTCTATATCTTCATTAACAATTGCATCAATTAATCTTAATTCTCTTTCTATATTGAATATATCTTGATAAAAATAAACTAGCATTTCTTCTTCACTAAATTGTTTTTTTTCTGATTCATATTTACCAATATCAACTACATTATCAAGACCTAATTTATATTCTATTTGTTCTAATAACTTACCAATATTACTTAGTTCTTTACCAAAATATTTTCTTTTATCTTTTAAATCTAAATCATAATAAGAATTTATAAAACTCTCGTTCATTATCTTCTTACCACCTTATATTCACTATTATCTAGCTTAGTTAATTCTTCTTTGCCATTTACTACTCTTCTCTGATAAATAACTACATCAATAACTTCTTTATCTCTAGCAATTTGTTTTTCTCTTTCTGATTCAAATTTTTGAACTTTATCTTCTCTACTTCCATTAGTTTTAGCAAATTCATAATTTTTAACTCTTGAAAATACACCAAATTTTGTAGGAGTTTCTTTCTTAGCAGGTTTGATTTTAGAATTCTTTTTAAATGATATAAGAGGTTTATGAGTGAATTCTATCTCACTTCTATTTTTAATTGATCTATCTTTTAAATATCTATATCTAAATTTCATTGAATCATATAGTTCACTATATTTAGTATAATCATACCCTTTTTCTACTAATAATTGTCTAGCTTCTTCATAAGTTTTTGGAAAATATCCATCAAAGAAACTACCTATTTCATCTATTATATCATTCACATATTCTTGCATAGCTTCCATATATTCTGAATCAACTTTCACTTTTTCTTCTTCATATACAAATCCACTAACATGAAGTGTACTTGATTCAACATTTGTTAACACACCATTTCTAACTTCATATACTTCTGAAGGAATATCTCCAAAATAACCTAAAACTTTTTTATTTCCAAGTAAATCATAATCATATTCATCTAATTCATTAATATCATGAAAATCAAAATAGAAATTTCCTTTTGTCCTAATTACATCTTGTATACATTCATCAGTTAATTCATATGTTGGGTCAAACCTATGATCAAAATTTAATATAAGCGATCTTTTTTTCATAGATTTAATTCGTTTTAAAACATTTGCTTTTCTCTTTTGATAAATATTTCCTTTTCCATTTGGTATTAATTTATCAACATGACAAGAAAGTAATTCAAGCATTAAGAAACCAGGTATTTTTGGAAGGTCATTAATGTTTTTCTTTTGAGCAAAGCCATTATCAAATATACTTTTAAACTCATCATTATTTAGAGCTTCAATCTCACTTAAAAACTCTTCAACCATCTGCAGTTTGCCTTCTTCATCTATTATTGATTTTGGATCATTTAATAGTTCAAACATAGCATAAAATTTAACATTTGTTTTATTCATAATATCCTCCTATTTAATTGTTTTAATAATAATTTTCTTTGGACGTTTCTTTTTAGGCTCTATTTTGAAACATGACTCAAATATTTTATCCATATCTTCTACTTTTTTATTATAGAATATTACACCAAGAATGTCACCCTTTATTACTCTATCACCTATAGTTTTATTTAGAAGAACTCCTGAAGCATAATCTATTTTATCTGTCTTTTTAATTCTGCCTGCCCCTAAATCAAATACAAGTTGTGACAACTTTAACGAATCTATATTATTAATATATCCACTTTTTGTTGATACCACTATATATTTCTTAGCCTTATCTCTTATTTTTGTTAAATCTCCACCTTGATATCTAATCCATTCATAAAATTTATTTTTAGCATGTCCACTTTCTAATAAATTAATGACTAACTTTTTAGCTTTTGAAAAAGAAATTTTCTTAGCAGTACTTATCATTAAACTTGAAATATATACTGATAATTCGTATAATCTTTTGTCATATTTACCTTTAAAGAAATCAATAGCTTCTTTAACTTCTAATGCATTTCCTATATTTCTTCCAAGTGGAATATTCATATCGCTTAATGTACATATTACTTTTTTATTATAAAATGCACCAATTTTAACCATTGTTTTAGCTAGAAGAGTTGCATCTTTAATTGTTTTCATAAACGCACCTTTTCCAACTTTTAAATCTATTATAATGATATCACTACCACTTGCTATTTTTTTAGACATTATTGAACTTGCTATTAATGGAATAGAATCTACTGCTCCAATTTCGTTTCTAAGAGCATATATTTTTTTGTCAGCAACAGCAATTTTTTCACTTTGACTAATTACTGCACACCCTACTTTCTTCAGTTCTTCAACAAAAGATCCACGAGAAAGACTTAATTTATACCCTGGAATACTCTCTAGTTTATCAATTGTTCCTCCAGTTAATCCAAGTCCCCTACCACTCATTTTAGGAACACATACTCCAGCAGCAGCTACTATTGGAGAAACTATAAGTGTTACTTTATCTCCTACTCCACCAGTTGAATGTTTATCAACAATAGGCTTATTTATTGAAGATAAATCTATTGTTTCACCACTTTTAATCATAACATCAGTTAAAAAGTATGTTTCTTCAATACTAAGACCATTATTATAAATAGCCCATACAAACTGACTCATTGTGTCATCATTTATTTTATTTTTAATATATGAATTTACCATATATTCTATTTCTTTATATTCTAATTTTTCATTCTTTTGTTTTTTCTCAATAATTTCAATTGCTTTCATTTTTCACCTCTAAAATCCATAATTTATATAATGATTTAATAATCCAGCCATTGCAAAAGCAATAATATAAATACAAATTGGTATATAATTAGAATATTTTATATTTCTAATTTTACTACTTACATTATATGCTATAACATATAGTGTGGCCAAAATAAATAATATTGAATCTATTACTATATAATTCACAGTATTAGAAGGTAAATCACTCATTACAGGACTTATAAGACTTTCACCTACTAATGAACTAAGCATAATAAACATTCCAGTAACACTATGTGTAAACAAGAATATTAGTCCAAAAAAAGGCACATTCATACCTACATAATGACCAGATATAAAAAATGCAAATCCAAAAATATAAAAAAACATTGCCTCAAATGAATGTTCATATCCAAGTATTATTAATCCCTCTAACAAAACAATAGCTGATAATATTATAGATATAGAAATATATTTTTTATTACTAGACTTATTTGTATCTTTAATAGATTTTTCATATTTAATTAAACTATTAAGCCTAGAATTAAATTGTTTGACCTCTTTTTTAGCCATAGAGGAATTTATTTCACTTAATTCTCTTAATTTTGAAGTACATGTATCTATATCTTCTTGAATATTGTACTCACCATTCATATCTATACACCTCTACTATAAACATTATACTATAAAATAATAATTAATTAAATAAAAATTTAATATAAAAAGCAGATTAATCTGCTTTCTTACTACTTAAAAATGATACTTTTTCTGCTATTACATCCATTGTATATACTTTTTCACCATCTTTCTCATAATTAGAAGTTTGTATTCTTCCTTTAACACCAACAATATCTCCTTTTTTACAATATTCGCAAGTGTTTTCTGCAAT
Source organism: uncultured Erysipelotrichaceae bacterium (assembly GCA_902764145.1). Lineage (GTDB taxonomy): Bacteria > Bacillota_I > Bacilli_A > RF39 > UBA660 > CAG-1000. The sequence goes on along the minus strand of CACWUS010000007.1, from coordinate 19,271 downwards.
AACATTCCATAATGTACATTTTATAAAGTCTGTATCATATGTGCCATCAACATTTTTATAACTTCTTGGAACTGCAACTGTAATATAAGTTCTTTTTTTATTATTATCAGTTGTTATTATTTCTGGATCAGCAACAAGTCTTCCTGCTATCACAATTTGATTTAACATATTGTCTACCTCCTTTCTTATAAAGGAATATAACAAATATGAAAATCTCAATCAAATCAATAAAAATCTTTTTTAAATATACTTCTTTTAATCATTTTTTAATAATTGCCTAGTCAATTTTTCAATTATTATTGATACTTTTTAAATAAAAAAATAAATATTAGTAAATATTAATTTTTTATAAATTCATAAATACTCTTTTTATCTTTTAGTACTTTTACTAGTTTGTCTATTTCATCATACGTATTATAAAAATATAAACTAATTCTTACAGTATCTTCTTTATTATCTCCCATTTTAGCACAATGTTTTCCACTTCTAACACATATTTTATTTTTATTTAGATATAAACCTAAGTCTCCAGACAATATTCCTTCAATATTAATAATTACTGTACTACCTTCACAATCTTTATTATATATTTTAATATATGGAATACTTTCTAATTCTTTTAATAAATATCTTTTTAAAAGATTAACTTTATTTTCTATATAATCTATTCCAATCTCATTTAAATAATCTATTGTTTCACCAAACCCTATTATACCTGCTATATTTGGTGTACCAGATTCAAATCTATATGGAATACTAGCAAGTTCTAAGCTATTTTCATTATAATTTAAATTCATCCCACCACCATAAGTAAATGGAATCATGTTTTTAAGTAAATTATACTTTCCATATAATACTCCTACTCCTGTTGGCCCACACATTTTATGTGCAGAAAAAGCTAAAAAGTCGCAATCTAAATCTTGAACATCTATTTTTATATGAGGTGCACTTTGAGCAGCATCAACAACAACTAATATATTTTTTGCATGAGCAATACTACATATCTTTTTAATATCTCTTTTATCTCCTGAAACATTAGTAATTTGAGCTATAGATATTACTCTTGTTTTATCAGTAATTTTTTTTACTAAATCATCTAAACATAATTTTTCATTTACTGAATCAACAAACACTATTTTTATATTTTTATTTAATGAAAGCATCAGCCAAGGAAGAATATTAGAAGCATGTTCACTACTAGATAATATTACCTCATCACCATCGCATAAATAGTTTTTAAAAAAACCAAATACAATTGTATTTAATGAATCAGTTGTATTTTTTGTAAATATTATTTCATTTTTAGTTTTTGCATTTATAAATTTTTTGACATTATCTCTTGTATAATCTATTTCATCATCAACCTTAAAACTAATATCATAATCTCCTCTATGTGAATTAGCAGAATAATTATTATAATAATCATTTATCTTATCTATTACTCTTTTAGGCTTAAATGTTGTTGCTGCATTATCAAAGTATATTATATCTTTTTCTTTCATACTAAAACTATTTTTATTTTTCATTTTAATTCACCCATTATAATATATTCTATTTATTATAGACAAAATATAATGAATATAATAATTGAAGTAAAAAAAAATTTAATATATAATATTATTGGTGAAGAAAAATGGATTGTTTATTTTGTAAAATAATTAATGGTGAAATACCATCTTATACTATTTATGAAGATGATTATGTAAAATGTTTTTTAGATATTAATCCTATATCTAATGGTCATGCTCTTATAATTCCTAAAAAACACTTTACAGATATTAATGATATAGAAAATGAATATTTATTTAAAATACATGAATCATCAAAAAAAATAGTTGATTTAATTAATAAAAATTTAAAACCTGATGGATTTAAGCTAACTCAAAATAATGGAATATTACAAGAAGTAAAACATTATCACTTACATATAATACCTAGTTATGATAAAAAGCAAGAAAAAATCGAAGTAAAAGAAATATATGAAATACTAACAAAATAATTGTTAATTATTTGTTTGTATTGTATAATTAATATATTAAAGGATGTGTGAAAAATGAATAAAAAAACATTAATAATTGCAGGTTGCTCTATTATTGGTGTATTAGTTTTATTACTAGTTGTAGTATGGTTAATGAGTATTTTTAAAAAGAATTATGTAACATATGAATCTGTTGAAGAAAAGATAGTTGGAGCAGCAAAAAAATATTATAAAGAAAAGCCAGAACTATTACCAGTAAATGATGGTAAATATACATTATCTTATAATACATTGGTTGAAGGACAATATATAAAACCATTAAATGAATTATTGAAAGATGGAGATAACTGCAATGCTGAAATATATGTCATTAAAAGTGGAAACACATATGCATATGTTCCAAAATTAAATTGTGGTGAAAGTTATACAAGTGTTGAATTATATAAACAAATACTTGCTAAAACTGATGTTGTTGAAACTGGAAGTGGATTATATAAAAATGAAGATGGTTCTTATTATTTCAGAGGAAAAGTTACTAATAATTACATAGTTTTTGGTCAAAAGACAGTTAAGAAAAAGAAAGTTGATGTTTTATGGCAAATACTTAGTATAGCTCCTGATGGAACAATTAAAATTAGATCTACAGAAGCAACTAATACTAAAACTGATTATGATTCAAGATTCAATGTTGAAAAAAATTCATATGTTGGATACAATGATTTCGAGCTTGGAATCATACATTCATATTTAAATGAACTTGCTAAAAATGAAGATATCTTAACAAATGAACAAAAAGCTAAATTAAAAGCTACTCAATTATGTATAGGAATGCGTTCAGAAGAAGATACAACAAAAGATGGTTCAACTGAATGTTCAGTATTATCATCTGATAATATGTTATTTGGAACACTTACTCCTTATGAATATATGAGAGCTAGTCTTGATGAAGATTGTATTAAAACAACTGATAAAGCTTGCTCAAATTATAACTTCTTATATGATAAAGAAGCTAAATTGCAATGGATTATTACTGCAAGCCCAATAAATAATTATCAAGCATATGAGTTTAATGGAAAATTCTTTGATTTAAGTTCAACAAAAAATAAAAAGGTTGTTTACTTAACAGCAAATTTAAATGAGTTTGCATTTTATAAATCTGGAACTGGAACTCAAAGTGATCCTTATAGAATATTTAAACAAGAATAAAAATACTACTAATAAGTAGTATTTTTTATTGATTACTATAAAACCAACTATTACCTACTTCAGCATTTGCTGAGTTTGGATATGGATTTGGCGGATCTATTCTAGTAAATAATGGAATGTTAAATGCTGTACCAAAGCACAATGCGCTTCCAGAACCAAGTGATTTTATTTTTTCTACATCTTGCTCAGAAATACTATGTGTTATATCTTTAACAATACTAATATCATCTGGATGGAACATTCTAAGAACTATATAATTAGAACATTGACTAAGTGCAGTATTAGAAAGTTCACTTGGCCTTTGAGTAACCATTCCAAGAACAACTCCATATTTTCTACCTTCCTTAGTAATTCTATCAAAAATATTATATCCTAAAACATCTATATCACTATCATTTTGAACATATCTATGTGCTTCTTCTAAAATTATTTGTAATGAATAATTTTCTTTTTTATCCAAACTAATTGCATAGTTTAAAAACATTTTAGAAAATATTTTTGTTAATATTTTAGCAAATCTTTCATCTACATAATTTAAGTTAAAATTTAGTAATTGAACCTTTTTTCCATCTTTACTTGTGAACAACATTTTCATGTATTCATCCATAGTGATATAATCATTAACTTCAAAATATCTTAAATAATTACCATTTATAATTGAATCTAACCTAACCTTTAAAATATTATTTACATCATATACCTTATCACTTTTTAATACACCTTCACTAATCAATGCAAATTCAAAAGCATCATATAAGTCCTTTAAAGTATATTTTTTAGGTTTCATACTTTTATTTAATTTTAAATCTTCATTGATAAATGTTTCAATAAATTCTATTACTAATTGTATTGTATTAATTTTTCCACTTTGATCAACATTTAAACATTGTCTAAGTGTTCTTACATAACCTGGTTGTACTATTTCACTTTCTAAATTAATATCTTTTGTATGAAATGTACTTAATACAGCTACTATTTGATCTCTAATTCTAGCTGGTTCTTTTCCACTTGTTAAAACATCCAATAATGCTTTTGCAATTATATTATTTTTATATGCAAGAACTTTATCTTCTTCCTCTGTAAATAAGTATACATACCTTAATGCTTTTTCAATTATAGGTATTTGTGTAGGACTTTCTACATTTAATAATAATGCAATATCATCAGCTTCTAAAAAATATGGTGGTATTTTAACAATATCATATTCTGATGTAACATCTGTTGTTAAAGTTCTATATCTACATTTATCTGTTTTATTAATTGTATCAAAAGCATTACGATATTCTCCATAAACATCAAATAAGACAATTCTAGCATTCTCGGGAACATATTTTTGTCTATAAAATAAATTTTGAATTATTCTAGCTACTGTACAACTCTTTCCAGCACCACTATTTCCTAAAATAGCAAAATGATTTGAAAAGAAATTATTTATATCAACAGAAACATTAAATCCATCATAGATTAAGCTTTTTCCTAAATAAAGGGATTTATCAGAATCAATCTCTTGATTTCCTAACAAATTAATTACTTCATCTTTATTTACAATTCTTATAATTGAATTAGCACTAGGCTTATGAGTCATTCCACTATAAAATTTACCATTATCAAATTCTCCAACTAAAATACATTCAATTGTTTCAGGAGTAATTTTTGTAATTTCTGCTAGTATTTTATATTTATCTTCAAAAACAATATGAACTCCTAGAAATGAAGTTTCTACTCTCTTAATTAGATTTTCTATTATTATTGTATTTTCATATACTGAAATAATTTTCCCAAACATATTTATCAACCCTTTATTCTATAAAAATTATACCATATTTTAATAAAATTAAAAGTAGATTTTTAATCTACTTTAATAATTCTTCTAATTTTCTTTTTTCTTCTTCTAATTTTTGTCTATCCATTTGAACAATTTTCTCAGGTGCTTTATTTACATAATTATCATTAGAAAGAAGTTTTTCACGTCTAGCAATAGATTCTTTAAGCATTTTTATTTGTGATTCTTTAAGTACTTTATCAGCTTCAGTTTCTATTTTTTCAAAGAATATAGTTGCTTTTACTCCACTTGAGAAAACTTTGTATGCTTTAATATTCAATGATTCTTTAATAAGATTATCTTTTAATTTTAACATCTTTATAATTAAGTCATTGTTTTCATCTGATTCAAACATTACTTTAGCATCTTTTGTTATATTATTCTCTGCTTTAATATTTCTAAATCTTTTAATGAATTCAACCATATCATCTACTTTTTCTTCTTCTATCTTAAATATTAATTTTTTATCATATTTAGGATATTCAGATATCATAATATCTTCAGCATCTTTAATTGGTAATTTAGAATATATTTCATCTGTTACATATGGCATAAATGGTTGAAGCATTTTAAGAATACCTGTAAGTATAAAACATAATGTAGATTTTGTACTTTCACTTTCTAATGAAAATTTAGTCATTTCAATATAATTATCACAAAAATAATTCCATATAAATTCATATAATACTGATCCTGCATTATTAAATTCATATTTTTCCATGAATTTTCTTACTCCATGAATTGTATGCTCATATTTTGATAATATCCATTTATCTTCTGGTTTTAAATTTTCTAATTTTATTTCTTTTAAATCTTCAATATTTGTAAGTACAAATCTAGATGCATTCCATATTTTATTAATAAAATTCCATGTTGATTTAATTTTTTCTTCATCAAATCTCATATCAGTTCCAGGTGCTACATCAGTAGATAAATAATATCTAAGTGCGTCTGATCCATATAATTCTACCATATCAAATGGATCTATTCCATTACCTAAAGATTTACTAAACTTTCTTCCCTCTTTATCACGAATAAGTCCATGAATTAAGCAATCTCTAAATGGTCTTTTACCAAGTAATTTTTCACCTTGAAAAGTCATTCTATTTACCCAGAATGGAATAATATCATATCCAGTTACTAATACATCATTTGGATAATATCTATTAACTAATGTATCACTTTGTGGCCAACCTAAAGTTGCAAATGGCCAAAGAGCACTACTAAACCAAGTATCAAGAACATCATTATCTTGTACCCATCCTTCACCTTTTGGTGCTTCCATTCCAACATAAACCTCATCATCTTTATACCAAGCAGGTATTCTATGTCCCCACCATAATTGTCTTGAAATACACCAATCATATGTTATTTCCATCCAGTGATTCATTGTTTTTTCATATCTAGTAGGTACAAAATTAACTTTTTCATCTTTTTTCTTTTGAGTTTCAAGTACATGATCAGCAAGTGGTCTCATTTTAACAAACCATTGTTTCTTAATCATAGGTTCTACCATAACACCAGTTCTTTCACTATGACCAACTTCATGTACTAATGGTTCAACTTTAATTAGTAGTCCTAACTTTTCTAAATCTTCTAAAACTTTATCTCTACATTCTTCACGTGATAATCCTACATAACCAGGAGCATTTTCATTCATTGTAGCGTCATCATTCATAATTACTATTCTCTCTAAATTATGTCTAATTCCTACTTCAAAGTCATTTGGATCATGAGCAGGTGTAATTTTAACCGCTCCTGTTCCTTTTTCCATATCAGCATGTTCATCTGTTATAACTGGAATTGGCTTGTTAACTAGTGGAAGAATAACATTTTTACCAACAAAATCTTTATATCTTGGGTCTTTTTCATTTACTGCTACTGCTGTATCACCAAATAATGTTTCAGGTCTTGTTGTTGCTACATCAATATATTTACTATCATCGCCTTCTAAAACATATTTAATATGATAAAAAGCACTCTTTTCTTCACCATAAATAACTTCTTCATTAGATAAAGCAGTTTTAGCAACTGGATCCCAGTTAATTATTTTTTCTCCTCTGTAAATTAATCCTTCATTATAAAAATCTACAAATACTTTTCTTACTGCTTCACTAAGTCCATCATCTAAAGTGAATCTTTCTTTCGTATAATCTAAACTTACTCCAAGTTTAGCCCATTGTTCACGAATAATATCTCCATGTTCATGCGTCCAATCCCAACAAGCTTCTAAAAACTTTTCACGTCCATATTCGTATTTATCAATTCCTTTATCTTTCAATCTTTTAACAACTTTTGCTTCTGTTGCAATAGCTGCGTGATCCATACCTGGTAACCATAAAGTATCATATCCATCCATCTTTTTATAACGAATAATTATATCTTGTATAGCAACATCCCAAGCATGTCCTAAATGTAATACTCCAGTAACATTTGGAGGTGGTAAAACTATACAAAATGGTTCTTTTTTAGACTTTTCATCACATTTAAAATATTCTTTCTTTAACCATTTATTATATTTACCTTCTTCTACTTTTTTATGGTCATATTTAATATCTAACATATTATTTTTCTCCTTTCAAATATTTAATTGCTTCATCAATATATGGTTTAAATCTCTTCTTGTTTTTTAAATTGTCATACATATTATTTAAATATTTTTCGTTTAATATTCTTTCTTTACTATAGTCATAATTTAAATCAAATATTAAGCCAATTAACATAATAATTTTATCATTTTTATTTTTAATATCTGTTTTTAATACATCAGAATGATTAAAAAACTCTTCTTTTACTTTTTCACTTATTTCTTCATCGTTTTCTTCAAGTTCTAATAACCTATTTGTTGAAAATGAATAAATAATATCTATTTTATCTGCATCTCTAATTATCATTGAATGCATTTTTTCTCTTTCATTCATATTTTTAGTATCAAGTTTAAATTTATTGTGATTTTTAATTGCTTTTTTGACCACATCATATTCTTTCTTATCTACTTGATAATTATTAATTTCACCTTCATCAAATAATATTTTTACACCCTCATCACCATGATCAAAAGATTCACTATCATTAAAAGTTTTAAAGTCTTTCCATTGTCTAAATCTTGCTATATCATGCAAAAGTGCAATTAATGATGCTATATCCCTTTCATATGTATCAAGTTCAAGACTTCTACATATTTCTTCAGCTTGGTGGACGACTCTATAAGAATGATTATATTTGTATGCTATCATTCTCTCATTCATATCAAATTTTAAAACATATTCATCAAAAGCATCATGATTTTCATTCATTTTTTCCTCCAAAAGAAAAGAATGGCACAAGGAGTGCATATGCACGGTACCATCCTTTAATTATCTTTATTTATTTAACGCATATATACGTAATATCTTACTACTACTTCAGATATTAAACTCACAAGCTACATTCATTTGATTAAAATTAAGAAAAGCTTTCAGCCGGTGACTTTTCATCTCTAATAAATTACTCAAACTACTCCTCTTGGTCCTTGTTTTTACATGTTAAAGTATACAATAATAAGTTATGTTTGTCAAATGATTTTTTAATTAAAATAGGATGCTTTTTGCATCCTATAATAATATTAATCTTGTTCCCATTTTGATGTTGCTATTCTTTATTATCAAATTCATATCATATATTTCACCAGATGATTTACTATAAATATTTGGTTCATTATTTTCATAATAATCATTTGATAAATCAGGTATGGTATTTTTTAATACTCTAATAATATCATGAATTCTCCTATCAATAGGAATAAATAATTCATATTTTCTATCTAAAATAGGCATTTCAATTATAACAAATACTCTAAAATCATCCATAACTTATTCCTCCGTATAAAAATCTAGTAGTTTAATTTGAATAGCATTTCCTCTATCAACATTATATCCAAAATCATTAGGAATTTGACTTCTTGTTACTTTATTATAAGTTGAAGACTTAATAGTAAATTGATCAGTTATACCAGAACCAACCCATATAGCATATATAGATTGTACGCAATTCCTATAGAAATCCTCATACTCAAACATCTTAATCTTAGTAACAGCATCCGCAAATATAATTCTAACATTTTTGAAATTCTTAACATTACTAAATGCAGTTTTAAGTTTTCTTAATGATTCTCCCTCAAATGAATTAACAAATGTTTCTACTCCAAATATCATAAATATATATGTTTTACTATTATCTTTATTAGACACTTCTTCTAGTTTTGTAAGAACATCTTTAAAATTCGTTGAATAATAATTTTTAAATTTAGAACTATCTTTTATTATTTCATTAGAATCTACCATAATAAGTTCAACATTATACATATTTTGGAATACCTGTCCAAGTGATGGAATAAATTTATCAAGCATTGTAATATCTTGTGCAGATATAAGTGATATAGGATTTTTACCAAAATCAAATGTAGATGTTTCAAGTGAATCTTTTTCTATACCAATTGGTGTATTCTTAATATCACTAATGTTACCAGTAATGTCTATCATTCTAACATGAGCTGGAAGTATAGCAATCTTACCTGCTCTCTTCTTAACTTTTTCACTAAGTTGATTACAAATATTTTTAATAAATGTATTAATTTCATCCCATTTATATGGATATGCTGTTTGAAATTCATAAATAGTATTATCTATTTTAACAAGACCACGACCTTCAATATCTGAAGGAATCATTCCTTTAGTGCTTCCAAGAACTGAAGTATAATCACTAGGATCATTGAAACTTAAACAGAATTGCTTATTAAAGTTTTGTACTGTTTTTCCTCTTACAGCATTAACACCAGTAGCAGTAATTACAAAATCAATTCCATATTTTTCCCCTTCACGAGTAAGAGAAGAAATAGTATCAATATAGTTTTCATAATTTTCATTTAATGACTCATAATTGTTAATAAATATTATTATTCTTGGTAACGTTTTACCACTATTTTTTATAAACAAATTATAGCTACCATTAAAATCAGAGAATAATTTCTTACGTCTTTCTAGTTCTTTTGTTACTGTATTAAATAAATTTGTAAGTTTTTCTGCTTCATTAATAAATACTACATCTCCAACTTGAGGAGCATTTACAAATGTACCAAACATTTCACTTCCAAAATCAATTATATAAATATTAATTTCATCAGAAGAGTGATTAATAATCAAACTATATATAACTGATGACAGGAATATTTCTTTACCACTTACACCATATATTAAAGTGTTTCCATTATCATTAAAATCTAATGTTAATAATTCTTGTTTTTGATTATTAGGATCATCATATTCACCTACTACCGCTTCAATATTCCAAGGTCTACTCATAAATGCATATTTTCTCATTAAACTTGTTACAAATATTTCAGCTGGTATTTTATCAAGCCATAGCTTCTTGGCTACCATATTTTTTTCTTTTGCATTTTCATATATATATTTTAATATATTTGGAAGTTCTTCACCTTGAGAAATATTTTCAATTCTCTTAGTAGTTTCAACATTTCTAATAGTATCACCAATATTATTTATAAATGATATATCCCTATCAACTACCTTAGTAATTTTATCTTTTGGAATGTATTTAGTTCCTGCATAAGCTGCTTGACCAATTGCAAAATAATCATTGTAACCTACTTGTAAATAAAATCTACCAGCTTTTTTAAGAGTTACTGCATCTGGTCTCTTAATAACATCCATACTATCAGCTTTTTCTTGAACTTTTAAACAAACTTTAAATTTAGAGTTTGACCATATTTGATCATCTACTATACCACTTGGTTTTTGTGTAGCTAGTATTAAGTGTACTCCAAGAGAACGACCTATACGTGCTGTAGAAATAAGCTCATTCATAAATTCTGATTGTTGACTTTTAAGTTCAGCAAATTCATCAGATATAATAAATAAATGTGATATAGGTTCTTTTATTAAGCCTTCTCTATATAACTGTTGATATTTATATATATCTAATGTACTTTCATTTAATTCTGACTTAACTTTATTAAATAATTCTTGTCTTCTTTTAAGTTCACTTTGTATTGATGATAAACTTCTTTTAATTTCAGCAGTATCTAAGTTAGTAATAGTACCTGCTAAATGTGGTAATCTTATTCCATTTAGTTTATTTTCAAAAGCTCCAGTAAGACCTCCACCTTTATAATCTATTAATACAAATGAAACTTCTTCTGGATTAAAATTCAAACTCATAGAAAGTATATATGTAATAATAAATTCAGATTTACCACTACCAGTCATACCAGCAATAAGCCCATGTGGACCATGAAATTTTTCATGTAAATCTAAATTAAATACTTCTCCATCAGACCTTACTCCAATTGGAACGCTTAAACTATTTACAGGATTATTATTTTCCCATCTATCTAATATATTTAACTGCTCAACTTTACCTACTTTATATGTTTCTAAAAAACCAACAGAATTCTTTAACTCATTAAACATTTCAGCAGTTTTAATTGGTATATTAGATAATTTTTCACACATTAATCCAAGATTGATATTATCTGTATTATCCATTGTAAACTTTTGTTGATTATCTTTATTTAAATCATTTGTAATAATTGCAGATTTATCACCATCTGCTGTTAAGAAATCAGTACATTCATTTGGTAAATTTGATATTTCATCATTTAATATAATTAAACCAAATCCTAAGTTATTTTTTTCTTTTAATACTTTTTCTATAATCTCTATATTTTTATTTTTCTTTATATTATCAACAACAATTAAATAATATGGTTGAACATTTCTAAAATTAATTTTATTTTCTACTTGTTTTCCATCATCTTCAGAATATTTTCTAGCTGTAAATACTTGTTCTAAATAAAATGATAATTTTGACATTTCATCATAATTATTAGCAAAAAATCTTATATCTTTAGCATCACTCCAAGCATGTGGAAGAATCTTTAAATCTCCCCATATATCACTACTATCATCACTTATCATAAATACTAATTTTAAATCATTATAAGCATGATATGTTACTAATTGAAGCATTATACTTTTAAGCATTGATTCTTTATATTTTGATTCACCTATTAATACTAACTTATTTCTTGCTGTTAAATCTATTGTAACAGGAGATGATGGAATATCTTTAGCACTTTCAGTTAATCTATTAAGTTCATCTTTAAGATTATCTTCAATCATAGTGAAATCTTCCATACCATAACTTAATTTAATTTTTAATGGAATTGTTCCAATTCCTATTCTAACATTTAAAAAATCATCACTTTGAATTTGTCTTTCCCATAAATTTCTTTTCTTATTTAATATTATGTTAGTTAAATCATTTGGCGTTGGATAATTTTCTACTAATACTTGATATTGATTATTTCTAATGTTAATTATTTTTTGCCTTTTTTCTGCTAAATAATCTGTATATTTTTGTTGTCTTTCTTGTTCTTTTTTACCTGTTTTCTTCTTATTATATCTTTTCATTAATGATGGCCACAATATAGTTGATGCTATCATAGCTACTGCTATTACAATTGCGGGTAAAGCTGACTTCCATGTGGCAGTACCATTCATTAAATTACTAACAGAAGTTGAAACACTTATAGCAGATGTCATAGTCATAGTAACCATTGGGCCTAGAGTATATAATAAAGGTGTTTCATCTTGTTCTAATTTTCCTGGTGGACTATCTATTTTTAATTCTTCTTCTTTAATAGAAGTAACAAATCTTGGTTGTCTTGAAAAATAATCATTTTCATTATATAAAATAGCATTATCATCTTCTATTGTATTGATTAATTCTTCAGTATATTTAGGAAGAGATCTTTTTACAATTAAACCAGAATTAATTTTAAGACGATTTTCAAAATTATTAATTATAATATAATCATTTAAAAAGATTATTGAATAACCATAGATAAATATTCTATCTCCACTCTCAATAATTGCATCTGTAATTTTATTACCATTTAAAAATATACCATATTTTTCATCTAATGATTTAATTCTAAGACCATTTTCATTTTTTATTAATTTTGCATGTGAAGGTGCGATATAATCTCCACTTAAAATAATATTTTGATCAGGTCCAGTTCCAATAGTAAATTCACCATTTTCACTTATGTTATATGAAACAAATGTTGGATCATTCTCATTATAAATATATAAAAGAACTTCAGGCTTTTCTTCATCTAAATTATTACTAGCATCATTAATTTTAAGTGTATAAAATTTGTTTTCAATAATCTCAGATTGTACTTTTAATTTACCATACTCTTCAATTCTACAAACTTCATTGCTATACAAAAACCAAGAATTATCGTCATTTTTTTCCATAACAATTAATTCTCTCTCATTGTCATTTTCATCATAATCTTTTATCCAATATGTGCTCATATTCTCACTAGGGAAAGAATATTTAAACATTTTGTCTGACTTTATGAGTAGTATTTGCATATATTTTCACCCTCTATTCTTCTTTTTGCGACTTGACTGATTCCTTTTCTTTATCTATTTTTTTAATTTCTTTATCTAAATTATTTCTTCTTTCATCAATAGCACTCATTATCTTTTTAGTATTACTAATATTAACATCACTCGATATAGAAAGAACTTTCTTAACATCATTTCCATCCATTGAGTAGCTAAGCAATTCAATACACTTGTTTATACTATTATTTAAAGCACTAATTCCTTCTTCAACATCATTTATTTGATTAATGATTTTTCTTTTTTCCTCAATTTTATTATCAAGTTCTTTAATTTTTTCTTTTTTATCTATAATTTTATTATCTGCTTTTTTATCATACATTAGTTTCACCCTATAATACCCCATATTATTGTCATTATAATTATAGCATGATTTTAAATATATAAAAAGTTTTTTTAAATAAAAAAGATAATTTATTATAAAATTATCTTTTAAACAGAAAATGTTGATATTGATATTCCATCTACACATGTAGAAAAAGCACTTACATCTCCTTCTACACCGCTTATCATTCCATAAGCCCCTGAATCTGCAGATGACAAGTTTTCCAATTTATCATACAATTTCTCTAGTTCTTTAATTATTGTTTTATAACTTTCAATTTGATAATCAGAACCATTTCTTCTTCTAGTTTTAGTTACCTCCTCTGTTTCTTTATCAGTAACCCATACATAACTATAATCTTCTAGCCAACTAAGCATGGCTCTTGCATTATCTAATTCTAATCTAATTTGTTCTTTTTCAGCATCATTTAATTTTGAATAGCCTTCCATATAATTAAGCATTGTATTGTTTGCTGCTTTAATATTTCCTGCAAGATTTGAACATATTGTAGATAGTTTTCTAAAAGCATCAGCATACATACTTAATTTAGTTCTAACTGCATCATATCCTCCACCTTTTAATTCAGTTTTTGATGAAGAAATGAATCCCTCAATTTGGTTAGCAATTGAAGAAGATGATGAACTTATATTCTCAACTGAACTCAACATTGAAGAAGAATTCGCTTTAGATAAATCTGAACTATATATAATTGCCATTATTCTTCATCCTCCTCTTCTTTTCTAGCTTTATATGTTTCTTTTATTTCATCCTCTTTTCTTATGTAAGGACTATATTGTTCTTCTAACGTTTCCTGTTCTGAAAAATCATTAGATGATACCTCTTTTTCATATGAATAATCATATCCACCATTTAATTCTTTTTTATTTATTTGATTATTAACACCATATGCTACTGCTCCAAGACCTGCTCCTATACCAGCTGCAATACCAATAGTTTTAAGTACATCACTATTATTACTATCATTTTTAATTGGTTCAATTGGATCAGGTATTGGTTCTGGTACTATAGGCTCTGGCTCTGGAACGACTGGTTTTGGAACTGGCTCAGGTATAACAGGTTCTGGAACTGGTTCTGGGACTGGTTCAGGTATAACAGGCTCAACTGGAGTTGGAATAACTAGGTCATTTTGTTTAGGTGTTTCAGTTCCTTTACTTGGAATAATTGGTGTTTTATTTTTATTGGTTGAAGGCTTTGGAAACAATTCTTCTCCCCACTCACCTTTAATAATTTCTTTATATGAATCATCACTTTGTGTTGATATTTTTGTTGTCTCAGGCGTTGGACTTGGTGTCGGCGTTGGACTTAGTGTTGGTGTTGGACTTGGCGTTGGTGTTGGACTTGGCGTTGGTGTTGGACTTGGTGTTGGCGTTGGACTTGGTGTTGGCGTTGGACTTGGCGTTGGTGTTGGACTTGGCGTTGGTGTTGGACTTGGCGTTGGTGTTGGATTTGGCGTTGGTGTTGGACTTGGTGTTGGCGTTGGACTTGGTGTCGGCGTTGGACTTGGTGTTGGTGTTGGACTTGGTGTTGGCGAACTTGCTATTGGAGGAGTAACAATTTGATCAGGAGAAGTAATAACAACTTCTTCTCCACTTGTTGATATTATATAATCTAATGATTCCTTCATTATGCTTGCTACTTTATCTCCATAAGCAGCATTATTAGGCCCTGCATAACCAGTTATCGCAAGCGCATGAACACTTCTTCCATTACCAACTTCTACACCCCAATAATCATAATAAAATTCTCTAATCCTTCTAGCACATTCTGTAATAGCTTCTTCTTTTGTATCATACAAATGATTCTGAGAACCATATCTTACAGATTTTCCATCAACATCTATATAATCCATCCCAAAGAAATTATTATTATTCATATATCCTGTAGCGTTTTTTCCACCTCTACCAGTTTCAATACCACAAATACCTATTAATGTTAATGGGTCTAAACCATATTTTTCTGCCGCATCAATAAAGTATTGTCCTGTACCAAGTAATGGTGAATCAGTATTACCTGTTCTTTCAGCCCAATTAGCAAATAACCTATCTATATCTTCTGCTGTTAAATCATATATACTTTCACACATATCTTTATTTAACATAGTACTAAAATTATAATCTGGAACTTCTCTTGGACTAGTATCTTCTTTAAGAGTTTCTTCATCTTTTTCCACTAGTGGATTATCTTTACTATTATTTTCAATTTGATTTCTTAAATCTTCTAATTCTTGTAATAAAGATTTTGGAATTATATCACTAGCATTTCTACTTTCATAATCTATTAATTCAACTGGATCTACTTGTGAAGAAGTTATTTCCATTCCAAGTTTTCCTGCTTCACCAGCTAAAATATTATCCATGGTTTTAAAGCCATCACCTATTGCTCCAATTGTTACAAGTTCCTGGCCTAATTTATTTAATATTTGTAAACCAGAAGATATGATGTTACTTAAAACATATGGTTCTTTAGATGGAACACTTGTTGTACTACCATAACCTTCTGTACTAAATTCATTAAGTTTTGCACTATTTACTAAAGAATTTATACCTGTTAATCCTTGAGATAAAAAGACATTATCACTTTGTATTACATCCATAGAAGATGCAAGTGTTGCATTAGCTCTAATAACTTCATTCGCTTCTTCTAAAGTTAAAGTTCTAGATACATATTGTCCTTCTTCATTCACATAATGTTCTGTTATAACATATTTAACATCATATGTTGTTTTACCTCTAAATGTATATGTAGATGGTAAACTAGTAAAATCAAATCCACCTGTACCTATTTCACTTATTCCGTTTTCATACAAAATATCATGAACAATAGCATGTGAACTTGATGAAACATTAGCTCCATTTTGATAAACTTTAAATTGAATGTCTATCATATGAACACCTTTATAATCATTACTAGAATTTTGCAAACTACAAAAATCTCTGGCATATGCATTAATAATAGTGGTGTTATGATTTATAAAACTGTCTCTTTCTTCTGGAGATATAGATTGTCTATCAACTGATTCAATTATTAAAGCATAAGAGTTGTTAACATCATGTTCACTTACAAAGTCACTAACTAGATGAACTGTTTTACCACCAGTACTACTAAAACCAGATATCATAGAATTATCTAAGCTTATTCCATATGTGTTAGATATTTCAGACATTATTCCTTTAATTGCTCCATCCCATCCATTATATGCGTATCCATCATATCCATATTGGAATCTTATATTTATGTTATTCTGAGTGTTACTTGTTATATAATTATCTACTATTTGACCGTCTTGTTTAACACCAGAACCATATCCATTTAAATTGATAGTTGCATTTTCATCGATGTCTCCAACAAAAATATGAAAATGAAATTTAGTACCATTATATTCATATTCAATATTATATGAACCAGGGCCTAAACTTTTCATCTCTTCAACAGATTTTACAGTCATACAAAAACACCTCTTCTATTCTAATCATAATTATATCATAATGAATAATTTTTAATCAATAAAAAAGAGGTTCAAAAACCTCTACTTAGAATATTAGCTAGCTAATGTATCAGCGTCACTAGCTATTGCTTTTTCAGTAGTTTCAGTAGCTTGAGCAGCTCCTGTAATCATACTAGAAAATTGATTCAATAAATTTACATAGTCAACAAATTTTGGCTTTAAAGAATTAAATCTTTCTTTTAAAGCTTCACTTGATGTTCCTTCATAATTATCAGCTGAAGTAGCAGTATTTATTTCTTCAGCAAATTTATTAAAAATTGAATCCATTGTTTTTGCACATTCGCTAATTGTATTTGCATCACTTCTTACTCTTTCATAAGTAATGCTTGTACCTGAACTATCCATTTTAATCCTCCTTATTAAAGTGCTGTAGTATTTCTATTAACACTATCCATAATATTTTGTTCATTTCTAACTACAGTGTTGCTTGCTAATAACAAATGATTTCCATATTCGTTAATAACTCTTGTCATTCTATCCATATCATCCTTATAAGATTGAATTTTAGCACCTATTGCTCTAGCACCTGGAGATATATAAGAACTTGCCAACATTTCCTCCACTGTTGAATAAACTTTATTTACATTTTGCCCAAAATCTTGAGAATCATCATTAACAGAATTTCCCTTTGCTTTTAATATTTCGGGGTAAGCTAAAAATCTGTCCGCCATATTTCCTCCTTTATTTTATAACTTATATATTTAATATAGCATTTTTAATAAAATATGTAAATTAATTTTACAATTTTACGCTATAATTTGACATTTTTATTTTTTATCATCTTCTTTTTCAGCTTTTTTTCTATCTTCTTTGTCTAATTTATCCATTTGTTCTTTATACTCTTTTATCTTTTTTTCTTCTTTTTCTCTATATTCATCTATACTACTAAGAGAATTTTTAATATCAATAGTTTTTGTTTCATTAACTCTATTTAATATTCCACTAGCTTTTTTACCTTTCATTGAAACACTTAATAATTCTATGCATTTTGATAAATTTTTATCTAAAGATGCAAGACAATCCTCAATCTGATCTAAACTTTTTAAGGTTTTTTTGGAGATGTCAATATTTTCTTCAATTATATTTCGTTCGTATTTTGTTTCAATAACCTTATTATCAGCAGTTTTTTCTTCCATTTTATCACCGACTAGCTAGCAGGTACATAATGAACAATTGGACTTGGCTCGATACCAGATACTGTAATACCAAAATTTTGTACTTCTGAGAACGCTTCATCTAATATAGCCTTAGCTTCATTGTATTTAGCTTCTAATCCATTCAATTTATCAATTAATTTTTGTATTTCTTTCATTGATGTTTCAATTTCAGTAATACGTTTTGCTAAATTATCTCTAGTACCTTGATCTGAAATAACAAAAACTTCATATGATGGTGGATTACCATATATAGGTTTTTTATCTTCATCATATCCAACTATATTTGAAACTGTAGTTTTTGCACTTAAAGCAGCATTAATACTAGCAATATCAGCTTCACACTGTCTATAAGATTCTTCTATTTTTGGTAATTCAGAATAATCTAAGTAAGGATAATCTTCCATATAATCTAATAACAATTGAAGAGCTTTATTAATTGCCTCAGACAAATTGTTAGCAAGTGTCATTCTTTGATCCATCGCAGAACTAAACTCAGATAATTTTGCTTGGACTGCATTCCAAGAATCACCTTGTAACCTTCCTTGTGAACCTGAAACAAATCCATCAATTGTTGATTTAATATCACTAGATTCTCTGTAATCAGTTGCAAGATCACTAAAAGTTGTAGATCCCATAGCTGCTGATAATTCATCTAAATAAATTGGTTCCATATTTTACCTCCTAAAAATATTTATTTAATATTGAATCCATATCTAAATCAATATAACTTTCTTCTTTAAATATTATATCTATATTTGTATTGTTTACTTTTATTTCTTTTAT
>CACWUS010000006.1 GCA_902764145.1 uncultured Erysipelotrichaceae bacterium | reverse complement strand
AGTTTTAAGACATATCAACAATATTTTTAAAGAAGGAGAATTAAATAAAGAAGAGGTAATTGCAAAATTTGCACATACCACTTTACATGGAGCAATTGATAATAAAACACAAACAAGGATGCTAGATTTTTATAATTTAGATGTAATAATATCAGTTGGTTATCGTGTTAAATCTAAGAATGGTATTATTTTTAGAAAATGGGCAAGTAGTATTTTAAAAGATTATATGTTAAAAGGTTTAGCTATAAATAATAAAAGATTAGAATTTTTAGAAAGAAGTGTAAAATTAATTGAAATAGCAAATAGGGGAACTGATAGGATAAGTGATTCTGAGGCTAAAGACATATTAAATGTAATAGGACAATATACTAAATCGTTAGATTTGCTTGATGATTATGATCATAGATCTCTAACAAAAGTTAAAGGTAATAAAGATAGTAGAATTATTACATATAATGATTGCTTAGAATTAATATCTAAATTAAAGTTTAATAATGATAGTAATGTATTTGGAATAGAAAGAAATCATGGACTAGAGTCAATTATAAATGATATATATCTAACATTTGATGGAAAGGATGTATATGATAGTATAGAATTAAAAGCATGTAATTTCTTATATACTTTAATTAAAAATCATCCATTTGTTGATGGTAATAAAAGAATAGCAGCAACATTATTTATATACTTTTTAAATTATTATGGATTGTTATATAAAAATGAAAAGCAAATAATTGATAATAATACGCTTACTGCTATGACTCTTTTAATAGCAGAATCAAGTCCAAAAGAAAAAGAGATAATTATAGATTTAGTTATGAATTTTTTAAATTAATGTGATATATTATATTTGGAATCCAAATTCTTTTTTATGTGACACAAGCTCAAATATATGGATATTTTTGGTGCCATATAGTTAGTTGATGCGGACAAACAAGTTCATAGTCCGGAGTTTATAAAGAAAAATTCGATTCAGTGAGTGAGTCGATTTTTTATGTTAAAAATTAAAAAAATAAAATTGATATAGATAAAACAATAAAGAATAAAGTAGATTTTAGTTTAAAAACTATTTTATAAATATTAAATAATAAATAGTTATAAAAAATATGGCTTTTTAAATGAGTTAAAATTGACTTTTAATACATATTTTGATATAATACAATAACTTTTTAAAAGGGGAGTTTTTTCTAAAATGAAAGAAGAATATTCAAATATATTTTCATTAGTATGGGCGCTAATGCCATTAAGTCCTAGTGAATTACAACAAATACCAAAAGGTCATAGAATAAGACCATATCTTGTTTTTGAAATAAATGGAGAATATTATGGATTCCCATGTACTTCAAATGTATTCAATAATAATAACAGATATGCAAATAGTCAAGTTGTTTTAAATTATCATGAATATTATAAAAAAACATTGGTTAAATTAGAAAAAGTGTATAAAATACCACTTAATAATTTTAAAGGATTTTTTAAACCTGTATATAAAAATGATGAGAATGAAATTGTTAAAAAAATACAGGCAAATTTTCAATTTTCAGATTATCCTCCTGAAGTAATTCGTTATTTTGAATTATTACCAATCAAAATAAAATGTGGAGATATGGTAATGCAAAATAATCGTTTATATAGTGTAGTTGGAATAATGAATAAAAAAATAGTATTAGTACCTATTTATAAATATCCATTTAATAATTCTGTTGAATGTTCTACAGATGGTTTAATGTATTATGCAGACGTAGACAATATGATTTTTTTACAAAATGATAATTCTTTTATATATTGTACCGAAATGTATGGATTACATAATGGAAAAGATAATAAAGATAAAAATGATATTAAAGAATTAGTAGAATATTATTTTAGTTTACCTAGAGTAAAATGTGATTGCTTTTATGATAAAATATGTATGTTAGAACCAGGAATGATAATTGATTATATTAGTAATGGTAAAACATATAAAATGATAGTACTTGCAAAAAATGAAATGGAACTAGATGTGATTTGGGGAAATGAAAAAGAATTTTATAGTAATTTCAATCAAATAAAATTACCAATTGATACTGATATGATTTTTGAAGTAACTGGTGTTCTAAATAATGAGAGATTAAATAAATTATGCGATAAATTCTTATTAAATAAAGAAGAAAACAATCTTAGTTTAAAAAGAAGAAACAGTTAAGAATACTTGAAATAGATTATGATAAAAAGTAATAAACAGTGATATATTTTTTACAGCAACTGATTTATATGTATTTAGTTTCACAATGGGTAACTACCGGTGCCATTAGAAATTAACACTATTAATTAGTGTTTTTTATTTTGAATATAATATTAATGTACTATAATTGACTTTTTAATTATTTTATAGTATATTGTTATTGCATTAATAATGCAATTAAAAGCTGGTGATTCCCACCAAAAGAGGAACTAAAAAAAGTAGCGATTCCGGCTTTGACAGGAACTTAAAAAAGCGGTGATTCCCACCAAAAGAGGAAATAAAAAAAGAAACTAGAGAGCAAACTCTAGTTTTATTTTATATTTTATAGTATAATTAATTTATAATAATTACTTGCCAAGTGTTATTATGACAATTTTGACGCTTAGTGTGAATGCTTGGGCAAGAAGCAAACATGCATGCTGCGGAGATATACTAAATTTTAGTATGTCTCCTTTTTTATTGGAGGTTTTTATATGAAAAGTAAGTTAATGTTAGTAAGATTAAATTCAAATTATTGTGATTATTTAAGACAATTTGATAATAAAGTTCCTTATAACTATAATGAAAAAGAGTTAAGACCTTTTATTGGTGTATTGTTTAGAATAGATAATTTGATGTATTTTGCACCTTTATCAAGCCCAAAAGCAAAACATTTAAAATTAAAATCTAAATTAGATTTTCTTAAAATTGATAACGGAAAATTAGGTGCTATTAATTTCAATAATATGTTACCTGTAACTAATAAAAATATAATAAATATAGATTTAAATAAAAAATACTTAACAAAGACTGAAGAAAAATATGTCAAATTATTAAGCGAGCAAATATTTTGGTTAAATCGTAATAGTGAAAAAGTTTATGTAGATGCAAAAAACTTTATGATAAGTATATTAATGGTACTCTTGAAAAAAATATATCAAAAAGATGTTGTAATTTTAAATTATTAGAAGAAAAATGTAGGGAATATAATAAAAGATTTTGACTTTTTATAAATATATGTTATATTGAGTTCAGAATTGAAATTCTTTTTATGTGACACCTAGTCAAATATATATATACTTTAGGTACCAGTAGTACTTCTTGTAGACAAATGAGTTCAATATCCGGAGTTTATTAAAGAAAATCGATTTTAGAAAGGAATCGATTTTTAATATTAAAAATTTAAAAATGATTTTAGCTTTTTATAAAAATATACTTTGTTTTTTTCTTTTTAATATTCATTTAATATTGATAACTTATTATTATTACATATTAAATTAATAAAAAATAAAAATTCAAATGTTGCTTTTTCTACAACAAATTATCATGTATTAAGAGCAGGATTAATTGCAACAGAACAAGGATTACTTCTTGAAGGATTGGGTTCTAAAACTAAATCATATTTTTGGATAAATGCTTTTATTAGAGAATTTATTGGAACTCTTTATTCGGAAAGAAAACATCATATTTTTTTCTTTATATTGATTAGTGTATTATTAATAATGATGATTGCAATTACATATATAGGTAATAATATCTAATTATACAATGCGCTTTTATTGTGATATAATATTTTAGGAGAGTGTATATGAAAAAGAAGATATTTATTTGTTTATTAGTTATAATTTTTATAGTTATATTGTACTTTGCAACAGATAAAAAAAGCGTTGATAAAATAGGGAGTATTTCTCAATTAAATTATTATAAAATAAAATTTGATGATTATGAAGAATATGATAATTTGAAATTACTATGTTATAGTGAACAAGAAAATAATATATGTAATTTATATGATAAAACAGTATCATATAATAAACCTATTGAAACAATTAAAGGCAAAAAAGATGAATATTTATTAAATTATATAAAATTTGGTGATTTTGATTATGAAGAAGATTATTTTTATGAAACAAATGATACTCTTTCACGTAATATTGATTTTATAAATGATTTTTATTCTATATATACTAAAACTGAAGAAGGTTACCAAAGAGAATTTAAAATAAGAGGCAACTCTGCAGAAGAATATATAAATAATGATAAATATATCATATATAAGGAAAAAGACAATGATAATTATTTTTTAATACCTAAAAATTATGTAACAGATTTTTCTTCTTTTGTAATTAATGATACAAATGCAGTTTGTATTTTTATTAAAGAAGATAAGAAATACGTTTATCCAAAAGTTATAATTTATAATTATAAAAATGGAAATATTGTTAAAGAATATGATTTTGATAAATTAAAAAACATTTACAGTTATGAAGATAGTCCAGTGGGATATAATGAAGATGAGAATTTATTCATTTTATATGAAAAGAACTTTTATTTAAATTTAGATAACTTTAAAGAGTTAATCCTTAATAATGCAAGTTTTGAATATGATAAGTTAATTATTAATAAAAATAAAGTATATGATTATAAATTAAATTTATTAAAAGAATTTAATGATAATGAAACTCCAATTTTTATTCAAACAGTAGAAGACGTATATGAAATTGCAC
This sequence comes from uncultured Erysipelotrichaceae bacterium, assembly GCA_902764145.1. Taxonomy (GTDB): domain Bacteria; phylum Bacillota_I; class Bacilli_A; order RF39; family UBA660; genus CAG-1000. Next base: position 58,582 of record CACWUS010000006.1, on the reverse strand, counting down.
ATATTTTATATAAAAAAGATAATAAGATATATAATTTAAATAATAAAGTAATTTATGAACTAGGTAATAAAGAAAAGTATTATACTAGTGATGATATAATGATTTTTTATAACAATAAATATATTACAAAGGCAATTGATATAAATGGTAATATCTTATTTGATAATAGTGACAATAAATATAATATAGGTATTCCTAAAAACTTTATCGACTTAATTATAGATAAAAATGGAAATTTAATAGATTATAATGACGATATAAGTAATGTTAAATGTTTAAGAAATGATATAACAATAGATTATAATTATCAAATTGGAAATATTTATATTAAAGAAAATAACAATAATATTATATTATATGATAAAGACTTAAATATTCTTAATACATTAAATATTAATAATACTAATATCTATAGAGTAGATTATTACTTAGAAAATAATAAATACATTAGAATTGAATTGAATATAGGAAATGAAGAAAAACATGATTACTCAATAAATTATTTATATGATATTTCTAATAATAAATTTTTAGATGAAATTATTTATTTGGATAGTGGATTTAACTATATGGATTTTAATGATTATAATCTTGTTCTTGGTGGAAATGAAAATAATTTCAATGATTATTTATATTATGTAACTAATAAAATAATCAAAATTAAAAATGATTTAAATATAAAGTCTGTATATACTTATAATAGTGATGAAATTATATTTGAAGTAGATGATCAAAACTATATTTTAATTCCTATAAGTGAGTTAAATAAAATAATTAAATAAAGAATATTGTATCCAAACGTTTTGTTTGGATATTTTTACTATAATATTTGTTATTATGAATAAGAAAGGAGATAATTTATGAATCAAGAAAAAATTGGAAAATTTATATCTGAAATGAGTAAAAGTAGAAAAATGACTCAACAAGAACTAGCGGATAAACTAAATGTAACAGATAGGGCGGTTGGAAATTGGGAAAATGGTAGAAGATTACCAGACTATAGTATAATTGAAAAATTATGTAGTGAACTTGGAATAAATATAAATGAATTATTTGCAGGTAAAAAAATAACTGATAAAGAATATAAAGATATATCTAACGATAATCTTACAAAAATGGTTAATAAATTAAATCAAGAGAATAAAATATTTGAAAAGAAAATGACTTTGTTATTAATTGCAACAACTTTATTAACTATGATTCTAATTATTTTATTACCGTTAAATAGTTTTAAAGATGTTTGTATTTTCATATTGGTTATATTACTGGCAGTAATATCCAATACTATTAACATAATAGCTATGGCTTTAAAAAATAAATAGAAATTTGTTTGACACAAATATCTTTAAGTGATAATATATACACTTAATAAATATTATTAATTCAGGGGGAAAAATAATATGAAGAGTGTATGGAAAATTATTTTTTTGATATTTATTTCATTATTTGCATTTAATATATATGCAGAAGAAGTAAATATTGAAGAAAATATAACTGAAACTCCAGAAGATAAAACTATTATTGTAGAAGATAATAGTAAAGATGAAGTTAATCAACAAGAAGAATCTAATGGTGATATTAAAGAAGCAGTTGAAGAAGAAAAAAATACTGGAGATATTACCAAAGAAGAAACTGTCGAAGAAGAGCCGAAGGCCGAAGAATTAACAACTGAGAAAGAGAGTAATAATGAGTTAACTCATGAAAATCAAAATGAAGTAGTAAGTAATGATGAATTAACTCAAGAAAATCAAAATGAGGTGACAAGTAATGATGAGAATAATGATTCTGAATCTCATCAATATAAGTTACTTAAAGTTATGGTTAAAATATCTAAAATTGACGAAGATAAGAATCCATTATCTGGAGCAGTATTGCAAGTTATTGATTCCAAAGGCAATGTAATAGAGGAGTGGACATCTACTAGTGAAGAAAAAATAATTTATTTACCAGATGGAACATATACATTACATGAGCTTTCAGCTCCAGAAGGTTATGAAATAGCTGATGATAAAGAATTTGTAATTAAAGTTGAATTACCAGAAGTAGATGCTGGAGTAGATTTTAATAAAGAACCTTGTCCACATTATGGTGGAACACCATTATACTATGTAATGATTGAAGGTAAGAAACAGGAAGTATATTGTATTAATCAAAATTGGGAAGTTCCAGATGAAGAATCAACGTATGATGGAGAAATATTAAATCCAAATAGTATAAGAGATTTTACAAAACAAACAGTTCCTGTTGATGCTTCTAATAAAAAAGAAAAAATAGATATTTCAGATCAAGAACTAACTGATCAACAATTGTATGATAAAATACTAGACATAATATATCATAGACATAAAGCTGAAAAACTATATAATGATTTATCTATTCCAGAAATAAGGCTTGTAACAGAAAGTGCATTAAAGAATTTTACGAATGCTGGATTAACAGAAGCCGTTATAGCTTATCGTAAATCTACTAATACTACATATTTTCCATTAGATGTAGAAGGTGTACTTTATGATGAAAGAAGTAATGGAGATATATTCTATTTAAGACATCAATATAGGGATTATGTATATACTCCAAATGTTGAACTTGGAAAAAATATATTTGATATTAGAGTTGGTGAAGGAAATTCTTTTGGTCAAATGTTTGCATATCATTGGTCTGTTTCAAATCACAATGCTGATGAAAATGCTGAAGTAAGAAATAAAATAGCAAGATATTATGAATTATATCAATACTTAATGAGTGATGAGGATTCACATCCAGATGATATGAATATATTTATATATTCAACTAAAACAGAATATTCTGGTGCTAATCCAAACGCAGATTATGCTTATCAAAATTTACTAGGTATTACTGGTTATTTTGAAGATATAAAGGAACAAGAAGAATTAGAAATAAAATTAGAAAATAAATATAGTACTGAGAAAAGGAATATTCATGTATCTAAAGTATGGGATGATACTAATGATGAAGATGAAATTCGTCCAAAAAGTATTAAAGTATATTTATTAGCAAATGGAGAAAAAACTCAAGAAGTAACATTAAGTGAAGATAATAATTGGGAAGCATCTTTTGAAAATTTAAATGTATATGAAAAGGGTAAAAAAATAGAATATACAATTAGTGAAGAAACAATTGAATTTTATGAAGTAGATATTAAAGAAAATGAAGAAGGATTTATAATAACTAATTATCATAAATCATGGCCAAAAGGTGATGGAGATGAACCAAAAGATGATAATCCAAAAACAGGAGATAATATAGCAACAAATGTTGTAATGTTAATAGCATCTATATTAGGTCTTGCAAGTGGAATAATTTATTTAATAAAAAATAAAACTAGCTATTGCTAGTTTTTTTTTGATTAATGTTGTAAAAATTATAATAAAATACTATAATAAATAACTTGTAAAGGAGAAATATATGACTACAGAATTTTATGGTGAACAATTTGATAAATATGAACGTATGTATTCAAAACCATATGTTGGCTATTTTACTCATGATGGTAAACTAGTTAATTATAATACTCCTCTTGGAGGGAGTCATGGATCTCTTGGTAATATAGTATCTTGGACATTTCTTTTGTGGATTAAACAATCTGAATTATTTGAACAATTAGGATTAAATATTAAAACTAGTGCTAAATTAAATATTAATTCTGGAAGTATAACTGGAGTAGATATAGCTGTTAATGAAGCAAGTAATTTATCTTTGTTACAAAGAGATTTAATTAATTTTTTACAAACTGCTAGATTTGATAATGATTTTATAAATAAACTAAATGAAAAAATTGATAAATCTAGAATACCTACTTATGTTACAAAAGATAAAAAAATACCATACTATGTAGGTGTAAATGGTTCAGAAAGTCCTTATGAAATAGAAGCTTTATTTGGAAAATATAATACAAAGGAATTGTTATTATTTTTAAAAGATATATGTGTACAATATTTAGGATATGATTCAATCGAACAAGTTAAACCAAATGGTGAAATATTAACTTTCCCTTTATATTATGCTTATTATCCATTAGATTATTATACTTATTTAGATAAGCCAAGAGTTATTACCAGCTCAGATATAAATACTAATGAAAGATATTATAATTATTTATTAATGGACTGGAAAGTACAAAAAGTACCTAAATATGTATATAATAGTTCAACTCATAAGTTTGAAATGAGTCCTGAGCAAAAAGTATATATTCAACCTCAAAAAGAAGAAATATATAAAGAAGAAATTGAGTCAATAAGAAAACTAGTACCATTAAAAGAAAGAATGAAGTATTTTAGATAATAAGGAGAGTTAATTATGAATAGAAATGAATTTATGTATTTAGTTAAAGATTTACCTGATGGTGGAGTTAAAAAAGCATGTTATATAGTTAGGGAATATATAAGACATGAAATAATGAAAGATTTAAGTCATTCAGCAGTTACAAAAGAAGAATATGATGAAGCAGTAAGAATATTACTAGCTCATTCATTTAAAACAAGTGATAATGATACAACAATAGAAGACTGGTATTGTGAATTTGATTGTAATAGAAATAATGGCTTAGAAGGATTTTGTAAAGGAGAATTTCAAAGTTCTTCTAAAGCTAAAAAACTTTGTAAATATTACAGTGACTCATATGAAATATAATATTTTACTCTGAATATAGTCAGAGTATTTTATTTATGATAAACTTATATTAGAGTTTTATTTAATATGTAGGAGAAATTGTTATGGGAGAATTAAGAGATTTGTATGATATCAATAGTAATATAACTAATAAAACTTATCATAAAGGAAAAAGTATTCCAAAAGGTTACTATCCAATGGTAGTAATGGTTGTTATAAGAAACTCTAAAGGTGAATTTTTAATGCAGAAAAGGGTTCCTTCAAAAGGAGGAGATTGGGGAGTAACTGGAGGACATCCAAAGAGTGGACAAACTCCACTTGAGGGTATTATTACTGAAGTAAAAGAAGAATTAGGATTAGACTTTAGTCATGAAAACTTTATAGAATATGATTCTGGTTGTGATGGAAAAGATTGTTATAAAATGTATTTTGTTAATAAAGATATAGACATTAATGAAATTAAAATTCAAGAAGAGGAGTTATCTGAAGTTAGATGGTTTTCTATGGATGAACTAAATAATATGGTTAAAACAAAAGAATTAAATGAAGACCAAATATCTTGTTTTATAAAAGTATGTAATTATTTAGAAAGGGAGAAGTAGAAATGGATATATTAAAAATAGTAAATTTAATATTTATTGTTATTCTTGCTACTGTAGGAGTAGAAACATTTATCAAGATTAAGAAAAGTGAAAATAAAAGAATAGAAGAAGTAAAGAGTCAATTATTAAAAAGAATTAATATAATGATGATATTAACCATAATTACTGCTATACTAACAATAATAAATGTAATAATAAAATAGGAGGTTTTATGAAGAGTTTTGAAGAAAAGAAACAAGAATATATGGAGTGTCTTAGACAAAATACTTTTATATTATCAAATATAAAAACTGATAATCCAGATATAGTAGGTATTATACTAGATCCAAAAACAGAAAGAGAATTATTAATTGCACAGTCAATAATAACGTTCACAACTGATTCGATTGATTTAATGGAAAATTTAAGCGATATAGAAGTAAGTGATGAGGACTTTGAAAATAGTATTTCAATTAATTTATTTGTTAATATTATATATGCTTTAAAAGAAAATGATAAAGCTGAAATAGAGAGGATTAAAAACTATTTATCTACAAATATTGATCCAGAATATGCTGCTAGAATGATGTATGATTTTATAATAGTATTTGGCTGCGATATGCAGCGTAGTATAGATGAAATAGCCAAAAGAAGTGGTTTTGATTTGGAAGATGAATTATCAAGATTACAATTTATAAATTATTTAGCAAAAGCCAATGAAATAAATAATTCAAACAAGAAAAAGGATTTTGATTTAAGCAACAATGATTTAGTAGATTCAAGCATAAAAATGATTAATATTTTTCATGAAATATGTGAGTCAAAAAAGAAGAAAAAAGATAATTCAATAAGAGAACTTACTAAAAATAGTTAAAACATTATTAAAAACAATAATGTTTTTTATTTATAATAAAACTTCGTACTTTACAGATTCTTCTAATAAAAATTGAAATAAATTTTTATAAATTAAAGATAAAAAAATAAGTGTAAACTAAAATGTAAACCATACAATTGTCCCTAAAAATAGGCTTTTGTGAAAAAAGGTGAACATCAGACTATTTAAATGAGAATTACATCATATTGTAAATTAGTTGTAAATAACATGTTTAAAGTGTAAATTACAAGATACTTTTATATATAAAAAACATCATTTTTTTGTGAATAAAAAATTGTTGACAAAAATATTCTTTAATGTTAACATACAGACTCGTAATCAAGTGGAGCGTTACGCTCAAGGGGGGATTTTTGATTATGAAAAATATGCTTAAAGCATTTGTTCTAATTTTCATAAGTGCATTTATTTTTTCTGGTTACGTAAATGCTGAAAATACAGAACAAACTGAAAGTGAAGTACAAGGAAATGTACAAATTGAAACAAATAATGAAGGAAAGGTAGAAAGTCAAAATACTGAAGAAGTTGTAGAACCAGTTATTGAGAAAGTATTTAATATAGCTTCAAATGATAATGAACAAAATGATGGCGTAGCTTTAGCAAGTGAAGAGCCTACTAATGAAGCAGATGAAGTCACAGAAGAACCATCAAATCCAATAGCTATTATTGATATTTTTGATGAAAGAACAAATAAGATTTCATACACATATACAGATACAACATCTAATCATGGAAAGCTTTTAAATATCAACACATTATTACAAACTGGTGGTGCAAAAGTAAATACTGTAGTTTCTGATGGAAAAACTTACACTTTTGATGGTTATTATTTAGATGGAACTAAAATAACTTCAGCAGTAAGTAAAGAAGAAGTTACATTTTCACCAATTGAAACATCTACAAATCCATATGGTTTAAAAATTACAACAGGAAATTTAACAAAAGAAAATAAAATAACTATTACAGCAAAGTGGACTGTTGAAAGCAATGAACCAACACAACCAACTGATCCAACAGAACCAACAGAACCAACACAACCAACAGAACCAGTAAAACATCCTGTTAAAGTAACATTTGTTTTTATTGAACAATCTGAGAGTGGAGCAGTAATACATAGTGGAAATAGTCTTCCATCAGTTACTAATACAATAAATCCAAATGGAAGTTGGACTAAATTAACCAATGCTTTAACTATAAAAAGCTTTCATTCTGGTAATTATAGATATACAGTAGATACTTGGTATAATGAAGATGGAACTCCAGTTCCAGAATCATTATATTATAATGGTGATGTTACTCGTATAAGATATAAATATACTTGGTCAGAAAACGATCCAGAAGAAGTAACTTTTACTTATATATTAAAATGGAAAGAAAAAAAAGATAATATTTACAAGTTCTATATACATGATGAAATTTCAAATGGTTCAAACCATTGGAATAATACAAACGGACATGAAGGATCATATACAAAAACATTCCGTGCTCCTACAAATAAACCACATTATAAATTCTTATATTATAAACATGAAGAAACTGGTGAAAAATATGAAGCAGGAAGTAAATATTCTATTGATATAGCATCTCAAGGTGAAGGATTAACTTTAGAAGATAACTTTTATGCTTATTGGCAACCAGATGTTACACTTAATCTATATAGTGATGGAAAATTATTAAGTACTCAATCTAGTTTTGAAAGTGTAACAATTGATACAACTCCAACTAAATATGGTTATGAATTTTTAGGATGGGTTGATAAAGATGGAAATATAGTAAATGAAACTACATTTACACCAAATGAAGAAGGAACTAAACCAGAACCAAAAACAATTAACTTATATGCATCATGGAAAAGAATAATGGTTGATGTTAAAGTAACTAAAACTTGGGATGATAGTGATAATAATGATGGTATAAGACCAGATAGCATTACTATTGAACTTAAAAATGGTGATGAAGTAGTTAAAACAGAAGAATTAAATGAAGATAATAAATGGACAATTACATTTAATGTTCCAAAATATGATGATACAAAAGAAATACAATATTCAGTAAATGAAAAAGAAGTTGAAGGATATACTTCTAATATTACTGGAAGTATTAAAGAAGGATTTACTGTTACTAATACTCATGAAGTAGAAAAAATTAAATCTATAGCTGTTCAAAAAGTATGGGATGATAATAATGATGAAGATGAAATTCGTCCTGAAAGTATAACAGTTTACTTACTTGGAAATGGTGAAAAAGTACAAGAAGTAGTACTAAGTGAAAAGAATAATTGGGAGTCAATTTTTGAAAATGTTAATGTTTATGATGGTGGTAAAGAAATTGAATATACAGTTAGTGAAGAAGAAATAGAATTCTATGAAGTAACTGTAGATGGAAGTAAGGAAGATGGATTTACAGTAATAAACTATCATGAACCATGGCCAAAAGGTGATGGTGATAAACCAGAAGAACCAACTAATGAAGATAATAATAAAAACAATAATAATCCAAAAACTGGAGATGACATTGTTACTAATATTATCATGTTGTTAATGAGTTTAACTGGTCTTGCTAGCGGAATTATATATCTAAATAAAAATAAACTTGCTAAAAACAATTAATAAAGACTAGCACAAGCTAGTCTTTTATTTTATAGGAGTAATATATGAAGAATAAAATTAAAAAAATATTAATATTATTATTTATTGTTATATGCTTTGTTGGAGTAGTATATTACTTCTATAAAGTATTTATATGGAATAAAAGTTTAAATGATAATAGTACTTTAAAAAGTGAAATAGATGAACTAGTTATTATGGAAGACGATGAAGAAAGTAATAATAAATTTAATATAGATTTTGAATCTTTAAAAAAGAAAAATAGTGATACAGTTGCATATATTAAAGTAAATAATACAAAGATAGATTATGTTGTTGTAAAAGGAAAAGATAATGATTATTATTTACATCATAATTTCAATAAAAAGTGGAATGTAGCAGGATGGGTATTTGCAGACTATCATAATAAATTTGATGAAAGTGATAAAAATATTGTTATATATGGACATAATATGAAAAATGGAAGTATGTTTGGAACATTAAAAACAATACTTAATAAGAAATGGTATAAGAATAAAAAGAATAACATAGTAAATTTAGTAACTGAAAATGGCGAATATTCTTATCAAGTATTTTCAATTTATTCTATAGATTCTGAAGATTATTATATTAATACTAAGTTTAAAAACAATAAAGAATTTGATAAATTTGTAAAAAAGATCAAATCAAGATCAATATATAATTACAAAGTAGATGTTAGTGGAAATGATAAAATATTAACTTTATCTAGTTGCATTGGAACAAAAGGTAAAAGAGTAGTTCTACATGCTAAGCTAATAGAAGAAAATTAATAATACTTGATTTTTTCTAAAAATGTGGTATTATTAATGCATAAATTGTTGATTTGGAGTAGTAGTTATCAAATAGAACATTATAGAGAGAAATAGTTTGGTGAAATATTTTATGTTTTATGATAGTGAATGGACCAATGAGAGATTTCCTGAATAAAGTATGGAAATACGTAAGCCTAAACGTTATAATAGGACATATATGATGGTATATGAAATAGGTGGCAAAATAAGAATAATATAATCTTATCCAATTCATGGATAAGATTTTTTTATTAGATAGAGGTGAAAATATGAAACGATGGCGTAAATCAAATATAATTAAGAATAGTAAAAAAGAAGGAGAAATATTAAATGGAAAATATTATATTAACTGGTGATAGACCAACTGGTAGACTACATTTAGGTCACTTTGTTGGATCACTTAAAAGAAGAGTAGAATTACAAAATAAAAATGATTATAAAGAATTAATTATACTAATAGCTGATGCTCAAGCACTTACAGATAACTCTGGTAATCCACAAAAGGTTAGGGATAATGTAATTGAAGTTATGTTAGATTATCTAGCAGTAGGGTTAGATCCGAAGAAAGTTACATTTTGTATACAATCTGAAATAAGAGCTTTACCTGAATTAACAGCATATTATATGAATTTAGTAACACTTCCAAGAGTACTTAGAAATCCTACAGTAAAATCAGAAGTTAAATTAAGAGGATTTGGTAATAATGAAGAAAGTGGAGTACCAATAGGATTTGTAAACTATCCAATTAGTCAGGCTGCTGATATTACGGCATTCAAAGCAAATTTAGTACCTGTTGGTGATGACCAAGAACCTATGATTGAACAAACAAGAGAAATAGTTAGAAGCTTCAACAGAATATATAATACAGATGTGTTAGTTGAATGTAAAAGTGTACTTCCAGATAATGAAATATGTAATAGACTTCCTGGTACAGATGGAAATGCTAAAATGAGTAAATCACTTGGAAATTGTATATATTTATCTGATGATGAAAATACAATTAAAAAGAAAGTTAACTCAATGGCATCATTTCCAAGAGCAATTGAAGAACCAGGCGTAATAGAAGGAAATGTTATTTTTACTTATTTACGTGCTTTTGCAACCAATGAGCATTTTGAAAAGTATTATCCTGAATATAAAAATCTAGATGAATTAGAAATGGCTTATAAAAAAGGTGGTTTAGGAGATGGAAGAATTAAAAAATTCTTAAATGATGTACTTCAAGAAGTAATTAAACCAATAAGGCAAAGAAGAATTGAATTTTCTAAAAATATACCATATATATTAGAAATATTAAAAGAAGGAAGTAAAAAAGCAAATGCTCTTGCTGATAAAACTTTAGATGAAGTTAAAAATGCAATGGGAATAGATTACTTTGCTAATGATAAGTTTAGCAATGAACAAATTAAAAAGTATTCAGATTAGTATTGACAAAACTCCAAAATAAGAGTAAATTGTTATTATTCTTTATTTTTTAGGAGGGTTGTATGCAAAAAGATATTTATAAAAATATTATTATAAAACATATAAATAGTTTCATTTGCATGCGCCCTTTAAAAACGTCTTTATGATTTAACATGAAGACGTTTTTGATTGGAGGATTATTATGATTAGTATTGATGATTTGATTCTTAAATTAAAAGGTTATGAAGAAGAAGATATTGCAAAAATTAAATTTGCATATGAATATGCAAGAGATATGCATAAAGGTCAATATAGACAAAGTGGTGAAGAATATATAACACATCCATTAAATGTTGCATATATATTAGCAGATATGCATGCAGATACTGATACTATTTGTGCTGGACTTTTGCATGATACATTAGAAGATACAAAAACAACAAAAGAAGATTTAATAAGACTTTTTAATAACAATGTTGCTAATTTAGTTGATGGAGTAACTAAGATTAGTAAAATGAATTTTTCAAGTGAAAATGAGCAAAATGCAGCTAATACTAGAAAGATAATTACTAGTATTACAAATGATGTAAGAATTATTATAATTAAATTAGCTGATAGACTACATAATATGAGAACTCTTGAATTTAAAAGTGAATATAAGCAAAAAGAAAATGCAATTGAAACAATGGAAATATTTGTTCCACTTGCATATTATATTGGAGCATATAGAATTAAAAGTGAACTTGAAGATCTTTCTTTAAAATACTTAAAACCTAGTATTTATAAAAAACTAAGTGATCAAAAGCAGAAAATAGAACTAGATAATAGTGAAATGTTAAAGGAAATGGAATTTAGAATAAAAAGAATATTAAATAATAAAAATATTCCAAATGAAATAAAGATTAGAACTAAAAATATATATGGTATTTATAAAAGAATTAATGAAGGGCAAAAATTATCAAATATTCACGATTTGTTAGCGCTTAAAATAATGGTAGATGAAATTGATAATTGTTATATTGCACTAGGACTTGTACATAGTTTATATAAACCGATTTATACTAAATTTAAAGATTATATTTGTAATCCTAAAACCAATATGTATGAGTCTCTTCACACTACATTAATGGTAAATGATGACAAACTTGTACAAACTCAGATTAGAACATTTGATATGGATAAAATAGCTTCATTTGGACTTCCTGCTTATTGGGAAATATATGGTAAAAATGCAAGAATTTCTATGCAAAAAGATCTTCATGAAAAATATCAATTTTTTGATTCACTTATAAAAATGAATTCTATGTTTAGTGATAATGAATTATTTGTTTCACAAGTTAAAAATGAAATATTTACAGAAAAAGTATATGTATATATTTCAAATGGTGAAAGAATAGAACTTCCAAAGGGATCAACAGTTATTGACCTTGCATATAAACTAGGAAGAGATATTGGCGATACAATTATATATGCTTATGCTAATGATCAAATGGTTGGACTTGATTATGTTTTAAATAATAATGATAGAATAAAAGTTGTAAGAGATGAAATGTCTTTTGGTCCAAAAGAAAACTTACAAGCAAGAACTAGTTATGCTAAAATGATGATTTCAAAAAATAAAAATGACTGGAAATAACCAGTCTTTTATTTTAATACTTATTTTTTCTTACTTTTTCTATTTTGATTGTATATCCTAATGGTCCAAGTATATTAAGTAAATTCTTAATGCTAGGAGAGTGCATACCAGATTCTATTCTAGATATTTTAACTCTATTAACTTTTGAATATAGTGCAAGTAATTCTTGAGTAAGATTGTTTTCCTTTCTAAATGAAATAAAGTCATTAATGAATTCTTGTTCAAGTTCACTAGGAGTTTTATCCGTTTCAATATAATTTACATATTCATACATCTTCTTCATAATTTATATTGTATCACATTTGATACCAAAGTCAATCAAAAATTAAAACTAAATTTACAACATTTTTAGAGTATGTTATAATTATTCATAGAATGATAATAGCGTAGTATTAGAATGGAGATAATAATATGAAAGATGTTAATATTTTAATAAACAATGGAGTTAATGTTCAAGCAAGTTTAGAACTTCTTGGTGACATGGAAATGTATGATGAAACTTTAAATGATTTTCTTGATTTGGTTAATGAAAAAGTTGCAAAATTAGAAAAATATAAAGAAGAAAATGATATGCCAAATTATGCTATCGAAGTTCATGCTCTTAAAAGTGATGCAAGGTATTTAGGTTTCTTACAATTGGGAGATCTTGCTTACGATTCTGAAATGAAAAGTAAAGCAGGGGATACTGCTGGAGTTGAAGCAAATCATCCAAATGTTATTGCTCAAGTAACAAACATGGTAAATATTGCATGTTCATATTTAGGAAGAACAGTTGAAGGTTTTGGAACACCTGCAGCTAGCCCTCAAGAAACTGTGCAAGCTCAGACTGCACCTGTACAAGAACCACAACAAGTTGTTCAAACACCACAACCTGTTATGCAAGCACAGCCAGTGGCTTCTGTACAACCAGTTCAAACACCTATGGCTCCAACTGGTCAAGTAAATCAAGTATATGATTTAATGACAGGACAAATGATAACAGAGCCTGTACAACCTTCTGCAAATGTTGTAGCACCTCCATTATATACTCCAGTTCAACCACAAGTTGCAGCACAACCACAGATGCAAGGTGGTATGGATCCTATGAGTCAAGCATTATATCAACAACAGCAACAAGCAACTCATCAAATGCCAACAAATCTAGCACCTAAGGAAGGAACAATATTAGTAGTAGATGATTCAAATTTAGTAGCTAATTTTGTTAAGAAAATATTTAATGCTAGATATGATGTAGTAATAGCAAATGACGGTGCTAAAGCAATTGAATTATGTCAAGATGATGAATTTAGGAAAAAAATTAAAGCATGTTTGCTTGACTTGAATATGCCTAATGTAGATGGATATCAAGTTTTAGAAGACTTTAAACAAAAAGGATATTTTGTTAGAATGCCAGTTGCTGTAATAAGTGGTGTAGAAGATTTAGAATCAATTGATAGGGTAAATAATTATCCGATAATAGATATATTAGCAAAACCATTTAATGAAAGAGATGTTCAAAGAGTGGTTGAAAAATGCTTAGCAGCATATTTTTAGGAGTGAATACTCCTTTTTTTATGCATAAAAAAAGAAACAGTTAATATAATATAATGAGGTGAATCATGAACAAACAAAATTTATGGTTTTTGACTTTATTTTCTCTTATATTAATATTAGGAGTATATTATATAACACTACCTAGTGATATATTTAATAAGAGTGAAGTACAAAGCGTTTCTAAAAATGTAGATGTTAATGTAAGTGACAATAATAAACTTGTGGCTTTGAGAGTTGAAAGAGATGAGAAGATAAGTAGTGTTATGTCTGAATTACAAGAAAAAATTATTTCTTCTGATAATGCTGATGATAAAAATAGTGCCTTTGAAGAATTACAATTATTAAATCTTGCTAAAGGTAAGGAAACATATTTAGAAAGTAAATTACAAAATGAGTTTAATATTAATTCATTTATAGAAATAAATAATGATAATATTGTAGTTACTATTTCTGCTAAAGAACATAATAATACTTTAGCCAATGATTTAATAAGATCAATTCAAGATGAATTTGATACAGAAAAAAATATAACAATTAAATTTGAATCTTAGTAACATATTTTGTCAGATTGTCATAAATTAATATAGATAAAAGAGGTGCTTATGACAGAAAATATATTGACTAAGAGAGAAAAAGATGTGTTTATGCTTCTTATAAAAAATAAAACTACAAAAGAAATAGCAGAAGAACTTAATATTAGTGAAAAAACAGTTAGAAACCATGTTTCAAATGCAATGCAAAAATTAGGTTGTAAAGGAAGAGCAGGAGCTGTTATTGAACTCTTAAAGTTAGGTGAAATTAAATTATAAGAATGACTAATTAGTCATTTTTATTATAGTTTATTCATATTATTAGTATGATTAAAAAATTTGCTTTAAATAAAATTGCTGTATCAACAATATGTTTAGTATTATTATCAATGTTTTATTTTCTTCCTAGCCATAAAAATATTAATATAACTACAAATATTAATAAAAATAAAAAAGAAAGTATTGTATATTTACTAGATAATGATAATTATGTATCAAAAGTTATTTCTTATTATGATGAAAATAGTATTGAAGATTTAATAAGAAATAAAATAGATATATTAACAAATGGTAGTGAAGAATTAAGTGATTTTAAACCATTAATTCCTAAAAATACTAAAATAAATTCTTTGAAAATTGATAAAGATAATCTTTATATAGATTTTAGTAAAGAAATAAAGATGGTTAATAAATATATAGAAGAAAAAATGATAGAGGCAATTGTATATAGTCTTACAGAAGTAAATGGTATTAATAATATTTATATAAGTGTTGATGGAGAGAAATTAGATAATTATGATTATCCATTAACAAGAAGTTATGGTATTAATAAAGAATATGATATAACTAATTTGTTTAATTTAAACAAAGTTACAATAGTTTTTAGTAAGAATATAGATGGTTTAAATTATTATGTTCCTGTTACAAAAATTAGTAATGATAAAACAAATAAAGTAGAAATAATTATCAAAGAATTAAAAAGTAGTATTAATGCACAAAATAAATTAAATAGTTATTTAACAGATAATATTAAATTAGTAAATTATAATTATAAAGATAATATAATGACACTAACATTTAATAAACCAATTGATAATGATAGTAAATTATTAATAGAAGAATCCATAAAAGAAAATTATAATGTAAATAAATTCAATTATGAAGTAAAAGAATAAGTCTTGATTTTTTGATGATATGGTAATATAATTTATACATAAACGTTGATTGGAAAAGTATATTTATATGATGTTATAGAAAGCTAATGGTTGATGGAAATTAGTGCTAGTATAAATAGAAAGACACCATGAGTGCTTAAAGAATTAAGTAGACTAAGCCGGTTAATACCGTTATATATAATGAGTGACTTTAAAAGTAATTAAGGTGGTACCGCGGATATCAGTGATTCGTCCTTTAGGATATTCACTGTTTTTATTTGGAGGGAATTATGAAAGGAAATATTTACAGAAATGTATACTGTGGAAAAGTAGACAAAAGTTATGTAGGAAAAGAAGTAAAACTAGCAGGATGGGTAAATTCTATTAGAAATCTAGGAGGTCTTGTATTTATTACTTTAAGAGATGAAAGTGGAATAGTACAATTAATTAGTCAAGATGTTGATAAATATATTAATATTACAAGAGAAAGTACTGTTAGTGTAAATGGTACTGTTCAATTAAGAACACCTGATATGGTTAATAAAAATATGGCAACAGGTGAAATAGAAGTAGTAATTAAATCTTTAGAAGTTCTTGGTGAATGCCAAAATGTATTACCATTTGAAATTTCAAGAAGTAAAGAATCAACTGAAGATACTAGACTTAAATATAGATATTTAGATTTAAGAAATAGTGAAGTACATGAAAATATTTTATTTAGAAGTAGAGTAATTGATTTTATTAGACAAACTATGAAAGGTATGGATTTTGTTGAAATACAAACTCCAATTATAACTGCAACAAGTCCAGAAGGAGCAAGAGATTTTATTGTTCCATCAAGAAAATTTAAAGGTAAATTTTATGCTCTTCCTCAGGCGCCACAAATATTTAAACAATTATTAATGGTATCAGGATTTAATAAGTATTTTCAAATCGCACCATGTTTTAGAGATGAAGATCCAAGAAGTGACAGACTTTATGGAGAATTTTATCAATTAGATTTTGAAATGTCATTTGTAACAGAAGAAGATGTATACGATGTTGGGCAAAAAGTTTTCTATGATGTGTTTTCTAAATTTGGAAATAAAAAAGTAAGTCCAATTCCATTTAGAAGAATACCTTATAATGAAGCAATATTAAAATATGGAAGCGATAAACCAGATTTAAGAAATCCATTAATTATTGAAGATGTTACAGAAATATTATCTAAAATGGAATTTGAACCATTTAAAAATACTACTATTAGAGTTATCAAAGTTGATAATATTGATAAATCTAATTCATGGTATAAATCAATGGAAGAATATACCAAATCAATAGGTGGAGTACTTGGATACATTAAAGTAAACGAAGATAATACATTTAAGTCAACTCTTGATAAATTTATGAATGATGAAATTAGAAAAGAATTAAAAGAAAAGTTAAATTTAGAAAAAGGAAATGTAGTATTCATAATAGCTGACAAGAATAAATGTGCTAAATTAATGGGACAATTAAGAATTAAACTTGGTCAAGAACTAGATTTAATTGATAAAGATAAGTATGAATTTTGTATAGTTAATGATTTTCCATTTTATGAATATAATGAAGAAGAAGATACAATAGAATTTTCACACAATCCATTTAGTATGCCACAAGGTGGGTTAGAAGCATTAAATACAATGGACCCACTTAAAATAAAAGCATACCAATATGATTTTGTATGTAATGGATATGAAATGGCCTCAGGTGGAGTTAGAAATCATAGTACTGAAATATTAAAGAAAGCATTTGAAATCGCTGGTTATGATGAGGAAGTTGTTAAATCTAAATTCCCATCACTTTATGAAGCATTCAAATATGGAGCACCACCTCATGCTGGAATGGCTCCTGGTATTGATAGAATATTAATGCTTTTAAAAGATGAAGAAAATATTAGAGAAGTTGTTCCATTCCCACTTGGCGCTAATGGAGCAGATGCAATGATGGGTTGTCCTGGAGAAGTATTTGAGAAACAATTAAGAGAAACTCACATTAAAATAAGAGATTAATCAAAAAATCCTTGCAAATTACTAAAAAGTATTGTATACTTTATTAGTAATTTCGAGTTGTCCTCGTAGCTCAGCTGGATAGAGCAACGGCCTTCTAAGCCGTCGGTCAGGCGTTCGAATCGCCTCGAGGACACCATATTTGATTTTAAAGAATGCCTAGAAATAGGCATTTTTTAGTGTATTATCATAATTATTATATTATTATGAATTATTATAAATTATTATCATTTTAGACACATTTTAAGGCATTTTATGACAAAATGGCACATTTTTATGGCACATATATTACAATATGAAATATACTGGTATAAAGGCGTTTTAAATGCTTTATAATGTGTTTATTAATTATATATTATTAAATAATGGCACTTTTTTATTTATTTTCTTATAAATTGTTATTTTTATTTATATTTGAAGACGTGCAATTATTATATTATAATTATATTTATATAATAAGGATGGTTGGTAGTATGGATTGTGATAAAGTAGGAAAGTATTTAACTGAATTAAGGAAAGCAAAAGGTATAACTCAAGAACAATTAGCTGAAATAATTGGAGTAAGTAATAAAACAATTTCAAAATGGGAAACAGGTATTAATGTTCCTGATACTTATTTTTTATATGCATTAAGTAAAGAATTTAATGTTAGTGTTCAAGATATTCTTAATGGAGAAAAAATATATAATATAATGGATAGCAATAATGTTATTGTTAAAACAATTACATTTTACAATACAATTTTTAAAAAGAAAATATCTCGTATATCTGTTTTATTAATTATTATGATAGCTATTGTTTTTTCAATTTTATTTACTGTAAATAATTTTAATCAAAATAAAGTATTTGAATTGAGACTGGAAAATAGTAATGATAATAATGGATTTTTAGTCTCTAATCCCAAAGAATCTATATTTTTTATTAATAAATTACATATCAAGAATGAATTTGAAGGGACTGAAAGAGAACCATTAATATCCAGTTATGGATTGTCTATAATAGAGAAAAATTCAAATACAGTTTTATATAATGAAGAAAATTCTTTTAGACAGAATTATTATTTATCACAATTTATTAAGAGTGTTAATCTCTCTTTTACAATAAGTAAGAAAGAGTTAGATGATTTAAATTTAAAATCATTTGATAATATTTATTTAAAAATAACGTATATTGATAATAACGATAAAGAATTTGAAGTAGTCAATGATATAAATATTATACCTCATTATTCTAATACCCAAGCTATTTACTAATTCCACCTAAAAGTGGAATAAATTCCCCTTAAAAATTGTTTTAATGAAATTATTATTTTATTAAAATTCAATTCGAAAGGAGGAAGAATGAGAAAATCTTTAATTGCGTTATTATTCTTGTTTTTATTATTACCTAATATTAGCAAAGCTGAAGAAATAACTGATTTTGATACAATATATCAGCAAACTAAATATTACAAAACTATAATCAATAAAAACAATAGAATAACTTCTAGTACTGAAGAGATTTCAAAGAAAGAATATGATGACTATAATACAATATCCAATCCTAAGGCATCTGTTGAAACAGTATATAAAAAAATAACATCAACTATAACATCAAATGGTAATTATTATAGATATACTGCTAATTTACATTGGAAAAATATTCCTAGTACGAGAAGTTATGATATTCTAGGTATAGGATTTTATTCAAGTGTTAAGGTTAAAAACAATAATATCTATTTCTCTCAAAATTATTGTATAACTGGTGGAAGTTGTTACACTACTTCAACACATAGCCCACAAGTATTCACTACAGGTGCTGGAACAACTTTCTTATTACCTAGTGGAAATCTAAGTTCGCTTGATGAGGTAATGTATTTTGATGTAGCAAAGAATACTAATCTTACAATTATAAATCAAATGGCTGCGGCTGATCACTCACATGCTATACAGTCAATAAGTTTAACTAATGCTAAAAAGTATACAGTATCAGGTTCCGCTGGAATTGTACTTAATAGTTCAATAACATCATATTATGATGCAATTAATCCTGCAATAGAATACTGGTCTGGAAGTTGGTAATATAAATAAAAAGCAAAATATTTTATTATTATTCATATTTTGCTTTTTAATCATTTGTATTCTTTCTACCACAGAGCCATTCAAGTGAAATATTATATTTTACAACTATTTGGATTGCAAAAGCGGTCAGAAGATCTGTTTTTCCTGATTCATATGCACTTATAGTAGATTGTGTTGTATTAAGAAAAGATGATAATTGTTCTTGGGTTATATTATTGTCTTTTCTTACTTTTTTTAAATTACTTCCTATTATCAAATTATTAAATATATGAGTTCCATAAAAATAATTGTTTTTTGTAATTCCTAGTACATAATCCATATTGGTTTTAAATAGATTACAAAACATGTTCAATTTTTCTAATGGTATTAATTCTTTATTGTTTTCCCATCTAGAATAATTTGATTGAGATGTTTTTAACATTTTAGCAATTTCTTTTTGAGTTAATTCATTGTTTTCTCTAAAAAACTTAATTCTATTGAAATACATTACATCACCCAAGATTAATTTTCCCATTTTGAATAAAATAATTAGTTTTTTATGCAAAAATACGATATTTATGTTAATATATTTTTGGTGATAATAATGAATATGAAAGAAAAAAGATTTTTATTAATAAAAGATAATAGTTATAATTATATTAATGATATATATATTTATGATCTTATTAATAATGGATTTTTAGATAATAATATAAAAAAAATTAGTAATAAAAAAGAGCTTATTGAATTTAAAAAAGCATTAGATAACTTTATTTCTTTTTATTATTCGTATTTTTCTTTTCTTAAAAAAGCAGATTTATATTTAAAAATACTAATAAGAAATATAGTTACCATTGATTATGATGATTTATATAATATGAAGATATGTATTATTAATTTTTATTCTAATATCAAATATATATATAATTCTAATAAGGAATTTTTTGTTAATGCTGGAATTACCAAAAAAATGTCTTTATTTGATAAAAGTGATGTAAAAAAGTTATTTGATCTGATGTTGAAAATAGTATCTGCAAATAAAGATAAGGTACAATTATATTATATTTTTGAAAAATATGACGTAATTCTACACGAAAGACTTGAAAATATTTTTATGACTTTTAATAATAAAAAAGCAATTTATTATAGTATATGTGATAATTGGGATTATTTAATTACAAATTATTGTAATAATTTAAAAAATTAATCATTTCTTAAAAAAATAATAAAATTGGGTTCAATTTTTATTGATTTCAGTACAAACAGTTGAGAGGGACAACTTCTCAACTGTTTTTTAGTTCTTTGACAATTAGGTTAAACAATCATTAAATACGTTCTATTTATTATGAGCACATTGATAAGTACGCTTGCGATTAATACTTGATCATAAAATTGGATTGCATCCAAATTTGCGATGATGAATAAATAGGATAATGATACTCCTGCTTATGATATAAGTAGCTCGGAAGATACTTCGGAGGGGTGGAATTCCCGTGAATTAGCTAGCAACTAATTGTTTAATGATTCCTTGCTAGGGGTCTTGGAAAATATAGCGATAATAAAAAAGAAAGGAATGATTAAAAAATGAATTTAGAAAATCAAACAGTAACTGGTAATAATCAAGTTACAGTAAATGATTCCCTTAATGCAGCATTAATGGAATTAACGATAAAACCTACTGCAACATCTGTTGCACCTAATACTAATGAATTATTTATTTATGTTGATAAACAGCCACAATCAAATCCAAGTAACGAAAGAAAACAATATTTATTTGATTTAGAAGATATTCTTAGAATATATAATAGTACTGCTGATGAATTTAAACAAAGATTAGAAGTTGTTAATAATGATATTATTCTTAGAAGTTTTGTTGAAAGAAAAATATCATATGATGAAACACTTCAGCAATGCAGTATATTAGCTGATTCAGAATTTGAAGAATTAGATAGTATTCCAATTACATTATTTGAAGGAGTTAACTATATTTATACAAATTATTCTAATATGGATATTTCGCTTATTTATACAAAAGATACACTTTATAATAAAGCATTTTTAAATGGTAGTATGTATTATAATCATAAGTTAAAAAATGATGGGGAGTTTTGTTTAGATGACATATATTTCAAAGATGCATTTACTAAAACAGGCGATGATTTAAACTTAGAAGTTAATAATGCAAGTATTGATAGTTTATCTTCAAATAATAATACTTTTGGTCTTGATGAAAATGGAAACTTAGTAGTTAATTCATTGTCTTGTAATACAATTAATTCATTATCTGGTGGTGGTAGTTTAAATTCATCGGCTATATGTGACTTAATATATCCTATTGGCAGTATTTATATGTCTATTGATTCAGTTTCTCCGGCAAGTCTTTTTGGTGGAACTTGGGAAAGAATTAAAGATGTTTTCTTATTAGGAGCTGGTGATATTTATACACTTGGTGAAGATGGTGGAGAAGCAGAACATGTTCTTGTTCAAAGTGAAATACCAGCACATACACATGATGTAAATGGAAATACTGGAAGTGATGGTGCTCATACTCATCAAGTTCGTGGTGGTGCAAATGTTTCTTCTTCAGGAAAAGCTGGATTAGAAAGTTATGCCTCTCATTTTTCTTCATGGCGAACAATAAGTTCATCTAATTCCAATGGAAATCCTGCTTTATCAGCCGGAGCTCACACTCATACAATTTCATTAACTAGTGCTGCTACAGGTGGAAGTTATC
Source organism: uncultured Erysipelotrichaceae bacterium (assembly GCA_902764145.1). Classification (GTDB taxonomy): domain Bacteria; phylum Bacillota_I; class Bacilli_A; order RF39; family UBA660; genus CAG-1000. The sequence continues at coordinate 36,005 of CACWUS010000006.1, read as the reverse complement.
CACATAATAATATGCCACCATTTTTTGCAGTAAATATTTGGAAAAGAACTCTTTAGATAAATGGGAGATTTCTTATGAAAGAAATAGAGTTAATTAATAAAAGAAAAAAAAGAGAGAAACATTTTTTAAGAGACGACGGAACAATAATTGCAAAAGTTTATGATGATGATATTCATTTCAAAAAAAATGGTATTTTTGAAGAAATAGATAATAGATTACTACAAAAAAATAATACTTTTATTAATAAAAACAATTCATTTAAAACAATTTTTAATGATAAATATTTATTGCAGTTAGAGGAAAATGGTAATTATATAAAAATAAAAATTAAAGATAAAAATAATAAAATTAAAAAGATTAAAAGTATTTCTAAACTAAAAAGTATTATCTATTATGAAGAAATAATGAAAAATATTGATTTAAGATATGATTTATTGCCTAATAAAATAAAGGAAAATATTATTTTAAAAGATAAAGTTGAAAATTTAGATAATCTTATTTTTGAAATTGAAACAAATATGCAACTTAAAATGATTGAAGATAATTATATCGTTGCAGAAAAAAATAATGAAATTTTATATTATTTTGAGCCACTATATATGATTGATTCCAACAATAAAAAAACAGATGCAATTAAATATGATTTAAATAAAAATAATGGTGGATGTTATTATTTAAAACTTATTGTCGATTATAATTGGTTGAAAGAAAAAAATAGAAAATATCCAATCATTATAGATCCTACAATTAGTAGGTATTCTAGTGAAACTGGAGTAATTGATACATATATTCAATCTGGTAATCCAAATTATAACACAAGTTTTAAAGATTATGTAGAAGTTGGAAATTTTTATTATGATAATGCTGATCACATATCAAGAACTTTGTTAAAATTTGAACTTCCACAATTAGAAACAGGTAGTCAAATTTTAGATGCAAAGGTAACTTTAATTGGTTATCCTATAGAATGGATTCTTGCTAGTGAAGCGTACCAGTTTTTAGAGGTTCATAGATTAACAAGTGATTGGCAGGAAGACTTAGCAACTTGGAATAATATGTCAAATAATTATGATAGTAGAGTTGAAGGCGTTTTTGAGGCTGTTAGAAGTATATCCTATAATAATGAAATTGAATATGCAGAAAATAATATAAATATCACGGACTTAGTGAAAAAATGGTATACGGATTTGCCTAACTATGGAATTATGATTAAGGCCGTAGATGAAACGGATAGAAGAGATTTTTATCCAAAGTTTTTTTCAAAAGAAAATGCTGTTTCTGGTGAAAACCCACATCCTACATTACAAATAACATATAGAAATATTAATGGTCTTGAAGATTATATAAAAACGTTTGATCATAAATATACTTTAGGTCAATCAAGTATTAATTCATTTAATGGTAATTTAACATCTAGTTTTACATTAATAGACAGTAAATATGGTCCTTTTCCTTTTTCCTTATCATTATTTTATAATACAAATGATGTTGTTTGTAACAAGAATTTTGGAATAGGAAAAGGTTATAAATTTAACCTTTATCAAACCATCGAAGTGTTTGAAACAGACACATTCATTAAGTATTTAAAATATATGGATGAAGATGGTACATATCATTATTTTTCAAAACAATATGAGTATATAGATTCAAATGGAGAAATATCTGAAATAGATGAGCAAGATATGTATTATGATGAAGATGGATTGGGATATAAAATAAAAGAGTTTGAAGATAGATATGAATTATATGATAAAGACAACAACGTTGAAACATTTACAATAAGTAATAATATTGGATATTTAACAAAAATAGAAAGCTCATCTGATGAATTGAATATATCATATGACAATAGTAATAGATTAATAAAAGTAACTGAATCAGATAATAATGAATTAAATATTTCATATTTAAGTAATCAAATTATTATAAACTATAATAATGAAAATATTTATTTAAATATTTCTAATAATAAAGTTAATAGTATTGTTACATCTGATGGAACTACTAACGTTGTATATAATTCTAATAACATAATTGATAGTATAATAGATGTTAATAATAAAAAAGTAATGTTTGAATACTATAATAAATCTCCATTTAAAATTAAAAAAGTAACAAATTATGATAAAAATAATAATGTAATTAATTATTATAATTTGGATTACGGATTTAACTCAACTATTTTAACAGATGATAATTTAAGAAAAATATTTCTAGTATTTAATAATAATGGAAATATAGTTTCTTCTGAACTATTAAAATCAGAAAATAATATAAATGATTCATATGGAATAGGCAATGTTTTTGGAGACTATTATCAGTATAATAACAGATTAATATCAAATGGAGTTCCAATTAGATATGTCAAGAATTATTTGAAAAATACAAGCTTTGAATCTAATGAAAACTATTTTTTCTCAAATGATTGTTCATTGCTGATTACTGATGAAGAATCACATTCAGGTTATAAATCATTGAAAATAACATCTTTAAATGATAATGATGTAGTATATCAAAATAATGTAATTGTTCCAAAAAATGATTTTTATACATTTAGCTGTTATTTAAAATCAAATTGCAGAGTGATTATATCTTTATCATATGAAGAAAATAACGAAATTATAGAAAGTAATTCAGAAATCATATATCCAAGTTCAATTTTTTCTAGAGAAGATGTTACAATATTTTATCCTACAACAGCTTCTTCTAATATAAATATTAGTATTAAGCTATTAGATATAGGTTGTTGTTATATCGATGATGTTCAATTAGAAAAAGGCAGAGTAGATAATAATTATAATTATATAGAAAATTCAGATTTTAGTGATGGTTTAACAGATTGGGAAACATCTGATAATTCAAGTTTCTCGGTAGTTAATATAAATAATTTATTTAATGCACTTAAAATAAGTATGAATCCTTGTAATCCTACCTCTTTGTATAAAGAATTTAATCTTAAAGGTCATGCAGGTGATTTATTTACAATTTCATTTTGGTATAAAAATGAAGGAGTATGTTTAAATGATATTGATATGGGTTACAATCATGTTATTATTAATTTTGAACCAGATGTTGAAGAACCAGAAGTTAATGAAGATGAAGAACTTATAGATTATCCAATGTTTCATTGTGTTTTTCCAAGTGATAATTTAAATCCTAATAGGGAGGAATGGCAATATTTTACATATACTTTTATGGCAGAAGACTTTGATTATAAATCATTAAGTTTATCATTTAACCAACAATATGATGCTAATGATTTATATATTACAAATTTATGTTTATATAAAGATATTAGAACCGAGTCATATGGATATGATGAAGATGGAAACCACATTATTACAACAAAAACTAATCTAGAAGACTATAAATTTGAAATTGATGGAAGTAATAAACTATTATCTGTAACAAATCCTAAAAATAATAAGTTATCTTTTGAATATATTGATAATAATTTATTTAAAGCGTCATCAATGGAAAAAATATCTACTTTTTATAACTATAATGAATTTGGTAAAAATGATCTTGTAAAAGTTGAAAATAGAAATGATTATACAAGTTTAGATAACAATATACTTAGAATTAGAATTCCAAATAGCAATAATTATTTTAAAATTATTATGAATAGAGTAACCATAAGTAATACTAAAGTTGCAGATGCGTGGTGTTTTATACCAGAAATAATAAATGATAAGAAATATTATAAAATAAAACATTCTATTCTAAATTTATATTTAAATATTAATGCCGATTATTTAACTCTAAGTAGTGTATCTTTCGGATTATTTGAATTAACAACAACTAATGGAATGGATTTTGTAATAAAAGAAAAAGAAAGTGAGAAATGTTTAACGATAGAAAATGAAACATTATGTTTTAAATTAGAAGAAGAAATAACACAGAACTATAAGTATTGTTTAGAAACAGCCACATCACCACAATTTTATGAATATCACATTAAATATAGTTCAGATTGTAAACATGTTATTGAGGAAGAAGATGAAATGTTAAGATTAAAAAGAAATAGTTTTGGAGCGAATGATTTAATTAGTAATGTTCAAGATTATTCTGGCAATAAAGAGTATATATATGATGTTAAAGACAGAATTATTTCATATACAAATAATAATAAAACAATTGAATATGAATATAATTTAGATAATCAGTTAGCAAAAGTTTCAAATGGTCCAAAGAATTTTCATTTAATATATGATTCTGCATTTAGAAAAATTGGTGTTGTTGGAAATAATAATACTCCAATAATAAATTATGAATATAATACGCTAGGACATATTTCACGCTTATTGTTTCCAACTGGTGATTATATTAAATATTATTATGATGACTTTGGAAGAATAAATAAAAAAACAAAGGATAATGATTTAACGGAATATAATTATTTATATGATTCAAATGGTAATTTGGCTAGAATTATTTTTGATGACAGAATTATTAAAATGAAATATGATTTAGCAAAAAGATTGTCTAAATATATAAACAATGATTTTGTTATTGATTATTCTTATGATGAAAATAATTGTTTAGTTTCAAAGCAGTTTAAACTTGCAAATGAAATTAACATTATAAATACTGAAGTAGATAAAGATAATAATATAACGAAGTGTTCATTTGATCAAAATGAAATAATAAATAATTATGATTCTTTAGGAAGAATTATTAACTCTTGTTATAATGGTTCCTTTAATGTTAGTAGAGAATATAAAAATAATGGAAAAAGAACATCAACTGTTATAAAGAAGATAAAAAATGGAAATCATGAAATCGTATATAGCTATGATAAAAGAGGAAATATAAGATTAGTATATATAAATGGTGTAATAACAAAAAAATATATATATGATGATATTTTACAATTAATTAAAGAGTATGATTATGTTTCAAATAAAGTTATAGATTATAAATATGATAGTTATGGTAATATTTTATGTGAAAAAGTATATTCTATTAATGATTATTCATTATTAGAAAAACATAACTATATATATGAATATGAAAATTCATATAATAAACTAATTAAATATGATAATAATAATATTACATATGATTTATTTGGAAATATTGTAGCAATAGGAGATAAAGAATATAGTTGGTCAAATGGTAGAGAATTACATTCATACTCTGATGGAAATAATTATGTCGAATATGATTATGATGATAATTCAATAAGAATTTCTAAAACTGTTAATAATAATAGAACAGACTATTATTTAGATGGTGATAAAATAGTTATTGAAAAAAGTAATAATCATATGATATATTATATACGTGATATTAATAAAAATCTAATTGGTTTCAAATATAATAATAATACATATTATTATTTAAAAAATGGACAAAATGATATTGTATCTATAATGGATACAAATAATAACATTTTGGCAAGTTATAAATATGATAGTTGGGGAAAAATATTAGCTATATATGATTCTGAAGGTATCGATGTAACTAATAATATTTCACATATTGGAAATATTAACCCATTTAGATATAAGAGTTATTATTATGATATTGAAACTGGACTATATTATTTAAAAAATAGATATTATAATCCAATTTTAAGAAGATATATTAATATAGATAGTAGACTTAATGATACAATTTTAGGCACGAATCTATATTCATATTGTGAAAATAATCCAATTAATAGAGAAGATGAAGATGGAACATCTTGGTGGCATGTTGGATGTGTATTAGTTGGTGGAGTTGTAGGTGCAGCAATAAAAATATCAAAGAATTTAAAAGATAGTGATAAAAATTGGTATGATGGTGTTGCAGGAGCTTTTGTTAGTGGTGCAATAATTGGTGCATGTTTTTCAGTTAATCCTGACTTGACAATTGGTGGAGCTCTTCTAGCTGGATATAGTGGAGAAGTAGTCAATGAAATTGAATCATATGTTAAGAAAGATAAAAATGGTGATAAGAAGAAACCAACTAAGAAAAATCTTAAAAGATCTGCTGCAAGCGTTCTTGTTAAAGGCACTTTGAGTGGTGTTAACAACTATATTGGTAGTCAAGTTGCTAATGATTTAGTTCCAGTTAGAGGTTCATGGTTTAAACCAACTAAGTTTATGAGTGTATTTACTGGTAACTATGGTAAAAAGATGGTGGCACAAACTGTAATATCAAGTGTTCAAGCAGATATGAATAATACTATATATGAGAGTATAACAGATTATTTGATAGATCGTGTTGTTGATATATTACCTGATTTGGAGGATATTACACCATACTTAATTATATTGAATGAAGGATGATGATAAAATGAAAAATGAAATTAAAGAAAGAGTATTAAAAATCACAATTGTAATTACATTTATTTTTGCTATTAACATGTTAATATCTCCTTTATTTGTAACTATTTTTGATATTGACATAAGTGATGAAATATTAGCTAGGTATCGTTTTTTCCCATTATTAATATCAGGTTTTTTTCTAATAATTGAAATTTTGTTATTCTCTTCTAGTAATAAAAATAATAACAAAATTGAATTAAAAAAATATAGTTTTTATAAAAATGATTTAATTCAAGATATTTTACTATTTTTTAAAAATAATAATTATTATAAAATAAATAAAAAATCTGATTTTTTAGATAAAATCTATTTAAGAAATGAAAAAAATAATATTGAATTATTTTCAATAATAAAATCAAATATTACTTTAAATGAAAAGATGTTACTTGATTTACAACAAGAATATAAAAGCATTGTAGAAAGTGAGTATAACATTTCTAAAATAAAATCTGTGTGTATTGTAAATATTTATACAACATCGGATGTTAATACTAAATTAAAAAATACAATAAAAAAGTCAATTATACAAAATATTGGGTTTTTAAATATTTTTATTCTTGTTGATAATTCATCGAAAGAAGTTTATATACCTAAATTTTCTAATAGTGTATTTAATGTAAGTTACAATATGTACAAAAAGGTACTAAAAGTTTTAAATAAAATGCTCTTGAAAGATATCTAAAATGATTTCATTTTTATTAAAGTATTGGATAGAAGTTATAATGACATTTATAACTTCTTTTTTAATTTTAATTATAAATCAATATATTGCATTAAAAAAAGGAATGAGAGCATTGCTAAAAAATGAAATAATTAGAGTATATGAAATTTATATTAAATTAGGCTATTGCCCAAGTTTTATTAAAGAAAATGTTAAACAAATATATGAAAGTTATCATAAACTAAAAGGTAATGGTATGGGGACATCTATGGTTAATGAAATATATAAATTACCTAATGAATTGAAGGAGTAAAAATGAAAGAAAAATTATGTAATTCTTTAATTAATCTAATTAAAGTAAAGTCAATAATAACACTACTAACATTTAGTGCATTTTTTATTTTATCTATAAATGAAAAAATTGGAATAGATAATTTTATGTTGATATTAGGAATGATATCAACTTATTTTTTTAATAGAAAGGATTCAAATGGAGAAGATAAAGAATAATATAGAAAAAGATATTTTAAAAGAATTTAGTAATATGAGTTTAGAAGAGTTAATAAAACTTTATGGAGATATACCTAAAGATATTATTTCTAAGCCAGAAAATTATAATATTAATTCTTCGATTGAAAACTCATTATTTGAAGATAGCGATGTGATATTTGATGAAATTAGTAACAAAAATATTTAAAAGAAATGATTGGTATATAACTTCAAATTATGGTTGGAGAATATGTCCATTTCACGGAAAAGAATTCCATCCGGGTGTAGATTATGGTACTAACATTCAAAAATGGCCATTATATGCAATTGAAGATGGATATGTACAATTGATACATTATGGTTCAAAGGGTTATGGTAATTATGTATGGGTAAGGTATCCAAGATTAAATATAAGTGTTTTTCATGCTCATTTAGATAAAATATGTGTTAAAAATAAACAAAAAGTAAATACAGAAACAATTATAGGTTATACTGGAAAAACAGGAAATGCTACAGGAATTCATCTACATCTAGGAATGACAAAAATCGGTAGCAATACATGGTTAAATCCGCATGATTATGATTATGATTTGGAATCAAATAAAGAAATAAATAATTCAAATAAAATAATATATATTGTAAAAAAGGGAGACTCTTTATGGAATATAGCAAAGAAGTATTATAAAGACGGAAGAAAATATACAAAGATTGCAGAAAAAAATAATATAAAAAAACCATATACTATTTATCCTAATCAAAAATTAATAATACCCTAAGATTTCTTTCATGACTTTTAGTCACTTATAAATAGTAACAAGCAAAATAATTAGTTAACAAGTGTGTTATGGGGGTTGCTTGTAACTTATCTTTCTAGATACAAGATTGGGAATAAAAATAGTATAAGTAAAGCTTTATATTATTATAAAGAAAGTAATTTTATTTTTATAAATATTGTTACTTTCTTTTTATTTTGTGTAAGAAGTCCACCTTCCACCTTTCAAAATTATTTTTTGAAAGGAGATTAATTGTGGATATACGTCCTAAAAGAAGAAAATTTAAAGATAATCCTTATACATTAGAAAGTATTAAGGATGATAATATATTTTATATTATTTTTAAGGATCATACAGGCTTGCATAAAATATGTGTTTCTGAAGAAATATTTAATATATTTGATGAATCTGAAAAATATGAAAATGCTAAATTAAAAGAGTATTCTGTTCACATTGAGCATAGTGAACAATCCGAAATTAGTTTAAATATGAAAAATGTTTTATATATAAAAAGTTTAGAGGAACAAGTTATTGATAGTTTGCTTTATATAGAATTAAGAAAATATATAAATGAATTATCAGATGTTCAAAAAAGAAGATTAATTAAGTATTACTTTTATGATAAAACATTAAAAACAATTGCAATGGAAGAAAAATGTTCAATCAATGCTATAAAGCATAGTATTGATAGAGCTTTAGAAACTATTGCTATAAGAATTAAAAAACAGATTTAAAGTGGGTCAATACCCACTTTTTTTATTTGATAAAAAACGATACAGAAATGATTTGTTAACACTTTATAATAAAAAATAACAGCACAAGAAATATGACTTGTTGTAAAATGATATCATAGGAATTTTTTAAAGTTATAGATTATAATTCCTATTGACAAATTTAAATAATATTGTAGAATATGACTCAAATGTGAGTGATAATTGTAAATATTAATTTGCAAGTTTTTAAGTTTGTGATTTGAGAGAAATTAGTATATTTCTCTCTTTTTTTATTAAAAAAGTGGGGTGTTATATATGTTCTTCGATCGTTTCGTAAAATATGATGGAAAGGTAGAACCATTGACAATAGATGATTATAAAATATTATCTGACGAATTAATAAAAAAATATAATGTTAATTTATTGCAAAATAAGATCCATATGGTTTTGCTTGAAATAGAAGATAAACAAATGAAATATGAAGAAAGTGATGGATATACATGTCATAATTATGAATATGAGCCTGAAAAGCATAATATTGGTATTTCTATGATTACAGAAAAAGAAGGATGCACTCGAGCTGATATTAGTATAGAGTTAGATCAATTATATTCTCAATTTAAATATGTATATGACACAAAATTTAGTTATTTAGAAAAAAATTTGTTTATGCAATTTTACATTTTAAAAAGAAGTGGAAATTCTATAAGAAGAATTTTACATATAGCATATCCTAAATTTCAAAGTATTAACAATAGTATTCTAATCAAATTAGGAAGATATCTTAACTGGGATGAGGCAATATTAAAATGAATTTATATAAGGAGTTTATTATGAAAATGTTTATAATTGGATTAATCTTAATTGTAGTTTTACTTTTTGTATTTTCAGCAATTAGGATTTCTGATGAATCAAATAAGAAAGAAACTAAAAAGAAAAAATCTAGGCACTAATATGTGCTTAGATTTTTTTAGTGTGGATTTGGAGGAGGTGATGCTTTTGAGTAAATAGTTTACAGTTGATAATGTCAATGATTTTGATTTTTTAATAATTTGTGATATATTGCACTTGAATAAGGGAGATGTATTATGAAAATTATTAATTATATTATAGCTATATGTATATTACTTATAGGATTAATTTTAACTTATGATAAGATTGAAATAATTGAGATATGGACAGTTAAAGAAAAAAGTATAGTTGAAGAAGATAAAATCATTGATAAAAATGTTATTATTGAAGTAGATGAAGAAACTTATGAAAATACTACTACTTTAACTGATAATGTTATATCTACAAAAAAAGAAAAAAATTCAAATACTAAAAGTACTACAAAGAAAGATACTAAAACAAAAACTGATAGTAAAAAAGTGAAAATTACAAGCAATCAAAAAACTGAAGATACCAAAACTAATTCTATAAAAGAGGAAACTAATAAGAAAGAAGAAAAACCAAAAGAAGAAGTAAAAAGAGAAGAACAAAAACCCAAATGTAGTGATTTTTATGAATCAATTACACATGGTAAAGTTGATAAATCTTCTAAGTCTACATGTGTATCTTATGGTAATAAAATCCAAAACAATGAATTAGATGAAGTTCTTGATTATAATGAAGAAAATGGTAATACAAGAAAACCAACTATTAGTTATTTTAGATGTTATGAGGTAGTAGATAGTAATTGTAATACAAAAGGATGGTATTTGCATTTCTTTTGTAATTCAGGTGGGTGCGATGATGACAAATTAAAATCATTATATGGATAGACACGAGAGTGTCTTTTTTATTGAAAGGAAAAAATATGAAGAAGATATTATATAGTTTATTTATAATATCATCTATTTTTATGATGGCTTTTATTAATGCTGAAAAAGTAAGTGCAGTAGAAATAAAGAAAGAAGCTTCAGGGTGGTATTATGAAAGAGATAAAAAGAATGGTGGAGAAAACTATTCAGGTACACTTCAAAATTATTCATTAAATGGAGAAGTTGCTTATTGTATTGAACCAACTGTTTCTGATAATGGTAGTGTCAGCTTATCTGATTGGTCACATACTGGTTTATCAGATAAAATAAAAGAAAGAGTTTTATTAATTGGATACTATGGTTATACATATCCAGGACATAAAACAAAAAAATATAGAGCTGCTACCCAGTGTTTAATATGGGAAGCAATAATGGGAGAAGGATCTTGGTGTAAGATTAATACAAAGCATTGGTCTGCTGGAACTAATATTGACTTATCTTCAGAGAGAAAAGAAATTAATAGACTTATATCTGAACATAGTAAAACAGTAAGTTTTAATGGTGAGGTATATAAAGTTCAAGTCGGAGATACACTTAATCTAATAGATACAAATAATGTGTTACCTAATTTTAGTGTAAGTGCTGATAATGTTGAATATAATGTTAACGGAAATAATTTATCTTTAAAACCTAAGACTGATAAAGTAAATGTTTCTTTTACTAAGAATCAAGTTTATAGTAGCAATTATAAAATATTTGTTGGAAATAAAATTCAAAATCAATTAGTGCCAGGTAATGTAGATCCTACAATAGCTAAAATTAGGTTAAATACTTATTATGGAGGTGTTGAGTTAACTAAAGAAGATAGTGAAACTAAAACTCCACAAGGAGATGCAACTTTAAAAGGTGCAGAGTATGGAATATATAATTCAAATGATGAACTTGTTTCTACTTTTACAACTGATGAAAACGGAATAGCTAATAGTGAACAAGTTTTAGAATATGGTGATTATTACATTAAAGAAATTACCCCTAGTCAGGGATATTTATTAGATAATAACAAATATGAATTTGAATCTAAAGGAATAGAAACATATAATATTAATGTTAAAGAAAATGTGATAAAAGCTAATGTAGTCATAACTAAATACTATGTACCTGCTAAAACAGGCGAAAGACATCCAGAATCAAGCATTAGTTTTGATTTGTATAATTCTAATGGAAGCAAGATAAATGAACTTATAACAGATGAAAATGGGGTTATAAGAGTTAATTTACCTTATGGTAAGTATAAATTACATCAAACCTCAACTAAAAAAGGATATATGTATTCTAGTGATTTTGAATTTAATGTAGATTCAACTAATGATATTAATAAAGAATTAATTGATAAAGAAGTAACTGCAAAATTAAAAGTCATTAAAATTGATAAAGAAACAAAGCAAGTTATTAAAAGAGCAAATATAAAATTCAAAATATATGATGTAAATAATAAAGAATATATATGTCAATTGTTAAATGATAAAAGAATATGTGAGTATAAAACAGATTCAAATGGTGTAATGATAACCCCTCAAGTATTATATAGTGGTAAATATAAATTAGTAGAAGTAGATGAACCAATTGATGGATATACTTGGAATAGTGAATCTGTTGAATTTGAAATTGATGAAAATTCAAAATTAAAAACAGATAATGAAGAAGGAATATTATTTGAAACAAAATTTGAAAATAAAAGAGTTAAAGGAAATTTAGAAATAACTAAATATGGAGAAGAATTAAATTATTTAGAACAAGGTTATGAATATAATGAAATTCCTTTAGAGAATGTAAAAATTGGATTATATCAAAATGATAAACTTATAAAAGAATATACAACAAATGAAGAAGGTAAAATTGCAATTAAAGGTTTAGAATTAGGTAAGTATGTTATAAAAGAAATTGAAACAGTTAGGGGACATGTTATAGATAATAGTGAGTATTTAGTTGATATTAAATATAAAGATCAGCATACAGAGACTGTTAATTATAAATTAACTATTAAAAACTACTTACCTAAAGGAAGTCTAGAATTTACAAAAACAAATATATCTAAATCTAAAGCACTGCCTAATACATTAATGGATATATATACTTTAGAAAATGATAAGTTAATATTCAGTGGTAGAACCGATAAAAATGGAAAAATAATCATTAAGGATTTACCAATCAATAAATATTACTTGCTTGAAAAGGAAGCACCTAAAGGATATGTGGTAAATCCAAATAAGCAAGAATTTGAAATATTAGAAAATGGTCAAATTGTTGTAAGCGAAATGCAAGATGAAATGATTGTAAAAGTGCCAATTACGGATAAAGTTGTCATTCCAGATTATGTTTATCCAATTATAGCAATTATATTGAGTGCAGGATTGATAATATATGCAAGTAATAAAAAGAAAAAGTAAATATATTATTATAGCAATTGGTGTCATTTTACTTTTAATAGCAAGTGGATATTTATTATATAAGTATGTGTCATATAAAGAAGAAACAACTTATGAAATAAATCTTATAAATGATTATATTGATAAGGAAGAGCCAAAAGAAGAACTTAAAAATGAACCAGTTGAAGAAGAAAAAGAAAAAACAAATTATAATATGGTAATAGAAATCCCTATAATTAAACTTAAAAAGGGTTTATGTAAGATTAATGAATCTTGCAATAAAGTTTCAAAGAATATTCAAGTAATAAAAGAATCAGATATGCCAAATATTGAAAATGGTAATCTGATTCTTGCTTCTCATAATGGAAACAGTAGTGTTTCCTTTTTTAATAAGCTAAATAAATTAAAAGTAAATGACACCATTTATATATATTACAAAAATATTAAATATGAATATAAGTTGTCAAATTCATATGAAATCAAAAAGAATGGTAATGCTATTATTCATAGAGATGGAACTAAAACTACACTTATATTAATCACTTGTAAAAAAAACTCTAAAGATAAGCAAATTGTTTATGTTGCATATTTAAATAGAACAGCAGATTATTAAAAACATAACATTTTATTAATAATAAATAATATTTTATTTATTTAAAAAATTATATTTATTAAATACAATTTAATTTATTTAATTAATTTTATTTATAGGAGGGAAATGTATGAATCATAATGTCTTTAATTCATTTTCTTTAGTAGGAAATGTTGCTAAAGTAAATGAAATAAAAAAACAATCAAATGGAACAAAATTTAGATATTTTACTATTTGTCAAAATACAAAATACAAAGACAAAAATGGAGAAATTCATGATGAACCTAATTTCTTTGATATAAAAGTATTTGAAAAACAATTTAAATACTTTGAAAAAAATCTAGAAATTGGTAAATATATTAATGCTATTGGAAAAGTTAAAGTATATAAGGATAAAAATAATAAAACAATTTTATCTTTAATAGGAAGCGATAGTAGATCACTTCAAATTGAAAATCAAGAAGAATTATTTGATTATGACTGGCTAAATGAAACAGACAATATAGAGGTTTAAACTTCTTTTTTTATTGTAGTAAAGGAGGTGAATTAGTGCAAAGAAAGATAAAAGTCCTCGTTGTCGAACCTGATAAATTGCCTTACGAAAAAGTTATTTCAAATACATTGAGAGATAAGCAACAAATTGTAGATGGATATATAGAATATGTGAGATTATTAGATGATGATAGTGTTGTTCTTATCTGTAATGAGGAAGGCAAGATTAATGGTTCGAAATATAATAGGGATATTGGTTATGACATAATTGCTGGAACTTTTATTATTGTAAGAGAGAACCCTGATGATGGTGAAGATAGATCACTCACAGATGAACAAATAGAAAAGTATAAAGAGCGATTTAATGAAAAATCAATAGATAAAACAAATCAAAAAATATTAAGCATAAAAATGCATAAAAATGCAGTTGATTTATAGGGAGGTTTTAATTATGTTAAATCAAATAGTAATAGCAGGAAGATTAACATCAGATCCTGTAATGGAAGAAACAGAAGATGGGAAAAAAGTGAGTTCAATTGTTGTAGCTGTTCCTAGAAGTTATAAAAATGTAGATGGTACTTATGATACTGATTTTATTAAATGTACATTATGGAATGGAATAGCAGAATCAACATCTGAATATTGTAAAAAGGGAGATATTGTTGGTGTAAAAGGTAGAATTCAAACTGGTAGTTATGAGACAGAAGAAGGAGATAAAAAATATACTATGAATGTTGTTGCAGAAAAAATATCATTTTTAAGTTCTTCAAAATCTCATGAAAAAGACAAAGAAGATATGGAAGTTTAAAAAAGAGGAAAGATTTCTTTCCTCTTATATTTTGGAGGTTAAAATGTTAATAGAAATATTAAAAGATAATTCATGTGAAAGGTTAATAGAAGAAATAAATAAATGTGGATATACAGTTAATCAGATTGCTTCATATTCTCACTTAGGTGTTAAAGAAGTAAAAAAACTTGTAGATGGTGAAATACAGGATATGGATTTTTTAATGTTAGTAAATATATGCAAAGCACTAAAAATAAATCCTTTTTCTTTTTTTAAAGAAGACTTAAGATTAGTTGATTTTCTCAATTCTATCTATTAAAGGAGGTAGTTATGAAACTATTAAATTCATTCTTATTACTTGATATAGATCACTTAGAGGGTGGAGGATATAATATTAATTCTATATTGAAAGCATTAAAGACGTTAACTAATTGGGCTCTATCTATTGGAATAGCCGCGGCAGGTGTATCGCTAGTTGTTGGTTTTATATTATATGCAGTTGTTGATGTTGATCAAAAGGGAAGAGTTAAACAGAGAATAATTCAGACGTTAATTGGAATTGCTGGAATAATACTAGCTATATCACTTGTTAATTTAATAATTGATTTGTTCTAGGAGTTAATATGTTAAATAAAGCATTAGATTTATTAAGAACTCTTGGATGGACAGTAATTAATTTTATATATTCTTTAATTGATTCATTATTTGATATTTTAAAAGAAATAAATGCGTTAGATATTGTTAATTCAATATCTAATGAAAGTATGTTTAGAAAATTATATAGCGGCATATTTGCAATAGCAATAACATTACTTGCATTATTTTCAATATATAATTTTATTAAAAAAATAATTGATCCAGATGAGGGACTTTCTTTGGAACAAATAATTAAAGATGTCATAAAGTGTGGATTTTTTGTCATAATCTCTACATTTTTATTTGTTCAAGCATCAAATCTGTCAATTAATCTTAGTGGATATATGGCAAATACATTCTCCTCAAACAGTATGACTCTTGCAGATAATATGTTGGTTGAATATATATCTTTTAGTGAAGCTTATGAAAAATCAGATGATTTTAAAAATGAAGATTATAAAAAAAGTATAAAGAATGATAGTTTTACAAAAAAGAAAATGTACAATGATAAATTTACTACAAACTCAAGATGGATATTACCAGATGAAGAAGAATACAAATATGAAATAAATTGGATTATGGCAATTATTATTGGAGGATTTTTCTTATATGCATTATTTTTTAGTGGGATGATGCTAGCAAGAAGACAAATTGAGTTTTTATTTTTATTTGTAATATCCCCAATAATTTTTTCTACATCCGTTGGTGTTAAAGAGAGAAGAAGTGCATTATTTCAGCAATTAGTTTCATTAATATTACAGGGAACAGTAATAATGTTAATAATTGGCCTTACTGCGTTACTTATGAAATCAATTCAAGGGACTCTTTTTTTTCAAGATGCTCCAGTTAAGAATATGGTTATTAAGTCTATTTTATATATTGGTTGTGCAACATTTTTATTAACTGGCTCACAAGTAATAAATAGATTTGTAGGAGGAAATGTAGCAGCAAATTCAGGCAGAGAGCAGTTAATGTCAATGAGGCATTTTGGAAACGCTTTAACAACAGGAGCAGTGGCAGGAGGTCTTGCAACAATTGGTGCAGGACTTGTAGGTGCAGGAGCACTTACTTCTGGAGTTGGAAATCTTGGTGGAAATAAAATTGTATCAAATACTGGGAGAGCAATAACTAATTTTGGAAAAACAATAAGTGGTTCTTCAAAAATAGGAAGTACCAGAAGTAATTTAGGAAATGCTATATCAAAATTTGGAACATCTATGCAAAATAAAACACCATCATCAATAGGTAAGAGTTTAAGAACAAGTGGATATAGAAATGTAGGGGATGCAATTAGTACAATGGATCCAACTAAAAATATATATAGAAGAAGATATTTAAGGAGGAAATAATGTATATAACATTAAAAAGTTTAAAAAAGACACTTGGTAAATATATTGAGTATACTGATTTATATATTGCATTACCTAGTGTTATTTTATTTTTAATACTATTTATGATAAAAGGCACAAGAATTTTTTCGCTAATCTTTATTTCAATAGTATTATTTATGTTAATTCCAATTAATCTATCTAAGAAGAATAGAATGTATAAAATAATTGGAATGTTTTTCTCTTATATTTTTAGATGTAAAAATTATATTTATCTAAAGGAGGATTATAGTGAAAAGCAAAAAGGAAGAAAAAATATTAAAATCAATAAAGAAGAATAATAAGAAAAAATATTTATCAAAATCACAAATGAAGAAAAGAATTAAAAATTCTTATTATTTATCAAATATTAAAGAGATAGATGAAAATGGAATAATATATTTAAAAAACAACCATGTTGCTTCTGTAATTGAAGTAAGAGCTATTGATTTATCTTTATCAAGTAAACAAGAAAAAAATAATTTATTTTTTACTCTAAAATCTTTGTATCAAATAAAGGATTTAGATTTAAGATGTTATAAAATTGATGATAAAATTAACTTAAATAATAACAAAATCAATTTAGATAAACTTATCTGTGATTATATTGATGATAAAAAAAGAAGTGAATTATTAAATGAAAGTAAAGAGTTGATTGAACATTTAGAAAAAAACAATTATACTATTTCGAGTATTTATTATTGGGTGGTAATTTCTAATTCTATGGAAAAATTAGATAAACAATTATATGAGATAGAAGAAATAATAAATAATACCCAGCCAAGATTAATTGCAGAGATAATTCATAATCGATTAGAGATATTTAAATTTATTTCTAATTTATATTTAGAGAGTAATACTTTAGATCAGTTAATATGGAGCAACTTACCAGAACTTGCTTGTCCATTAAATGTGACAGAAAGAATTAATAGCATTGTATTTGATGATAAGGAATTTCAACTTGTAACAATTAAAAATATTCCACCATTTGTAGATGAATTATTTTTAGAAGGTATATATAATTTACCTAATGTTAGAAGTTGTATATATATTAAAGATACAATTGAACAGGAAGAATTAGTAAAGTGGATTAATTCTCAGTATCAGTTTTTATTAGCTGATAGAAATACTACTAAGAAATTAAGTGATGCGACTGAACTTGATAGGCAAGAAGAAAATTATCAAGTATTAATGCAAGAAATAAAAAATGGCGATGAGAAAATAAAAGAAGTGTCACTTGTATTATTAATTACAGGAAATTATGAAGAAAGACAAGAAACACTAAGGCAATTAAAAAATAAAGCTGATACATTTCATATTAAATTAGATATACCAAGATTAAGACAACTAGAAACATGGCAAAGTTATGATATAACAACTAAGCCTTTGAAAGATTATTCAATATATTTACCAAGTTTAACATTATCCGCAGGATTTCCATTTACTAAAACATATTTTAATGATTCGTTAGGATATTTGCTAGGAACTGATCTTCATACTGATTTACCAATATTTTTTGACAATTATTTTTTAAATAATTCTAGGACATCACATAATGTTGCTATAGTTTCTTCAACTGGTGGTGGCAAATCATTTACTATGAAGAAAATGATAGTTAATGAATTTGTTAAAGGAACAAAAATATTTATTTTTGATGCTGAAAATGAATATGAAAAACTAGTTAAGAGAAATGGTGGAGAATACATTGATTTATATTCTAAAAAAGGTGGAATAATTAATCCTTTACAAATTAGATATATTGCAAATGATGAAGATGAGGAATCAAAAGAAACTGATTGTCCTCTTGCTAAACACTTGGGATTTTTAGAAGCATTTTTCAAATCATCATTTGAAAGTATAACAGAGAAAGAACTAATAATGTTAATAAGTATAATTGAAAAGTTATATAACAAAAAAGGCATTTTCAAAAATACATCAATCAACACACTTGAATCTTTGAAACCAGAAGATTATCCAACATTTACAGAATTATATAGTTTTTTATCAGAGTATATTAAAAATGTTAATAGTGAGGAGAAAAAAGAATTAATTTATCAACTAGATATATTACTTTCAAGATTTTTATCTGGAACAGATTCATATTTATTTGACGGATATACTAATATAGATTTGAATAATGATTTAATAGCATTTAATATTCAAGAATTATTGTATTCAAAAAATAGTAGATTAATAAATACTCAAATATTAAATCTTCTTACTTATTTGAATAATAATATAGTTTCAAATAAAATTAATAATGACAAGAAAAGTCAAAAGAAACATATTATGATAATAGTTGATGAATTCCATTTGTTTATAGATGAAGATAATTTTGAAGTATTAAAAAGTTTTGGACAATTAGCTAGAAGAATCAGAAAATATTCTGGTTCTTTAATTGTATCTACTCAATCAATAAAAGATTTTGTTGGTAATCATGAAATATTAAGACATTCCACTGCCATATTTAATAACTGTCAATATCAATTAGTAGGAATGCTTAAAGAAGATGATTTAAAAGCATATTTAGATTTATTTAAGCATAATCCCTTAACAGATACTCAGATTTCATTTTTAAATACTTGTAAGCAGGGTGAATTTCTACTAAATATTGATTCAAAAACAAGATTAAGTATAAAGATAGAAGCTACAGAACTTGAAAAAGAATTAATGGGAGAAAAAAATGAGAGAGATTAAAATAGGTAATGTTTGGAGAACAGACTATGGAGATATTAGGTGTAATGCAATATTAAAAACCGATAAAACTGAAAAAGCATATGTAACATCTTCATTGGATGAGTTTTTTATAAAAAAGAGTATAGGAAACGATTTACTGAATGAAGATAAGATAAAGCATGTTTTTAAAAAACATTTTTCAGACAATTATAATATGTATGTCAATTTACCGAAGATTAGCAGTTGTTCTAAACTATTACAAGATGTATATGATAGTGTATGTTTGTCTGATGCCTCAATGTGTCATATAACTGAAAAAGATTGGGAAAACTTTTATTCAGAAGATTATAGCAATAGAGATTTTTATATTTTTCAAAAAGAAATAGAAAAGTATGGATTAAAAGATGTAATAGTAACAAATAATTCCGAATACAAGATTATTGGATATGCAGATTTAGAGTTAAGATTTAATGATGATAGATTTCTAAATGAAAAGGAAAAAGAATTAAAATTATGAAGAAAAAAATAATTCTAATTCTTTTATCTTTAATCAGTTTTTTAATAGTATTTTTTGTTATCATTATATCTTGTTTAATGATATTTGAATATTTTGATGAAGCAATAACGGATGATTATGTAGAGAATAATGGTAAATATGCAACTAGATATTTGCAAGCAGTAAATAAACATATAAAAAAAGGTGATGGCTATGTTTCTTTGTCTAGAATTATCTATTTCTATAATGCAAATGATAAATTAACCTTTGATGAAATTTATGAGGATAATTTGGATAAAGAATTAAAACAAGTTAAGAGAATAAGTGATGTTTGTTTAATGGATAAATATAAAACATTGTATGTATGTGATAGTGAATATATTGTAAAATCAAATCAAATAGATATAATTCAAAGTAAACCATTTGTTCCACCTTTAAAAGTTAGTAATATGAATGTAACAAGTTATTTTAAACATCAAAGAATTGTATATGGAAAATCAAGCATACATCAAGGATGGGATTTTAGCTCATCTGCAAGAACACCAGTTTATTCGTCATGTGATGGAGTTGTTAATTCAACTAGTTTTACTTTTATGTTTAATAATCCTGGTTCTTCTGGTGGGGGTGGAAATCAAATAAAAATAAAATGTGATTCAGTAGGAGATGAAACATATACAATTACATACATGCATTTATATCCTAATAGTAGTATAGTAAAGAAAGGCGATAGAGTGGTACAAAATAAACAAATTGCAGAAGTTGGAACAACCGGTTATTCAACTGGAAATCATCTTCACTTTCAAGTTAGTAATAGCAAAAATAAAGTAGTAGATGGATTAAGTTTAATAAATTTCAATTAATTTTGCTCCCATAAAAAAATAAAGTTTAGAATAATTGGGAGCAATTATATTGAGTGATTAAAACTAATTATTAAAAAATAATATATAAATGGGAGCAATTTTGCAAGTGCAAAATAAGTTTGATACCACAATAAAGACTAGTTTTTAGGGCTATATTCATTATAGTGGTATCAGTATCTTATCCTGATATAAAAAAAACTATAGAAACCATTATTTTTAGGAGCAAATATAATAAAACTATTAAAAAGTTTAAACTGCTGTGTTAGAATAGTTGTGTGGTGAAGAAAATTGATAAATATAACTTATGATATTTGGAAGGAAAGTTGTGAATTAATACAAGATTATTCTTTGAGATATGGAAAATATTATCTCCAATTATATCCTTTTTATAAATATAATAATTTAAAATATATTTCATCATTTGACTTTTATAAAAAATATGTAAGTAGCAATGCTATATTTGCAAATTATGACAATTTTGATCGAATAGATAATTATTGTAGAAAAAGTGATGGTAGTTATAGAAAACGATATTTAATACCACCAATTATGTACATATACTATATTTCAATTGGTTTGTATTTTTCAAAAAAATATAATCAAAAAAGAAATGATGATATTTATATCGAATATGGAGCTGATTATACAAAGGGAGATTTGCATTATAGAAACAGCTATAATAATTTTGTCAATTATATAAGTAATAATTATATAAATTATAATTATTACTATAAATTGGATATTTCAGATTTTTTTAATAAAATAGATATTGATTTATTGACTAAATTATTATCTGATTCATTCAAGTTTAATCAAAAAGAACAAAAGACTTTCAAAGAATTTATTAAATGGTGTGGAAACGGTAACTTTCCTCAAACAGAATGCGGTGTAACATCTTCTTTTTTAGCAACAATAGTATATTTTGACATAATTGATAATAGATTATACAATTTATTAAAAAAGGAAAAGAATATTAAACATTTTAAAATTTGTAGATATGTTGATGATTTATATATTTTACTTGATATAGATGGTAGATTAAATACAAGTAATATAGAAAATAGAATATCTTCAATATATGAAAATTTGATATATAATTATAATTTATCTATTAATAGACATAAAAGCAATTTTGATAAAAGTGAAAATATTTTTTCTGATTTAAAGAGTTTTTCATTATTTGATGATATGGATGAAGATATAGATATTCCACCAGAATATAAAAAGCGTCTTATTTCTTTTCTAAATGAATTAGTTAATTACTCAGAGAAAAGAGGATTGAATTATCAAAAATATTCAGAATTAATTAAAAATTATTTTAATAATCCTGATTCAATTTATCAAGCTGGACAAATATTATATGTTTTAGTTTATAAAAATATAAGTTGGTTAAAGGAAACAAGAATACTTAAAAAACTTACAAAAATAATTGATAATGATTTTAATATTTTAGGTGTTGATCCTAGAAAATTAGTTTGTTTAATACTAAATACTCATGATAGTGAATTAATTAATAAGTTTTTAAGTAAATTGTATTGCTGTGCTGAAGAAGGAGATTGGTCTACCTCTCATGACTTTATGTCAATGCAATATCTTTTATATAGAAATTTTGTTTCAACGAAACTTCTAAATAAAATGAATAATTATTCACCAGAAAATGTATCTTTTATAAAAAAATACTATAAAAATGATTGGAGAAAGACAATTATTAATCATTCTATAGAACAACAATTATTAAAACTAAATTATAAAGAAATCCCAATTTATTTTTTTAAATATTTAGAAATAGTATCTATAAAAAATAATGATATATTAGAAGCGCAAGCATATAATAAAAATTATTTTGATTCTATAACAAAAAGTATAGAACTAGTAAAAAAGTTTACAAGCGATAAAGAAAAAGTTAATTATACAAAAGAAGAATTAAAAGAAATATATGTTAATAAACTAAATATATCTAATGAGATGTGGTCTTTAATAAATGATTTATGTGATAGACGGAATAAAAACCCTTTATGCCATGCAAGTTCAAACATTTTTAATAGTAAAAGGGATATTTCTATATCTATAAAAAATGATATTAATAGTATAAACAATTTGATTGATAACATAATTAATTATATATAATTTTAAAGCAACCTATAAGTTGCTTTTTTTAGGAGGTAAAAATGATTAAAAGAACAATAAGAGTAAATGATTATTTGTATTCTAAATTAAGAATTATGTCAAAATTTTATAATATGAGTATAAATCAACTTATGATTGAATTGATAGAAATAGGTTATATAGAAAGAGAAAAACTAGATGTAACAAAAAAGCAGTGGAGAAATAAATAATGAAAAAGGATGTTCATATATATTTAGAATATGATTTATCAAATATTATAGAAAAAATAGCAAAACAAAATAATGAGTCTTTATCTACTACTTATAGTGTATTATTGAAAAATGCATTATATATAAATGAGATATTGTCAAAATTAGATCTTATATACAATTTACTATTAAAAAATGAAAACAGAAGAATAAGTAAGAGAGATAAAATATCTGATTAATAAAAATGTTATTATAAGATCTGATTATAAATTATCACTTAACAATAATGATAGATATAGTGAAAACACTGAAAATGATAAAAAATGTATTGATAAACTTTTAGATTATTATTCAGATGACAAAAAAAGAATAATGAACATGTTGGATTATTTTACTGGAAAAATTAATAAACACGATGACATAAATCTTGTGTTGGAAGATGGACACTATGCTTCTAAAAAAGAATATGAAAAAAGAAAAAAATATATTAATAAACAATTTAATAATTCTAATGTATGGAGACTAGTTATATCACTAAATAAGGAGTTTGTAGAATATAATATTCAATGGCAAGATTTAGAAAAGAAGCTTGCAAAAGAAATAATTCCAAAATTTTTAAAAAGAATGGGATTTGAAGATCCTAAAAAGATGTGCTATCAATTTTCATTACATATGAATACTAAGCATCCGCATTTTCACGTTGCCTTTATGGAAAAAAAACCAAATACTAGAGGATATGATAATAAACTTCAATATAGAAGAATTGGTAAAATTCCAAATAGTTGTATAAAGTATTTAATGAATGAATTAATTTTATGTATAGAAAGAGAAAAGTATTTCAGACCATTGTCTATTGGAATTTCAAATGATATAGCAGATTTAAAAAAGTATTTTAATCCAAAAGATAAGAATTTTGTTTTGTATGATAAAAAAAATATTTTGTTGGAAGAAAAAATACTATTATTGGGGAAAAAATTAAATGAGTTGCATAAAAATGATAATTCAATAAAATATGGCTCAATAAAAAATTTGGAAGTTCAAAGACTTACTATAGAGATTAGAAATGAGTTATTTGATAGAAAAGATATAGGAATAACGAGAAGTAATTTTAATAAAAGTATTATTGATATGAATAACTATTTGAAAGAAATTGCAAAAATAAATAATATTAAAGCGGATTTATCATATACATCTAATAAAAAGAATTATTTGGAAAAATATATATCAAATGCTATTATTAATTATGCTAATAATCATTACAAAACAGAAAAAAATAAAGTGATAGATTCTAATGATATATTAAATGCTATTATTCTTAATATTTATAATAAAAATGATTATATTACAAAAAAGAAAATTGTTAAAAATAGTTTTAATAAAAAATATGTATGTACCAGTGAGATGATAAATGCAATTAAGAATATTAATAAAGAGCTAGAAGAAGCAGCACAAGAATTTTTTATTATTAACCAAAAAGGTAGAAATATGTGATATAATAATTTAAGCGGTGAGGTAATTATATATAAATATGAGATTAAGCGAACAAATAAGTTTATTTTTGGAATATAGAATGTTGAAATTAAGACTCCAAACTATAAAAAAGAATAGATTATTTTTAAAAAAGCATAATGATTCACGATGGGATAAACATAGAGAATCTAATGTTCAATCTTATAATTTATGTTTAACACAAAAACGTAAATTATTATATCAATGGAAGAAAATAACTAAAGAAAAAATAAATGATTTTCCATACTTACATAAAGATGAAATAATGAAGTATTATAGTAGTCCTAGTAAAATAAACGATAGAAATCCATTCTTAGAGTATTATGATTAAAGAACATAAAAAAGCATTACTTATTAATGCTTTTTTTGTGCCTAAAGGAGGTTTATATGAGAAAAAAATATATAAGAGAATTAAAAAAGAATTTAAAAAAATCAAATTTATTTTGGGAAGATGATATAAAAGATTTTATTTATATTGCAAATATTACATTTAAAAAATGTTTAAAAAAGTTAAAGGAAAATAAAAGAAAAAAATATGAATAGATTTAAGAAATTATGGATTAAATTGTTTGGTAAAAGATATTGGATTATTAAAGGAAATAAAGAAATTAGAGAAATAATTATTAGTGGTCATAAAATCTATTTAATTAAATGAACAAATTTATTTTAGTATTGTTTATTGTATTAATGATATTTATTATTAAATATATTGAGCCAATATTTAATAAAATAAAGATTAAAAATGAAAATGAATATGGGAGTGCTAGATTTTCTACCATTAAAGAGATTAAAAAAAATTTTAAAAAAGAAAACATAAATAATATAAAAGA
Source organism: uncultured Erysipelotrichaceae bacterium (assembly GCA_902764145.1). Classification (GTDB taxonomy): domain Bacteria; phylum Bacillota_I; class Bacilli_A; order RF39; family UBA660; genus CAG-1000. Next base: position 10,327 of record CACWUS010000006.1, on the reverse strand, counting down.
AGTTGGATTTCCTATAATGCTTAATAAAACAATTAATCAAGTATGGTTTGATTTAGAAACTCCACATTGGGTTTATTTAGGCTCAACTGGTAGTGGTAAGTCAGTTACACAAGTAATACCATTTTGTTCTTTATTATCTGTTGCTAAGAATAAAAGAAGTGCATTTATTACTGATCCTAAAGGAGAAATATTTAATGCAACAAGTTTAATGTTTAAAGAAAGAGGATATAATATCATTACAATTGATTTTAGAAATCCTGAATTATCTAATAAATTTAATATTCTAGAGCCAATAATAATAGAGTATGAAAAATATATTGAATATGAAAAACAAGCTATTAATGATGAAGATACTGAAAAGAAAACATTGCATTATAATAAGTCGTTGAATTCATATGCAGAAACAAATAGGTTGATTTCATCATTATCAGATATGATTATGAAAGATAAACAAGAATCAAAAGATCCATTTTGGAATCAAAGTGCAAGACAATTACTTGAAGGATTAATTGGCTTTTTTTTAGAAGAGTATAAGGATGGAAATATTAAAAGAGAACAGATAACTATGACCAGTATACGAAAATTTCAAAACAGTTCAATGACTGAAGAAAACTTTGAAAGATTTAAAAAATATTTGAATAAGAAAAAATATGGAAGTAAGTCAAAAGATAGTTTAACATCAATAATTACTGCTTCAGAAAATACATATAGAAGTATTACTAGTGTTTTTGGTTCAAAGATGAATATATTTGATGATGTTAATGTTTCTAACGTAACAAGTGAGTCAAATTTCGATATTAGTTCTATTGGAAGAGAGCCAACTGCATTATATGTTATTGTTCCAGATGAAGATAAAACATACTATATTTTGATTACTATAATTGTAGGAATATTATATAAAGAATTAACAAAATTAGCTAATAGTCAAAATGATAAAAAACTACCAGTTCAAATAGACTGGTTACTAGATGAATTTGCCAACTGTCCTCCATTACCTGATATTGATGCTATAGTATCTGTTGCTAGAAGTAGGGGAATGAGATTTCATTTTTTTATTCAATCTTTTGCTCAATTAAATAATGTATATGGTAGAGATGTTGCTCAAATTATTTTAGATAATTGCGGTTTGGTTTATTTAAAAACTAATACTCAAGAGACAGCTGAAGTTATAAGTAAAAGGTTAGGCAAAAAAACAATTGAATCAAAGAGTATTAGTCAATCTTTTACATTGATTAATAATAATGGTAATAGATCAACTTCTTTAATGGCAAGAGATTTATTAACTCCAGATGAAATAAAACAATTATATCATAAAATGATTATATTCCCTATAATTGGATATCCTATTTTTAGAAATACTATCATATTCAATAGATATAAGATTTATAAATCGGGCAGTATTGGACGAACTAACAATTCATTAAAAGATTTATCTAAAACATATTATACAGTTGAGAAGATGTTTAAGAAAAACAATAAAGATGTAATGTTAGAAGAAGATTTTTTAAAAGAAAAAAGAAATGAAGATATAAAAAAATATGAATTAATAAAAAATGAAATTAAAAAAATATTTAATAATAAATGCAACATAATTTATTGTGAAAAAGATTTTCAGTTTTATATGAAAGTTTATTCGACAAAAAGAATATCACAAATTAATATTAAGTATTTAATAAAAAACTATAATGAAAGGTTTCATTTTGAATTTAATAATGAAGAAAATGGAGAATTTTCAACTTTAGTGTTTAATAAATTATAATTGAAAGGAAGTGATAAGATGAAAGATATTTATAGTTTAAAAGAAATATCTAAATATTTAGATTTATCAGAATCATTTGTTAGAAACTTAGTTAGAGCTAAAAGTATACCTTATTTTAGATTGGGGAATAGATTAAAGTTTGATATCAATGAAATTAACGAATGGATAAATGATTTAAGCAAAAAAGAAAAAAGAAATGATATCTTATTTGATGTATAACAATTGTTTCACCAATTGTTTTTTATTTGGAGGTGGATCATGAGTTGTAAAAGAATTGGAGAAAACAAATATAGAATTGTTGTAGAATTAGGATTTGATATTTTTGGAAAAAGGAAAAGAAAGACAGAAATTTTTAATGGAAATTATAAAGATGCAACCTTAAGAGAAGCAGAACTTATAAAAAAATATTATCATAAGGGAGAAAGAATTATAATCAATGATTTAACTTTTGAAGAATATAGTAATATTTTCCTGAAAAAATATTGTTTAGATAATGTTTCAAATGTGACAATAAAGAGCTATAAACAACTGCTTTCTAAAATAAATCCATTGATAGGTGATATAAAATTAAAAAAGATTAATACATATACCCTTGATAGTCTCTATCATAGATTAAAAAAAGGCGAAATAAAATCTACAAGAAATCCTGAAACTTTGCTGCATTATTATAGATTAATAAATGTAATGTTTGTACAAGCTGTAAAATGGCAACTTGTTGATAATAATCCTAACCAAAATACTATTAAACCAAAAAGAATGAAGAGTGAACGAAATTTTTATGATATACACCAAATAAAAAAATTATATCAGTGTTTACAAAATGAAAATATTAAATATAAAGCTTTAATAACATTAGCAGTTGATAGTGGTGCAAGGAGAAGTGAAATATGTGCTTTAAAGTGGAACGATATAGATTTTAACAATAGAACAATGTTAATAGATAATTCTCTAAAAGTTGTTAATGGAGTAGTAGATGAGGAAGGAATTAAAAATTCTTATTCTTGCAGAGAAATAACTTTAAGTAATTATTGTATTGATATCTTAAAAGAATACAAAAAATGGCAAGATGAGTACAAAAAGAAGAACAAATCTAGGTGGATTAATGAAAATAGAGTATTTACATCAATTAATGGAACACATATTCATCCTGATACTTGTACTGATATTTTAAATAAAATAATTAAGAAATATAATTTACCTAAAATTACTTTTCATGATTTAAGGCACTCATCAACAAGTATGCTAATTCATAGCGGTGTAGATATTAAATTAGTTAGTGAAAGATTAGGGCATTCAAATACCAATACTACAATGAATATTTATACTCATACATACAAAGGAGATAAATATAAAAGTGCTGATGCAATAGATAATATTATGGATGATATTTCATAATAAAAAGAAGCTTTGTTATTAGCTTCTTTCTATAATTCGATTTTAACTTTTTTATCTTGGAAGTAACATTTATCATTTACTTTTTTTGCATTATATACATTAATAATAAAGCCATCTGTTGTGGTATTAAATACTTCATTATATAAACGTCTGTTAGTTACTGGATTTGTAAATAGAAATAAATTATATTCTTTACATTTTTTATTTCTTTCTAGTATAGAATTTATAATCTTTATTAATTCATTTGAATTGAACCTACTTCTGTTTTCTCTTTTTTTTCTGTTAATTATTATGCTTTTATTATTCAAGAGTTGAACTGGTATTTGATCTTTAGTTATCTCATATGTATCTCCAATTAATATATTTATAGTATCAGTTGTTCCTTTAATTTCATCTATTTGATATTTTACATCTTTTTCTTTTATTTCAGTTAAACAAACTATATCAAATAGTCCATTATGTTTGAAAACTTGAAATTGTAAAGGAATAGGTTTACATTTTAAATTTATTTTTCTAATATTAAGTAATCTAGATGCTAAATAATAAAATACAAAAGGAACATCTCCATATGTTGCTGTTGGAATCAATTCTTTTTCCTTATTATTTGTTATTATTATATATCCATGTCTTAAAGTGTGAAACAATGATATAAATATTAGAATTTTTATTATTACTTTACTATGTATATCATCAAATTTTATTTTGATAAATAGTATTTCAAATGCTTTGAGTTCAGTTATTCTTGCAATAAAATAACAAAAGCAAAATATAATAATCAAAGGTAATAATAGTTGTGATAATATTCTTAACCATTTTTTAGCTTTCATTATGAATTCCTCCTCCCAACCATTCTCCAGTAATACGCCACATTTCATAATAATATAACCATTCAATAGTCCAAGGTATTATTGTATCAGCAATATACATATAATTCTTCCATTCTCCATATTTGGGATAATATAAACAAAGCCTAACTATTTGTTTATTTTTATCAATATAATTTCTTTCATATGTATGTGGTATTTTTTCATCTTTTTCTTTCATGATACCTTGGTTATTTATATAAACTTTAGGTATAGAATAATTATATTTTACTTCAATACAGTATTCTTTTGATTCTTCGGTTGGTTTTACTAATTGCTTCCATATAAGTTCATTACCATATATACCACTATTTGGTAGTGGTATATATTTTTTATTTAATCTATTTAATTGTTCTGCTAGATTCTTCTTCTTCTTAAATATCTTAATATCCATAATATGTATGACCTCCTATTTTAGTATCTGTTTTTGTAGTTGATAGAGTAGGAGTCCCTTTATTATTAATATATTTAGCAGAAGAATTTTTGTATTCTAAAGTTTTTGACTTATAAACATTAACAATAACTGTAGTTCCAAATATACTTTTTAAATAATCAGCTTGTTCAATTTGCCCATTTAAACCAAGAAAATTAGATTCTATTAAATCAGCTTTTACTTTTTTTACCCAAGTATAGAATGCGTCTTTTCTTTCTGGATGAGTTATCCATTTATCAGCGAAGTTTTCTTTACTGTTTACTGGATTTTTAATTATAATATTTCCGTATGCATCATATTCAAAACATGACTCAAATTTAAAAGCAAACTTGTAAAGTAAGTCTAAAATACTATCATTTTCATCATATAATTCTGCCATGATTGTTGTAATTATTATAGAAATTGGTTTATTATCAATGTTTATTTTTTCATCTAAATACATAATATCTCTATGTCTTTTCAATAACATTATAGACTTTTGTAGATTTGTATGTATTTTAGTTTCATCTAAAGGTTCAATATTATTAGAATACTTTTCTCTGTATTTTTTTATAATATTTTGTTTTTCATTTAATTGTTTTTTTTGAAACCAATCAATGTAGCCTTTAGGATTTGATTCAGTAAAAGTATAAATTCCTTTTTCATCCTTGTTAGTTATTCTTAAATTTGTTCCTTGTAGAGTATTAGCAGGAACAATATCTAAATGGAACTTTTTACCTTTATAATTTATTCTCCAGCATCTTTTCTTTTCATCACCTAACATACTATGATATCTATCACTTTCTTTAAGTGAATCTCCAACGATATTTTTTAGTGTTTTTGGGTCTTTGATATTTTCATCTAATATGCAAACCATATCTAAATCATAATCGTCATCATCATTTATTGGCTTAACTGTAGTTCCAAGAGCCATTGATCCTTGTGGATATATATCTACTTCATATCCTAAATTATTACTTAAGTATTCACCAACAGCTTTATAGCTAGTTGTAGCATCATCAAAAACAGCAGAGCTAATTGCTAATTCTTCTGCGATTCTTGAGTACATATCATTTATTTTATTTTTATCCATAATTTTATTACCTCTTTCTTTTCGATATTAGAGGTAGTTTGCACCTAAAGACTAGTTAGATGCTTTAATTCAAGTAAAAAAATGCATATTATCTCCTTTCTTTTGGTTGACTAATATACATTATTCTGCTAATATAACCATTGACACAAAAATGATTTTTGTGTTAGTATATAAATAGAGAATAGGAGTAAATTAGTTTTGTATTTTTGTATTTTTTGAATAAACATTGTTATTCTCTAGTTCTGGGTAGGTGCTAACTACCTCATATAAGAAGTCATGTTTTTAGAACATGATTTTTTATTTGTTCTAGACCGCGACCGCTTATACACTAGATGATATCACATAAACCTAATAAAAACAAGCAAACATTTACAGTTTTAGTCATTATTTTTTTAAGTTTTTTAACTTTTACTTATTTTTATAAAAAATGGCACATTTTTATGGCACATCTTGATTTACTATTTAATTATAAACTAGTAATATAAGTAAAAATTAATATGACCTTAATATATTTTTGTGCCTTCTAAGCCGTCGGTCACACGTTCGAATCGTGCCGAGGACACCACTTAAAATAATAAAATGCTTGAAAAAAGCATTTTTTTATTGTTTTTTAAGAATTGATACAAGAATGAATATATATTATAATAATAATGGTGAGTATATGAAAAAATTATTATTTATACTATTATTTATTCCATATTTAGTAATAGCAAAAGAGAATATTTACATTGAGTCTATTAAACTACAAGAAAATAACAATGTGGAAATTGTTAAACCTGCAAGTGCAAATGAATTAAATGTTGATTTAGACTTAAGATTTAATAAAGTTGATTCATACATTGCCTATAAAATGGTTATTAAAAACACTTCAAATAATGTTCTTCGCAATGAAGAAAAATTAAATTATAATTATATGTATAACAATAACTATTAAAAGAAAGGAGAATATAATGAATAAGAAAGTTTCAGTTATAATTATTCTATCCATTATTCTTTCATTGTATGGAATTATATTAATAAATAACAATAATAATAAAAAAGAAATGCCTATTTATAGATCATCAGCTATGTGGCTATATGATACATCTACACCTGAAGAAGCAATTGGAATAAGCCAATATGCTTTTGTTGCTAAAGTTAACAAGGTTTTGAGAACAGAATACAAGAATCCGATTGAAGTGGAAATTTCAGCTGATGGAAAAGAAACAAAAACCATTTATAGTCCATATACTATATATGAAATAACAATAATAGATAATATAAAAGGAAGTTTAGTTACAAATAAACCTATTGAATTTATGCATTATGGTGGAATAAACAAAGATGAAGATAGTTATACGTTTTTAGATAATGGTAAAATGTTGGTTCCAGGAAATTATTATATTTTACTTCCTTCTGTATGGAATGATGAAAATATATTGGAAGTATCAGAGCCATCAAGAATAATTGAACTTGGAAAGAATTTAAAATCATCTACCAGTGTAAATAGTATTAATTTATATAAAAAAGCTTATATAAATCAAATCATTCCTGAAGATTTTAAAAGCAATCCTAATATTTCTAAGTATGATGTAAATTATACTCAATAATTGTTCGATAAATAAGTGATTATCTATAAATAAATCATGTCATAAGACATGATTTTTAATTTGTATTAATCTTATTCATTATTAAGATGATATCATATATAATTAATAAAATAATGGCATTTCAAACTATTACATATAATTCAAACAAAAAATTTTCGTTACTTTTAAACATCCAGAAATAGGCATTTTTTAATTGATATTATTTACAATATTTTCGTAAAAATAATTGTTAATTTTTAATTGATTATTAAATAAATGATAAAATATCTATGGTGTGTTTTATGAAAAAAGAAATAAAACTAAATTATGAATTATTAAAAATTGATGATAATACATATGGTGGAGATCAAGAGTGGTATAAAAAATATATACAAAGATTATCTGGATGTGCTCCAACTACTGCATCAACTATAATTATGTTTGAAAAAAGAATAAAAGATAATAGCATAAAATATACAAAAAAAGAATTTTTAGAATTAATGGAAGATATGTGGAATTACATTACTCCAGGAAAATTTGGAGTAAATAAATTAGATTATTATTCACAAGGTTTTGTTAAGTATATTAATGACAATAATATAAGTCTTAATGAAAAAGTTGAATTATTAATATCTAAAAACAAAAAGAATAGGCCTAGTAATGAAGAAGTATATAATTATATTTTCTGTGCATTAGAAAATAATCATCCTGTAGCTTTTTTAAATTTAAATAATGGAAAAGAAAAACTATTAGATTCTTGGCATTGGGTTTGTATCGTAGGAATCAAATATGAAAAAGACACAGATACATTGAATTCAATAATAACTGATGGCGGCATTTTAAAGGAAATAAATTTAGGATTATGGTTACTAACTAGCAATAAAGAAGGTGGATTTATTTACTTTAAATGATTAGGAGTATATTATGAAAGAAAGATTAGATAAAGTATTAGTAAATAGAGGTTTAGTTTCTTCTAGAAGTAAAAGTCAAGAACTTATTAATTCTTCATTAGTAAAAGTAAATGATAAAATAGTTAGTAAATGTAATTACATGGTAAGTGATGATGATAAAATATCTTTACTTGAAAATGATAAGCTTAAATATGTATCACGTGGTGGATTAAAATTAGAAAAAGCAATAAATGTATTTGATATAGATTTTAAAGATAAAATAGTTATGGATATTGGTTCTTCAACTGGAGGATTTTGTGATTGCGCATTAAAGCATGGCGCTAAGAGGATAGTGGCTATTGATGTTGGTACAAATGTACTTCATGAATCATTAAGAAATGATAAAAGAATAGATTTACATGAACAAACAAACTTTAAATATTTAGAACATTCTTATTTTAAAAATATTGATATAATAACTTGTGATGTGTCATTTATATCTTTATCAATAATAATTGAAAAAATATATAAAGAAAATATAAAAACAGATATTATTTGTTTAATAAAACCACAATTTGAATGTGGAAAAGAAATTGCTAATAAATATAAAGGAATTATACTAAACAAAAGTATTCATGAAAGTATAATTAATAATATGATTAATGTTTTCAATAAATATTACTTTTATTTAAAAGCAATAGATTATTCTCCAATAAAAGGTGGAGATGGTAATATAGAATACATAGCATATATTACAAATAAAGATAAAAATAATATTAATTTTGATGTTTCTAAACTGGTAAATGAAGCTTTTAAATAGCTTCATTTTATATTATAAATAAGAATAAAATTGACAAATTAATTAAAATATGGTATAATCTATACGATTTTAAAAAGGGGGAATTTTTAATGTTAAATAAGAAAATAATAGAACCAAAAGAAATGACTACTGAACAAATTGATTTAATTATAGGTTTTGTAGAGAAAGAGTTTGAATTAGATAATTCTATGACTACTCAATATAAGAACTATAAAAAGTTATTAGAATTTTTAAAAGCAAATGAACTTACAGATATATCTATATTAGATAGTGATATTTTATTAAGAAAATCTAACAAATTAAATAATATGATTGTTGTTATGAGACATGATAAAGATTTTAATAAATTACTTTCAAATAAAGTTTTAGAAGCAATTAATAGTGCATATATTGTAATTAATAATATAGAAGAAGATTTAGGTGAATATTCATCTAGTGAAGAAGGAAACAAAAAGGATTATTATAATACTGATACTATATATACAAGTTATAAATCTGCTAAAGCTAACGGAAGTGATTTAGATTTATTAAAATTGTATTTAAATGAATTAAATCATAAAATCTTAACTTATGAAGAAGAATGTGAACTTGCAAAGAGAAAAGATGAACATGATGAAGAAGCTAAAAAACAATTAGCGGAAAGCAATTTAAAACTAGTTGTCAGTGTAGCTAAAAGATACATTGGTAGAGGTCTTGATTTCCTTGATTTAATTGGTAATGGTAATGAAGGTTTATTAAAAGCTGTTGATAAATTTGATTATAAAAAGGGTTACAGATTTTCAACTTATGCTACCTGGTGGATTAGACAAGCTATAACACGTGGTATTGCTGATCAATCAAGAAATATAAGAATACCAGTTCATGCTCATGAAGATATTTTAAAAATCAAAAGATTTATTAAACAGTATGAAGAACAATATGGAGAAACACCAAATTCTTATGAAATATCAGATACATTAGATATGCCTGTGGATAAAGTTGAACTTTATTTAAGCGTGCAAGATACTGTATCTTTATCAACTCCAGTAGGTGAAGAAGAAGATTCTACACTAGCTGATTTTGTTGAAGATTCTTCTGCTGCTAATGATCATGTCATAAGAGATTTATATAATGAAGAATTTAGAGATGTTTTATTTAATGGAACTGTATTAAATCCTAGAGAAATGTATGTAATTAAATATAGATTTGGATTTGCAGATGGAAGTTGTTATACACTTGAAGAAGTTGGTAAAATGCTTGGAGTAACAAGAGAAAGAGTAAGACAAATAGAAGCAAGAGCTTTAAGAAGATTAAAACGTAGAAGAGAAATTAGACAATTTGATCCTACTGCTTCTTATGAAATTGATCCATTTTCTGAAGCAACAAGATATAACAATGAATATAAAAGTCCTTATAGAGAATATTCAAGAAGATTAAGTAGATAGAAATATGAAGTGAACCCTATTTTGGACACTTTAAAAAAGTAGATATATAATAGTATCTCAAGAAAGGAGGTACTATTTTTATATGGGAAAACACTTTAAACCA
>CACWUS010000005.1 GCA_902764145.1 uncultured Erysipelotrichaceae bacterium | reverse complement strand
ATTTTAAAAAAAATTCACTATTGTGAATCTTTTTGTCATGCATAAATATTTTTATTTTTTATTAAAAATAGTCTTGACATAATATAGTTAGTTTACTATCAGGTATTTCAAAGTTAACATTGTCATCAGCTTTTATAATTTGTCCACTAAATTCTGTATCTCTTGTAAATATTTTAAATTTACTATTATCCTTATTTATAACATGTTTTGCAGTAATGACATAATAAATGTCATCTTTTCTATCAAAAATAACTCCACTTCCTATTCCATTATAACTAGTTAATCCATTTGAATCACTTTCAGGAACAATTCCAACTACTCCTCTGATCACATCATCAGTTTTAACTTCCATGTCACTAAATATTCTATTTTTATATTTATTTTCATTTATGATTGATATCACTTCAAAAATAATAGTGAATACTATTATTACAATTACTGACAATATAATAAATATTATTTTTTTATTCTTCATATTTTTTCCTCTATTCCAATTAATTATATCATATTAATATTTTTTGTTTCTACAAAAAAAAGAACCTTTTTATTTTTGTGAACTATTTAGGGTTCACTTCATAATAGGTTCTTTTTATTTGCTTCTTACATATTTAATTGTACTATAAGAACTATATACTTTCTTACCATCTACAATCTTATATGCTCTTACCTTGTAGTAATAATATTTATATTTTTTAGTTTTGTCATTAAATGTTAAATCTTCATCAATTTTAACATCCTTAATTAATTTGTATTTTCCATATCTTGATGTTGCACGATATATTCTTAGTCCATCTATTCCATTAACTGGTGTTAATGTTACAGAAACTTTCTTTGTCTGAGTTGATATTACTTTTATGCTTGGAGTCTTTGGAACTACTTTTAATCCAACTGGAGATGTATAACCGCTGCATCTATCAAGAGAATTACAAGTTTTAACTTTATAGTAATATGTCTTACCTGTAACTAATTCTGGATCTTTATATGTACCAGCTTCTTTTAATTCAATTATTTTTTCATATTTTCCATTTTTGCTTGTACTTCTATAAATATCATAAGTCTTAGCACCTTTAACACTTGTTACTTTAACTTTTAAAGCATTGTAATCTTTTAATGTTACTTTGACTTTTGTCTTTAATGGTGCTGTTCTCGTATTTACAATATCACTATATGAACTATAAACTTTTTTACCATTCACACTTTTATAAGCTCTTATTCTATAATAATATTTTTTATTAGCACTTAATCCAGTATTTTTATAAGTTACTGTTGCTCTTTTAATAGTAGCAACTCTAGTCCAATAACCATTACCAGTACTTCTTTCTAAAACATAACCAGTAACACTTGTTTTATCCCAAGCTAGTTTAATATTTCCTGTACTTGCTCCAGTTATTTTAAAATTAGTTACTTCATTTGGAACAACTTTCTTACTAACGATACTAGATGTACCAGTTTTAGCAAAATTATATGCAGTTACTTTATAATAATATGTTTTTCCATAAGTAAGATCACTGCTTATATATTGATTATCTGTTGTTACTGCTATTTGTTTATATTTGCCTTTTTTACTACTACTTACTAAAACTTTATATCCAATTGCAAATTCATCTTTATCCCATGAAAGAATTAAACTGTTCTTATCACCTTTTTTAATTTTAATGTTTTTAACACTTACATCCTGAAGATTATTTTCATCAATAACATATTGTACTTTAATTATATTGTCTTCTTCTCTTTCTCCATTTTTACCAACAACTAATGGATAATTTTCAACTTTTCCTAATTTATAACCAGTTCTTAGATGATCTTCATAAGTATTTATAGTTTCTAAATATAATCCCTTGATTCTCTTTGTTAGTGAACTATCTAAAGTACCATTAAAATAGTATTCATATCTATAATATATTTCCTTTTTCTCAAAATATATTTTAATAACACCATCAATTTCTATTTCATCTGGTATTTCATCATAATTAGATTTTAAATATTTAAATCCTATATACTTAGTTTCAGTATTAATACTTTCTTTACTTACACTCAATTTATTTTGTAATACTTGAATACTTTTTGTAACAGTATCAGTATCAGCAAGAACATCATCTTTATAATATTCTACTGTGTAAGATACTTTTTTAGTTTGATTTGGATCTACTTCATAATATATATCAAGGACTCCATTGTCACCTATAGGTTCTAAATAATGCTCATTTGTTGATGAATTTAATCTAGTCTGTGAAGTTTCCTTAATTCTATATCCATAATATTTGCTATTATCTGCAACTTCTTCATCTATTTCTACAGTATCATCGAAATAGTCTATTGTTTCATTAATTGTATTAGTTTCTAATAATTCACCATCTTTATAATAATTAGCTGTGTATGTTATTTGTTTAGTAACATTATCACCATTGTTATTAACAAAAGCTAATTCATTATCATTTAATCTATTAACTACCTTATTAAATGCTTCAGTACTCAAATCAAAATGAGGTTTTTCTTTTATTTTATTAAACTCACTATTTGATACCATTTTTAATGACAAATCATATTCATGAGTACTATCTTTACCAATTATTAAAATTGTAATAGGATAATATTCTTCATCCGAAGTAATATTATTTAGATTAACTGTAATGCCACTCTTTATATCTTGTGCTGTTACATAATCTTCTTGTAATATTTCTTCATTACTCTTAACTATATAATTAAAATGTTCTTCAAGATCATAAGTAGAATTACTAAATCTTAATTTAACATTATTATTACCTTTATTTACATATATTTCATAGCCTGTATCAATAACCTTAGTATCAACACCATCTCCTGATACAGAAATATTTTCATTTAAGTTCATATCACTTTTATCAAAAATAGAAAGTTCATCACTTGATAATAAATTATTGTCCATATCATATAAATAAAACAATATTTTATTATTTTTAATATTTGATGTTTTAAACTTAAATATAAATGTATTAAGCATTAAATCTACGCCATTAATTTTTCTTTGAGAATAAACTTCTTTTGTTGTTTTATTTTCTAATTTATATTTATATGTTTTATTCTCAAGGTTAGCACCTTTATAAAATAAATAAGCATAACCATCAGTATCTAATATATATGCATAGCCTTTATAATTATTATTTTGTTTATCAACAACAGTAGTTGGAATAAACATTCTACTAGAACTCATTAATAATGAATAAGCACTTCCTGCTGTATATGTGTAGTAATATGGATATTCTTTACCACCAACTATAAATGAAATCTTATATATTTTTTCTTGTCCTGAATATAATTTTGGAACAAAATCATTTATTTCAATAGTATTAACTCCACTATTAGAAAGTTCAATATCCTTTTCATATTCATTTTCACATATTTCATCTTCACCACTAGGTGTACACTCACTAAATACTAAACCACCATAATTAATTTCATTATTGAAATTTTCTAATTCAACATTAATCACTAAAGGATTTTCTTCATTAAAATTACTACTTTTAATAATATAACTATCATTTTTATATTCAATTGCTTCATCACTATTTTTATAGCTGAATGATGCATTTAGTTTCTTTTTACCTTCATATTCAAATTCTATCATTTCAGTATCAACATCTTTTTCAAGACCATTTTTATCAATTGCTTGAATTTGAATAGAAAATGAAAAATTATCTATTGCAATTTCACTAATATCTAAAGGAACAGTTATTATATTATTTTCTAATGTAACTTCATCAAATCTGTTAATATTTACTAATTCAATTCCATTTTTATCTAACTTATATATGTTATAAAAATAGTTATAGTTTAAACCTTCTATATTTTCAGATAATCTAACTTTTATATTATAATTTTTAATATTTTTATTTATTATATATTTTCCAGAAACTTTACTGATAGTTGTTCCATTTTCATCTTCAACACTATCAACACTAGCTTTTAAGTTTTTAATATTTTCATAATAACTACTTTTAAGATTAACTAAAATGCTATCATACTTTTTAAGTGTTGTAAGAGTCTCCATAGGTACCTCTTCATATTCTTCTGACATTTCTTCATAATCACTTTTTTTAACAATAGAATATCTCAAGTGACAGTGATCACAAGCCATATATTCTTCCATGCCATCTTCCGCATAATCACAGTTAACTTCTGCAAGTTCCGGACCACTCACTTCATAAGTTTCTCTTAATAAGCAATAATCACTACTAATATTGTTTATTCCATATAGAACTTGAAAATAACTTCCATTAATAGAGTAATAGTTATCACTGTCTTTTTCTACTAATTCATTGTTATCATTATCATCGTTTGATAGAATATCATTTACTCCATTTAATGTAATAGTAGGAGTTTCTTCAGCATAAACTCTAATATTTAATATAAATAACAATAAAATTGCCAAAACAAAGAAATGTTTTTTCATAACATCACTCTCCTATTTTACATTATAACAATTTTATCAAACAAAAACTAGTTATTTAATGTGAAAAATAAAAAAAGAGTTATTTAACTCTTTTAAGTTCATTATTGATGACATAATTTGATACTGCTAGGAAATTTTCATCATAAGGATATACTTGTTGACCAAATTTTAACCACATAGATGACCAAGAATTTCCTTCACTCAATAGTTGTTGTACTCTTGCATTTTTAAAAGTCTTATTTTTTTCTTGATTATTTAAATCAACACAGTTTTCACAATCATATATTTTGCTTTGAATATCACACTCTAATTTATCACATTGATATGCAAATATTGCTTCTTTTGTTTGATGAGAATCAAATTCTAAAAATAATTCTTCTATTTGTTCTCCATCTAATAAACCTCTAAGAATATCATGAACTGCCTTATGCTCTAATTTTTCTTTTTCTTCTTTTGAAATTTGAAATTGAGTTAAATCCCCTATTACAGTTTCACCTAATTCATGAATAGCAATCATAAATATTACCTTCATAATATCTATATCATATTGATATTCTGATTTCATAGCTATTGCTAACATTTGAACTCCAAATATATGTTCAGCTACACTTTCTATTCTATCTCTTTTAACATTCCAATCTTTCCAACCTGTTCTAATAACATCTTTTAATTTATTACAAATTAAATAATATTTTATTACACTTTCTTCTTTTGACATAACACTCTCCTTAAAGAGGTATTATAGCTATTTATTTTTCAAAGTCAAGCATTCTATAATAAAAATGGAGGTGTAAATAGTGAAAAAATTATTAGTGCTAGCGTGTATATTATTTTTATTAACTGGATGTACTGAAAAAACAAGTGTTATTTCTTGTGCAAGAGATGAAGAAAGTGCTTCTGCAAGAATCAATATTACATATAATGACACTAAAAAAATCGCTATTAGCGGTGAAACTGTTATGGATCTTAAATTTAGTAGTTTAACTGATGAACAATTTGATTCAATTAAAAATCAAGATTTTTGTGATAGTATACTTAAAAACTTAAATACTCAATCAGATATGTATAGTAATTGTAGAAAATCTATTAATGGAAAAATAGTTACACTTACTTTTGACTTAGATTTGGCAAAATTAGAAAAATTTGAAAATGGTTTATTTAAACCAACTATGAGTAAAGAAGAAATACAAAAATATTTTGAAAGACAAAATGCAAAATGTAATTAAAAAAATTTGGAATTTCCAAATTTTTTATTTTCTATTGAATGTTTCCTTTACTGCACTAATTTTATCAGCAACACATAATATTATACTTTCTTTATATTTTGGTATTCTTAAATTTAGAGGAAACATATGAGTATATATCATATTTTCTTCTATTTTATTTAAATTAAAATCTCTCTTTGCATTATCAAGTGCTTTCTTAGCATGATGAAATCCATGCAGTCTATGACTTTTATCATTTTCATGCCAATCATATAAATAATAATCATGTAATAAGCAACCTCTAATAAGCGTTTTTTTATCAACTTTTAATTTTAATTTATCAGAAAGTTTCAAAGCTTCAAGAGTAACTTTATATGTATGCTCATATGTACTAGTATTACCATGTTGCATATATTTTTTTTGACTTAAAACATTCTCATTATTTAATATATCAGATGCATATTCATTTATTAAATCATTGTATTTATTCAAAGTAATCACCCATCATAATTATATGTTCTAATTATATAACATAATTAAAAAATTAAAAAGTAGCAAAGCTACTTTTATTGTTCAAGTTTCATGTCTCCTTCTTTAATAATACCTTTTTTTCTCATAATAAATGAAACTACATAAGCAATTAATCCAGGTAATATAAAATGTAATAATAATATTTTAATTAAAAGAGTTAAATGATTTTCTACTCCTGACATAGTTTGCCAAGTCATAAATTGGCCAACTAATCCAGAAGTTCCCATACCAGCTCCAGAAGAATTATTTGTCATTTTAAATACCATAGTTGATAGAGGCCCTAAAATAGCACTTGCTACAATTGCTGGTAACCAAATAATTGGCTTTTTCATAATATTTGGAACTTGAAGCATACTTGTTCCTAACCCTTGAGATAATAAACCAGATACTTTGTTCTCCTTATAACTTGCAACAGCAAAACCAATCATATTAGCTGAACAACCAACAGTTGCAGCTCCAGCTGCTAAGCCACTCAAATTTAAAATAATTGCAAGAGCTGCAGAACTAATTGGTAAAGTTAATATCATACCCATAATAATTGAAACTAAAATTCCCATTACAAAAGGTTGTTTTTCCACTGACCAATTTATTAAGTTACCTAATGCACTCATCATACTTGATATACTAGGCCCCACCAATAAACCAACCGCACCACCAAGTATAATTGTTACAAGAGGAACAACTATAATATCAACTTTAGTCTTTCCACTTACTAAGTTTCCAAATGTAACACCAACAAAACTTGCTAAAAATGCACCTAATGGTTCACCTGGACCACTCAATACAATACTACCGTTAACAAATATGCTACCAGTTATTATTTTACTTGCATAAGCTCCAATTAAACCAGCACCAGCAGCAGATAAAGTAACAAAGTTAGAACTCTTATATTTTATTGCAACCCCAACTCCAATACCAGCACCTGTTAATATAGAACAAATCTTTCCAAACATTATTAAAGTATTACCAACCAAACAATCTCCAACTAATTTACCTATTTGTTCAATAATAAGTCCAATAATAAGAGTTGAAAATAATCCCCATGCCATTCCTGTTAATCCATCAATAAAAATGTGATTAAATATTTTTTTAATTTTCTTTTTCATAAAACGCCTCTTTCTTTTGTTTTTAACTTTTTGTTAATAACATTATATTATTTTCAGAACAGTTTGTCAATACAAATAAAAAAACTATTCAAATGAATAGTTCTTTTATCTGATAATAAAATGTATTTATATTATTAGGTACTTATATCTCAATCTTATAAGTCAAACCTAATATCCCCATCCCAAAGGACATATAAATTATACCACAATTAGCCTCAAAAGTCAAATTTCGTGCTGTTTTTAACATCTAATATTGAATTAATATTATTTCATATGTTATACTAAATTAAGAGTGGAGGGATAAATGAAGAATAATAATTCTGAATTAGATAATGTTATTTTCTTGGATTTTGATGGAGTAATTAATATCAAATCCGATAATTTTAGTGGCACTTTTGAAAATCCTGACGCTATTTTTTATTTGAATAAATTATGTTTAGAAACTGGTTTTAAGATAGTTGTATGTAGTTCATGGAGAAATCATATGGACTATAAAGACTTTTTATATAACTCTGGTTTAGATAAAAGTATAGAGATATTAGGCAAAACTGGAACATCTCATTATGGAAAAGAGTTTGAAATAAAAAAATATTTGGATGAAAACCTTGTAGGAAAATTTATTGTTATTGATGATGCTTATTTCAGTAGTGAAATGGCTCCATATCATGTACAAACAGCACCTACTTTAGGATTTACTGAAAATAAATATAAAGAAGCATTACAAAAAATAAGCAAACTTTAACGTTTGCTTATTTTTTTTACCAATGATACATACCTGATATTTAAATTATTATCTTTTCCACTTCCTAATTCGATATCAGGTTTGACTCTTTTACCATGAAAATCACTTCCAGCAGTATATAACAAATTATAATCTTGAACCATTTGCATATAATAGTTCATTTGATCAAGACTATGATTTGAGTGATACACTTCTATCCCATCGAGTCCACATGAAACCATATCTTTTATTGTTTTTAATAATTCTATTTTACTTTGTCTTAATGAATAAGGATGAGCAAGCACTGCATAACCTCCAGCATTCTTTATTAATGAAATACATTCTTCATAACTTGGTTTTTCATTTAAATCTCTTACATTTTCATATACCTGAATTAAATATTTATCAAATGCATCTTGAATATTAACAGCATATTTATATTTCACTAATAATCTTGCTAAATGAGGCCTTCCTAAATTACCCTTAATATTAAATAATTCTTGTATGTCCTCTGTTTTAAATCTAATACCATAGTTATTCTTTAATTCATTTAAATAGGAAATCATAGAATACATACTATTGTTTTTTAGTTCTATAATTTTATCATTCAAATCTTTGTTATAAATGTCTATATCATATCCAAGTATATGCATTATTCCTTTAGAAACTTGTGCAGATAGTTCAATACCATTTATTAATTCAATACCACTTTCTTTTATAAAATCAGAATGATTTTCCCTAGCATCTTTTATACCATCCAATGTGTCATGATCACAAATTGATAAAGTAGATACTTTCTTATCAACTGCAAGATTCAATAATTCTATTGGCTCTAATTCTCCATCAGAATAACATGTATGAGTATGTAAGTCTATAAATCTTTTTGCCTTTTTATATTCATTAAATCTTTTTTCACTTATTCTTTTTAATCCTTCTATTGCGAGTGCAATTTCTTTGTCTTCTGCTTCTGCATAATAATCAGCTGCCGTTTTATAATCTTTCATATAATCACCTCAACTTCTTTATTTTAATATTAATTTTGATGATGAAGATAAAATATTAAGTACATGTAATAATTCATCTTTAAAAAAGTCATATTTTTCATTTGAAGATGAATAACAAGTAAGCATATCCTTTAAATCATCTAGTCCTATATAAAATGCTTCAAAATTATTTTTAATTTCGCTATCAGTTAAATCTCTTTCAGTATAACCAATAATATTGTTTTTTTCAACTAAATAGTATTTTGTACTGTTGTGTCTTTCAACTATTGATTTTGTTTTAGTGTCATAATAGTTTGGGTATATTTGGTTATATTCACATAAACAATTACAATTGTCATCAATAATAATGCCTAATTCTTCAGCGAGTTCTCTTTTAAGAGCTTCTATGTCACTTTCATTTTCTTTTTTACCACCCGGTAACATAAAAACATCACTGTACTTACATACTAATATTTTGCCATCATCAATAATAATAGCCCGAACTTTATTAACATGTTGTTCTTTTTTAATCAAGCCTTCATATTTCTTAAGAATTATTTTTGTTCTAAATGCATTGTATTTAAAGTTATTTAAATATTTGCTTATCAATTCACTATCTTTTGATTCCATATATTATTTTCTCCTTAAAATTATTGTTTTATTTTCTTCTGCTAAAGTAGTATTATCAAAATATCGCTTTGCCTCCTCTAAATAATTATATTTATCTGTTAATGGCCAAAAATGTGTTAATATTAATTTTTTTACTTTAGCTTTTCTTGCAATAATTCCTGCTTCATAAGCATGCAAATGAGTATTTAATTTACTATTATCAGTTGTTAATAATGAGCTTTCACACACCAGTAAATTTACTTCATTACTATATCTAATTACATCTTCTAAATTTGTATTTCCTATATCAGAAGTATATACTATTGTATTATCTTTACTTTCTATTTTTATCATATACGATTCTATGCCATGTGAATTGTTATCATGAAATGTTACTTTTAAATCTCCAATATATATTTCACCATTTTTAATTTCGTAATACTCTGAATAATTTATATCATCTTGCATACTATTAACACTTGGAATATATATTTTTATTTTGTTTTTTAACATATGATAACTATGATATACATAAGCAGCATAATTGATAGAACTTAAATCACCATAATGATCTTTATGCAAATGAGTAATAATAACATTCAAATTCTCTAAATCATTAGGAAAAATCATATTTCTAGTAATTCCATTTCCACAATCAAGCAATATTTTTTGATTATTATGATAAATTAAAATTCCAACACAATTTTTATTTTTATAACAAAATGGGGATACACTGCCTAATATTTTAATTTCAAAATCTTCCATAAATATCTCTTTTCTTAAGAATCATCGATTTTTCAACAATTGGATCAACATACTTAGATATATCTTTCCCAAGTCTCATAACTTCTTTTACCATACTAGATGAAATAAATTGATATTCTTTATCTGCAAATAAACATATAGTGTTAATTTTATTATCTGACATATCTTTATTTATTTGCTGTAACTGGACTTCATAATCATAATCACTAAGACTTCTAAGTCCTCTAATTATAGCCTTACATTCATATAATAGTGCAACATCAATAGCTGCAGAAGATGAACTAATAACCTTAATATTATTCATTCTTGAATACAATTCATTAATCATTTGTATTCTTTCTTCAACAGTAAATAAACTATCTTTTTTGTAAGGATTCTTTAAAACTGCAATTACTACTTCATCAAACAAATCACTTGCTTGATCAATTATATTCATATGCCCTCTTGTTAATGGATCAAAACTTCCTGGATATAGTACTTTTGTCATATTATCTTCACCAGCTTTCTTTTAAATTCATCACTTATATCATTTATTACAAAATCAAAATCATTATAATCATATTCAATACTGGCACTTTCTCTTAAATCTATTTTATCCTGTGAAATATTATCTCTTAATATAATTCTTTGCTTTCTTATTTCAAATGGAACATCGATTAATATACGAAAATCACAAATCTTAAAATATTTCGTTTTTGGCAAAAGTATCCAATCTAAAAGAATTATTCTATCCTTATTTTTATTAATTAATTCATCTAGAATAGTTTGCATATGTTGCCATGTTATATCTGATAATTTATTCATTTTATTTCTAGAATTAAATACCAAATCACTTAATACTTTTCTATCAACATTTCCATTATTAATAACTTCTTCTCCAAAAGAATTAATTAATTCTTGTTTAACCTCATCTAATTCCAATACTTTATGTCCAATCAAATCAATATCTATATGTATAACATTATCATGCATATATGATATTTCTCTTGCCAAAGTACTTTTACCACTACCACTTTTTCCACAAATACCTATTATCATATTTTTCTCCTCTACTTGTATTATAAAAGAAAACAAGATATAATAAAAATACATATTAGATATATTTATCATAACTGGAGGTTATTATGAATATTGATTTTGAATTATATAGAATTTTTTATACAGTTGCTAATTATAATAATATTACTAAAGCTAGCGAAGAATTACATATTTCTCAACCAGCAATAAGTAAATCTATTAAAAAGTTAGAAAGTTTACTAGGTGGAGAATTATTTACTAGAACCAAAAGAGGAGTAATATTAACAGAAGAAGGAAAAGAATTCTATAACTATATTAGGCAAGCTATAGAATACATAAATAATGCAGAAAGTAAGTTCACAGAACTAGTTAATCTTGAAACAGGAATAATAAAAATTGGAATAAGTGTTACATTAACACAAAACTTCTTATTACCATATTTAGAAACATTTCATAGATTATATCCAAACATAGATATACAAATAATAACTAATGCAGGAAATGAACTTATTAATAAACTAAGGAATGGTTTAATTGATTTAATAATTTTAAATATTCCAAATAATATAGATAAAGATATTAAGATAATTGAATGCAAGAAAGTTAGTGATATTTTTGTAGTTGGATCAAACTATAAAGACCTTGCAAATAAAAAAATAAAATTAGATGAACTTAATAATTATCCATTAATATTGCAAACAAAAAATTCTAATACAAGAAGTATACTAGATAATTTTTGTGAAAAAAATAATGTTGTACTTAAACCAAATATAGAATTAGCAAGCTATACTTTAGTTAAAGAATTTACAAAGATTAATATGGGAATTGGTTATTTAGTAAAAGAATTCATTAAAGATGATTTAAATAAATCTCTTTACGAATTAAATGTTTATCCTAAAATTCCACCAAGAAGCATTGGAATTGCAGTATCTAAAAATCATATACCAAATTTTAGTACAAGGAAATTAATAGAAATAATAACAAAAAAATAACTTAATAATAAGTTATTTTCTTTTTAATAAATCTCTAATTTGTTCTAATAAAACAATATCATCAGGTTTCTTAGGTGGTTCTTCTTCTTTTACTTCTTCTTTTTTCTTCATAAACTTATTCATAGCTTTAACAACCATAAAGATGCAAAAAGCTACAATTAAGAAATTAAGAACTACAGAAATTAAATTACCATAATTTAATGTTGCAGCACCTGCAGCTTGTGCTTCTTCAATAGTAGCATAAGTTTTGCCATCTAATGCAACAAACCAATTAGTAAAATCAAGTCCACCAGTTGCAAGTGACACAAGTGGCATAATAATATCATTTACTAAAGAAGTAACTATTGCTCCAAAAGCACCACCAATTACAACACCAACTGCCATGTCAAGAACATTTCCTCTTTTAACAAATTCCTTAAATTCACCAAACAAACCTAAAGATTTTTCTTTAGCAGCAGCTAATTTTTCTTTTTTACTCATAATTCCCTCCAATTCGAGATTATTTTAACAAATTTTACTTATCACTTCAAGTCTCACCTTATATATTCATCAGTATCAAAAAATAATTCACATTCCATATTTTTAAATAATTGTATCAATTCCTGTGGAGAATAATAATAAATATTATTTTCACTTTCAATATGATAATAATTAATTAATTCATCCAAATAAATATTCATAGCTTCAGCTATATCTTCATTCTCATATTTAAACACTTCATATTTTCTACCATCAGGAAGATACATATAAATTGTTTTAGTACTATAATCTTGTGACACCATAACATTTCTAGCATAATATTCATTTCCTTCTATAACTACCATAGGTGGATTAACAAATTCTATACTATCCTCATTTGCTATTTTTCTTACACGTTCATTAGTAGAAGGATCCATATATTCTATTTCGCCATTCTTTCTCACAAACTCTACTTCAGGCATTATGTTACTAAATTCATTTAATGTTTTTATCAATACATCTTGAGTTAGTATTTTATCTAAACCATCATCATTATAAAAAACTATACTATTTAGAAAATCAATAAACTTTATTTTAGATGACAAAGAAACAAAATTTTCACACGATGAATAAATATTATTGTTATTTCTGCTTATTCTATACGTTATATTATTTCCTTCTTTACCAAATTCGATATAAAAACTATCATCTAAAGACCTATCACATATTGATTCTCCATTAGATAATTTAAATATATTTTCATATTTTCTTTGAGTAATAATAGACTCTTCATTAATCACATTTATAATACTATCGAGTTCAAAAGCATCATCATTAGCAAACAAGCTTTCCAGTTTCATTTTTGCTTCATCATTTATTTTATAAAAAATAAATACTCCATTATATAGCTCAATTGTATCCTTATTTCCTTCTTCATTAATAATTTCACATATCAATCTCTCTGAATTAATTATTCTAATAACTTGATTGGAGTCTTCACCCATAATAGTACAATCAGGACTAGTTAAAAATTTAGTCACCGGATAAAATTTACCATCTATTTTTACAAAAGATGTTATTTCATTTGCAAGATCAAATCTATCCAATGTTATATATCCTTTACCGACACAAGCATCTTTATACATATTGAAATATCTATTTTCAGATACTATTTCCCTTTTATTTGTAAAAAACTCATTGTCTTTTCTTTCATGTCCAAAATTTGTTAAAAAATTTTTAAAATCTAGATATGATTGTTGCATTGAATGATAATCTTTTTCATTATCAACTTTAATATTAAAAACAACATCTAAAATTCTAATTAAATCCTCTTTGCTTACATTTGTAAATTCATTAGAGTTAAACCCTTCTAATATTTCACCACTACTACAAAACTTACTAATGTATTCCTCTGAATATATATTTTCATTTTTTAAAATTGACTCAATCAAAATTGATTTTATTTTAGGAGAAATAGGAAATACATAATCTTCATTTTCTATCTTTTGTTTATTTCCTTCATAATCATAAAAATATTCATTATCACAACATAAATATATATTGTCTTCCACAATTATAAAATTACTAATAGAAGAGATACTATATAATTCTGTATCATTTAAATATCCATTATTTTTTAAAACATCTAGATACTTATTCATATATTTAGAATACAAATTATCATTATTACCTATTATTTTCACAAATGAATTAAAAGAAGAAAATAAATTATTTTCATCAATATTTAAAATTGTAATCTTAAATAATTCATCTAACAATTCTTCTTCATCCTCTAAAACTATATTTTGACCCAAATTTAATCTTGTTATTCTATTATTTTCAAACATATCAAAAATATAGTCAATATCAACACTTGGATATAAATCTTTTAATTCTAATAATAATGCTTGAATACCTTTTTGATTATATACTGAAGTATTAAATTCTTTTGCATTTTCAATAAAAAACTTTAATACTTTATTTTCAATTTCATAACTAGCTTCATAATATGAATATAATGTTGCTTCATCGGTAAGTGCTTCAGTAAGAAAATTCTCTTCAAAAACTTCTATAATTTCATCATCTTCATTTCTATAATATGTATGAGCTGCATGAGCAAGTTCATGACACAAAACATGATTATCAGTTCCTTTTAAAATTCTAATTATATTTTCTCTTGGTAAATAATATCCTACTGCAGAATTACTTAAATCCCAATTTTTATGAGAAACCCATTCAACTTTTATTGTCTTTAAATTTTCATAGTAAATTCTTAAATCCATTTCAGGATCTAATTTAAGCATTGAATCTAATTGCATAATAGCCATTTCTTTATCATGATTAGATAAATTAGCATTAGAATTAACTGCTTCAATAACATCTTCTCTACTTATATTTTCATTATTAAAACGTTGATTTAACAAGTACTTTTTAATTTCATAATCAGTAGTAAATCCTTGAGAGTACATTGTTTTAGTAGTTTCTTCATATGAACTAGAATTAACATCATTTCGATATTTATCAATACTAGGAGCAGCTAACATAGTTAAATTAAAAAGATTAATTGCGAGTAATACACTTATTAGTCCATTTTTACTAATATATTTTTCATCAAAAAACAATTTTTTAATATCATATAAAATACTACTATCTTTATAATTATATATTTTATTTAAAACAAAAAATTCTTGGAGAGTAATATATCTTAATTTATTATCACTAGTAACTTCTAAAAAAGCTATTCTATTTTCTTCACTAGAAAAAAGTAATATTTTTTTATTATTAAAATTAATTTTAAATAATTTCTTATACATATATATTTTCTCCTAATATAATAATATCATATATTTTTAAAAGTGTGGAATATTTGTGGAATTATAAATGTATATTAAATAATGAAATAATGATATAATTTTAAATGGAGGAAAAATTATGTTTAAATATGAATGTGATTCAAGAAAAGTAGAAAAAGGTCAAACATTTATCGCCATCAAAGGATTAACTGTTGATGGACATGATTATATAGATGCAGCAATTAAGAATGGTGCAACTACTATAGTTGGTGAAAAAGATTTAAAATTAAACGTTCCTTATATTAAAGTAAATGATTCAAATCAATATTTAAAAGAAACACTATATAATGAATATAAAAATATAATAAATAAATTAAATCTAATAGGTGTTACTGGTACAAATGGTAAAACAACAACTTGCTATTTAACTTATCAAATGTTATTAAATCTTGGTGAAGATGCTGCATATATCGGTACAATTGGTTATTACCACAAAGATGAATACATCGAACTTAATAATACAACACCCGATGTTTTAACTGTTTATAAATTGTTAGTTCATGCAGCGGAAACAGGATGCAAAACAGTTGTTATGGAAGTGAGTAGTCAAGCACTTTCATATGATAGACTTTATGGAATTAATTATTCATTAATAGCATTTACTAATTTAACAGAAGATCATTTAGACTACCATAAGACAATGGAAAACTATCTAAAAGCTAAACTCATGATTTTAGACCATCTAACAAATGATGCTATAATAATTACTAACAAAGATGATAATAATTATATTAAGTTTAAAAAAGAAAATCATAAATTCTTAACTTTAGGTTATAATGCAGACTATTCTATAAAAGATTTTTCTACAACACCAAGTGAAACTAATTTAAACTTTAGTTTTGAAAATAAAAACTATAATGTAATTATTCCACTAACTAGCAAATTTAATGTATATAATTATCTTACAATGCTAAGCTTAGTAAATAATTGTGGATACAGTATAGATGAAATAATTAAAAATACAAATAAAATCAAAGCTCCTAAAGGAAGATGTGAAGCATATAAAATTAATGGGGCATATGCAATTATAGATTATGCACATACTCCAGATGCTGTTGAAAAAGTTATAACTGCATATAATGAATTAAAGAAAAATAAAGTAATAACAATAATTGGTTGTGGTGGAGATAGAGATCCTAAAAAAAGACCAATAATGGGAGAAATAGCTACGAAATTATCAGATTATGTAATACTAACTAGCGATAATCCAAGAACAGAAGATCCACAAAAAATAATGGATGACATTGTTAAAGGTGTCAAAACAAATAATTATGAAATAGAATTAGATAGAAAAGAAGCAATAAAAAAAGCAGTTAACATGCTAAATAAAAATGATATTTTACTAGTACTTGGTAAAGGACATGAAAATTATCAAATAATAGGTAAAACAAAATATCATTTAGATGATGCAGAAGAAGTATTAAAATATAAAAGGAATGATTAATCATTCCTTTTAATTTCTTCCTGAACTTTTGATAAAACATATTCCTTAGTTTCATCGTAAGACATACCTAATGCCAAAGAAAACTCCGTATATAAAAGTTTTTCTGCTTTCTTAAAATAAGTATCATCTTTTTCCCCTATTTTTCTATTATTATCTAATCTTTCTTTATTTCTAACATACGTGGTTTTAATAATTTTAATTAATCCTTCATGTGACATTTCATGCAGTAAATTCTTATATTCATATTCAATAAACTTATCATTATCACAGTCAATAATATCTATACTTGGTATTTTTTTAATAAGTTCATCGACCTTTTCTTTAGAAATAATATTTCTAATACCAGTTATTCCATCTACAGGAACATTAATAATTAATGATTCATCAGTTACAGGAACAATAACATAATATTTTCTATCTCTTATTTCTTTAATATCTTTAATTTTACATACTTCTCTTTTATATACTACTGCGCTTCCTACATCATACATACAATCATCCCCTTCATATTAATTATAATCTTTTAAAATTTTTTTCGTAAGTTTTTTCTCAAAAAAAATGAGCATACAATGTATGCCCATGTAGTAAATAAAACTATATAAATGAATTCCTATAGAGTGTATGTAATGAGCAGGAATATTAATATAATCTTATTAATACCAAATTAAATAAATATATATATAAATTAACCTATTATCCTCTTCTTAACTATAATTTAACATTGAAATGTTAAAATTATGTGAATAAGCAATATAAATATTAAAAAACTTATAATACAATGTGCTATAATATATATATAATAGGAGTAAACATGAAAAAAAGCACAATTTTTTTAATAATAATTTTATCAATATTAGGTCTTATATTCTTAAGTTCTCTATTTGTTAATGCAGATAGTGGATGGGATGTAGACTATGATTCTGGATGGGATTCTGACTGGGGTTCTAGTAGCTGGGACTCAGATTGGGGTTCTAGTAGCTGGGACTCAGATTGGGATGATTATGACTGGGATTATAGCAGTAGTAGTAATAGTAGTTATAGTGGTTTTCCTTCAGGAGTTGTAGCTATTGTTGTATTTCAATTATTTGTAGTATTAATAATCATAGCAATTATTTCAGATGTGAAAAAACAAAGTAATCTAACAAGAGCTTCATATAGAACTTTCAATGAAAATATTTATAATGATAAACACTTAGTAGCTATGTTAAAAATCAAAGAAGAAATCAATGATTTCAATGAAAAAGAATTTAATGATTTAGTATATGATAAATATATTAAAATACAAAACGCATGGTCAGAATTTAATCTTGATGAACTAAAAGATCAATTAACAGACGAGCTTTATAACACGTATAATTCACAACTAAAAGTATTAAAGGCTAAAAAAGAAAAAAATATTATGACAGATTTTGAAAGACAAAAAGTATCAATTATTGATTTTCAAAGAACAAATAAAGAATACACAGTTAAAGTATTACTAAAAGCAAAATTTTATGATTATATAATAAATCAACATGATGTTGTACTAAGAGGTAAAAAAGATATAAAAGTTGAAATGACTTATATATTAACATTTGTTAGAAAACAAATTATAGAAGATAATAAATGTCCTAATTGCGGTGCTCCTTTAAATAATAAATATAGTAACAAATGTCCATATTGTAAAAGTAATTTAGTTAGTGACAATTATGACTGGACTTTATCTAAAAAAGAAGCTATTAATCAAAGGTGGGATTATTAATGATAGAAAAAATAACTGAGAATGATACTAATTTTAATGAAGCACTATTCTTAAGTAAAGTAGACCACATATTTATTATGATATTAGATGCAATATTAGAAAATGATATGATTAGTGTTAAGCATTATTTAAGTGATAATGTTTATAATAAGTTTAATGATCTTGTTAACACTTATAAAGAAAAAGGATTAACAAGGATATTTGATGAAATGAACGTTAAAGAAACTAAAATTTTAGATTCATATATACAAGACAATAAAATTAATATTGAGATTAATTTAACATCTAGATATATGGATTACTTTGTAGATGAAAATGGTAATTTTGTAAGCGGTAATAATCAAAGGAGAATAGAAAAAGAA
The DNA here is from genome assembly GCA_902764145.1 of uncultured Erysipelotrichaceae bacterium. Lineage (GTDB taxonomy): Bacteria > Bacillota_I > Bacilli_A > RF39 > UBA660 > CAG-1000. The sequence continues at coordinate 52,966 of CACWUS010000005.1, read as the reverse complement.
CATAGAATTATATTTTCTAAAAATATAAATGCTAAGAAATTACAAGAAGCAAGAAGATGTACAAGCTGTGGAAGAACATTAGATATTAATAATACAGGGGTATGTCCATATTGCAAGCAAGTAATTGATATGAGTAAATATGATTATATAATTACACAAATGGATTTAATATAAAAAACCTACATAAGTAGGTTTTTTTATTTCCATGTCCAATTTCTTATTTCAGGCATGTCTTCACCATATTCATGAATGTATTCTTTATGTTCAATAAGTTTATCTTTACACCATTCTATTAATGATGCTTTTCTATCACCTAATTGTGGTAAATATTTTAATGCGTCCATAACTAAGTGATATCTATCTAATTTATTTTGAACTTTCATATCAAATGTTGTAGTTATTGTACCTTCTTCTAAATATCCATGAACGTGAAGGTTTTTATTAGTTCTCTTATAAGCTAGTTGATGAATTAGATGAGGATATCCATGGAATGCAAAAATGATTGGTTTTTTCTTTGTAAATAAATTATCAAATTCATCTTCTTCAAGCCCATGTGGATGAGCAGTTGCACTTTCTAACTTCATTAAATCAACTACATTAATAAATCTAATTTTAAGTTCTGGGAAGTTTTCTCTCAATATTTTAGTAGCAGCTAGTGCCTCAATAGTTGGAGTTTCACCAGCACATGCCATTACTAAGTCAGGTTCTTCTCCATTATCATTACTAGCAAATTCCCATATACCTAAACCTTTTGTACAATGCTTAATTGCTTCATCCATAGTTAACCATTGAACTCTAGGGTGTTTAGATGCAACAATTACATTTATATAATTTTTACTTCTAATACAATGATCAAAACAAGAAATTAATGTATTTGTGTCTGGTGGTAAATATATTCTTACAGTATCTGCTTTTTTAGTAACTAAGTGATTTAAGAATCCTGGGTCCTGATGAGTAAAACCATTATGGTCTTGTTGCCATACGTATGATGCTAAGATATAATTTAATGATGATATTTCTCTTCTCCAAGGAAGTTCTTTTGTTACTTTTAACCACTTAGCATGTTGCGAAGTCATTGAATCAACTATTCTAATAAATGATTCATAACTATGAAAGAACCCATGTCTACCAGTAAGCAAATATCCTTCTAACATACCTTCACATAAATGTTCTGACAAGACGGAATCAATTACTCTTCCACTATTATCTAAAAATTCATCATTATCATATGTTATTCCATTCCATTGCCTATTAGTTACTTCAAATACGTGGTTTAGTCTATTTGATAAAGCTTCATCTGGACCAAATATTCTAAAATTCTTTTTATCTTCATTAAGTTTAATAATATCTCTAATAAACTTACCTAGTTCCATCATATCTTGTGAAATAACTTCCCCACGATCCTTAATATCAATTCCATAATTTCTAAAGTCTGGAATGTTTAATTCTTCTAATAATTGGCCTCCATTAGCGTGAGGATTCATTCCCATACGTCTATTTCCAACTGGAGCAAGACTTTTTATTTCCTCTTTTAATCTACCATTTTCATCAAATAATTCTTCTGGTTTATAACTTTTTAACCATGCTTCTAAAATTGGTAAATTTTGAGGATTTGCTTTGTTTACTAAAACTGGAACTTGATGTGATCTAAAGCTACCTTCTATTTCCTTATTATCAACCATTTTAGGTCCAGTCCATCCTTTAGGAGTCTTTAAAATAATCATTGGTAAAACTGCTCTTTTGTTAAGTCTAGTTTTTGATTTAATTTCTTTTATTTCTTCTATACATTTATCTAATGTTTTAGCCATTAGTTCATGCAATTTCATTGTATTTTTTTCTTCGACAATATATGGATGCCAACCACATCCTTCAAAAAATTTGATTAATTCTTCTTCAGGAATTCTTGCAAATATTGTAGGGTTTGCAATTTTATAACCATTTAAATGAAGTATTGGTAATACTATTCCATCTGTAAGTGGATTAATTATTTTATTCAAATGCCATGATGCTGCTAGAGGGCCAGTTTCTGCTTCACCATCACCTACTACACATGCAGCTATTAAATCAGGATTGTCTAATACTGCACCAAAAGCATGAGAAAGAGAATATCCAAGTTCACCACCTTCATTTATACTACCTGGTGTTTCAGGAGCAACATGTGAACTTATTCCACCTGGAAAACTAAATTGTTTAAATAACTTTTTAAGTCCCGCTTCATCTTCAGTAATACTAGGATAAGTCTCAGTATAGCTTCCTTCTAAATAAGTATTTGAAACTATTGCCTGTCCTCCATGACCAGGTCCAGATATATATATCATATCTAAATCATATTTTTTAATAATTCTATTTAAATGAACATAAATAAAATTTTGTCCAGGTGCTGTACCCCAATGTCCTACAACATTTGGTTTTATATCATCTAATGATAATGGCTTTTTTAACAAAGGATTATCCTTTAAATATAATTGTCCTAATGACAAATAATTAGCTGCTCTAAAATAAGCATCCATTTTTTCAAATTCTTCCATTTTATCCTCCTATTTTCTATTAATATTTTATAATAAAACAAAATAAAAAGAAAGAGTTATAAAACTCTTTCGCATAAATCTTCATACTTACTTCCATGTGGTGTGATAATAAATTGTCTTGTATCCTCATCTATAATTTTAATTCTTATATCCAATCTATTTTTAGGTAAAATATCCTCGATTAGATCAGACCACTCTATAATACAGACTCCTTTTTTAGTGAAATATTCTTCTATTCCAATATCTTGCTTAACATCGCTTAATCTATATACATCCATATGGAATAGTTTCAATTCACCATCATATTCTTTAATAATTGTAAATGTAGGAGAAGTAATATTTTCACTAATCCCATCAGCTTTAGCAAATGCTTTAGCAAATACAGTTTTTCCACTTCCTAAATCTCCTTCAAGACAAATCACCATATTTGGAAATTTTTCAGATTCAATATTTTGCGCTAGTTCAATAGTATCATCCTCTGAATAAGCTGTAAATTTATATTGCATTATTATCACCATTATCATTTTATCATTATTAGAAAATTATATACAAGTTTTTTTGTATATTTTACATATTTTTTTAATTAACTAGTCCAAACAATTAAAATATCATTACATACAATAGTCTAGGAAGGTGATTAAAATGTATTTTGATCAAAATAATAATTATTTTGATGATTATTTTCAAATAGATAATTTAAATGATTATAGCATTAATATAGATGAAATTAATTTTAATAGAAGCAATCAATTAGATAGCGTAGAAGATGGTTTTAACAAAGGTAATATGTTTAAAGATTTATACTCAAAATATAAAAATCATGTGTATAAATTAAAAACTATGAATCAAAAAGATAATTTACTATATAAAGTACAAATGTATACTTTTGCATTAAAAGATTTAAATTTATATTTAGATACTCATCCAACTGACCAAAGTGCTCTATTTGAATTTCAAAAAATAAGAAAAGAATTGGAAAATGTCAAAACTAAATATGAAAATACATATGGAGTATTATGTGCAAGTGATGTAACTAATGATGACAAATGGACATGGATAAATAATCCTTGGCCATGGGACAAAGGAGGTAAATAATATGTTTAAATATGAAAAAATGTTAGAATATCCAATCAATGTTAAAAAGAAAGATTTAAAAATGGCTAAACTTCTAATGGCCCAGCTTGGTGGACCCGATTCAGAATTAAGTGCATCACTAAGATATTTCGTTCAAAGATTTAGTATGCCAGATGATAGAGGAAAAGCTTTACTGTCTGATATTGCATGTGAAGAATTGGGGCATGTTGAAATGATATGTACAATGATAAATCAATTAATAAAAGGTGCTACCATCGAAGAATTAAAAGCAAATGGCCTAGATGCATGGTATACTCAGCATAATAAAGGTTTATATCCAGCAGATGCAAATGGAGTACCCTTTACTTCTGCTTACATAGCATCAACAGGAAATCCAATTGTAGACTTGCAAGAAGATATGGCAGCTGAAGAAAAAGCAAGGGCAACTTATCAAAATCTAATGGATTTAACAAATGACGAATCTTTGCTTGCACCTCTTAGTTTTTTAAGACAAAGAGAAGTTGTTCACTACACAAGATTCGCAGAATTATTAGATTATTATAAACAAAAAGGATATTAATTTTTAATATCCTTTTTATTAAACTTATAATTTCCTATAATATAAAAAATAATAATATTAATAAAGTTAATTATAATTGCTTTATTTAAATTTAAACTAGTATTTAACTCATCATTAATAATATTTAATGTATTTTTGTCTTTAAATATTGAAAAATCTAAATAAGGTAATATAGTATACTCTATAACATTAAAATTATATCCAAATAACACTTGACTTATTATTAATGAAAAAGATAATAAAAAAACTGAAATACCTACACATAATGATTGATTCTTAAATTTTACAGACAAATACATAGTAAATGTTACAATAAAATAATTTGGTATATTATATAAATAATAATCTTTAATATAACTTAAATCAAAATAATCTATAAGAATAAATGAAAATAGAATTATTGCTAATATTGTAATAGTTAAATATAAATATACACATATTAATTTAGATAAATATATTTTCCATCTTTTATATGGCTTTGTTAAATAATATTTAATAGTGCCACTTTCTATTTCACCACATATACTTCCAGAGAAAATTACACATGCCATCATTCCAATAAATGGTATCATATTATATATAGAATCAAGTAAAAATTTTTTGCCATATTTGTTTATGATGAATACAATTATCAACAATAGTAATTGAGACATTATTAATTTAATTTTCTTTACTTTAATAAATTCATTGTTGATTAATTTTATCATTATTAACTAGATCTAAAAATTCCTGTTCTAAACTACTGTTATCTTCATATATCCTATAAACATTTATATTATTATCTAATAATTTTTTATTTAAATCAGAAATAGTTTCATCTGATTCATATACTTCTAAATTCTCATTAATACAATAATCATTTAATATCATTTTCGCTTTTGAAAAATCATCAACTTCAAATTTAATATTTTTCTTTTTAGCACTTTTATCTATTATCTTTATATCAACTATCTTACCATTTTTAATAAATATTATTTTATTGCATATACTTTCCATTTCATTTAACATATGAGAAGAAATAATAATGGTAGTATTTTTCATGCTTTTTAAAATATTCAAAATATTTTTACTACCTGAGGGATCAAGACCATTAGTAGGTTCATCTAAAATTAATATTTTAGGCTTATTAATAAGTGCACTTGCTATTCCTAGTCTTTCTTTCATACCAAGCGAATATGTTTTAAATTTCTTCCCTAAAAATTTTTCCATTTCTACAATTTTAACTATTTCTTCTATTGTATCTTCACTTATTCCTTTAAACATTGATTTAAATATTTTTAAATTATTCTTTCCAGATAAATTTTTATATAAATCAGGATATTCAATCAAAGTACCTATAATAGACATTGATTTTTCAAAATCTTTTTTTAAGCTATAATCATAATAGTATATTTCTCCCTCATCAAAATTATATAATCCTGTCATTACTTTCATTAAAGTACTTTTACCTGCTCCATTTTCACCAACAAGACCAATAATATCTCCTTCATAAGCATCAAAACTTATGTTTTTTAATATCTTTTTTCCATTAATTGTCTTACTAACATTTCTTACTTTAATAGATTGCATTCAAATAACTCCTTTCATTAAAAGGAGTATACAAAAATGATAAATATTGTTCAAATCAATATAATTAAATTATTAAATAAATTTATTACATAATTATTAAATTATTCCTTAGTAATTTTTAACTTTTTAATTAATTATATAAATATAAAAAACAAATATAGACAAAATAAAAAAACTTGTATAAAACAAGTTATATTTGATTTAAATCTAAGTTTTCTTCTTTAATTAAATCAGCAAATTCTTCTTTAAATCTAGCAATTTCTTTAACTTTAGAATCTTCATATATTGCTTTTGTGCGGCAAATTGCTCTATAGAAGTGTTTTAATTTAACTTCTGTTGCGTTTTCAAATAATGCCATTGAAAATGCACTCATCAAAATCGTTAAAGCTATATCTGGATATCTATTACCTATTTCATATACTCTTTTATATTCATCAGTCATTTCAACAATAAATCTAAATATTTTTTCTTTAATGAAATCTGTATAATTAATTTTAATACCAGTTCTCTTTTCATATTTTGGATAAGTTCCCATTAATATTTGTGTACATTCTTCAACAGTTGGTTCTAAAACATCAACTCTTAGAAAACGTCTTAAGAAAGCTCTATCTCTTAAAATATATGCTTCATATTCTTCATCAGTTGTTGCTCCAATCATTTTAATATCTCCACGATCTAAACCTGGTTTTAACATGTTGGCAAAATCTATATTCATATTTGTTGTATTTCTATTAACAAGTAAATGAACTTCATCTATAAACAATATTATATTCTTTTTAGTTTTTAATTCATCTACTAATAATTGTAATCTATTTTCAGTATGGCCATCAACAACTGTTTCGCCAAGTAAACTAGAAATATTAACCTTTATTAATTCATATGGCTTTAATGCATTTGGAATAGTTCCATTAACCATTCTATATCCTATTCCTTCAACAATTGCAGTTTTACCTATACCAGCTTTACCTACAAGTAAAGCACTCTTTTCTGGTGTTAATAATATTTCAATGGTTTGTTCTATTTCCTTATCACGACCTATAGCTGGATTAGTTATATACTCTTTTTTACTTAAATTTTCACCATATGTATCAAGAATACTATATTTAATTTTATTATCATCTTTTTTCTTTGTGTCTAACTCAATTATTTCTAAATTTTCATTCATAATAATCCCTCTTTAACTAAAATAATTTTACCAATTTTAACTATAAAAGTCTACATTTTTATTGACAAAACAATAATACTATCATATAATATTTCATGTAGTTGGCTGAAATTGCCCGATTAGCTCAGTCGGTAGAGCGCACGGCTGTTAACCGTTAGGTCGTAGGTTCGAGTCCTACATCGGGCGCCATTTAAAAAATAACTCAAGATTAGTCTTGAGTTTTTTTATGTATTTAAACATACAATTAAATATGAAGAAAGCATATAATGATATATTTAATGTTAATCCTAATTATTCTACAACAATTGCATATATAATAGGATTATTATTAATAGATGATTTGAGCGTAACAGAGCAAAATACTTTAGGAAATTGGATCATGCTAATAGCCCAAACTGTAGTTACTCATGCTGCATCACAAAATATTATAGAAGCAAGAATTAAAGGTGGAGGAATAAATATTAATTCTAAAAAAGTTAAGTCAATTTATAATCCTTCATATTATAAAATTGAAAAAGCAAAAGAAATAATAGACAAAGCATTCCCAAATCATAGTTTTGAAATAGATACAATAATTAATGCTATAAATGAACTAAATGATAAAGTAAATGAACTAAAAAAAGAAGATTAGTCATTAATAACTAACCTTCCAACATCATCAGGATTAATAGAAATTCTAACTACATATCTAGATAATTCATCATTATCAAATACAAGTCCTTCTTTTAAATCATCAATATATACACTTAGTCTATCTCTATCATCTAATTTTAATGATATATATGAACTATTAGATGTCTCTTTAACATAATAGTCATAGTAACATTCATAATATTTTACTTCAACTTTAATCTTATCTTTTAAAGTATCATCATAATTCATAACGTACTGAGTTTTATAATTACTATTAAATGTTATAGTAAACTTTTTATCAATTTCATTTGGTAAAGTATAATTACTTAATTTAGTAGTCATACTATATTTTATGCTAACATCTTTTACAGTTTCTATTTTTGATATTTGTCTAATAGTAAGAACAATTCCTAATGCAATTATAACTAAACATATAACAGATACAATTAAATTAAGTTTCCAATTACTTTCCTTTTTAAATATAGCTCTATTCACTATTATAACAATCCATAATAATAAAGCATCCAATCCAAATAAAGCAATATTAATACCAACAAATCTTATTTTATCTAAATAAGCAAAAATACTTGCTATAAATACAACAGAAACCCATAACCATATAAATAATAACAATATTGTTAAAACAATTCCTAAAGTTTTTAATAATATTCTTCTATTTCTATCTTTTTTACTTTCAAAAATCTTTTTTTCAGTAACTATTTCAGCCACATCACTTATTTCATCTTCGAAATCTTTTACAGTTTCTTCAACAATGGTAGTTTCTTCTTTTACCTTAGTCTTTTTAGGTTTATCACTTTTATTAAATTTTATATCTTTTGTTATAAAAGTACCAAAAGATTTTAATTTATTTTTAATATTTTTTCTTTTTTCTTTTCTAATTTCTTTGTTAATTCTCTTAGTTTCTTCTTTAACATAATCTTTTTCCTTTTTATCATTAGAAAAATGTTTTTTAAAAAAACTACTTACTTTAGTAAATACATTATCTTTCTTAATTAACTTTAATTCGTTTTCAGCAATATCTTTAGGATTACCTAATTCTTTTAAAATTTCAGTGATTTTTCTCTTTTTAGATTTTTCTTCCTTAATAATATTTTCATATTTAGAAATAATACTCTTCTTATATTTTTCTTTAATATTTCCAAGACCATCTTCTAAATCTTTTAAAAACTTTTTATCTTTCTTCATACAACTACCCCTAATAATATAATATTAAATAATTTAATAAAAATTAACAAAACACTATAAGTTCATTAAAACAATAATATTTTATCATATTTTATATATTAAAAAAAGAAAAATCAACTATAAACTACTAATATTTTACAAAATGAACATAATATTAATGTAAAAAAGATTAAAAAAATTAGCACTCTCTATTGACAAGTGCTAATTATTGAGTATAATTATATATGTAAGGAGATGATAATAATGAGTTTATTACCAGGAAAATTTTATTTAGATGATTTCTTTGATGATTTTACACCAATGCCAAAAATGCCAAGAATGGATATGAAGTGTGATATCTATGAAAAAGGTGGTAATGTTCACATTGAATTAGATGTTCCAGGATTTGACAAAAATGATATTAAACTAGATGTTGAAGATGGAATTCTTACAGTAGAAGCTACTAGAGAAAATGAAAAAGAAGATGAAGATAAGAATTACTATAGAAAAGAAAGAGTATTTGGATCATTTAAAAGACAATTTACTGTTGGAAACATTAAAGAAGATGAAATCAATGCTAAATTTAACAATGGTGTATTAAAAATTTCCTTCCCAAAAGAAGAAAAGAAAGAAACAAAGAAATTCATAGAAATAAAATAAATATCAAAAAAATAAAGGTAACAATAGTTACCTTTTTTTATTTGTTTATTAATTCTACAAAATACTTTTGATTATCAACTAATTTATCACTAGTATATATTTTGTTATCGCTTGTTTTAAAATATAGGGATGGTTCAAAATTATCTTTATTTAAAATATTAACTTCTCCAGTATCTATATCTATTGATTCAATATCTTTTAAAGAATAAATGCATGATTCTTCACTATCATTAATAATATTATATTTTATATTATATAATTTTCCATCTTTAGAAAGAATATAGATGGTTACATATTTATTTTCTAAAGCACCAATTACAATAGATTTAGGATTCTTAATATTATATTCTTTTTCATTGCCATTTATTGATACAATAACTTTGTTTTCATCTATTCGAGCAGTATATTTATTATTACCAAGTTCTAATCCACTTCCAACTGAATCTACAAACTCTAAAGCACTTATTTCATTATTCAAATTATTAATATCAATACTAGGTATTTTACCTACGTTTATTACATTAGTAATAGAATCATTAAATTCAATTACTGTTTTTTTATCTTCTTCAGAATGATAATAAATATAAGTTACCTCAACCATTAAAATTATTACTATAATAATAATAGCTATTAATAAATTATTAATTCTTTTACTCTTTTTTTCAATTACTTCTTTTGTATACATATTATTCACCTATTATCTATATTATATCAAAATAAAAGAGTGTTAACACTCTTATTTAGTAACATTAAATCTAAAATAACAAATATCTCCATCTTGCATTAAATATTCTTTTCCTTCAAGTCTAGCTTTTCCGGCTTCTTTAACTTTTAATTCACTACCATAAGTAATTAAATCATCATAGCTCATTACTTCAGCTTTAATAAAACCTTTTTCAAAATCCGTATGAATAATTCCTGCACATTCTGGAGCTTTCATTCCATCTTTAAACGTCCATGCTCTAACTTCATCTTTTCCAACCGTGAAAAATGTTTTAAGTCCAAGCATATGATACGTAATATGAATCAATTGATCAAGACCACTATTAGCAATACCTAAATCACGTAAAAACTCTTTTTTGGTTTCCTCATCTAATTCGCTTAATTCACTTTCAATCTTAGCACACATAAGTACTACTGAAGATTCTTCAATAGAAGCTATTTCTCTAACCTCATCTACATATTTATTTCCATTATTTAGTAAATCATCTTCGCTAACATTTGCTAAATATATAAATGGTTTGTTAGTTATTAAATTATATGTCTTTAATAATTTAGATTCTTTTTCATCAAAACTAACCAATCTAAGCATTTTTCCACTGCTTAAATTCTCTTTAGCTTTTTTAAGTAAAGCAACTTCATATAATGAATCTTTATCATTTGTAGTAACTGCTTTCTTTTCTATTTTAGCAAGTCTATTTTCAACTATTTCTAAATCACTTAAAATAAGTTCATAATTAACTATTTCAATATCTCTTCTAGGATTAATTGTACCTTCAACATGAATAATGTCTTTATTTTCAAAACATCTAACTACTTGTACTATAGCATCTACTTCTCTAATATTTGCTAAGAATTTATTACCAAGCCCCTCACCAGTAGAAGCGCCTTTAACAAGACCAGCGATATCGATAAACTCATATTGAGTCGCTATTAATCTTTCTGGCATATACATATCATTTAATACTTCTAATCTTTGATCTGGAACTGTTACAACTCCAACATTAGGATCAATTGTTGCAAATGGATAATTTGCTGCTAATATATTCTTCTTAGTTATTGCATTAAACAATGTACTTTTCCCTACATTAGGAAGACCAATTATACCTGCTTTAAGCGCCATAAATTACACCTGGGAATGACCCAATTCCTGTTGGAACTCCTATCATATACCATCCTACCATCACTACAAACATTATTATAGATACATGAATAGCATAAGGCATCATATATTTTATACTTCCTCTTAAAGTAACCATTTCACCTTTGTTATATTTTTCTAAGAATGCAAGATAAATTACAAAATATACAAATAATGGTGTAAGTCCATTAGTAATAGTATCGCCTGCTACAAAAACTAATTGTGAATACTCTGGACTAATACTTGCATTCATAAATAATGGAACAATAGTTGCAGAAAGAATTGTCCATTTTGTAAGAGAATCTGGACATAATACATTCGCAATACAAACTAAAATTATACTAATTAATATTAACCAAATTCCTGTAAATTTAAGACCACCAATTAAACTTGATATTCCAGCAGTAACTACTTCACCTATTCCACTTTCAGTAAACACTGTTATAAATAATGATGCAAAGAATAATAATACTAGAATATTTCCAATTCCATCTAGTGAATATGCTAAACTTTCAGTAACTTCCTTACTATGCCTAATACTCTTAGTCATAAATCCATAACCAAAACCTATTAATGCAAATAAAACTGTTACAATAAATATAAATCCTTGATTAAATAATGAATTTGCTCCAAATAATTTATCTATATACATAGTTGCACGTGAATCAAGAAGTGCACCTGATAAAGGTAATCCAGGTATTATCATATAAATGATAATTAACGTATATACAAATCCGATTCCAAGTCCTATTATTAACCCTCTTAATTCTTTGTTAGTAATTATTAATTCCTCTTCTTCTGTTTCATATCTTGGTAGTTTTGGCATTATTTTCTTTTCAGTAACATAAGTAAATACAAATGCTACAACTAATAATAATACAATCATTATAAATAATGAAAAAAATGATCCAATTTTATAAGATTGATCAGTAAGCCTTGCAGCATTTAGCGTTAAAGATAATAACGAACTATCATTAGCAGATAAGAATATATTAATTCCACTACCAAAAGATAATGCAGCAAATGATGCTATTATTCCTCCAAAAGGATTTCTTCTACCATATTTAAACAATAAAGCTCCAATAGGTAACATAATTACAAAACCTATATCACCTAACAATGAAAAACATAAACTTATGAATATTAGTAAAAATGTTAATGTATTTTTTTTAGTATGTTTTGCTATTAATGTAAAAAATGCTTTTAAAAAACCTGACTTTTCCAATACACCAATTCCAATTAACACAATTATTAAAGTTGATAATGGTGCAAAATTAACAAAATTCTTAACTGCATGAGTTACTATATATTTAATACCACTTGTACTAAATAAATTCTTAACTTCTACCACATTATTAACAAAATCATTTGTTGCTTTATTTACAGTTATATATTCACCTTGAACATTAAGCAAATGTAAAAAACCACTAAGAATAATAGTTATAAGAGTTAAAATAATAAATGCTAATATAGGACTTATTTTCTTTTTCCTTTTAAACATTAGTATTCCTCTACTTTCTTTATTTTCTTATTAAATTCAGTGCGGTCCATCATAATACTTCTACCACAATTAACACACTTTATTTTTATATCAACACCTACCCTTGTTACTTCCCAAAGATTAGTACCGCAAGGGTGGTCTTTTTTCATAATAACTTTACTTCCTATTTTATATTCTTTATTCATATTAATCAACTTTCACTTCTACACTTAATATTTCAAGTATTCTTTCTAAATCTTTATCACTATTAAATGGAATAACAATCTTCTTATTTTTAATTCTTACTCTATTTCCAATTTTATCAGTGAAAGCATCTTCAACATAATTATATTGATTTGTTTCTTTTACTTTATTAACAGTTGGATTAGTTCTTTTATATTCACTACTACTAGCAACATTTTCTAAATCACGAACAGACATATGATTATTTTTAATTTTGTTAGCAAGTTCTAAGATTTTATCTTTATCTTCAAGTTTACTCAAAACTCTTGCATGTCCCATTGAAATAAGTCCATCAACTACATCTTTTTTAATTTCTTCAGGTAATTTTAAAAGTCCTATCATATTTGTTATATGGCTTCTACTTTTACCCATTCTACGAGATAATTCTTCTTGACTAATTCCAAGAGATTTAATTAATTTTGAATAAGCTTCAGCTTCCTCAATAGCACTTAAATCTTCTCTTTGAATATTTTCAAGCAATGCTATTTGCATCATATTTTCATCGCTGAAATCTTTAATAACTGCAGGTATAGTTTCAAGACCAGCAATTTGACTAGCCTTATATCTTCTTTCACCAGCAATTATTTCATAACCATGAATACTTTTCTTAATTAAAATTGGTTCAAGCACACCAAATTCTTTAATTGATGCAGCCAATTCATTTAATTTTTCTTCATCAAAATTTCTTCTAGGTTGATATGGATTACTTCTAAGTTCGCTTAATTTAACTTCTACAATTTCTTCTTTTGGTGTTTCTTCAACCATTTTGTCTAACGTATCCAATGGATTTGAATAAATTGACTCATTTGAAAATAATTGTTCTAATCCTCTACCTAATGCTTTTCTATTTGTTTCCATTTCTTTCTATCACCTCTTTAGCTAAATTTAAATAAGCTAATGCCCCTTTACTCTTTGGATCATATTCTATAATAGGTTTTCCATGTGATGGAGCCTCTACTAATTTTACAAGTCTAGGTATTATTGTACTAAACACTTTTTCATTGAAGAATTTTCTAACATCCTCGACTACTTCAAGTCCTAATAATGTTCTTCCATCAAGCATAGTTAATAGTACTCCCTCAATTTCTAATCCAGAATTAACTTTCTTTTGTACTTGTAATATTGTTTTAAGTAATAAATTAACCCCTTCTAAACTATAATATTCACATTGTATTGGTATTAATACTGAATCAGATGCAGCAAGTGCATTTGTAGTTAAAATACCAAGTGCAGGTGGACAATCTATTATAATAAAATCATATCTATCTCTTATTTTATCAATTTGCTTCTTTAATTGTTCTGTCATAATGAAATTTCTATCTTGTGAACTTATTTGTATTATTTCAATTTCAGCTGCTGCTAAATCAATAACAGATGGTATTACACTTAAATTCTTAAATGGTGTTTTAATAATAGCATCCTTAATATCACAATCATTCATTATAACATTGTATATACTCTTTTTAATTTTTGCTTTTTCAACACCTAAGCCGGTAGTTGTATTACTTTGTGAATCTAAATCAATTAGTAAAACTTTTTTACCTAGATGCCCTAAAGAACTAGATAAATTTATACTAGTTGTTGTTTTTCCTACTCCACCTTTTTGATTTACTAATGATATTACTTTTCCCACTGCAATTACCTTCCTTATCTACATAATATTTTAACACACAATATATATTTTTGAAATCTTTTTCTAATAAATATTTACTCAATTTTCTATTATATAAATAGACTCGATAAATTGCAAGAAAATAAAAAAGGTATGAATTATTTTTTCATACCAAATTCTTTACTAAGCACTTGTTTAATGTAATCACATGATGCTTTAATATCTTCTTCACTTATATTTCTATTAAATATAAATTCTAAACTATTAAGATTATCACTATATTTTAAACTCTCATTAAATCTTTCAATTTGACCAATATTTATATAGCCATTTTTATACTCATAATACTTAACAATTGCAATTAAAGAAGAAACAAAATACTTTACATCACTAAATAATTCTTCAAAGTATTCATCCATTTCATCTTGTGATTTTTCACCATAGTTTAAATCAATATCATTAAATACATCATATATATAATCTAATTCATAATTTACACAATAACAATCATCTAATATTTGATTTAATCTAAAGTTAATTGAATTATTATTATCAATATGATTTACATTTTTATCACTTAAATAATCATGTAATATAAATTCATAGAATATAGAAACAGACTCAGTTAATAAATCTCTATCAAAAGTATCAAAAGATTCAATATTGGTTGTATGGAAAAACTCATGAACAATAGTATAAACATCATCTAAATTATGTTTTAGAGGAATTCTAATACTATTTCTAATTTGACCATCATCAAGTATTTCACTATCAACGTAACCTTCTTCTTCAATACTTTCTGGTTCACTAATAATATCAAATGTTCCATTAACAATAAATTTGTCATAAGATTCTAAATATTTTGGATTAATATATCCTATAAAATCTCTTGCTAATGAAGTAGAATCATAAAAACTATAATATTCAGTATATTCTTCATCTTTTAAGTCTATATCTGATATTTCTTCATAAAGAACAGCACTGAGTTCTTTTAATATAAATATATTATTTCTTATAAATTCTAAATGAGGAGTGTCATAATACTCTATAAATGTATTTAATACTAATTCATAATAATCTTTATCCATATTATTTTCTATCAAGTATATCTCTTGCTGCTATTAAACCAGTCGCAGCAGCAGTAACAATATTACCTGCTTTACCTGACCCATCCCCTATAAAATATATGTCATAATCTTCAAGCTTAAATTTATTATTTGTATCTATTTCATTACTAAAAAATTTAATTTCTGGCCCATATAATAAAGTTTCATCATTATTTACACCCGGAATTATCTTATCTAATTTTTCAAGTCCCTCTAAAATATTAGTAATAATTCTATGAGGAAGAATTAAAGCTAAATCACCTGCTACGCAATCTTTAAGAGTTGGTTCAATAAATCCTTTATTAATTCTTTTCCAGTCACTTCTTCTACCTTTTTTCAAATCTCTTAGAGACTGTACAATTGGCTTTCCATCACCTAAAACATTAGCAATTCTAGCAATACTTTCTCCATATAGTCTAGTATTAGTAACAGGTTCTGTAAGACCAACCTTACTAATAAATGCAAAATTTGAGTTAGGAGATTTTACTTCCTTTAGTGAATGCCCATTTACACAAATAAATCCATAATAGTTTTCTTTAGTAACATAACCTCCTGGGTTTGTACAAAATGTTCTTATTTCATCTGTGTATGTATCTGTTTTAATAAAAATAGTTGGATCATATATTACATTTGTAATATCTTCTAGAATTTCTTTTCTAACTTCTACTCTTACACCAATTTCTATACTTTGACTAGTATATGGAATATTATATTTATCAGCAAGTTCTTGTACCCATTTAGCACCAGTTCTACCAGGAGCTACTACTACATTTTTACTAATTAATGTTGTTTTCTCTTTTAAATTTTTAATAATTAATTCATGTTCATTTTTGCCCTTACTAATTATATCAAGAACATCAGAATTTTGATAAATATCTACACCCTTATTTTCTAAATAATCTGTGAAATCTTTAATATACCCAGGTAACTTATCACTACCTAAATGTTTTTGCTTAATTAAAAGCAACCTAGCTCCGTTTTTAGCTACTTCCTTTTTTATTTGTTCAGCTTCGTCCATATTAGAAGGATAAATCTCACTATCCATTTTAAATTTAGTAAATATTTCTTCAGTATCATCAATTATTTTATATGCTTCACTTTGAGACATGTATTTAAATAAATCACTTTTTCCAAGTTTAGGTATAAAATTTAATTTTCCATCAGAGAAAGTACCAGCCCCTCCGTAACCAGACATTATCTGACATGGATTACAGTTTAAACACTTTCCACCATTTACTTTCATTGGACACATTCTTGTTTCAGCTCTACGTCCTTTATCAATTAATGCTATTTTTAATTTACTATTTTTTTCTATAAGTTCATAAGCACAAAACAATCCTGCTGGACCTGCTCCAACAATTGCTACATCATATTTTTTCATGTTTTACTCCTTTTACACATTAATTGTTGTTTTTGTGTGTTTTTTTCTCTAATTTTGCTTTTCTTTTCTCCTCTTTACGTTTTTCCTTAAGAGCTTTTTTCAAAAGCTTTTTCTCAAGCTTTTCTTTCTTCAAAGCTTCTTTTTGCTCTCTCTTTAATCTTTTCTTTTTTTCTTTTTCAGTTTCAATCACAGTATTTTCTTCAACTTCAACCTTATTATCTTTCTCGCTATTTTCAAGTTTGGTATATGCAACTTTTCCAACAAGAGTTTTTGGTAATGAAGACATAAATTCATATTCACTTGGCAAAGAATATGCAGCTAAATTTTTTTCACAATGTTTCTTTATACTCTTTAATATATCTTTAGTTGGCTTAATATCATCTTTAAGAACAATATATGCTTTAGCAACTTGAACTTTTTTAGGATGAGGAATACCTATTACTGTACTTGTAAGTACTTTATCATATGAATTTATAACATTTTCAATATATGTAGGATATAAATTATATCCATTTGAAATAATTACCCTTTTCAACCTTTGTTTAAAGAAGACATATCCTTCTTCATCCATACAACCAATATCTCCTGTATGTAACCATACTTTTCCATCAGAATGCATTCTTAACGTTTTTACAGTTTCCTTTGGACTATTTAAATATCCAAGCATTACTGTAGGACCACTTATACATATTTCGCCATCTACTCCATATGGTACTTCTTCATGTGACCCAATTGCCACTATTTTATAATATGTATCTGGAAATGGTATTCCAATAGAACCATCTTTATATCTACCAGTTGGTGTTAAGCATGTAGCTGCACTTGCTTCAGTCAAACCATAGCCAACTCTTACTTCAGCAGTAGAACCATGTTCACGTAAGCATTTATCTACTTCTGCTTTTAAAGTTGATGACATAAAGTCTCCCCCACTAACTGCACATCTTATACAAGATAAATCATTCTTTCCAATTTTACTGCTCTTAGCAAGGCTTTCAAAAAGAGATGGTACAGCACATAAGAAATTAGGCTGATGTTTTTTTATTTCCTTAACCATATTTTTAGGTGAAAAATCAGGAATTAGTATTACTTTCATGCCACAACAAAGAGTTGTATGAATGCATACCCCAAGACCAAAGCCATGAAATATTGGAAGTATTGCTAAAATTGATTCACCTTCTTTAGAAGGATCACACATTAAATGACTTTGTAATGCAAGAGCATTAAAATTTAAATTTGATAAAACTATTCCTTTAGGGTCTCCACTAGTTCCACCACTATATAATATTACAGCTGGATCCTCGGGTTTTCTAAGAGTCATGATTTCACCACTATAACCATATCCATAATTAAGAAATTCTTGATAAGTCATAATATCATCAGTTGTTTCAATATGAGGAACTTGTCCTCTTGATTTATATTTGTATAATATTTTTTTAATTGGTTTTAAGTTATCAGAAACAGATCCAATAACTACTTTTTTAACTTTAGTATTATCAACTATATTACGTACCCTTTCATAAACCATATCAAGCACAAATAAAAAAGTACTTTCAGATTCATTTAAATATAATTCTATTTCTTTTTCTGCAGATAATGGATGAACCATAGCTGCTATGGCACCAACCATATTAATAGCATAAAACATAATAATAGCTGATGGTGTATTAGGCATACAAATAGTAACTTTATCCCCTTCTTTTACACCTTGTTCCTTTAAACAAGCAGCATTAGTTCTTATCTTTTCATATAATTCTCTAAAAGTAACAGTAGCACCATAATATTCATAGGCAGTATACTCAGGAAACCTAGCAACTGCATCAAGTAGCATTCCCACCATTGCACCACTACTATAGTTTAAATTAGGACTAACCCCTTCCTTATAATATTTTATCCAAGGTCTATCACTTGATTTCAATTTTTTCATTTGCAGGTCCCTCCAATAACTTAGGATTACTTAAAATATATTGTAATAAATTTAAAGATTTAATCAAATAAAATCCATCAGAAGCTCTTTCATCAAAATTAGCACCAAATTCAACTAATTTTCTAATTTGTTTTTTTCCATTAACTATTATTTCTTCATCTCTCACTTCTCCAATAGTAGCTAGTCCACTAGAAATACCAAATTCATTTATATTATGATGAATTGCACCAAAGTGAAAAGAACCTAAATTAGAAAGAATCAAACTACTATAATAAATATTATCATCTGCTAAGAAATCAGGTAAATATCCAATTTTATCCATCCATTTAAAAAATCCAACAATAGGAATTCTAACAATATTAGGAAGTTTAGAAAGAATATCCATAGCACTATTGGCACCCTTCTTTTCAACCTTTTTAGCATCATCCCTAATTTTATTAACTTTAGCAGATACTTTTTTACTAATTGAATCAATATTATCATCTGGTTCAATCTTACATTGAATCATCATTTCTTCAGCTTTATCATCAAATGCAACCTTTGCTACAAAAGCAAAAGAAACATCATTATGTTCATATATACGTCTATTTTTAACAAATCTATTTAATACAGGTCGATTATAAAATGTTTTTCCAAGAGCAGCTAAAAATGCTTGAAAGAAAGTAATATGATCACCTTTCTTTTTTCTACTTTCTAAATATTTCATAAGTTCCGTAACATCAAATTTTTGATTAGCAAACAAATAACTTTCTTGCCTTGTTTTTCTAATATCACAATTTAACTGCATCATTCCAGGAACATTTTTAACTCTTTTTCCAAATTTTTTCTTCATAATCAATTACCTCACAATAAATATTATAAAAAAAATCATTTATTAATGCAATAAAAAGAATACTAACACAAGTTAGTATTCAAATTGTCCAATGAAAAAAAGCATTTTATGCTTCTTTTATTTTTATCCTATAAATACATATGTATAATACATTACAAATAAGACAATCATTATCGCACCTTCTACTTTTGACAATACTTTATCATTTTTAGCAAAAGCATATAATACAAAAGCAGCTAAATGTACAAATAATATATCTATTAAACTAAAACTAGGAGAAGAAAAACCTCCATATATTATTAATGGTAAACCAAGAACAATACCTATATTAAATATATTAGTTCCTATTATATTTCCAAGAGCTATATCAAATTCTCCTTTTTTAGCAGCTACTACTGTCATAGTCATTTCTGGCAAAGATGTTCCAATTACAACTACTGTCATAGTTATTAACTTATTACTAACATTTAAAATTGTAGCTAGTTCTTTAGCATTATCTACAACTAAATCACTTGATATAATAATTAAAATACAACACACCAATGTGATTATAATTGATTTTACCATTCCATATTTAGGTTTTTCAGATTCAAATACACCTTGTTTAGCTTTAACTACAGAAATTATATAAAAGATAAACATAAAGAAGAAACATATAAATAATATTCCATCTTGTCCATTTAAAATAAAATCATTATCTGATGCACCAAAGTAATGGGAAATAGTTGCTAAAACAAACATTGATGTTATTACTAATAATATTGGTAACTCTTTTTTTATTACTTCATTTTTTACTTTTATGGGAGCAATAGTTGCTGCTAAACCGATAACAAGCAAAATATTAACCACATTACTTCCAAGTACATTTGCAAGAGCAATATCACCACTTCCACCAGAAATACTAGTAAATGATATTGCAAGTTCAGGAGCGCAAGTTCCAAATGCAGCTACTGTTAAAGCAATCATCATTTTAGACATTTTAAAATTTGTTGCAATTGAACTTACAGCATCAACAAAATAGTCAGAACTTTTTACAAGAACTACAAATCCAACTAAAAGAAGAAATATTACTTTAACATATTCCACACTAACTTCTCCTATCCTATAATATATTATAAACTAATAATTATTTTTTTAAAATATTTTTATCATGAATTAACATGTTTTTGTAAATAAAAAGATTCTATTATTTATTAGAATCTAATCATTATTTTCAAATAATATATCAATATTTTTACTTGGTAGTAGCATATGATTATCTTTATTAATCTTTATTTCAAAAACTTTACTATCATGTGTTAATTCATCACCATCAATACACCATGAAGGTGGTATTTCATCGAACTCTAACTTTATATAATCTGTTTTAAAATAAGTAAATCCTGGAATATCATTCAATTCTCTTCTTTTTAAATAATGAAGTGCTTTTAAAATATCCCATTTACTTTTAATATCACACATTAGTACTTCAAACTTATTATCATCAAGCTTAACATCATTATATATATCTTTAATATTCATTCCACCAACTCTATTACTATTAGTTATAAATATAAAAGAAAATTTATTCTCATATTCTTTTCCATCAACAGTGTATTTAACATTATGAAATTGCATTTTTTGTTTTAGTTGTTTTATTCCATACATAACATATGCTATACGTCCATATTTTTCTTTTAACTTTCTAGGTGTTGCATATGATATATCTACAAAAGCTCCCATACATGCTACATATACAAAAGGATTATTGTTAAGTAAACAAACATCTACATTTTTAGAAACTCCATTTAATAACATAACTATATTATGAACAGTGTTGCCACTCATACCATACATATGAGCTACATCATTAACACTTCCAAGTGGTAAATGACCTAATAATATTGGCTTTTTTCTTTCTATATTTCCAGATATTACTTCATTTAAAGTTCCATCTCCACCAGCACATAACAAAAGATCAACATCTTTAAGTTTTTTAGTTAATTCTTTTGCATGTCCTTTATATTCTGTGTAAATTATTTCTGTCTCATAACCATAATTTTCAAGTAATTTATATATTTTCTTAACATCATTTCTATTTGATAATTTACCACTATTAGGATTATAAATAACTACACATTTTTTCATTTTATCACCCTTCAAAAAACATTATATCATTTAAATATTTATAAGTAAATTATACTGAAAAAACAAAAACACAAAAATTTCATAAAAAAGTATATAATTTTTATTTATGTTAATAATATTATTGTGGTATACTTATTAATTGTGGGGGAACTGTTATGAAAAAGAAAAAGACTAATAAAAAAGTTAATCATAAAAATAACAAACTTTTTTGGAACAAGTTTTTAACTATAATTCTTTCTATTATAGTTTTTTTAGGTATGATTATGACAGGTTTCTTCTATTATATATATGTTAATGCGCCTGAATTTAATACAGATTTATTATATAAACAAGAATCATCTAATATATATGACTCCAAAGGTGATTTAATCGCAACAATTGGGACTGAAAAAAGAGAAATTGTTACTTATGAAGAGTTACCTCAAGTATTAATTGATGCTATAGTTGCAACTGAAGACTCAAGGTTTTTTGATCACCATGGAATAGATTTACCAAGATTTTTAAAAGCTAGTTATGGATACTTTACTGGTAACAATGCTGGTGGAGCTTCTACAATAACTATGCAAGTATCAAAAAATACATTCACTTCAACAGAAGCGTCTGGTATGGCAGGAATAGTAAGAAAATTTACTGATATTTATATGTCAATATTTAAAATAGAAAGAGATTATTCAAAAGAAGAAATATTTGAATTTTATGTCAATGCTCCATATTTGGGTGGTGGGAATTATGGTGTTCAAATGGCATCACAAACTTACTTTGATAAAGACGTTAGTAATTTAAACTTAGTAGAGGCCGCTACTATTGCTGGAATGTTTCAAGCACCAGGAGATTATGATCCATATGTTAATCCAGAAAAAACAACAACTAGAAAAAATGAAGTAATTAGTTTAATGCTAAGACACGGATATATATCAGAAGAACAAGCAGAAGAAGCAAAGAAAATAGATGTTGAAGATATTATACAAAAACAATCATCTAAAATTAATCCATATCAAGGATTTATAGATACTGTTGTTCAAGAAGTAATTGATAGAACTGGAAATAACCCATATGAAGTTTCCATGGATATTTATTCAACAATGGTTAAAAGTAAACAAGACGTAATAAACAAATTTTATAAAAAGCATAAATTTAAAGATAAAAAAGTACAAGTAGGTATAGGAATAATTGATAATAAAACAGGAGCAATTATTGCAGTTGGAGCAGGAAGAAACAAAAAAAGTGAAATGTCTTTAAATTATGCTACACAAATAAGTAGACATCCAGGATCAACTGCTAAACCATTATTTGATTATGGACCAGGAATTGAGTATAAAAATTGGTCAACATATACCCCATTTATTGATAGACCAGTTAAATATACATATGGTGGAGTTATGCATAATGTTGATAACTCTTATCAAGGTTTTTTAACACTTGAACAATGCTTAGTAAGATCAAGAAATACATGTGCTCTTCAAGCTTTTCAAGCAGTAAGTAATTCAAAAATTAACAAGTTTGTAACATCTCTTGGAATAACACCAGAATACTTAGGAAAAACCAAATATATAAATGAAGCTCACTCAATCGGTGGTTTTACAGGAGTTAGTCCTGTTCAATTAGCAGCTGCTTATTCTGCATTTGGTAATGGTGGTTACTATGCAGAACCACATTCAATTACTAAAATTGTTTATAAAAAATCCAATGAAGAAATAGTTGAAGATTTTAATTTTGAAAGAAAAAGAGTCATGAAAGCCACAACAGCTTATATGATTTCTCATATGCTTAAAAAAGTAACTAGTTCAACTGTAAAAGTAAAAGGAACTGATATTGCTACTAAAACTGGAACAAGTAGTGCTGACTATAAACAAGTTAAAAAACTAAGATTACCATCATCAACTATAAGAGATGCTTGGACAGTAACATTCTCACCAGACTACTCAGTAGCTATATGGTATGGTTATGATAAATTAACTAAAAAAACCTATAACACTTCTTCTCATGCTTGGAGTGAAAGAATAAAAATACAAAGAGAAATTGTAAATAAAGTGATGGAAAAGAAATCAAGATTTAAACGTCCTTCGGGAATTGTAGCTGCAAGGGTAGCAGTTGGATCAAATCCTCCATTACTATCATCAAGTGGTCAATTACATTTATTTGTAAAAGGAACACAACCTACAAGAAGAGCTAGTGTTAAAAAAGTAGAAAAAACTTCTACACAATAAATTATAATTATTATATAATTGTTATATGAAGAAGAAAGCATTTCAAATTTGTATAACAATTATTTTTTTTGCTATTTTTATTTATAGCATTATAAATATCATTTTGTGGAACAAAGAAAATACTCATACAGAAGAATTAATAGAAGAAATAGATAAGTCCATTATTATTAATGAAGAAACAAACGAAAAACAAATAGATTTTAAAAAATTAAAAAGTAAAAACAAAAATACAATTGGATGGTTACTAGTAAAAAATACTAATATTAATTACCCATTTGTCCAATATAAAAATAATGATTATTATTTAACACATTCTTTTGATAATAAATATTCAACTGCTGGATGGGTATTTATGGACTATAGAAATGATAAAAATTTTAATGATAAAAATACTATAATATATGCTCATGCTAGAAAAGATAAAACAATGTTTGGAACTCTTAAAAATACATTAACAAAGAAGTGGTATAAAAATAAGGACAATCATATAATAACAATAAATCTAGAAAATGAAACTCTTTATTATCAAATATTTAGTTCTTATCATATTAAAACAGAAGATTATTATATTACTACCAATTTTAATGATAAAGATTTTAAAACTTTTATAAATAAAATTAAAAAAAGAAGTATTTATAACTATAATGTAGATATTACAATAGATGACTATATTCTTACACTTTCAACTTGCTATAACAATACAGATAAAACTGTAGTTCACGCCAAATTAATAAAAAGAGACTTAAATTAAGTCTCTATAATTTTTTGGTATATCTAATTTAATATCAATTCTTTTCCTTGTAATTGGATGAACAAAGAATAATCTATTAGCAAGCAAATACATTTCTTTAAATTTATCTTTAATCCCATACTTTTTATCTCCAAGTATTGGAGTTTTATTATCTTTCATATGAACTCTAATTTGATTCTTTCTTCCAGTTTTGATTTCTATTTTAATCAGACTATATTTGTCATTTGAATCAATTTTTTCATAATGAGTTTCAGCATATTTACCATTTTTCTTATCATTAGTTGAATAAGTAATTAAACTTTTAGTCTCCTTTAAATATGATTTAATAATTCCTTTATCATTAACTTTACCATGTACTACACTAACATATTCTCTTATTACAGCATCCCAATTAACTTGTAAATTATTTCTTACATTCTCATTTTTGGCAAACAAAACAATCCCACTAGTATCAGCATCTAATCTATGTACAATAAAAACACGTTCATTCTTTTTATGCAAATAATCATAAACTTCACTATATAAATTATTAACATGTTTTTTATCCTTTATAGTAGGAAGCCCACTTTTTTTATAAACCGCTATTAAATATTTGTCCTCAAATAAAATTTTTAATTTTTTCATGACTAAATTTTATCACAATAAATTATTAAATAATATTTATTTTTAATGATTTTACATTATTTAAATAATAGTTTTCTAGTTTCATCAAATAATCCATTATCTAAGTATCCCTTCAATTTGCAATTTTCTTCTGATGGATTAGTTTCGTCAAAATCTTTCAAATTTTCATCATATCTATAATAATTAAACCAACTATTAATTATTCTATTATATGCAAATTCATTAGAATTCTCTTTTAAATATTCTATTAGTTTACTTCTATTATCTTTGGATAAATCATTGATTCTAATGACTTTAGTATTTGGTAAAAACTTATCATAATTAATTTTATATCTTTCCGGTTTAACATTCCCACCACTCACTTTGACTTTAAACAAACTACTCATATCAATCACTAAATCATATTTAGAAACACCTATTTTTATTATTTTCTCTAAGTCATCTATAGAATCATATGACAACAACTCTAGTGTTTTATCTTCTTCATATTCTTTTAAATCTTCTTTTCTACCTGCAATTGTAATGTGAACATTAAACAACTCTATAAACTTTTTAATAAGATCTTTATAATATATACCATTCTCACTACTATAATATGTGTAATCATCAATTCTTTCTCTATTACTACCTATTATGAATAATATAAAACGCTTATTTTTATTTCTAATAATATCACAATGATCCAATTTTAATTTATTTAATTCTTTTACAATATCTATATCTTCTTCTGTACTAATTTCACAAATGTTTAATAATATTTTTAATATCTTATAATCAGTATAGTGTGTAGTATAACATATTTCATCTTCATCATAACCTGTAATTTCTTTTGATATAAACATTGCAATATCATCCTTACTATGTTTACAATTGGTATTATAAAATTCTCGCTCACAAAGTACACATTTCTCGTATTTACCCATAAAACGCAAATCATAATTAGTCATTCTTATTTGGTGATTACATTTATAATTTCTAAAATATTCTTCACTATCTACTTCCATTTTTAAAAAATCTTTAACTTCACTCTTTAATATTTCAAATTCACTTTCTAAACCTTCAACATTAGGAAACCAATCATTTTCGTCTATTTTAACTTCTTCAAACTTTTCATATTTTCTAGTTAAATCTTTTAAATGACTACTAGTTAGTCTCATTCTAAATAGTTTATATTCAACTAATTTTTTCAACTCTTCTCTTTTCATTTTAAAAGTCTCCTTATATATATCTTTTCACAAATTTGTTTTTTGCCAAAATATTCAAGTAAACTTTCACAAGCATCAGTTTCATCCTTTGCATCTAAAACAATACAATTAATATCTTTCTCATCTTCATCATAGTTATAATAAGAACTAACTACATATTTTACATTCATACTTTTTTCATCATGTTTAAACCTTCTTTTACACATTGGACATTCATCTTCTAAAAAATCTTTTATTATTAATTCATGACTACAATTAATAGATTCAGATATTTTTTGAATACTTTTTTTATCATCTATGCATTTACTTATTAGTTCATTTTTAAATTTTTCAATTCTACTTAACGCCTCAATACTATTTTCATTTACAAAAGAACTTTCATAAGTTCGAAGAAAATGGTTTAATTCTCTAACTTTTGCATTAAATTCTTGAATTTCTTTTTTCAAAATCATTATTTTTCTAATTTCATTATTATTCATATTTTCTTCCTTTCACTTGTATTATAAAAAATAATTATATATAATTAAAATATATATATCTTATGTATAATATAAGGAGAGATTATATGAATATAAATTTTGAATTATATAAAGTTTTTTATGAAGTTGCTAAAGAAAAAAGTATATCTAAAGGAGCTAATAAATTAATGATTTCACAACCAGCAGTTAGTCAGTCAATTCAAACATTAGAAAATCAACTTGGAGGAAAATTATTTATTAGAACGCCAAAAGGAGTAGTACTTACAAACGAAGGTGAAGAACTTTATAATTATATTAAAGATGGTATAAATTATTTTATAAATGGAACTAATAAATTTAGTTCACTAAAAAATCTTGACACTGGCACATTAAATATAGGAGCAACAACAGTAGTATCTGAAAACTATCTAATGAAACATTTAAAAAAATTTCATAAATTATATCCTAATGTAGAAATAAATATCACAAATGACCTTACTGATAATTTAATTAAAAATTTAAGAAATGGTAACCTAGATATAATAATTATTGCTATACCAAATCAAAAATTAAATGATATAACAATTACTAAATTAACTGAACTTAATGATATATTTGTAAGAGGAAAAGATTATAAAACAAGTTCAAATAAAATTAATGAAATATTAAAAGAAGATATTATCTTACAAAAATATCCATCCATAACAAGAATAAATTTCAATAATTTTTTGACATTAAACAATTTAAAATGTAATCCTAAAATGGAAGTTGTTTCTCATAATCTACTTGAAAAATTAGTAGAAAATAACTTTGGTATTGGAATATTAACAAAAGAATATATAAAAGATAAATTAAATAAAACAATATTTGAAATTAAAACAGATAAACAAATCAATAAAAGGTTTTTAGGATATGCTATTAAAAATGAATTATATCCTAGTTTTACAGCAAAAAAATTTATAAAAATATTAAAGGAGAATACTAATGAATAAAATAGATAAATTACAAAAAATTATAGATGAAAGTGAAAGAATTGTATTTTTTAGTGGCGCTGGTATTTCAACACTTAGTGGAATAAAAGACTTTAGAAGCAAAGATGGTCTTTATAATTTGAAATATAAATGGCCTCCTGAAATGATTCTAAGTAGTGGATTTTTCTATTCAAATACTGAAGAATTTTATAAATTTTATAAAGATAAATTAAACTGTTTAAATGTTAAACCCAATATAATACATGAATTCTTTTATGAACTTGAAAAGAAAGGAAAATTAAGTGCTATCGTAACACAAAATATAGACGGCCTTCACTCTAAAGCTGGAAACAAAAAAGTATATGAATTACATGGTACTACATATAAGAATCATTGTATAAGATGTAATAAAGAATATAGTGCAGAATTTGTTTTTAATTCAGAAGGTGTACCAACATGTGAATGTGGTGGCATAATAAAACCAGATGTGGTTCTATATGGAGAAATGTTACCAGAGTATGATTATGCGAATGCAAGCTATGCAATTAGTCATGCTGATACACTAATCGTAGCAGGATCATCTCTAACTGTTTATCCAGCAAGCGGAATGCTAAACTTATTCAAAGGGAAAAATCTAGTAATATTAAACAGAGATAAAACAGATTTTGATAATATGGCTACTCTTGTTATTCATGATGATTTAAGAAATATTTTTGACAAACTAAAAGCATAAAAATAGTTATGCTTTTTTATTTAATTAAATTACTTAATACACCATAAGATAATATCATCATTATTACACTTGCTATTAGTACACCGGCTATAGTACATAAGAATGCTTTTTTTCTATCAAGATTTAGTGCTGTTGCTACTAAACTTCCTGTCCAAGCACCAGTTCCAGGTAATGGAATACCAACAAATAATATCAAACCTAAATAACCATATTTTTCAATTTTAGGTTTATTCTTATCTGCTTTCTTTCTTAGCCAAACAGAAATACTTTTAAATAATTTAATTTTACTCTTTTCCATCCAATCTAATATTTTAGATAAAAACATTAATATAAAAGGAATTGGTAATAAATTACCAACAATTGATACAATATAAGCATTTATAGGATTTAATTTCAATAAAGATGCAGCAATTAAACCACCACGAAGTTCTAGCACAGGCATTAATGATATAATAAAAACTATTAATTCCTTTCCAAATTTCATAGAAACTAATCCACTAAATAAATTTATAATTGAGTTTATTATACTTTCCATATACACTCCTAACACTCTAATTTTAACATATTCAATAATATTATGCTATAATATTTAGAGAGATGATTAATATGAATAAAAAAATTGGAGTATTTGATTCAGGTATTGGTGGCCTTACAACATTAGAAGAAATTAGAAAAATATTACCTAACGAAGATTATATCTTCTATGCAGACTCTAAAAACAATCCATATGGAGAAAAGACCATAGATGAACTTAACAAAATTACAAAAAATATTGTTAATAAATTGTTAGAAAAAAATGTTAAATTAATTGTTATAGCATGTAACACAGCTACTACACAATGCATTAATTACTTAAGAAGTGAATTTCCAAATATGATATTTGTAGGAACAGAACCAGCTATTAAAGTTGCATGTGATAACAACTATAAAAATACACTTGTTATGGCTACTCCAGGTACAATTTCTTCAGAAAGAACACATGAACTCATAACTAATAATAAAAGAGAGAATGAAAATATTATATTAGTTCCATGTGATAAACTAGCAAATGCTATAGAAAGAAATGACAAAAAAGATATAGATAAAATATTACATGATAATTTAGATAAATATAAAAAGAAAGATATTGATGCAGTAGTTCTAGGATGTACACATTATCCAATTATAAAGGATAGAATTCAATCATTCTTTCCAAACTCTAAACTTATAGATGGAAATAACGGCGTTGCTAAAAGAGTTAAGAATCAACTTGAAGAACACAATTTACTTTCAAATAAAAAAGTAAAAGGAACATTAGAATTTATTCAGACAGAATAAATTCTTTTTTTTATAAAAAAAAAGGACTATTTTTTAAGTCCTTTAATTCCTTTAACTCCTTTTGAACCACTAAATCCAGACAAAATATTACTTTTAAAACTTCTGACTTTTTTAGATTTATTCTTATATTCACGAATAGCTATACTAATCATTTCATCAAGTAAATCTTCATATTTTAATCCATCTTCCTTCCATAAATAGAAAGATAAACTTCCTGGAATTGTATTTGGCTCATTAACATAAAATTTATTCGTTTTAGAATCAATTAAATAATCTATTCTAACTACTCCACTAAAATTAAGTAATTTAAATACTTTTTTACTTGTTTCTTTAATATCATTTGTAAGTTCTTTACTAATTCTAGCAGGTATTATTCTACTAGCAGAAGCCATTCCTTTACTTCCACTACCCTTTGTTTTAGAATTAGATAAATACTTATCAGAATAACTTAAAATTTCATCAACACCCATTACTTCTTCAAGAGGACTTACTCTTTGATGTTCATAGTTTCCAAGAACACTTGAATTTACTTCAACTAAATTTTCAACAGCTTTTTCAACTACTATTTTAGTATCATAAGATATTGCTTCGTCTATAGCACTTTCAATATCCTTTTCACTCTTAACGTATGTAATTCCGACACTACTACCAAGAGTAGCTGGTTTAACTACAACAGGATATCCAAGTTTTTTAATATCTTTAAGTATTTCATTTTTATTTTCTAAATATTCATTATCATAGAACCAAGTAAAATCCACAATAGGTAAATTTTCAGACATCATAACTTGTTTCATAGTAACTTTATCTTGACCTAAAGCTGCACCTAAAACATGAGATCCAACATATGGTATACCAATTGTATCTAAGTATCCTGCTAAAGTACCATCTTCAACATTATTACCATGAACAACTGGTAAAACAATATCTATGTCTGTAATATCATGTCTAAATAGTCCAGTAGTATTTTGTATATAAAATCTACCATTCTTTTTGTATAAAGTTACTTTCTTTGTATATTTTTTTATAAAATCGAAATCTTTATAATTTTCAACATCTAAAAGAACATGACCTGTATACCAAGTTCTATCTTTTGATATATACAAAGGAATCACTTCATATTTATCCTTATTTAAATTTTGAATTGCTTGTAAAGCTGATATTATACTTACCTCATGCTCAACAGTTTCTCCACCAAATATTACACCTAATTTAATTTTCATAACTTCAACTCCTATTCATTAAATATATCAGGTAAATCATTTTCAAGCAGCACATATGTTTCCCCATTAGCTAGTTTTCTCATAAGAGGAAATGCTTCTTTAACGTCATTTAATATATGTATTTTCTTTTCATCATATTTTTCACGCTTTAAACCATCTAAAATAGGTTTTGTTTGCATCTGTCCAATTAATATAACTTCATCACAAACACGTGCTATATGACGTCCAAATTCCATATTATATTCATATTGTTTATCTCCAAGCTCAATCATACCAGGAGTAACAATTATTTTCTTACCAGACATAAGACCTAAAACATCAACAGCCATAGAAGATCCAACAGGATTAGAATTATAAGCATCATCAATTATATTTATTTCACCATATTTTTTAAGTTCTAACCTATGCTCAACAGTTTTAATTCTCTTAACTCCAATTTTTATTTCTTCAAGACTTACTCCTAAATTATAAGAAAGCGCGACTGCTTGTAATATATTATAAACATTAGCATCCCCTAGTAATCTAGTTTCAAGAGTAACTTTTTCATTAGTATCTTTAAATGTACAATCAAATGTTGTTCCCTTACTAGATAATTTAATATTGCTAGCATAAACATCAGCTTTTTTATTTTTAATAGACACCCATACTTTTTTACATTCACTTTTAATTTTATAACTTGTCTGATATTCATCATCCATGTTTAATATAGCAATTCCATTTTTAGGTAAACTATCTATTAATTCAAATTTTGCTTTTTGAATATTTTCGCGACTACCAAAGCTTTCAGCATGAGCAGTTCCTATGACAGTTAATATACCATATTGAGGTTCAATAAAATTACATTTTTCTTTTATTTCACCTCTTCTAAAAGCTCCCATTTCTGCTATAAATATATCAGTAAATTTATCAAGCTTATTATTAATTGATATCATTAAACCATTCATAGTATTGAAACTCTTTTCAGTAGCAAAAGAATTAAACTTAACATTTAATATATCATTTAGTGCATTCTTAGTACTAGTTTTACCATAACTACCAGTAATAGCTATTCTCTTTAAATTATTCATAGATTCGAGTTTATTTTTAGCAAGCCTTTTATAATGATTAAATACCATTTTCTCTATTGGTTTATTAATTGTATTAGCACACATTATTATAAATGGATTAATATAAATCATAAAACCTATCAAGAAATAATACTTGTCAATTATATTTTGATCAAAACATAAAATCATTGGGATAACACATATCAAATATATAATTAACATAGTTACATATAGTCTTTTAATTCTTGCTGTTATTACTAATGGCTTTTTAGATTGTTCTTTTTTTATTTTACTCTCAAAAATCTTATCAGATAGTAAATATAAAATAACAAAATATACAATTGATACATATATATTTCTAATAAAATACAATGCTATAAATACTAAAAATAATATATCAAAATTTAGAAATACTTTTTTACTATTATCTATAATCCAATTAAAATATCTATTTCCATCATTATACCAATTTTGTTGCAACATATGCATATATTTTCTACTTTTAAATATCACATAATATAGAGCAACAAATAAAGATAAAATAAAATATAATCTCATTATTTACCTCCTATGAAACTATTAATCACATTTATTGTTTGATTAACTCTTTCTAAATATGCATAATGTGTACATCCTTCATATGTGACAAGACCACAATTTTGTATTAATGATTCAAGTTCAATTGCATCTTCATAATTAACAGCTGCATCATTAGTGCCCCATATTAATAATGTAGGACATTTGATTTTTTTAACATCTTCTGTTAAATCTAAATTAACATGATTAACAAGAATCTTTCTCATCATTTCACTAGCATTCTTATAATCAGTTGACCCAATATGTTTCTTAGCAAGATTTTCAAATCTATTTAAAACTTTTACTTTTTTAACAAATTTAAAAACTTTCATTTTAAAAGTATCTTTTTTAATTTTCTTTTTATATGGACTTGCAAGTAACACTATTTTTTTAGGTTTATATTTAATTGCATAAGCAAGACTAATCTTACCACCAAAAGAATGACCTATTAATATAGGATTGTCTATTTTAAGCTTCTTAAATATAAATTCTAACATTTCAGCATAGTCAAAAATACTCCAAACTTCATTTGGCTCCATACTATCACCAAAACCAGGTAAATCTAATATTAATACATTATTATTTTTAATAAATGGTTTTGCAATAGGCATCATCATTTCAATATTTTGACCCCATCCATGTAAGTATACTAAATTTATATCTGATTTATTGTCATAGAATACATAATTTATATTTATATCTTTATAAACAATCTTCATCTCTTCACCTACTTAATTATACCATAAAAAAATGTGTTTAGAATTACTAATACACATTTTACATGTTATTTTTATCAAGTTCATGCAATAAATCCTTTTGTTCTTCATCACTTAACTCTTCATACAATATATCATCATCTTTTTCTATAACTCTTGCATAAAATATTTTATTATTTTGATCTAAAAAACTAGCAACCTTACCATACTTTTTATTTTCAAAAAGCTCAATTAATACAAGTTCCATAAATCCTCCTAAATATACTTTTTAAGTTCACTTTCAAATTCGCTTCTTAGCTCATTTAATCTACTTTCAGTAGTTGCTTCAAAACGCATAGTAATATTAGGACCAGTATTAGAAGCTCTAACTAATGCAAATCCATCATCAAATTTAGCTTTAACTCCATCTAAAGTTATATAATGATATCCTTTAAAATCACAGTATTCTTGAATTTTTTTAACTATTTCAAACTTAGTTTCATCAGTAACTTTAACTTTTAATTCAGGAGTACTATAATACTTATTTAATTTATTAACATAATAGCTTAGCGGTTTATCTGTGTGACTAAGCATTTCAATTAATCTCATTCCTACATATATTCCATCATCATATCCTGGAAATTTATCTCTAAAATAAACATGACCAGACAATTCTCCACTAAGAGGATAATCTCCTTCACTTGAAGCAGCTCTTGTGTATGAATTTCCTGTTCTATATTCAACAGGTTTAACACCAAGCTTATTAAGTTCATCTTCTAATGTTTTAGAACATTTAACATCAAATAAGCATTCTTTTTTGTCTACTTTATCATATAAATAATTCCACATAATCGCTAGAAATTTATCAATTTCTATAAATGTTCCATTTTCATCAACAAATCCTACTCTATCAGCATCTCCATCATATCCAACTCCTAGGTCAGCATGAAGTTCTTTTACTTTTTCCTTTAGAGTACTTAAGTTTTCTTCAACACAAGGATCAGGATGATGATTAGGAAAATTACCATCAGACTCATTAAATAATCCATAACTATCTACCATAGGCAAATGTTTGAATATATCATCAGCTATTATACTAGATGTTCCATTTCCACAATCATATACTACTTTTATTTTTTTATCACCAAAATCAAGTTTATTAATAACTAAATCTATATAAGCATCCCTTATATCTACATTTTCACTTGTTCCATTTCCATCAATATAATTTCCACTAACTATAATTCTATATATTTCCTTAACAGAATCACCATATGCATTATGAATACCATTATATGAAAATTTAAAACCATTATATTCTTTTGGATTGTGTGAAGCAGTTATCATCATACTAGAATTAACATTTAAATAATTAGCTGCAAAATAACAC
This sequence comes from uncultured Erysipelotrichaceae bacterium, assembly GCA_902764145.1. Classification (GTDB taxonomy): domain Bacteria; phylum Bacillota_I; class Bacilli_A; order RF39; family UBA660; genus CAG-1000. The sequence goes on along the minus strand of CACWUS010000005.1, from coordinate 17,813 downwards.
ATTGGAGTTGTAACAAGACCTAGTCTTTTAACATTTATTCCACATTCAATAAGACCCTTAACTAAATTTTCTTCTAGTTCAACTGAAGATAATCTGTTATCATATCCAACTACTGTAGATAAAATGTTTTTTTCTCTTAATTTTGTTCCAAAAGCACGACCAATATTATAAGCGACTTCTCCATTTAAGTCTTCTCCATATACTCCCCTTATATCATATTCTCTAAACATACTTTCATTTAATTGCATAGACTTCACCCACATTTATTTTATAAAAAATAATAATATTTGAAAATAAAACACAAAAAATTTTACATAAAAAATAGTCTAATAAATAGACTATTTAACTTCAATAAAATGCATTGGATAATTAACTTTTACTTTATCATTTGGTAAATAATATTTATCTTCAAAAGTAGAATACCACTTTTTTACGCCTAATACTTTAGGTAAAATATAATAACTTCCTTCCTCATGTAAATAATCTTTATAATTCAATACTTTGTCTACACTAGTAGTTACCATCCATAATCTATTTCCCTTTTTATTTGTATTTACACTCACCGCTCTTTTTGGGTCAAGTTGTGTAGTTAATAAATATTCTATTAAGCTTTCTTTAGTAGCATAGCCCATATTAACAAACAATTTAGTTTCATTACCACGAGAACCTAAATACAAATAATATGGCATTATATCCAAATCACTATATTCAAATAAAGCATTTGGTTTATTAATAATTTCTTTTCTTATAGGTAACCATTTAATCCTATTATCGAAACCATACATATTTGACAAAGTTACTCCTGGAACTATTTGATCAGAAGTTGTTATTATATTTTCAGATATAATATTGTAATAAATGGAAGAAGCAACATAATAATACTTAACTTTTTCAAAAACAGTTTCAACCTTTGTAACATAAACAGGAACTATTTTTCCATTCACTTCTTTTGCAACTTTTGTTCCAACTTTAATATAACCATTTTCATCATAAATATTAACAAATTTATTCTCATCTAAACTAAATACTTGATGAAGTTCAACTGTTTTTAAAACAGTTCCATCTGAAAATGTAGCTTTTTGATATGAATCGCTTTTCTCACTTTTTTCAATCCATATTGGATATTCATATGTAAGGCTACCACTTTCATATGACCATACACTTAATAAATCAGTATACCTAATATCTTCTATTTTTTTGAATTTACCATTTGCAAGTTTGATTTTAGTACCTTCTACTAAGCATCCTCCACCAGAAGAAGTAATATTGACTGTTATATTTCCATTAACATTAGGTACTGATAGTGTTCCTGTACCATTATTTGTAGACCATGTATATCCACTATTTCTTTGCAATGTTCGTCCACCCATAGTTACAGTAATATTATTAAAGTTTCTATTTCCACTAACTGTAAATCTTGCAGATAATGTCTCACCTATTGCTATTTCAGTTGGACCACTAGATCTTGTAATATTAGTTCCTAAAGTATAATTTACTGTGAATACCCAAGTATATGTTGCACTTGTACTTCTTGAACAAAAACCACTTGAAGTTTCACAAGAAGTTGCTTTATTTTTTCCATTGTTATTTTTTGAGTCGACACCATATACTCTAAAATAATATGTACCATTAGAAAGATTTGTAGCAGTATAACTAGTAGAACCATCTGAAGTTTGATATGACTCAACTAATGAATCATTAGAATCATAAGCTTCAATTATGAAATAAGAAATTGAACTTATATCAGTAGCATCCCATGTAAGATTAACTTTACCATTCTCTGATACAAATGTAGCATTAACATTACTTATCACTGGAGGATCATCATCAAGCAAAGTTTCATCCTTATCAACAAGAATTTTAACACTACCTAAACTTGTATTGCCTTCATCAGTTACAAAAACTAGATTAACAGATTGTTGATTAGTAGCAAAAGTTACACCACTCTTTCTTTCAATATAAACATCATATGTTTGAGTTTCATTTGCAGCAATTGTAAAGTTTCCAAGAGCTGTACCACTGGAATTCACTAATTTAAAATTTGAATTGCTCATTGAAAAAGAAAATGTCTTAGATTCACTATATGAATTAATTACAGTTACTGTTACTTTGTCTCGAATAGTATTTCCTCTTAAATCAATAGTAGAATTCTTTGGAATACTTGCAAGCAAATTTCCAGTTGGTTCTTCCTCCTCTTCCTCTAACACAACATTTGTATTCCCAGTTACATTATGTTCTCCAGCAGTAAGTGGATACATTATTATTTTTAATTTGAAAGTTTTAGATTCTAAAGCAGGTATTATTTCTCCTGGCTCAATTCCATCAAGAACATAATCGACATTCATATTTTCGTTAGCTGAAGTTTCAACAGATGGTGTAAATACAGAAGAAGCAAACTCATAACCAAAAAATGAATCATTCGAAATAGTTACATCATATTCAGCATAATAATCATCATCTAAAGCACTATTATTTTCAACATTAAAAACTAAATCAAAAGAAATACTATCCTTAGTATATGTAGGAGCGCCTGGATTTGATAAATTACTATAATCAGACAATACGACATTAGTAATTGCAACTTCACCATTAGCGCCAAGACTTACTTCTCCAGCAATTTTTGTTTTTATATTATATGTAGCATAACCAACGCTCATTAAAAGAAAAATAGAAAGTACTATTATAGTTACAATAAGCCTAAACTTATTATTCATATAACTCACTTCCTTTCTATTCTAATTCTACTCATTACAAATCTCCATGCTGTTTTATCATTTAAAAGTATAAAGAAACTTCTATATTCATCTCTATAATAGTTTATTGGCATTCTCACTTCACCATGAGCATCTAATAGTTCATTAAAATTAAGAACATCAATAACTTTATATCCAGTTAAATCTGGTAATTTTTTAACATTAACTATAATGCTATCATATGTATTTAAAATTTTCTTAAGTTCACTTTCATATCTATTGGCATTCTTTTTTCTATTTGATATATAAATTAATAAAATTATACACACGATAACAGCGCCAACGTATATATATCCAATAGATTTCATTATTTGAACTCTATTACTATCAATTACTTTACTAATTTCTTTAACATTATCACTAGGTAAAGTTTCAACACTAGCATCTATTGTCATCTCAGTTAATGGCAATTTTACTAATAGTAATTTACTTTCTATTGGTGTTTCAATACCATTACCACTAACTTCACTATTTATAACCATATATACTTTTAATACTCCACTAGAACCATTAAGATTTAATGTTTTCTTAAAAGAACCTAGTATACCATTATATTTATTATAATCAACATCAACATTATTATGAATAACATATTCATTTATATTTTTTAATTCGTAACTTTTTTCATCAGTAATTCTATAATCCTTAGACCAATAATTAGATTCACTATTATTTTTATTAGCTTCAAGAGTTGCTACTATATAATACTTATAATTAGCATTAACTTTAGTATCAAATTGCATTACATAATTATATTCAATATTAATATAATCAATCAAACTAGTAATAAATGTTTTATTGTCTTCTTTTGTTAAATACTTTTTATCAAAAAAATCATTTTCCTTTAAATAAACTTTGTAATCAACATCAGGACCAGATTCATTATATTTTAAAGTTATTTTCTTTTCCTCAAAATACCCATTCTTATATAAATATATATCCATTAGGGAAAATAAGACTATACCAAAAACAAACAATATTTGTAATAAAATATATTTTTTATTGTTCATAATCTATTTCCCCTCCTCTAAAATATTCATTTATCCATAATGTAGGGTAACCTATATATTGTATCCTATATTCAACTAATCCTAACACATCAGAAGATGGAACCTCAAAATAATCCTCACTATTATTATTATCACCTTTTGTTTTAAAGCTTATTACACCATTTCTATTAGTAATGTTGCTTATTCTATGTGTAATTACTATATCACCTTTTCTAAAAGCAATAACTTCTCCAATTTTAAGATTATTTACATTTTTAATCTTTTCATAAATAATTGCATCTCCTCTATCGTAAACAGGATGCATTGAGTTAGATCCAATTGCTATCATTTTGTATTTTAAAACTCCAGATACAAGTATAATAATTACTATTAATACAACAAGTATTGGTATATAAACAACTCTGTTAGATACTTTCCTTGAATATTTTTTAGACTTTTCTGCATAAGCAATTGTTTTACTTGAAAAATAGTAAATAAAATATGGTAAGAAAATATTAAATACAGAATACAAATAATTACCTAAACTAGGTATTATTGGAAATACTAATTCATATAAAACAATTATACTTTTAAAAACAATAGATGGTATTGGTCCAATACTATAAGTTAAATAAGAACACAAAATTTCCCTAGAAATAACTGGTAAAACTGTAACACTAATAAAGACAAAAATTAATTCTCTATCAGATAAAATATTCCCATTTATTTCTGTTATAATATTTAATACACACATAATAATAGTAAACAAAATCATAGGTAGTTTACTATTTATAGATTTATTGATTATTATATATCTTATTATCTCTTCACTTACTATTACTACAAAATTAAACAAAACTATTCTTGTAATATAGTTTGCACTAAATGTAGCAACAGACTTATTAAATCCTAAAAAAAGTCCTGTTGAATAAGAAATAACCAAAAAAGAAAGCAAACATGCTATCACAATTCTAATTACGCTATTTCTTATATATGAATTATCTTTTTTATATCCAAAAAATATGTAACAGAAAATTGATATAGCAATTATTAAGCCATTCAAAACATATATATTTTTATAAAAAATATTAAATACTATAACAAAAATAAATAGCAGTATCTCCACTAAGTATAATCTTATGTTTTTCATACTTGACCCCAAGTTGATATATAAGAATTACCCCGAAGGATAATTCTTATATAGTTATTATTCTTTATTATAAGTTTGCATCAACATAATCAAATTCAACATTTAAGTTAACTGTTTGATCTTCAGATGGTAAATCTGTTGCTTCTGCAGGTAATTCATATTTAACTGTAACTACAACTGTAGCAGTAGCAGTACCACCACCAGCGATCACTTTACCAGTGATATTGTCAGTAGTTTGAGTATAATCAGTTCCATCATAAGTTACTTTATGACTAATATACTTAGCTTGTTCTGCTGTTAAACCAGTCATAGTAATTTTCTTAAGTTCTGCATCAATAGTTCCATAGTTTTGAACATTAACTGTGAAAGAATAAATAGAACCTGGTTTTGGTAATGTAACAGAATATGAAATTACTTTATCTTCTACACTTTTAGTAGTAGCTTTGATATCGCTTGTTTCATTAAATGATGTTTTATTAAAACGAACATCCCATGTTGCCTTATTAAATGTAGCTGTACCATTGATTTTTAAATTTTCAGAATATGTTGCAAAACCAACAGACATAACTAATATTGCTATTGCTAAAACTACTATTACAGTATTTTGAAGTCCTCTTTCTTGTCTCATAACTTCCCTCCTATTATATATTCTAATATTACCATATTATTTTTTTTTATACAATATTTTTGTATATTATTTTACACAATTAAAAAAATCTAGTAATACTAGATTTATCTTTTAATTTGTTCACTAAATTCATATTTTGATTCGACTAAATAGTGAGCATAAACGTTAATCAAATCTCTTATATCTACGCCAGATGTATTTATTCCTTTTACTCTAAGTGATTTAGAAACAATATCTAAAATTGTTCTATTATCAAATTGAGACATCATTTTTCTATAATTAATTAAAGTATCATTATTTCTATATCTTGAAAAACCATTAGTACTTCCAGTATATAAGAAATTATTTAAAGCATATTTAAGTTGTGATTCCCCATAAGATTCAATAGTTACATTTGATACTTCATCAAGTATAAATATAAGTTCATCACTAAATAGAATATCACAAAATTGACTTGCTGCTCCATCAACACTTACACTAATTTCTTCTGGATCCATTAACAATCTAAGTCTATCATTTATCATACTAAACATTTCTTCACCAGTAACATATTTTTCTAAGTTTTCTCTTAATTTAGTAACACCACTACCTCTAGAAAAACTTCCATAATCATTTTCACTAATTGCAAGTGAAATAGCAGATTTAACTTGTTTAATACCATGCTTATTATATGTTTCCCTAATAGTATCTAAGAAAAGCATAAATTTTTGTTCTTCACTTAATATTCCATTTAAGATTCCTTCATTAGTATTAACCCTACTATAACCATTGTAAGCAAGTTCAAATGTATCTAAGACACTCATATCATAACAAGCACTTTTAATATATTTTCTAAATTCTTCTATACTTACTTCATCAACATGATTAGTTCTACAGTAAACAAAATAAGAACTAATTAATCTTGATATATCCCTATTATAGCTATTACCATGATCACACATTATCCCAATACCCTTACGAGTTGGAACAAAAGGATTGTTTTTATTTAAACCTCCCCTAATTTTAGGATTATTGGTAATAAAATCTATTATTTTATTAGCATTATCAAAATCACTTGCTTTAAGTCTAATAGTTACGTTGTCGACTCTCATATTTGCACTAACTTTAGATTCATATTCTATTTCTTCTCTATCAAGAAAATCAATTATTTCATTTACTCCATCTAATAAATGATCATAATCAAGTGGAATATATAGCTTAATATATTCTCCACTATCATTTTTTATTTGATTAATAAATTGAAAAAAATATGGAAGATTAACTTCATCTCTAAATGCTAATAAATTATTTCTTCCTGAAAATTTTTGTCTCCAAATTTCAAAAAAATGTTCAGTAGAAATACCTTGAGAATAATTATCAATTTCAGCCTTTCTCAAATTATTATGTTTTAATTCATTATATATAATATCAGAACTTATATATAATTCAGGATTACTTTTAGCGATTGTATTAATATATTTTAGAAATGAATCCATTTCTTTAGCAGTAGACAAATCATAATAGAAACTTGTATTAGGAAGATTATCACTCATTTTTATCACCCATGATATCTAAAGAGGTTTTCTCAAGTGATTCTTGAATATTAATCTTTTCAATTATTTTTGTTTCTTCACTTAAATTATCTTTAGATATTTTTATACCAGTTTCCTTATCATCTACTTCATCATTAATATAGATATAAGTATCATTGAATTTGACTTGTTTAACTGCCATACAATCATCTCCATTATAATTATAACATGATATTTATTAATTTCATATAATAATTTAGGTGATAATATGTTAATTAAATATACAAATAAAGAACTAGATTTATGTGCTAGGTTAATGAGAGCTGAAGCACTATCAGAAGGAGAACTAGCCATGCTAATGGTAGGTAATGTTATAGTAAACAGAGCAATAGCAAACTGTTTAGATTTTAAAAATATAAGATCAATTACAGATGTAATATATCAAAAACCAGGTGGATTTGTTGGAACTAATAGTAAGCTTTTTAACAGTGGAAATGCCACTACTAAAGAAAAAGAACTTGCTAAACGAGTATTAAAAGGAGAATCTTATTATCCAGCCACTAATGCTCTTTGGTTTTATGCTCCATCAAAAAATCAAGAATGCAAAGGTACATGGTTTAATCAAATAAATACTGGTAGATATAAAAGTCACTGCTTCTATGCACCAAAAAGTGGAGTATGTGAAGAATTGTATTAATCAAGATTATTTGGTATAATTTACTTCGAAAGAGGAGTATTATGCAAATAATAAATATAATAATTACATCACTAGGCTTTTCATATAATGCCTGTAAGGATTTTTATGATTTACTAGGTGTAATACTTAGTGCAATAGTAATTCATAAAGCATTTTATTTTGTCCTAGGAATGTTTTTTACAAGAAAATTTAAAAAAGCAAAAAACTATCATAAATATGGTATATGTATAGCAGCTAGAAATGAAGAGAAAGTAATTGGAAACTTAATAGATAGTATTAATAAGCAAGATTATCCAAGTGAATTATACACTATTTTTGTAGTAGCAGATAATTGTACAGATAATACAGCAAAAATAGCTGCTTCTAAAGGTGCAATTGTATATGAAAGACATGATGAAGTACACAAAACAAAAGGATTTGCATTACAATATTTATTTAAAAATATAGAAAAAGATTATAAGACAGACTCATTTGAAGGATATTTTATATTTGATGCAGATAACTTATTAAAAAAAGATTATATTTCAAAAATGAATGATGCTTTTGATGAAGGATGCAAAATTATTACTTCATATAGGAATACAAAAAACTTTGATGAAAACTGGATAGCTTCTACTTACGCATTACATTGGATAAGATCAATTAGAACAAATCATAGAGCAAGAAGTATTTTAAGATTAGCTACTAATATTCAAGGAACAGGTTTTTTATTTTCAAATGAAATAGTTAAGAATGGATGGAAATATACTTCACTTACAGAAGATAGAGCTCTAACAGCAGACGCAGTTGCTCAAGGTTATCAAATTACATATCAAGATGAGGCAGAGTTTTTTGATGAACAACCTATTAGCTTAAAAGTAGCCCTAAGACAAAGATTGCGTTGGTCAAAAGGTCACTTACAAGCATTCGCTGAATCTGGTCCATATCTATTTATAAACATATTTTTTGGAAAGAAGTTTATTAAAACAAACTGGAATAAAGAGCAAAAATATGAAAAAAGGAAAAAATCATATAAACAATTATTATTAAATATTGTCGAATCAATAAGACATAGATTTGCTTCATTTGATACATTAGTTCAATTAACACCAATATCATTTATTAATTTAGTTAGATGGTTAATTGTTAGTGTAATAATCTATTCATGTTATTCATATATTAATGGTATAGCGGATGTTAGTCTGTTTAGTGGTGGATCATTCTTAACAAAATTCTTAAGAAAAGTATTTGTAATTAATATAAATATTCCTAGTGGATATAAAGCATTATTAGTAAGTGGATTACTTGCTATATGGTTTAGAATTTTATATAGAATTGGAGCATATTTTTCAAACATGCTAATGGCAATTTATCTATTAATAATAGAAGAAGCCAGAATTAAAAAAATGAGTTTTAAAAATAAATTATTATTCATATTCACATGGCCAACATTTGATATTATTGGAAGATATACAACATACGCAGCTTTATTTATGGATGTAACTTGGAAACCAATACCACATGAAAGTAAAATAACAATCGATGATATTAATGGGGGTAACTAATGAAAGAAGCGAAAAAGCAATTTTATAATGAAGGGTTTGCAACAACATTTTATAAAAAACCTATATCTTATTTAGATAAAAAAATAAAGAATAAAAAAGTAGTTAAATTTTTATCTTTATTAATAAAAATAATATATACATTATTAGTCATAATCCTAGCAGGATATATTCTATATAAAAAATTACCAATATAAAAAGATGTTTATACATCTTTTTTTTAAAAGTCCCTTGTATACTGACTAGTATAATTAAATAGTCCAATATCAGGTACTTCATAAATAACAAAACTATCATCCTTAACTTTAAGAACCAGACTAGAATATCTATTCATATTCATCTTAACGGCACTATTAGCTCCAGCAAATTTCCATTTCCAAGATAATGAGTAACCAAAATTAACTTTAATTAACTCGTCATTAATGATTATTGATGGTTCCTCTTCATTATCAATTATATTAGTTATTTTATAACTTTGAAATTTTCCAATAGAAGTAAGTCCAGTACTTATTTTTTTAAATCCTTTTGAATAATAATTTTTAACATCATCAACTTTAAAACTTTCGTCAAAATATTTCATATAATTAGATATATCATCTTTTTTACTATAACCAGTATACATATTATTCCACGTTGTTTTAATAAATGAATATGCTTTTTCTTTTAATTCATTATTACTTAACTCAATAGATAATTTAATAATATCACTAGAATTAATTGGTGTGACCTTGGTTTCTTTTGTTGATAACTTGTTAACTAATCTAAAATCTTTTTCAAAAGCGCCAATCGCAGGAATCAAATATATATCCTCATCATTATTATTTTTAATTAATAATTCTTTTCTTACTTCATAATTATCAATAAATACATCAGTATTTTTAGGAACACTAATCATATAATCAGTAATATATATATCACTTTCCTCAATTCTATAGTCATTAACAGTTCTCTCAATTAAATTAATATTTATTTTAATAGTATTTTCATTACTATCACTTAAAATAACTTTGTATAAAGTTTGTTCTTCTTCTATAACATCACTTATTTGCATTTTATCAATATCATTATAATAGTATTTTGTTTTAATAAAAGATTCCATATCTTTACTATTAACAAAACTATTATCCGGTAGATAAATATATTTAATTGCCTCTTTATAGTCTTTCTTTATTAATGCATTTATATATCCCTCTACCATACTTTTAGGATTATAATACTTAATTTTACTATCATTTATACTACTAAAGAAAAAATAATACACAAAGAAAGCAATCATACATATCAGTACTATTGCTACAATTAATAAAGCTTTATTACCCTTATTATTCATATCATTATCTCCTAGTATATTTATTATATAATAATTAACAAAAAAATAAAAGTTCAGTTAATTAGAACTTTTATTTTTAAAATAATTATACTTCAATGTCAAATCATTTTTCTTAGTAATATAACTAATATATTCATTCTTTTCCTCAAGTTTACTTTTACTAATTTTCTTTTTATTAGTTACTTCACCATTTTCAACATACACATTACCATCATACCAAGAATAATCACTAAAGAAAACTATACCATTATATTTACTATCCAATGCATCTTCAGCAATATAATTATTAGTATTATATGAAATACCATATAGATTTAAAAGTGTTGGCAAAATATTTAATTGTGATGTTACTTTAGATACTTTATTCTTTTTAATACCTTTTCCCCATATAAACCATGGTGTATTATTTATTAAATTATTAGATGTTTCTTTATATTTAGCAAGAATAGTTTGATCTTCTAATGTATATAAATAGTGATCAGTAAAAATAGTAATAATTGTATTATCAAGTAAATTTTTCTCTTCTAAATTTTTAAGTAATAATTCCACCATATAGTCCGTCTCTCGAGCTTGACGTCTTGCACACTCTTCTTCAGACATTTGAACAAAATCTATTACTTCACCTGCTTCTTCTTTTTCATGAACATCTATGTCATACAATAATTTGCATACACTTTTAGGATTAGTATTATTAAATGGCAAGTGTCCAGAATAAGCTATTATATAATCAACAAAATTTCCATCTTCTTTAAACATTAATTGATTAAATTTTTCATTTAATATTAACTCTCTATCTAAATAATGTTCATAATTACTATAACTATCAATTTCAGATAACCCATAATAATTATCATACCCCCAATTTAAATAATTAACTGTTCTAGAATAATACTCTCCATCATTCATATGAAAAGCATTAACACTATAACCATTATTTTTAAATAAATTAGCTAAAGAATTAGGAAAATCATTTTTATTGAATGAATATGCATTTCTTGTATATGAAAGAGGAGTAATGAATCCAGTATTAACAGCAAATTCAGAATTAAATGTACTTCCACCTCCATTATAATATGAATAATGGTTATTGAAATTAATTCCTTCATTCATCATCTTATACATAACAGGTGTATCTTCTTTATTAATTAACCATTTATCTGTACCTTCAAGTTGAATAATGATCAAATTTTTACCCTTTAAGTTACCAGTATATTTATTTTTATGTATTTTACCATTATCATATGTAGTATTTAAAAATTCTATATCTTCTTCACTTATTTGTTCTTCACTTTTCAAAAATGTTATATAAAAATTCCTAACAGAATATTCAAAAAATCCACTAACTTTAATACTTTTATTAGCATCATTAAATGAATTATATATATTTCTTGGATTTCTCCAACTAGACCATGTTAAACTTGTATTTGCTTTACCTAAAGTTAATGGCGCTAGTAAATGAAGAGTAACAAAAATAACTATTACTACAAGTGCTAATTCATGATTACTCTTTTTGTTTTCTGGTATTTTCTTAAATCCATTTATTATAAATACAACTATAATAGAAAAAGCAACATATACAAGAGGATTACAATTTTTAATTGCCTCTATCATATAAGGAGCTCCTTCACCAGCAGACTCCATTAAACTAAAATCAAAAAATGTTTTAGTCATAGAATAATAAACATTATTAACTAAAAATAAAGCTAAAAATAATATACTAAATAATAAGTATAAAAATCTTCCTGTATTTCTTTTGAAACATAGCGGTAAAAAAACAAATAAAATTATCCATGCTAGACTAAAAAAAACAGGAGATAAAACATTATAACTTACATAACTTATATCACTACCAAAAATATATATAAATACATCCATAAGCATAAAAGGAAGAGCCATCCAAAGTATATATTGTCTATAATTAACCTTTATAAAATCCCTAATTTTTACAAAAATACCTTTTATGATGCTCGAATGTACAAAATCTCTAATTTTATATAATACACCCATAAAATCACCATATAGTAATTATACTATATATTAAAATTTTTTCAATTAAAAAGTCTTATTTTTTAATAAGACTACTATTCCCATTTTTATAATTAATTTCAATTCCAGGTTGAACATTATATATAAACACATGAAATTTAATACCCTTACCATTATCTTCTACTGATAATGCTTCAAGCTCAATTCCCTTAGCTATTAAATTATCTCCTTCAAATATTGGAGTAGATCTATATAAAACATGATTATTTGTTTTACGAATATAATTACCAACTTTTAATTCATATATAGTCATTACATCTGCATTCATATGTCTAGTACAAGTGATTAAATTCTTTGGATTAGCATTCTCTGCAGTTAACTGAAAAGCAATTAAATGACATCTATTATATAAGTATAGTCCGTCAGTAATAATATCATATCTCTTTATCTGCCATCCACTTGGCTTAATGCTTCCAATACTTTCCCTTTTGGATGTAGGCATTAATTCCACACCAATATTTGCGTATGCTTCTCCACATCTACCAAGACTATCAAGTTCACTATATACTTCAAAAGAGTTAGTGGTTTTTGCAAGATCATCAAAATTAGGTTCATTATTATTTAAGATAATTACATCTTTACCACTATAATCAGGAATATTACTATTACTATTACTAATATATTCCTCTTTTTTATCATTTATAGCTAATGTATTTTTTAAAGAATCATTATATTCAAAATACAAACAAGCAATTAATAATATTAGAAAAAACCATATTTTATTTTTACCATAACTTCTCATGTGATTATTTTATCACATGTTCTATCCTAAATTCAATTTTTGACCTATTTGTAAAGTTGTGCTTTTTAAATTATTATTTTTAATTAAATCATTAATGGTAGTATTATACTCTTTAGCTATTTTCCACAAGCTATCTCCCTTTTTAACAATATACGTCTTAGATGGTAGTAATAGTTTTTGTCCCACTTGTAAAACATCACTCTTAAGATTATTTAAATCTTTTATATTTTTAACACTAGTTTTATATTTGACAGCTAAATCCCATAATGTATCACCTTTTTTAACAATATAATAATTACTATTATTATTTATATTAGAAACTCCCTTATATTTAATACCTTTATATTCACAAACAGCTTTAACAACCGCTTCAGCTAACTTCTTATAATCATTTTTAATTTGATTAACATCATCTTTTGTACTATCAACAAATCCATATTCAACAATTATTGCTTCATTATTTGGTGTATCTCTATGTATAAAATAATAATCCTTTTTAGAATTACTAGGTAATCTTAGCTGATAATATTTCCTAACATTTTGCCCAGAATTTTCAAGTTCAGACAATATTTTCTTAGACAAAGAGTTAGTGTTTCTAAGTGCATATATAACTTCTGCTCCATCACCACCACCTGCATTCAAGTGATTAGATATAACAATAACATCTTTACTATTGCCATAAAAGCTCTTAATTTTATTAATTCTACTTTTGGGAGATAATGTTATATCATTAGTTCTAGTAATACTAACAGGTACTCCTAGACTTTTAAACCTATCATACATATACTTACTAATCATTAATGCATAATCTTTTTCCTTAATGCCATTATTAACTGCTCCTGGATCACTACCACCATGTCCAGGATCAATAACAATACCTTTTAATGCCACATAAATCACCTAATTTATTGTATGAAATATAGAATTAAATGTGATTTTAATTTAAAAAAAATAGTTCATTAAGAACTATTTTATATCCACTCTTCTATTTTTGATTTTGAATAATAGGCTTGAGAACCTCTAATTGCAATAGCGTCATCTAATACATTAGCTTTCTTGCATATTCTTTTTATATCACTTACTACACTACCAAGTCCACTTCCTTCATGAGTAGTTATTATTCTTATAATTTTACCATCAAAATCTAAATCTTTAATAGCAGTTTCAAGTTCAGGTGCATATGTTCCCCAATATATAGGACTCATAATATATATCACTTCATACTCAGAAATATCATTCAAACTTTCTTTAATCGGAGCATTACCAATTCTTTCTTTTGCTTCCTTAATACATGTATTATAATCTTTCGCATAAGGGACAAGTGGTTCTACTTTAAACATATCAGCATTAGTAAAATCTCTAACATATTCGGCTACAACTTCAGTGTTCCCTTTATCAATAAAACCAACCGAATAATTTTCATCTGCTCTACTAAAATAAATAATTAAACTTTTTTTATCTTTCATATGCAATCATTCACCTTCTATAGTATTTATTTGAGATTACAAATGCTAACACAATAAGAAATATAAAAATAAATATTGAAAAGAAAAATGTAAATGCACTACCATCTACTGATGAAATAAGTGCTGTCATAATTGGAGAAATAGATATTAACATTGTTGTCTTTCCAACATATTTATAATATTTCTTAGTGGCTTTCCCACGTAATCTAGGAATATAAGGATGCTTACTTTTATAAATATAATATCCATATAAAAATATTAATATACCATATATAATTAGTAATATTTGAAATCCACCCATGCTATTCACCTATTTAATTATACCATAAAAAAAGCACTTTTGTGCTTATTCTTCTACCACTTCAACTACTGATTCCATTGAAAATAGTTTACTCAATATTTCATTCTTAGTTATTTCTTTTCCATTATATGAAATAGACAATTTAATTATTTCCATTTTCTTTTCTTTAATAACATCTACTTCTTTTTTAATAGATTTAATCACAATTTCTTTTTTCTTAAAATAATCTTCAATCTCATCTATTGCTTTTGCTACGTCTTTATCTATTGTAATAGTTAATTCAATTAATTCAAATCTTTCAAATTTACCAGTTATTTCATGATTAATTGATAATATTAAGAAAACTATAAGAGTCGCTATTATTGCTGCTTCATAATATCCAATTCCAACAGCAATTCCAATACATGTAACAGACAATATTCCAGCAGCAGTTGTAACTCCTCTAACATTTATACCATTTCTAATTATTGTTCCTGCACCAATAAAACCAATGCCTGCAAGTATTTGTGATGGTATACGTGATGCATCAATATCATAATATAATGCCATATATTGACTTGCCATAACTACTAAAGCAGAGCTTGCTCCAATAATAGCATGTGTACCAAAACCAGCAGGTTTATTCATTGATGATCTTTCAATACCAATAATACCAGCTAAAAAAGAACTTAATAATAATTTAAGTATAACCTGAAATATATCACTTGATACAACACTAGAAAGTATATCCATATATATCCCCTCTTTACTATATTATGATTATAACATATTTTAATAAATTAAATCTACAATTATTCCAATAATTACTCCAATAAAATATATAATTGATAGAATTGTCAAATTCTCTTTTAAGTTTTTATTAGTTCTAAATAACAACAATATACCAAGTCCACTACCTGTTAATAATCCAGAAAGTAAATTACCTAAAGTTATTAATTTAGATATATAAAGTTCAGTTAATATTACGCTACTAGCACAATTAGGTATTAAACCTATTAAACTTGATACAAAATATGTATAAATATTTTTATGTAATAATAAACTTGATAACTTATCTTCACCAATATAATAGATTATTAAACTAATAACTATATTCGCAATCAATATAAATAATCCAATTTTAATTGTATGTTTAAAACTTGAAATTAAAATACCATCATGCTCGCATTCACAATGTTCATGTTCACACAAATTATGTATTTCATTTAATTGTTTTTTCTCATTTTTTCTATATACCAAATCAACAACTAATCCAATAATTATACCAACAACAATTTTAAAACCAACAATATTAACTATTGTTAATAGATTCATTTTTTCACTAATCATTATTGGTAACATTTCATCACTTGTAGATAAGAAAACAGCTATTAATGTACCCATTGTAATAACTCTACTAGAATATAAATTAGATGCCATCGCACTAAATCCACATTGAGGCAGCCCACCTAATAAACCACCTATAATTGGTCCATATTTTTTGTTTCTAGATAATATTTTTTCATTCTTCTTACTTAATTTATGTTCTAAATACTCTAGTACTAAAAAAGTAATAAATAAATATGGTAATAATTTTAAAGTATCAATTAAAGAATCTAATAATAAATCCGTCATATATTCACCTACTTACTACACTTATCACAAATTCCATTTATGATAATATGTTCTTTATTTAATTTAAATTTATGATTTTTAACTATATGATTAGAAAGATCATTTATACAATCACAATCAACATGACACATCTTTCCACAACTATCACATTTTAAATAAAAATGATTATTACATTCACATTCTTCACAATAAATATAATAAGCACTATTATTTTTACCTATACTTTTATTTAAGATACCATCTTTAGCTAAAGAATCTACTAATCTATATATAGTTGTAAGACCAACTTTTCCATTTAATTCATTATATAAATCTTTAATAGTAAATTCACCTTTTTTATTTTTAATTATTTCTAGTATTAATTCCTTCTGTTTAGTATCATATGAATTTCTTTTCATAATTCCTCCAATTTGAAAATAATTTTCATATTCATTATACACTAAATAAATACAAAAGCAATAAAAAAAGCATTAAATGCTTAATTTATTCTAATTTTACCAAGTTTTTTACTACTTATATCATAATCACAATCATCAACCATTTCATTTAAATAATGAAAACTTAGTTTATTATAAAAATGTCTTAAATCCCTTAATGATTTTATATCATATAATGGATAAATAATAGTATCAACATTTGCAAGCATACTTTTAATTCTTTTATTATCTATTATATGAGTTATTCTATCTTTACCATAAACGAATATTTCTGGTAAATCCAAATTAATTAATCTATTTCTTAAGCCTATATTAACATCTCTAAAATAATTATCAATTCTAGTTTTCAATAAATCATTAATTTCTCTTAATCTAAGATATTCTTGTACTCCCTCCAAATGCTCAAGCGAAGACATAACATCAAGTAATTTTTCTTCCTCTTCTTCATTACTATTTTCACTTGATAGTAAATCCAAATACTTATCAAAACTAAATACATATAATCCAACATTTCTATCAAATGTTAATTTAGACATCCTACTTTCATTTTGAAAAATTTCATCTCTATAAATTTGTAATTTTCTTTTTTCCTCTTGTAATCCAGAAGA
>CACWUS010000004.1 GCA_902764145.1 uncultured Erysipelotrichaceae bacterium | reverse complement strand
CAGATACAAATCCACAGTGCGATACTTATTATATCATTAAAGAAGTATAATAAGTTTTGTAGAAAATAATAAAAATTACTACATACCCAGTATACGAATTATTATGAATCGTTATTAGATGGTAAAGTTGAATATATAAGTGAAACAGATGATTTAGCAATTTTAAGTTTTAAGTATGATGGAGATCTTACTGTATTAAATTTTGAAAGTAAAGAACTATCAATTAATGATAAAATTATGGTTATTGGTCATCCTGAAGGAAGTAGATATCAAATAACATATGGATATATAAAATCAAAATTAAAAGATGTAAGAAATGATAAAGTGTTAGAACACAATGCTTATATGAAACAAGGAAATAGTGGTGGAGTTGCATTGACTGAAAATATGAAAATAGCAGGAATAAATATTTCTGGAAAATTTACATTATTAGGTCATTATAGAAAAGGATATATGATTCCATATAACATTGTTAAAGATAATATCAATAAATATAAAACTAAGGAGAGTGAAATAAAGGTGTCTAGTATTAATGCAATTATTAATGGTAAATCATATAAGTTAAATTTAGATAGCAATAAAACAACTGAAGAACTTGTTAATTTATTACCATTGGAACTTACAATGAATGAGTTAAATGGTAATGAAAAATATGCTTATATGGATAATTCTTTATTTACAAATTCATATAATCCTAAGCATATTGAAAAAGGCGATGTAATGCTATATGGTGATAATTGCCTTGTAATATTTTATAAATCATTTGATACAAATTACCATTATACTAAAATAGGACACATTGATAATTTGAATAATCTTGGAAATGGAAGTATAACAGTTAAATTTGAATAATAATGAAGTACAAAGTCAAACAATTAATAAATTTGACTTATTTTAATTATATATTAAAAATCAACCAACAAAAAAATCGCTTGTGGCGACTTTCAATACATAATGGAGCAATTGTGTATCTCGTTTGAGAAACAATTACCAACAAATGTAACTGAGATAAATCTTAATTACATACTTATTATAGCATAAGTTTTATAAAATATCTACGCATTTAAAGAAATTCTAAAAAATCATGATATAATATTTATAGATTAGTTTGGGAGGTAAATATGAATTCAATTGAAAGAACTTTAAAATATGTAGATTTATACTTAGTAAATAATGATTTAAGTAATATTCCTGATTATAAACTTCCAGATGGTTATAGATTTGTTTTCTTTAATGATGGTGATGAAAAAGACTGGGTTGAAATAGAAATGTCTAGTGGTGAATTTTTATCATATGAGGAAGGTATTGAAGCTTTTAATCATTATTATGGGGAGCATTATGAAGAACTTAAAAGATTATGCTTATTTATAGAAAACGAACAAGGAGAAAAAGTTGCTACATCTACAGCATTTTATTTAGAAGAACCTATTAATGATATTACGGGTAATGTTCATTGGGTATCAGTAAAAAAAGAATATCAAGGAAAACACTTATCAAAACCATTAATATCGGAAACATTGAAGCAAATGGCAATGTTAGGACACAAAAAAACTTTACTACATACTCAAACACATACTTGGTTAGCTGTTAAAGTTTATCTTGATATGGGATTTGACCCATATGAAATGGAAAAGAAGTATTTAGGTTGGCAAATTATAAAAAAATTAACTAATCACTCAAAGTTAACAAATGTAAGTGATATAGAAGTAAGTGAAATGTATAATCCTTTATATGTTCAAGCTTATGAATTTTTAAAATCAAAATATGAAGAACCATTTAACTATAAAGTATGGGATGAAAAAGGACCGATAATTGGTATTAATGATAAGGGACAAGTACATTATTATAAATATACTTTTGAGAATGATAAATTAAAGATAGTTGGTGAAAATGATGAATATAGAAAAGTTTTGTGAAAAATATAATTTTGGACATGTAATTAGCATATCAAAAATAACTGGTGGATTAATGCATAAAATGTTTAGGGTTGAAACTGATAAAGGTGTTTATTGTGTTAAGGTTTTAAATCCTGAAGTAATGTCACGTGAGACAGCATATAATAATTTTGTAACATCTGAAAAAGTATCAAATCTAGCAAAAGCAAATGGAATCCCAGTTTCTAGTGCATTAGATATTGATGGAGATTATTTAAAAAAAATGGATGATATGTACTATATGATTTTTGATTATGTTGATGGAAAAACATTAAAAGATGATGAAATAACTGTTGAACATTGTAAAAAAATTGGAAATGTTTTAGCACATATTCATTCTTTGAATTATAAAGACATAGGTTTAGAACCAAATATTGTAGAATACAAAAGATTATATGATTGGGAAAACTATATAAATAATCCAAACTTTGATAAAATGTCATATAAAGAATTATATTTAAAAAATTATAAAAAATATAATTCATTATTAAAAAGAGCTAATGAAAGATTTAATAGTTCAAATATAACACAAACAATATGTCATTCTGATATGGATCCAAAAAATGTAATGTGGAAAAATGATGAACCAATTATAATAGATTGGGAATGTGCTGGTGTTGCAAATCCTGAAAGAGAACTTGTAGAAGATGCATTATGTTGGTCCGGATTTTTAAGTAATACCTTTGATGAAGAAAAATTTATTGCAGTATTCAAAGAATATTCAAAATATAGAAGTATTGAAAATAAAGACTGGTATGATGTAATGTGTGGCAATCTTGTCGGAAGATTTGGATGGCTAAAATATAATCTTGAAAGAAGTTTAGGGATTGTTTCAAATGATGAAGAAGAAATAAAACTTGCAGAAAACGAAGTAATTAAAACAATTGATGAGATTAATAGATATTTAGAATTAATTGGAAGATTATATGATATTATTTATACTTTATCAATCAAAGAAGAAAAAAATTATGATGAAAGTGTTAAAAAAATTATTGATAGTAATGAAATTTTGAAAGGTAAAGGTTTTAAATTAATAACAGCAGGTTTTACTAATACTATTTATTTAGTAGATAATTATATATTAAGAATTTGTACTGATAATAGTAATGAAAGTAGATTTGTTAATGAAATAAATTTTTATAAAGAAAATTCTGATAATAATGGGATACCAAAACTATTTTTAAGTGATACAACAAAAAACATAGTTCCTTATTATTATGAAGTTATAGAAAAAGTAAATGGAAAAACATTATATGAAATATGGCCTAAATTATCTAATGATGAAAAAATAGGTGTTGTTAAACAAATTATTAATATTATTAGACCATTTCATTTAAGAAAAGAAGAACCATATGACTTTGAAGGACAGTTAATTGCTGAATTATTAGTATTAAAGGAAAAATGCAATTTAGATGATTCTTTATTTAATGACTTAACTAGTATATGTTCTGAATATTTTAAAGAAAATAGATTTGGATTAATACATGGTGATTTACATTTCGATAATTTCATCTATGATGGTGAAAATGTTCGTTTGCTTGATTTTGAAAGAAGTAAAGTAGCACCAATTGATTATGATTTCAGACTTTTCTCTAGATATGATAGTGAACCATATTTATGGGCAAGCGCTCAAACCGATATGCTTACAGTTGAATCTGATTATTCTGATTTAATTGATATGTTTTTGGATAATTATCCAGAATTAAATGAAATTCCAAACATTAGAGAAAGAATTGAATTTTATAGTATTCTAGAATTATTAGATAACTATAAGAATACAAGAAATTCAGATCGACTTGAAGAAGTTATCAATAAAGTTCAAAAACTTAAAGAAAACATTAAAAGAACGACTTATAAATAATAGTCGTCCTTTTTGTTTGTCTTATAAAATTCTTCAGCAGCTTCATCCATTTCTCTATTAATAGAACTAAGTGCTTTATTTATTTCTGATTTATTAATTGTTCTAGGTGGATTTAATATAACTCTATGTTCTTTATCAGTTATTAAGTTTTTGCTATTCATATCATTAACAACTTGTTTAAAAAATCTGGAAGTAGTTGGATCCTTGCTATTAGCATTTTTACATAGATAAGTTATAAAATCTTTTCTTTCATCTAATCTTTTGTCCATAACTGCATGAACAAAATCTCTATCTTCTTTTAATTCAGTATTTTTCATTTTTAGTTTTTGATTTTCTTTAATAAGTTTATTGTTATCATTTTCAACTTTATTATTTCTATCTTTTTGATATTTTAAATTATCATTAATTGAAGATATATTATTAATTATATTTTTATAGTTATCAAAATAATCGGTTATAGATTCAACATCTTTAATTAAATCTTGTAATCTTTCTTTTTGCTTATTATTAAGTTTATAACCACCAAGTCTAGAATTATTAAGTTTATAACCACCAAGTCTAGATTCTTCTAAACCAGATAATAAATCTTTCAACTCTTTTGAAGAGTTGTTTATCGATTTTATCTTATCATTGTTTTTATCAATACTTCTTTTATTAATTTCAAGTTCTTTTTTTAGTTCTTGATAATTAACCATATCCTTAACATGAATATCTTTATTTCTTCCTCTTTCTTTAGTTTTAAGAGTAGCATTTTCTTTTTCAAAATATTTATTAAAAGTATCAATACATTTTTCTCTCATAACATTTTGTATATGTTCAAGTCTTTCTTTAGTAAATACTGATGATTTATTTACTTGTTTTGATAAACCAGTTTTACAACCATCTTTAACAGGAACTCCAACTATATGCATATGAGGAGATGTTTCATCTAAATGTACAACTGCATTTGTTATTTTAAACTCTGGAACAAGTCTTTCTAAATCGTGTAAATGTTCTTCATATACACTAACCATTTCTCGTTTAAATTCAAAATCTTTTGAATCCCAATAATCTTTATTTCCAAGTTCAATTATAATCTCACAAGCAAGATCTCTTTTTTCATCTTTATTAACATATTCAAAATAATCATCAATTCTTCTACTGGGTCTAGATTGTTTATTATTGTATTCAAGTCTTGCTTCTTCAAATTCAGTTTTATAAAATTCTTTAACATCATAAACAATATCATTAGTTCCTTTTAATTGATAAATATATTCATTATCATTTTCATATTTTCTAAAATCATGATTATTTACTTTTGATAATTGTTGATAATTTTGTATTCCATTATTTGCAAGAGAAGAAGAACCACTAACATTATTTCTAGCATTACTTCTTGCTGATGCTTTTCTGTTTTTATTACTTCCAAGATGAAATGAATAAGGTAATTCAGCCATATAATTCCTCCTTTTTAGTGTGGGTTAGTATATCCCATATCATGGTCATCCAAGATATATAACCCCCTAGATATCTTGTACAACTTTCGTCATACAAGATTTCGTGGACTAAGGATTACTCCTTAGAATCCTCTTTAGTAGTCTTTACAAACGAAGTAACAATTCCTAACTTAAACTTATTTGATAAGTTTTCAGAATTGTCTATATCTTTAATAATAGGAATTAACTTTAAAACCTTTTCATCTTTTTCTAGGTCGAAAAATATTTCATCAGGCATATCTTCTAAACTAAATTCAAATGTTGGGTGAATATGTAATTTAACACCTTCTATATCTTTAAACTCTTTAATATAATTTTTTACTTGTGATTCTTTTAATGGATAACTAACATTAAGCATTATTGATTTATTATTTGAAATAAATTCTACTGGAACTTGTGATAAACCAAGTTCAGATAAACGACTAACTTTTTCAGTAAATAATGATTTTAATTTTATATCAATTAAATGTATCCCATTTGGATATCTATCATCTTTTTCAAAAGTAAGTGATTCAATATATCTAGCTATAAATTCTTGTTTATCTTCTTTAGTCATTGTTTGCCACTCTGTTAAGAATAATGAAACATCATTTCCGTTTTGCATAAATATCCTTTGTATATCTCTATCAGCCATAACTTTCTCAGGAGTGAATCTATTTCTATTTTTTAGTTCTTGTTCTTTTTCTAATTGTTTAGTTAATATATCAAGTTTCTCATTTATTACTTTTAAATCTTCTTTAAAATCATCAAGTTCTACAACTTCAGACATATAAGCTTTTTTAATTCTTTCTTTTTGTTTAGTTAAGTTAATAATCTCTCTTTCAATATCAGATTTATCAACTGACTTTTCTTTATCAGCAAAGAGTGGTAAGAATAGTTCATTATATTCATTATCAAATCTTAATAATTGACCAACAATCTTTTCAAATTCTTCTTCAACATAAGACTCTCTAATATTTTCATGACAATCTTCACAATTATAATAAACATATTTTTTCCTTTTTCCACCAGAACCTTTACATTTCATTATCTTGCCACATCTAGGACATTTAAGTTTTTGAAAGAAAGTATAAACTCTATCTCTAGTATAAGTTCTTTGATTTATAATCTTTTGTGCTTGGCATTCTTCCCAAATATATCTTGGAATAATAGGATCAACAACATTCATATAAATAACAGGTTCAACATTTTTCCATTCTTTAAGTCTTTTATACATTTCATAATCTCCCATATATAAACGATTATTTATTATTCTTTCTATATGAGTATCTTTCCAATTTTTATTTAAAACTTTTTCTTCATTAAATATATTTGATATTTGTAAGAATGTTTTACCTTGTAAATATAAATCAAATACTCTTTTAACAATAGGAGCAGTAGATGGATCAATTATTGTTTTTCTATTTCCATCTTTTTTAAATCCTAGAGCTACTTGTCCAGGTAAATGACCAGATTTAATAGCACCATTTAAACCAAACTTTGTTCTTTCTGATACGATTTCAATTTCAAGTTGTGATAAGACAGTCATTCTTACAAAGAATCTACCATTAGCAGTAGAGGTATTAACATCATCTCTATCACATACTAAATAAGTATTATATTTTTCTAGTTGTGAAATTAGTTCTTCTAAATCTCTAACAGAACGAGTAACTCTATCAAGTTTATAAGCAACAATATAATTGATTTTTCCATCTTTCATATCCTTTAACATTTCTTGAAACTTTGGTCTATGTTCCATATCTTTAGCTGATATACCAGCATCACAATATACTTTATATACTTCATAACCTTTATAATCACATAATTGTTTTAGTTTTTCTTCTTGTTCTCCTAAACTAAATCCTTCACGAGCTTGATCTTCAGTTGATACACGAATATAAATACCTGCAACTTTTCTTTCTTCTTCCATATTCAACCTCCTTATTACTAAAAAAGAGGAGACAATAGTATCTAGTAAAGTCTAAATACTACTGACTCCTCATTAAATTCAATATTATAAATTTCGGGTATATTGTGTTTTATTTTCATAGATGTACCTCCATTTCTAGAGTTACCTCTTTCATTGGTTATTTATAATATCACTTTTTATAATTTTGTCAATTCCTTATTGAGGGAACAGTATTAAGAACATTTAGCTAGTTTAAAGTATTTTTCTAGTTCAGATAAATTGTGTTTATCATTTAGAGTATTAACATAGAAAGTATCAACTCCATTAAAGAACAAGAAAGTATAATCATTAATAATAACTTTATGTGGTTCTACATAAGCAAGATTACTAGGTTCTAATCTAATTAAATGGCCTTTCTCAAGAGTTATTGAAGTAGAAGTATAATTCTTAGCCCAATCAATCTTTTTCGCGAGTTCTGGGCTTAAATCAAGTTTTTCTTTAATAATATTTAACATATCATCACAACCTTTCTTAAACACAAAAAAACTTAATTCTTTCGAATTAAGCTTTATCTCAACATCGGTTGTTCCGACGATTTTTACATATGGAGCGGTTAAGCAACAGCTTACGAACCATAATGCTCTCTTTCTAAGAATATTATATATGAATTCATATTAAATTTCAATGGGAGTATGGAGAATTTTGTTATTTTATAGTATAATAATTTCAACAAATATCTTGGAGGTTTATTATGAAGATAACTAAAAACTTTATTAGAAAAAATGATAATACTGGAGTTAATGTAAGTTATGAAACAATAGAAGAATGCCCAAACTGTAAAAAAGCGTTGGCGCCACAAAACTTATATGGTATTGTACATTCCAGAGATGATAAGGAAATTTTATCAGTTGCTGATTACTGTAATGGATGTCATTCATTAATAGTATCAGAATATGAAATTAATAGAAAAGTTGCAAGAACATTATCTGATGGAAGTAAAGAATACAGTGATAAAAATTACAATATGATAAAGTTAAATCATTCAGCCCCAGTTAACTTTAAAGAAAGGGAATTTGATGATAAACTTAATAATGTTTCTCCTCAGTTTGTAAAAATATATAATCAAGCTCTTAAAGCTGAAGAATATTCATTAGATGAAATAGCCGGATTAGGTTATAGAAAGGCACTAGAATTTTTAATAAAAGATTTTGCAATTTATAATAATCCAGATAAGGCTGAAGAAATAAAGTCAACATGGATGATGAAATGTTTAAAAGATTATATTGATAATGATAAGATTAAAACACTTGCAGAAAAATCTGAATGGATAGGAAATGACGAAGCTCATTATATAAAGATACAAGATGATAGAGATATAAATGATATGAAGAATTTTATTGATGCTTTGGTATATTTTATATCAATGTCTCTAATTGTTGATGATGCAGAATCAATGAAATCAGGAAAGGAAAATAAAAATGGATAGAATAGCAATAATCTCAGACATACATGGTAATTTAGAGGCATTAAAATCAGTGTTAGATGATATAAAAGAAAGAAACATAAATAGAATATTTTGTCTTGGCGATATAATTGCAAAAGGAACTCATCAGCAAGAGTGCGTCGATTTAGTGAAAGAAAAATGTGAAGTTATAATTAAGGGTAATTGTGATGAATACTTTACCAGTGATATTGATTTATCAACTAAAACACCGTCTGAAATTAATAGAATAACTTGGAATAAAAATAAATTAAATGATGAAACCAAAAAATATTTAAATAATTTACCTTACTGCTATGAATTTTATATGAGTGGTAGACTTGTTAGATTAGTTCACGCACATCCTGAAAAGATAGATAAGTTTGCAGGCAATATAGATAAGATTGATAGATTGTATGAATTATTTTTACCAAGTTGCAATACTATTTCTAATGAAAAAGCTGATGTATTAATTTATGGCCATATTCATACACCATATGTTCAAAAAATATATAATAGAATAATTATAAATACTGGATCAGTTGGGAATGCTATTGATGTTTTCAGAAATGATGAAAAAGATGGTAATGTTAAAAACACAACTGTAGCTAATTATTTAATTATATCTGGTAATTTTGATTCTAAAAATATAGATGAAAAAATATCTTATGAACTAGTTTCTGTTCCTTATGATATAGACAAAGAATTAAATAATAATAATGATAATATTGAGTTTGAATCATACAAAGAAGAAATAAAAAAAGGAAAGTACAGAGATATGACAAAAATTTATAATAGTTTTGAATTAAGAGGTATAGATAAAGAGAAAATATAATAAATAAAGGGTATGGGAATTCCCATAGTAGAATTTATGCGGGAGTATAAATTCAGTGCTGGCTAGACACGACTTTTACTCCCATATTTAGAAAAATATAAAAAGAGGATTAAATTATTTTAATAATTTTTTCCTCTTTTTTAGAGATTATTTATACAAAAACATATTCATTTAAGACAATTTCTTCAGCCATATTCTTGTAATTATTCATTAATTTTGTCCACTCCACCGGATTTAATTCTTTACTTTTTTCAGACAGTCTTTCATCATTTTTAATATAATCTTCCATTAGTATTTTGTATAAACTTTCACAAGAATCACTGACTAAAAGAAGATGATGAGTTAGTTTATTTGTCATCAAAAGTGTTTCATAAAGTGCTTGTTTGTTTTGAGCAATGAAGTGTAATCTTAACATTCCATATTTGCCAATTCTTCCGCATTCTTCATCTTTTTCTAAATATAAATTAGGAATATAATAATCTCCCTGTCTTGTATATTTTATTTCCATAATTTTTTTCAATCCTTTCTTAATTTTTAAACATTTATAAGTTCAGTTTTTGGTATTAGAATTAAGGTATCAACTATATTATTACCTTCAATATAAGGACAATTTATAATTCCATCTACATAGAAATGTTCTTTCATTAAATCAATATAGTTGTTTAATTCTTCTTCAGAATATTGATTATTTTCCATTTTTCCTAAAGACATAATAGTATAATCTTTTTCTAATTCTAATAATCTTTCTTTGTTAATTTGCCCTTTATAAGTTATACCAATATTATTATCAGTTAGTAATTCATTTAAATAATCAATATAATCTTTTGTACTTTTAGAGATAAATTCTTCTGTAAATTTGATGTTTTTAATCTCAATATTGTAGTTATCATCTCTAGATATTTCTATTGATGATATTAATCTATTAATTAATTCTTTTTGTGCTTTTTTATTTAAACTATCAAATAAATACGCAAAACTTAAATTGTTTTTAAAGATAAAATCTCCATTATCTTCTACATAGTCTAACTTTTTAAGAAGTTCTACTGTATATTCTTTAAAGTCATTATCTGGATCAAGTGTAGTTTTCTTTTTAGTTAGTTTATCTATTTCTTTTTTAATAACATCATTTTTATGATTGATAGTTTCTACATCTAAAGTAGAACTTAAATATAAATCTACTAATCTTTTTTCCTGAACTTTTAGTTTTTCAATGGCTTTTTCTATTTCTTTTACTTCTTTACTTTTAGTAGAACTACAAGTAATTATTTCATTAGAATTATCGTACATAAATCTAGTTAATTCATTTAAAATTCTTTTTAATTTGTCTTCAATCTTATCTGAATTATAGTGATAACCATAACCTTTACAATTAGTATTTTTACATCTTAAATGGTAGTAAACTTTGGTATTACCTTTATAAGTTTTAAATGATTCACTAGCTGCAAGTATCTCATTACATAACGGACATTTTACTAATCCTACAAATAAATGAATATGCTCTCCATAGTTTGGATGTTTATTTTTTTCTAAATTTGCTCTTGTCGTGTTCCAAGTAGTTATATCAATAATTGACTCACAGTAATCTTCAACTCTTAAAATATCTTGTGGCTTTCTTTTATACTTTCCATACTCAAATACACCAATATAAATAGAATTAGTAAGTATTTTATAGACTCTATCTGCTTTCCATTTACCTTGTTTTAAATAAGCATTATTATCTTTCATAATAGTTGCGATATTTCTAGTAGAATAACCTTTTTTACACAGTTCAAATATTTCTTTTACAACTTGTGCTTCAATAGGTTCAACTTCTAAATGACCAGTTTCTTTGTTCCTAATATAGCCATAAGGTGCTTTATTAGGGTGTATTTTTTCTAATGCCATTTCTTCCATAGCACGTTTAGTTCTTGCACCAATTTCTTTTCTTTCTCGTTGACCGAACACTAAATTCATACCAAATATCATTTCACCATTAGCAGTAGATACATCATAAGGTTCAAGTATTAATTCAATCTTAACATCATGTTCTTCACAATAGTTAAGTAACCAAAATCCATCATAATTATTTCTAGTTAATCTATCTACTTTAATAGCAACTAACTTATCAATTTTCTTTGATTTAATATCATTAAGTAGTCTTTGCATTTCTGGTCTCATTAAATCTTTTCCAGAATGTCCTGCATCATTATAGACATCTACAATATCATAATTGTTCTTTTCACAATATTCTTTAATCATTCTAAGTTGTGAGTCAATAGAATAACCATTATCTCTTTGGTCATCAGTAGATACTCTTACATAAACTCCACATCTCATATTTTTCCTCCTTTCTTTCAATTTTGAGAAATATTAAAATACCTCTCATATGTTTCCTAACAAAAACGCAAAAAAACAACCCTAAATTTGAAAAAAATTAATATTTCTCATTAGTTTCCTTAATCAAAGTAAGTTTTACGAAGTTTAATTTTTAATATTTCTCTAATTGTTTCCTCACTTAAATGCAAAAAGTATACCCTAAATTTGAAATTTTTTTAAAAAAGTTTCAATTTCTTTTAAGTTATATTTTTGCTTATGTTCTTTAATGTAGAATGGTTTATTACTAATTTCATTTACTTTATATTCAAGTATAGTAAGAGTAATGGGATATGTAATTAGATATTCAGTTGGTTCAATAAACTGTAAATTAGTATTTAGAAGAACTTTAACTTTTCCTTTTTTAGTTTTATAAGTGTAGGTTTTAATTAGTTCTAAAAGTTTAGGGTTAGGTTTAAGTTCTTCAACAGTTTTAAATTTAAGCATAAAAAATGTCCTCCTTCCTAGAAAGAGAACATTATCTTTATATTTGGTAGAACAAGCCTTTCCAAGCCTGACTACGGACAAAATAAAAACTTACGAACTTTAATTAGTCCGTAAGTTGTCTTCAAATGGAGCAATTGTGTATCTCGTTTGAGAAACAATTACCGACAAATGTAACGAGATAAAACTCAATTACATATTAAATATATCACATTATAGTGAAAGAGTAAATAATCATGATATAATATTTATATATAATCATTTTTTTTGAGGGAGATGTGCATGTTATGTATACAGTTTATTTTGATTTTAATTTGAGAAAAAAAATATGCTTTAAAAAAATGGGTATTATCATTAGAAATGCAACAAAAAAAGAAAAGAAATTTATAATTGATAATATTGTAAATATTTATGCGAAAAAAGATGAATTACAATCTTTTTATGAAAAAAATAAAGATATATCTGAGACATCTATAAAATACTTACTTGAAATTGAAAAAATAAAAAGTGATGAAGTTAGAGAATTGATTATCGCTTCATTTGGATTATTGAAATCTGGATTTGTTTTCAATAACATAGATTATATAAAGCAAATAGTTAATAAATTGGTGATAATTGAAGTTGATAGCTCTAAATTCTTAGAACTTGGAATTAAAGATGAGAAAAAATTTATTTCCAATATTCTGTCTTTAAACGAGATATATGAATCACCATTACTAAATAAAAATGTACCAATGAAAAAAGATTATTCTTTTATATTAGAGGATAATCCATTAGATAAAACTGATAAATACTTTATTCATGGTTTAATGCTTTCATTCATATTTAACTATTCAAAAGTTAAATATAAAACAATTAAAGAAGTTACCACAACTAATGGCTTTTTATTAAACTTAGAAAAGTTCATAAATAGTTTAGATATAAATGGAATAAGTAAATTTATTGATATCATAGATTTATTGTTTTGTGATTACACTATGATGCAAAATGCTATTATATCTAATATAACTATTGTGGAAAGTTTAATTATAAGAGAAAAAGAAGATATTGAAAAAGCATTTGTTTTAAAAGGAGGGTTAATACTTAAAAAGTTTTTATCTCCAAGTTCAAATAATGCAGTAAGTTCATTATTAAAATTTACTTATGATATTAGATCAGATATTGTTCACGGAAATTATGAAAAAATATTAAAAGATTTAAATACGCTAAATCAAAAAACAAAAGCAACAAAAAAATTTGTAGAAGGTACTAATGGCACCATTGATAAAAAAGCTGAGGCTTATAAAATAGCATTTACAATTTCAACATTAATTTCAAGATCTGTAATTAAATATTGGATTGAAAATAAAAATGATATAGAATATATGAAAAATAATTAAATATGGTAAATACTTGCTATTGTATGATACAATATAACAAGTACAGGAGGTTTAATATGGGATATAGAATTGTTCATAATAATTCAACAGCATGTTATTTAAAAAAAGATAATAAAGTATTAATGATTAAGTTTTATAATAAATGGGGACAAGTATATGCTCCACCAGGTGGTAAATTTGAAACTGATGAAACACCTTCAGATTGTATTATTAGAGAATTCTATGAAGAAACAGGATTAACTTTAATAAATCCAAAATTACAAGGTATTTCTTATTGGCATGATTCAATTGAAGGAATAATATTTGTTTTTACAGCAGATCAATATGAAGGAGAATTAACACATAACTCTCCTGAAGGTGAATTAGAATGGATTGATATGAATGATTTGCCAACTATAAATCAATTCGATCAAAATCTAAAATTTACACCATATTTATTTAAAGATGAAATGTTTGAAGGTAAGTTTTTACTAGATGATAAATGTAAAGTTTTAAAATATGAAATAAGAAAGATTTAGAATATTGAAGCAGATTTTTTTATCTGCTTTTTTATATCCACAATTGTGGATGTTTATGGATTATTTTCGACCATAATTGCATTATTTTTGGTATTAAAAATAATAAGAGCATAAGAGATTTTCCCTTAAACTATTTCAAAACCTTATTTCATAAGGCTTCTTCATAGGGAAAAACTTATTTTGCACTTGCAAAATCCATCCACAAAGATGGATGGTAAACTAAAACAAACCCTTATTTTATAAGGATTTGTTATGGATGAAATTATGGATGCTTTTAAATTGTCTTAATTGTAGAAGTAATTATACCTAACTTAAACTTATTTGAAATATTTTCAGGATTGTCTATATCTTTGATAATTGGAATTAGTTTTAAAACCTTTTCATTTTTATCTAAATTAAATACTATTTCATTAGGCATATCTTTGAAACTATAATTGAATGTTGGGTGAATATGTAGTTTAACACCTTTAATATCTTTAAACTCTTTCATATATTCTTTTACTTGTGATTCTTTTAATGGATAACTAACATTAAGTATAACAGATTCATTATTTGAGATAAACTCAACTGGAACTTGTGATAAGCCAAGTTCTGATAAACGATCTACTTTTTCAGTAAATAAAGATT
Source organism: uncultured Erysipelotrichaceae bacterium (assembly GCA_902764145.1). GTDB lineage: Bacteria > Bacillota_I > Bacilli_A > RF39 > UBA660 > CAG-1000. Next base: position 73,959 of record CACWUS010000004.1, on the reverse strand, counting down.
TTAGTTTTATATCAATTAGATGTATTCCATTTTTGTATCTATCATCTTTTTCAAAAGTAAGTGATTCAATATATTTAGCAATAAATTCTTGTTTAGCTTCTTTAGTCATTGTTTGCCACTCTGTAAGAAACATAGAAACATCACTACCGTTTGTCATAAATATTCTTTGTATATCTCTTTCAGCCATAACTTTTTCAGGAGTGAATCTATTTCTATTCTTTAAGTCATTTTCTTTTTCTAATTGTTTAGTTAATGTATCAAGTTTATCATTTATCATTTTTAAATCTTCTTTAAAGTCATCAAGTTCCACAACTTCAGACATATATGCTTTTTTTATTCTTTCTTTTTGTTTTGTTAGATTGATAATTTCTCGTTCTATATCAGATTTATCAACTGACTTTTCTTTATCAGCAAAGAGTGGTAAGAATAACTCATTATATTCATTATCAAATCTTAATAATTGACCAACAATTTTTTCAAATTCTTCTTCAACATAAGACTCTCTAATATTTTCGTGACAATCCTCACAATTATAATAAACATATTTCCTTTTCTTTCCGCCTGATCCTTTACATTTCATTATTTTTCCACAATGAGGACATTTAAGTTTTTGAAAGAAAGTATAAACTCTATCTCTAGTATAAGTTCTTTGATTAATAATCTTTTGTGCTTGGCATTCTTCCCAAATATATCTTGGTACAATTGGATCAACAACATTCATATAAATAACTGGTTCAACATTTTTCCATTCTTTTAATCTTTTATACATTTCATAATCTCCCATGTATAAACGATTATTTATTATTCTTTCAATATGAGTATCTTTCCAATTTTTATTTAATACTTTTTCATCATTAAATATATTTGATATTTGTAAGAATGTTTTACCTTGTAAATATAAATCAAAGACTCTTTTAACAATAGGGGCAGTAGCTGGATCAATTATAGTTTTCTTATTTACATCTTTTTTAAATCCTAAAGCTACTTGTCCAGGTAAATGACCAGATTTAATTGCACCATTTAAACCAAATTTTGTTCTTTCTGAAACTATCTCAATTTCAAGTTGTGATAAGACAGTAAGCATTCTTACGAAGAATCTCCCATTAGCTGTAGAAGTATTGACATCATCTCTATCACAAACTAGGTAAGTATTATATTTTTCTAATTGTGCAATTAGTTCTTCTAAATCTCTAACTGAACGAGTAACTCTATCAAGTTTATAAGCAACGATATAATTGAGTTTTTTATCTTTCATATCTTTAAGCATTTCTTGAAACTTTGGTCTATGTTCCATATCTTTAGCTGATATACCAGCATCACAATAAACCTTATATACTTCATAACCTTTATAATCACATAATTGTTTTAACTTTTCTTCTTGTTCTCCTAAACTAAATCCCTCACGAGCTTGATCTTCAGTTGATACACGAATATAAATACCCGCAACTTTTCTTTCTTCTTCCATAAAGACCTCCTTTTATTTCCTTTCGTATAAACGAAAAGAGGAGCCAATAGTATCTAATAAAGTCTAAATACTAAAAGTCTAAATACTACTGACTCCTCAAAATTATTTATATTATAAATATTTAATTCTTTGCTTTTAATCATAGATGTACCTCCATTTCTAGAGCATACCTATGCACTGGTTATTTATAATATCACTTTTTTAAAATAAGTCAATAGTTAGCAATTTTTAGCTAGTTTAAAGTAGTTTTCTAATTCAGATAAGTTGTGTCTATCATTTAGGTTATTAACATAGAAAGAATTAATACCATTGAAAAAGAGAAATGTATAATCATTAATAATAACTTTATGTGGATCTACATAAGCAAGATTACTAGGTTCTAATCTAATTAAATGGCCTTTCTCAAGTTTTATAGAAGTAGAAGTATAATTCTTAGCCCAATCAATCTTTTTCTTCAAATCGGGGCTTAAATCAAGTTTTTCTTTAATAATATTTAACATATCATCACAACCTTTCATAAACGACAAAAAAACTCAATTCTTTCGAATTGAGCTTTATCTCAACATCGCTTGGTGCGACGATTTTTACAAATGGAGCAGGTGATGGGAATCGAACCCACGTTAGCAGCTTGGAAGGCTGAAGTTCTACCATTAAACTACACCTGCATTTCCTAATGCAATATTCATTTTACTTTAAAAAAGGATATTTGTCAACATTTAATTATTTTATAAAAAGAAAATCTTATTCTTTATATTAAATATCAATTGTAGTATAATATTATCATATAGATATTATTGGGAATAATAATAAAAAGTAGTCAAACTAAATAAAATATAGTATAATATTTAAAGCCAAGGAAGGTGTTTTTTGAAAATGAGTAAAAAATCTAAAAGAAATAATGCAAAACAAGATAATACTATGCTTGCAATATTAATTGTTATGTTAGTTGTAAGCTTTGTTGTAATTGTTTTCTTATTTTACAAATACTTTTATTCTGGAATTAGTACAAGTAAATATGGAGATACTAGATTAGAAGGAATCGAAAATTATAAATTAAGTGATACTTTGAGTGAAGATATATCATCTATTTATAAAGATGAAAAATCAGTTAACAAAGTTAATGTTACTACTGAAGGTAGAATAATATACATATCTCTTGATTTTAAAGAATCAATTAAAGTTGATACAGCTAAGAATTTAGCTATTAAAGCACTTGATAAAGTAGGGGAAGAAAATTTAACATATTATGAAATTCAATTTATTCTTACTTATTCTGGAGAAGATGAAAATACTAATTTTCCAGTATTTGGTTCTAAAAACTCTAATAGTTTAAAAGTGGTTTGGTGAAAATATGAAAAGTATTAAAAATATTAAAAGAAAAAGAAGTACAATTATAGTTATTTCTATAATTATTTTGTTAGTAGTAGGTTTTTTTGGAACATTATATTATATTACTAGTACTGTAAATAATTATGATTATTCCGAGAAAAAATGGATAAATTCTAATAGTAACAAAGCAATAGATATTTATGTTGATCCTGAATTACCAGTGTTTGCTTATAGTGGTAGTGGAGTATTTTATGATTATATAAGTGCATTAAAAGAAGATACTGGTCTTAATTTAAATATTAATACTACAACTAAAGGTGAGATTAATTTAATTAATAAAAATTCTTTAGATAGTGAGGATGTGTTATTTTATAGAGATCATTTTGTTGTAATTGGTACTAATAATAACATTAATAAATTATCTGATTTAGAAAATAAAAAGATAGGTGTACTTAATAGCGATAAAGATATTATAGCTTATCATTTAACAGAGCATTCAAGTATAAATTACAGTGGTTATGAAGATTATAATGCTATTAAATCTGCTTTAGATGGAAAATCTATAGAATATGCAATAATTCCAATGTACAAGTATATTAATGAACTTGCTAATAGTGAATCATATAATATTGTTTATCATTTAGATGGTCTATATTCATATTACTGTTTAGATTTAGATGAAGAGAAAAATGAAACATTAAATAGTATTATGACTAAGTTTTATAATAGATGGAAAGAAAAAGCTAATTCAAAAATTAATTCATATTTTCTAAATATCTATTATGATACAAATAAATATACTGAATTAGAAAAAGAATCTATAACTAGTGAAGATTTTATTGTAGGATATGTAGATAATATACCATATGAAGGTATGATTGGTGGCGATTTTACTGGTCTAACAGCTACATATTTAAACAAATTTTCAAATATGACTGGAGTAACATATAAATATATAGAATACAAGGATGTTAAAGCATTAAGTTCTGCATTATCTGATAAAAAAATAGATATTGCTCTTAATTATTATTCATTAAGTAATGAAAATTATGATAATACTAGAACACTTGGTCCAAGTGAATTTGTAGTTCTTGCACATAATAAAAACAACATGGCTATTAGTTCGCTTTATAGTTTAACTAATATAAATGTTAGTATGCTTAATAATATGAATCTAAAATACAATATGGCAAGTAAGAATTTATTTGAAATAAATGATTATTCTAGTATTAAATCTATGCTTAAGAATATTGATGAAAGTTCTATAGTAATAGTAGATAAAGAAGTTTATGATTATTATAAGAATTCATCATTTAAAAATTATTCTGTTAGATATAGTGATATAGTTAAGTTAAATAATTCATTTTTACTTAAGAAAGATAATAAGTCATTAAATAAATTATTTGATTTTTATCTAAGTACATTGAGTTCAAATGAAATGAAAAATGAGAGTGTATTTGACGTAATTGAAACACTAAAAAATAATAGAATATTGAATTTTATTATTACTAATTTACTTTATATAGTTATTAGTATATTAGTAATATCATTTATAATATATACTTTAATTAAAAGAAGTGTTAATAATAAGAGAATAAAAAAAGAAGACAGATTATATTACTTTGATGCGATGACTAATTTAAAAAATAGAAATTATTTAAATGATAATATTGATTTTTGGTCATCAACTAAAGTATATCCACAAGCTATAATTGTTATTGATATTAATAAGTTAAAAGTATTAAATGATAAGATAGGACATGAAGCAGGAGATAATCAAATTAAAGCTGTTGCTAGTATACTTATCAAAACTCAAAGAGATAATTCTGAAATAATGAGAACTGATGGTGATGAATTTATTATTTATTTAGTTGGTCATGATGAAAAGAAAATTAGTTCTTATATTCACAAATTAAATCGTGAATTTTCATCATCACTTCCTAATAAAGAATATGGTGTATCAATAGGTTATAAAATGATTTTAAGTGAAGAAATGACTATTGATGATGCTATTAATGATTCACTTAATATGATTAATAAAAATAAAGGAAAATAATAATGAAAGAAAGAATAAATAGAATATCTAACATATTAACTAGTCAAGAAATTAGGATATTGCCAGGTAATCTAGCATATTCTTTCTTTTTAGCTTTAATACCAATTTTATCTTTATTATTTTATTTTCTTACATCATTTAATTTACCAATGAATACTATACAAAATTTTCTTACTAGAACTTTTCCTAGTAATGTAGTTGATTTTTTACAGCCTGTATTTACAAGTGAGTTAACTGGTGGTTCTTTATTAACTATTATACTTAGTTTTGTAGTTATGATGAATGGTTGTAATGCTATTATTCTTGCTAGTAATACAATTTTCCATTTTGAAAATTCTAGTTTTCTTAAGAGGATGATTAAATCATTAGTAATTAGTATTATATTAATTGTTTTAATTGCATTTACTATGATAGTTCCATTGTTTGGTAGATCAATTATAAATATAATTGGAATGTTTACTGATTTCATATCAATAAATAGAGAATATATTGATGCATTATATACAATATTACAAATACCAGTATCATTATTAATTATGTTTTATATAATTAAACTTGTTTACATAATAGCTCCTGATGAGAAAGTTAAAAGTAAATATATGAATAGAGGAGCTGCATTTACTACTATCTCATGGTTAATTATTACAATTGGTTATTCATACTATATCAATAATATTGCTAGATATGATTTAGTATATGGTAATCTTGCAAACATAGTTATATTATTATTTTGGTTTTATGTACTTGCATATATATTTGTTATAGGGCTTTATTTAAATAAAAATAAAGCAGAAGCAGGAATAGAAAAAACTAATAGAATAAAACTAGATGAGATAAGAAAGAGAATTAAAGAAGAACAAAATAAAGAATAATGTTGATTTCGACATTATTTTTATTTTATTTGTGATAAATTTAAAATATGAAAGTTAAAATATTTGATGAAGGTCATGAAAGAGATTTGGAAAGAGATATAAATTCATTTTTAAATGAAGATATAGAGGTTATAGATATTCAATTTAGAACTGCTGTATCTATATATTCTAATGAACAAATATATTGTTTTTCAGCAATGATTTTATACAAAGAAAAATAGTCATAAGACTATTTATAAAATAATATTAAATAAATTGACATTATTAAAGTACATATTGCACCTGTACACACTAATATTGTTATAAAATTTGAAAAACCAAAACCACTATAATTAGTATTTTTATATGGTGATAAAACAGAACCTTTTTCTTGCATTACATCTTCTAATGTTTCACCTTGATCAATATAATATTCACTTGTTCTTTTTAAACTCTCGAGTTCTTCTAAAGTTAGTTCTTCTCCTCTTGCATATTTGTTAACTAATTCTTGATATTCTTCTTTAGTAAGTATTCTAGAACTAATATCTTTTGTATCTTGTAATGACTCTCTTTGGGCTTGAGCTTTTCCATCTTTAACCATATGTGCATCAACATGATAATCTTTATCTTCAGTAACAACAATATCATTTGTACTTTCTATTACATGAATATCCATATCATTACTGTGAGTTATAATGTCTTTTTGTGCTTGTTTTTTGATTTCGTCATTTGCATTAATAAAGTTTAACATATTAATTTCTTTATGATTCAAATTATCTTTATCAACATCACTAGTTTCTGTTAATGTTATATCTCCCATTATTTCTGATAATTCATGTTTAAATTTCTCGGGATCAAGTTTTTCACCGGGCTTTAATTCAGCAAGTTTTCTTTTATAAAAATTTTCAGTTTGTCCTTGATCGATTATTTCAGTTAGGCTTACAGTACCTTTTTGATCTATATATTTTATATATTTTTTTCCATTTAACCATACTATCTGAACACTATTTTCTCTATCTGAGTTTTCTTTCATTAGTTCATTTTCTTCTTCTTTATTAGTTCCTCCAACTTGAGAAGAAACTTTTTTATTTTTTTCAAAATATTCTTTAATAGCATCACTATCGTATTTTTCTATTAATTCTTTTATATTAGCTGTATCTAATAATTTAACAGCATCACTATTAAATACAGTTGGGTCAAATGTTGAATCTAATTTCTGATTTAGTAATTTTATTGTTTCTAAATCATTTTTTAATTCAGGTATTTCATTTATATTAAATCCATATTTTTGTGATAAATTTTGAGCATAGTATTCAATTAATGCAGTTTCTAAGTTTTTACCATATTGAATAGGTAATGAAACTCCTTCTTCTACTTCTATTATCTTACTACATTCTATATTAATTACATCTTTTAGCATACCTCTTGTTATTTTTCCATGGTTTTCTTCTTCACTTAAATCTTTATTATAATTTTTAGTTACATAATCAGTATTATTTAATAAAGATATTTTATCTTCAGGTAAAAATTTACCAAATTCTTGAATTAGATATGCTTTTAGTTGAGACTCAAATTGTTTATATTTATTAAGATCATCTTGCATACGATTCACCTCTATTATATAAACAATTATATAATAATATCACTTAACTTTCAATTTAAACAAACTTTTTTTTATATGAGTAATGTGTTATAATAGTTATACATTAAATGCGTGGGAGGTGCATATATGAAAGTAATATTTTTACAAGATGTTAAAAAGCAGGCAAAAAAGGATGAAATTAAGGAAGTTAAAGATGGATATGCTAAATACTTAATAGCTGAAAAGTTAGCTGTTGCTTATACTACTAAAAGTGTTGAAGTACTTAATGGAGAAATAAAAACAAGACAAGATAAAGAAGATGCATTAATCGCAGAATGTAATAAAGTTAAAGCAAAATTAGAAAATAAAAATATTAAATTTAAAGTTAAAACTGGAAATAATGATAAAGTATTTGGAAGTATTTCTAGTAAACAAATTAGTGAAGAATTATCTAAATTAGGTTTTGATATTGATAAAAAGAAAATACAAATAAATGAAGAAATTAATTCTCTTGGAACACACATTGTAAAGATTAACTTACATAAGAAAGTTTCATTTAATATTAATATAATATTAGAAAAATAATAAGGAGGAAATATGCCAAGAAAAGAACCTCAAAACATTGAAGCTGAAATATCTGTACTTGGTTGTGGATTTTTAGAAAAAGATGCTTTAGATAAAATCATGGATGAAGTTAGTGATGAGATGTTTTATAGTGAAGCTAATAAAACTATCTATAGAGCTATGAAAACTCTTCATAATAATGATAATCCTGTTGATGTAAATACTATTTGTAATGAACTTGATAAAAATAAAGAATTATCTAAAGTAGGTGGAGTTGAATATATAACAGAAATTATTAACTCTGTTCCTTCTACTGCTAATTTAAATTATTATATTAAGATTATGTTTGAAAAAAGTATATTACGTAATTTAATATCAGTTAGTAGTAAAATACAAGAAGATTGTTATGAAGAACAAGATTCTATTGTTGATATAGTCGAAAATGCAGAAAGAAGTGTTTTATCTGTATATAATGATAAGTTGGGTAAGGATATTAAGAGGATTCAAGATGTATTACCTGAACTTCAAAAGCAAATAGAGGAATTGTCTGAATCTAAAACAGAATTTACTGGAATTAGAACTGGTTATTATGATTTTGATAGGATGACACGTGGTCTTCAAAAAAATCAAGTAATTATTATAGCTGGACGTCCAGGTGCTGGAAAAAGTGCTTTTGCATTAAATGTTGCTTTAAACGCAGCTATTAGAGAAAAGAGAAGTGTCGCATTTTTCTCTCTTGAAATGTCAGCAGAAGAATTATTAAAAAGAATGTTTGGTTGCGTTGGTAAAATTGATGGTGATGTAATTAAGACTGGAAAACTTAAAAATACAGATTGGAAAAGATGGAATGAAGCAATGAGTCAACTTTCTGATACTAAGTTTTTCATAGATGATACTGCTGGTTTAACAGTAAGTGAAATTAGAAGAAAATGTAGAAAACTAAAAAATTCAAAAGATGGATTAGACTTAATTGTAATAGACTATTTACAATTATTATCTAGTTCAAATAAATATGCTGGTCAAAGAGTTCAAGAAGTAGGTGAAATTAGTAGAGATATTAAAAGACTTGCAATGGAACTAGAAATACCAGTAATAGCTCTTGCTCAACTATCTCGTAGTGTTGAACAAAGAAAAGGTGAAGATAGTAAACCAAAATTATCAGATTTAAGAGAATCTGGTTCTATAGAACAAGATGCTGATATAGTTTTATTTTTACACAGTGATGAATATGGAAAATACAATTCAAATCCTAATAGAAAGATAGAACTATTAGTAGCAAAACATAGAGCAGGTCAAACTGGAACAGTAGATTTAATCTTTCAATTAAATACTGGTTCATTTGATAATTACTCAAGTAGGGAAGATGAAAATGAATAATAAGGAAATAACATTAGGAAGTTTGTTTTTTGGATTATTTTTATCTATTCTTATAATATATTTATCAATTACTTTTATTCCAAAAGAGAGACAAATACATAATTATTATCAAGTATATCTTGGTGGTGAAAAAATTGGTCTTATTTCTTCAAAAGATGAATTACTTGATTTAATTGATAAAGAACAACAAGAAATAAAAGATAAATATAAAGTAGATAAAGTTCATAGTCCAACTAATTTAGAAATAAATCCAGTAGCTACATATAGTACAAATTTAATGAGTGCTAAGGAAGTATATGAAGAAATAAAGGATTTAGATCCTTTTACAATTGAAGGATATGAAGTTACTATTACAAGAGATAAAGCTAAGAAGACATTCTATATACTTAATAAAGAGGATTTAGATTCAGCTGTTAGAAATACTGTTCTTGCTTTTGTTAATGAATCTAAATACGATGATTATTTAAATGGAGAACAGGAAGAAATAGTTGATACTGGTGTTGAGATAACTAATATATATTTGAAAGATAATGTTTCTATTAAAAAAGCATATGTATCTACCGAAGAAGAAATATTTACTGATGCTGATTCACTTAGTATGTATTTCTTATTTGGAACAACTAATTTAACAAATAAATATAAAGTTAAATCTTCTGATACAATAGAAACAATAGCATATAATAATAAGCTTGGTGTATCTGACTTTTTAATAGCTAACCCTGATATAGCAGGAGAAAATGCATTACTTGCAGTTGGGCAAGAGGTAACAGTTGCTCATGTTGATCCATTATCTGATATAGTAATTGAATCATTCGAAACAGAATATCAAACAGTAAAATATGAAACTAAAGTAATATATGATAAAACTATTAATTCTGATCAATCTTATGTTAAACAACAAGGATCTAATGGATTATCTAAAGTTACATTTGCAACAAAACAAATAAATAACTCTATAGTTAATACAGCACAAGTTGAAAATGAAGTAATAAGAGAAGCTGTTGATAGAATAATGGTATATGGAGCTAAGAATGTTATTTATTATGGAAATACAACATATTGGGCTTGGCCAACAGTAAAACCATTTAAGATTTCATCTCATTATGGTTATCGTATTCACCCAATTAGAAAAACAGCTCACTTACATAATGGAACTGATATTACTGGAACAGCATCTAATAATATATTTGCTATTCAAAGTGGTAAAGTTACTCATGCTGGATGGAGTAGTGGTGGTGCAGGTATTAACATTGTTATTAATCATGAAAATGGTTATACATCTACATATATGCATTTATCAAAAACAATTGTTAAAGTAGGAGATAGAGTGGATAAAGGACAATTAATAGGTATTATGGGATGTACTGGTTCTTGTACAGGTAAGCATCTACATTTAACTGTTAAAAAAGATGGAAGTACTATTAATCCACTTACATTATACAAATAATGATTAAAATAATATGTGTTGGTAAAATAAAAGAAAAATATTTAAGTGATTTAATTAATGATTATAAATTAAGAATTTCTAAATATCATAAAATAGATATTATTGAACTTAAAGATAATGATATAAATACTGAATCTAATGAGATATTAAAAGTATTAAATTCAAAAGATTATAATATTTATATGGATATAAAAGGAGAAAAGTTGAATTCTATTGAGTTATCCTCTTTAATTAATGATGTATTTTTAAATGGATATGGAAATATATCATTTATAATCGGTGGCTCTAATGGAGTTAATGATGAAGTTAAAAGATTTGTTAATAAAAGAATTAGTATTTCTGATATGACATTTCCACATGGACTATTTAGAGGAATACTATTAGAACAAATATATAGGTCATTTAAAATATTAAATAATGAAAGCTATCATAAATAATGATAGCTTTTTATATTATTTAGTATGTGGATATTATTAATACTATTTATGATTATTTATTCTATATATTTGAGTTTCAAATTAAAATTTAAAAATTATAGATTAAATATAAAAGAGTTAATAAAAAAAGATAAAAGTGCATTATTCTTATCTCTTGGTACTAAAATTGGAGTAGGTAGTATTATTGGAACTACTTCTTCTATAATAATTGGTGGTTTTTCATCTGTTATATGGATTATTATATTTTCTTTTATTACCACATCATTAACATATTATGAAGCATATTATGGAAATAAATATAAAAAAGATAATATAAGTGGTCCATATTTTATAATTAGATATGGGTTAAATAATAAATATTTATCTGTTATATCATTAGTTGTTATTATAATTCTATACTCATTTTTATTTCAAATGATTCAAGTTAATACAATATCAAATGTGTTAAAAAATATACATAATATTAACAATGCGTATATAATAATTTTAGTTTTTGTGATTTTGTTAGCAACAATTAATCTCTCAGTAGATGAAGTTAAAAGAATAATGAATATATTAGTACCATTTAAAATAGTACTATTCATTTTTGTATGTTTATTTGGGATAATAAATCATTTTAATGATCTTATATCAAGCTTTAAAATAGAATTTAACAATTTACTAACATTTAAATCTATTATGAGTGGTTTTGTAATTGGAACACTTAGAAGTATATTTATGAATGAAATATTAATTGGTACTACTAGTATTGCATCTGGAAGTGATAAAAATAATATTGATGTATCTATAAGATATCAATTATTTAGTATATACTTTATAACGTTAATGAATACTTTATTAATTACATCTATAATATTAATATATAAATATAACAATAATATAGTAAATGATTATAATTTGCTTATTACAAGAATGTTTTATTATATAGGTGGTAGTACTAGTGTTTATATTCTTTTTATAATTCTAGTATTGTTTGCTCTTACTACAATACTTAGTGGATATTATATATTAAAAAGTAATATAAACTATATTTTTAATAATAAACAAATTACTAACATTTGTAGTGTTATTTTTTTAATAGTAGTTGTTTCTTCAATATTTATTAACAATTCTTATTTATGGAAATATACAGATTATTTAATATTTGTTATGATTATCATTAATTCTTATTGTATAATAAAATTAATGAGGAAGTGACATATGATAGGTAATGATTGGGATATTGTTTTAAAGAGTGTGTGGAATAGTGAGGGATTTAAAAAATTCATGTCTAATGTTAAGAAAGAATATGATACTCATATATGTTATCCTAGTTATGATAATATTTTTAATGCATTAAAAAATACTTCATATAAAAATACTAAAATAGTAATTTTAGGACAAGATCCTTACCACGGAGAAGGAGAAGCTCATGGGCTTTCATTTAGTGTACAAAAAGGGGTAAAAATACCTCCAAGTTTACAAAATATTTATAAAGAACTATATGATAATTTAAAAATAGAACCAAGTAAGTATGGTGATTTAACACCATGGGCAAAAGAAGGAGTGCTTTTATTAAATAGTGTACTTAGTGTTAGAAAAGATGAACCAGCTTCTCATAAAGACTTAGGATGGCAACTGCTTACAGATCATATAATAAAATTATTGAATTTAAAAGAAGAACCAGTAGTTTTTATATTATGGGGTAATTTTGCAAGAGAAAAGAAAAAATATATAACAAATCCTAAACATTTAATAATTGAAAGTCCTCATCCAAGTCCATTTTCTGCTAGGAATGGTTTTTTTGGAAGTAAACCATTTTCAAAAGCAAATGAATTTTTAAAAAAGAATAATATAAAAGAAGTTAATTTTAAACTTCCTTACTAATTCTTTTTGATACAAGTAATTTTTTTGGTATATCTGAAGGTAAGCCAGTATCATATGATAAATCTTTATCTAAGATACTGCTTTTTAATTCCTTATTATCATAAAGATATGCATTAACATCTTCAATAACTTCTAAATATAATTCTACTGATTTATTCCATATTTCATTTATAGATTCATGATAATCTTCAAGTGAAAAAGGATTATACCATACATCTCTATCTTTATTTAAAAAAGGATAAATTCTCTCGATTTCATTATAAGAAATATCACCAATACCTAATTTTTTAGATATTTCTGGTATTACTTTATCATTAATCCTTGTATTTTCGAATAGTAATAAAATATCTGTTCCAAATTCATATTTTCTTCTAGCATAATAGCAATTATATACACTTTTATATACATAATCTACTAGAGATTTTAATTCCATACTAGCACTAAATTTTTTATAATAATTTTTATCTTGAATATTATATTTTTGGATAAAATAATCATCTAGCCATAATTCAAAGTTTAAATGTTGATCTGTTAAATATTTTCTTTGCATTCCAGAAGTAGTATAAAAAATATAAGGATGAAATGTTGAATCTAATATGAAATGTTCTAATTGACCATATAAAAAAGCGATAATTTCATCATTATATTGATATTTGCATAGTCTAATTGTTTTAATAAGACACTCAAAAAACAATTTAGAGTTTTTATTATGTTGAAGATTAAATGTTTTAACATCACTAAAAACTAGAGGATCTGGCCCAAATGAAAAAATTTTTAGTTTTTCTTTATCAATATATATTCTTTTATTTATATATGGAAAAACTTTATCTGAATGAATTGAATGAGTTTTATAGTTTGGCATAGTTATCCTTTCGATTTAAAAAGAAGTGTTTTACACTTCTAAATCATTATTAAAGTTATTATTTATTTCTTTTCCATCTATAAGAGTTTTAATCTTATATTTTTTAAATTTAGATATTATATTATATGGAAATTTCTTTATTAAATTATTATATATTAATGTATATTTATTATGATATGTTCTAGTTGATATTATTTTTAATTCATTTTGATTATAATTAGTTATTAATTCTTTGAAATTTTTAGTTTCTTTTATCTTTTTATTGTCTTCTTTTACTTGAATTATTTCTTTATAACATTTATTTAATAATTTTTCATTTTTAAATGAATTTACTGAATCTATTGTAACTTTTTTAGCTTCATCAAATGCTTTACTTTCAACTTTATATTTAGTTTCAATAATCTTTATCATTTCAAGTAACATATCATACTTACTTTTTAAACAATTTATACAATCTTCTTCAGAATCATTTAACTTTCTTAAATTATTATCTAATTTTTCCTTAGAATATCTATACAATATTAAACATAAAAACACAAAAACTAAAATTATTTCAATAACCAGTAATACTATGTTTGTTTTAGTCATGTTATCACCTTAACTAATTATATCAAAAAAATTAAAATTTTTAAAGTTATTTAGCATATGTAATTTCTTCATTAAACTCAACAAAATCTAAATAAATCATCAATATTAAATAATATTTACCATTATCAATATCATTTATAACTAAGTTATCTCTACCAGCATGCTCTATTATTCCACTAAATACTCTATCTCTCCATTCATTAGAATCACTAAAAGATGCATGAACTCTTACTTTTTTACCTATATTATTTCTTAATATATTTTCAATATAACTTTGTTCTGAATTATAGTTAGGACTATAATAATTATCATTCTGTGGTTTATATGTATCTCTTTCTAAATCATTAATAAAAACTGGAGATTTATAGTAACTTCCATTCATATTATTCACCTCTATATTATTAAATGAATTAAGTGAAAAAATGTGATAATCAACTATAAGTGTGTTTTATTTTTAATACAAATATATTATAATATTACTAGATAATAGGAGGATTTATGGATATTAAAGTAGGTGTTTCTAACCATCATGTTCATTTAACTAAACAAGCATTAGAAGTATTATTTGGTAAAAACTATGAACTTACTAATAAACGTGATTTAGTTCAAATAGGACAATTTGCATGTGAAGAAACTGTTACAATAGAAAAAAATGGTAAGACTCTAGAACATATTAGAATAATTGGACCTTGTAGAAAATATACACAAGTTGAACTATTAGAAAAAGACAATGAATTTTTTGGCATTAATGCTCCGATTAGAACTAGTGGAGACCTATCTGGTAGCGAAACAGTAGATATAATAGGACCTAATGGAAGATATCATGCAGTAGAAAGTACTATTGTAGCAGATAGACATATACATATGAGTGCAGAAGATTTGATTACATTTAATGTAAATAAAGGAGATACTGTTACAGTTGAATATGAAAATGGAGTAGTATTAGGAGATGTTCATATAAAGTCAGATGAAACTTGTAAATTAGAACTTCATATGAATAAAGATGAAGCAGAAAAGCTTGGAATAGAAACGGGAATGAGTGTGAAAATATGTTAAAAGTTGAACATGTAACAAAATATTATGAAAATTTTAGAGCAGTAAATGATGTATCATTTGAAATTAAAGAAGGGGAAATATTTGGACTTCTAGGAGTAAATGGTGCTGGGAAAACAACAACATTTAGAATGATTATGGGACTTCTTGATATAACAGAAGGTAATATTACATTAGATGGTAAAAAAATAGATTATAGTGTCACTGATCAAATAGGGTTTTTAACAGAAGAAAGAAGTTTGTTACCGACAAAAACTGTATTAGAACAAGCAATATATTACGGTGTGCTTAAAGGTCTAAGTGAAAGAGAAGTAGAAAAAAGATTAGATGAATATTTAAAAGAATTTAATATTGAAGAGTATAAAAATAAAAAAATTAAAGAATTATCTAAAGGTAATCAACAAAAAATACAATTTATATTAAGCGTCATTCATAAACCAACATTATTAATACTAGATGAACCATTTAGCGGTCTTGATCCAATAAATGTAGAATTATTTAAGAAAGTAATATTAAGACTAAAAAAAGAAAAAACAATTATTATATTTTCATCACATATGATGGAACATATAGAATATTTTTGTGATTCATTGATTATTTTAGTAAAAGGTTCTGTAGTTCTTGAAGGAAAACTAGCTAAGATAAAATCGGATTATAGACGTAAAAATATTAAAGTAATAGCTGATTTAGATGAAGAAGAAATTAAGAAAACTAAAGGAGTAGTAAGTTTAGAAAAGAATAAAGATGAATATACCATTAAAATAGAAGATATTAAATATGTTAGTAGTATATTTAAAAAACTATCTAAATGTGACTCTGTAACTAAGTTTGTTGTTGAAGAACCAACACTTAATGAAATATTTATAGATAAAGTAGGTGAATCATATGAAGAATAAATTTAGTTTTTTAACAAGAGAAAGTATCAAGAAAAAAATTAATACTAAAGCATTTAAAATAATTAATTTAATTCTTTGTATAATAATAATTGGCGTAATAAACTTAGACTCAATTGTCAAATTCTTTGGTGGAGACTTCAATGAACTTGTAAAAATATATGTAGTTGATGAAGTTGGTGTATATAGTGATTTTAAAAATATAATGTCAAATAGTTATTTAGATGTACTTGAAAATTATAACGCTGAAGTGGTTGAAACTGATAAAACTTTAGATGAATTAAAAGAAAATATTACTAAAGAAGAAACAAAAGATATTATTGTATATTTTAAAGAAATAGAAGATGTTAGTTTTGAAAAAGTCTTCGATGTAGAATTTATTTCTTATGAATATATTGATGGTGTTTTATATCAAAACTTACTTAATGCTGTAAATACTACTAAGGCAAATGCAGCATTAAAACTAGCTAGTATTGATCAAAGTACATTAGATGAAGTATATAAAGGTGTTGAAGTTAATAGAGTAATACTTAGTGAAGATGTTAAAGAAGATGAAGAATTCATGGAACTAATAGGAAGTATAGTTACAATAGTATTCATCATTCCATTCTTCTTACTTATAGTATTAATAGTACAAATGATAGGCGCTGAAATTAATGAAGAGAAGACTTCAAGAAGTATGGAAATCATTATTTCTAGCGTAAGTCCAGAAGTACACTTTATGTCTAAATTAATTTCATCAAATGTTTTTGCAATAGTACAAGGAGCATTATTATTACTTTATGCACTAATAGGATCAATTATCAGAGTATTTACTTCAGGTGGACTAATGAGTTCTGTAAATAATGTGGTAGCATCAAATCCAGAAAGCGTTGGCAAAATAAATGAATATATTAATTTATTCTTACAAAGTGATATAGCATCAAAACTAGTTATGGGAATTCCACTATTTATAGTATTAATACTACTTAGTTTCCTTGCTTATTCATTATTAACAGGAATACTAGCAAGTATTACAACAAGTATGGAAGATTATAATCAAATACAAACACCAGTAATGGTATTTCTAATGTTGGGTTATTTCCTTGCTATATATGCATCATTATTTAGAGGTTCAACATTTATTAATGTAATGGCATATGTTCCATTTATTTCTGGAATATTAGCTCCTGTAATGTATACATTAGGAGAAATAACCATAGTTGGTCTAATAGTATCAATACTTTTACTAGCTGTAGTATGCGTATTACTTTATAAATATGGTCTTAAAGTATATAAAGTAGGTATACTTAATTATTCTTCAAGTAATTTATGGAAGAAAATATATAAAGCATTAAAAGCAAAATAAAAAGGATATTTAATAAAAATATCCTTTTTAATTACTAAAATTTAAATCTATTAATTTGATTTGAATAAGCTACAAAATCATCATTTTCATCTTTAGCAATTAATACATTTGCAGGAAAAGCTAAGAATGAAGCACCTGCTAAGTGTTTAGCTACATAATCATCTTTAATAACTTCTTGACTAGCACTTCTTATAATAAACTTATTATCAAATTCTTTTTGTAAGAATGCATAGTGAGGAATACTTGAAGTATATAATTCTTCAAAAGTAACTGTTATATTATCACTATTTGGATTTATATCTTTAGAAATTCTTTTAGAAGTTCCTAAATATGTTGTATCCATATTATCTAATTTATCAACGATTCTTTTTTGTTGATAAAATCTTAACTCATCAGATATTATTTCATTTAATATTTCATCATCTCTTTTGATAATAGAAAATTCTAATCCAAAATGATTTTTAACTCCTCTAACAACAGATTCTTTATCCTTAAAATAAGTTTCAAATAATACCCTATCTATTAATCTATTAGTTTTTTCAATATATTCAGATAAATTATCAGTATCAATATTCTTCATTTCTTGAGTAAAACGTTCAATAATATTAGTTTCAAAATTATAATCAATATAATCTATTACACTTAAACCTTTTACAAAGTCAGAACTCATTTTAACAGTAGGAATGTTTTCTTGTTTTTCTTTTTTTGATTTGTGATTTTCATCTTTATTTGTTGTAGTTGTAATATTACTATTTGATAATTTCTTTTTTAACATTTTTTGATGCTCATTAGCAATAAAGTTAATATTATATGATAGTTCACGATTATTTAATTCTTTTAATTTATCATATAAGAGACTAGTATCATGATGATTTAATTTACTAAATGCAGCAACTACATTACGTCTACATTCTTTTAAAAATGATTTAGCATTTTCAATTCTAGAAGTAAAATCATCATTTCCTCTTTCTAAAGCATCACATAATTCTTTTAATGAAGAAGATTCTGAAGATACTTCTTTTAAAGTTTTCATAAATTGTTTAAAATCACAAAATTCAATTTTATTATTTTCTTCATTAAGAGTTTCTTTATTCTTTTTATTCTTTGCCATCTTATACACTCCTATTATCAAAATTATTTTAACATATAAATAACCCAAAGTAAATTACATATATTTTAATTTACATAAAAATAATAATATGCTAGAATAATCATTTGCTAGGTGATTATTATGTTAGAAGAAAAATATATTGTATATAAAAAAGTTCCAGAAAAATACAGAGAAAAATTACTAGGTAGTGGAGTAAATGGAACTTGTTATCAATCTGATAATAAGACAGTATTTAAGGAATTTACAAATATTCCAGAATTAGAAACATTAAGAAGATTATCTAGAATAAAGAGTGAATATTTTGTGTTTCCTTCTACCTTTATATATTTAAAAAGTAAAAAAGACGAGAACTTAGTAGGATACCTAATGAAATTAGTAAATGGTTTTTTTATAACAAAACCAATGCTTACTATGGATATAGAAGGATGCATAAAAAGTATAGATGGAATAGAAAATGAAATGAAAATGTTTGCTAAAGATTATAATTTATTAGTACATGATTTACACCATGAAAATATGTTATTTAGTGAAAATGGTGGTGTTAAAGTAATAGATACTGATCTTTATGAATTTGATTATTATAATGAACCATTTGATGTATATAAACATAATATAAAAGAATTAGCTAATACAATATTATTTTTATTATTAAGTGGTGATAATTTTAAAGATGAAGATATTAATAAATATTATAATCAAGCTATATTATATGGTAAATGTAAACCATCATATGTTTTATATGAAGTATTAAATCAAATAGAAAGAGAATTAAGAGAAAAAGTAAGTACTTATGAAGAGTTTACAAGTGGACTAAAATTAATTAAAAAATAAAATAATAATATGTTATAATTTTATAGCGAGGTGAATAATGAATATAGGTATTGATATAGATGATACAATTACTAATTCAAGTGAAGTTATAAAAGAATATTGTTATAAATATGATAGTATTTATTGTAATGATAATAGATTAATTAAAAACTTCGAGAACATTATTAGAGGCTTTTTAGATGATGAAATAACAAAGAAATTCTTTAATGATCATGCAGTTGAAATGGGTAATAAAATAAAAATAAAAGATGGTGCTAAAGAAATAATAGATAAACTTAGAAGTGAAGGGAATAAAATATTTATTATAACTGCAAGAAGTGATAAATTTTATGAAGATGCTCAAAAGTTTTGTGAAGAATATTTAGAAAATAATAATATTAATTATGATAAATTAATAACACATCAAACATATAAAATAGAAACATGTAAAAATGAAAATATAGATTTAATGATAGATGATGCTATAGATACATGTGAACAATTAAGTAAAGAAGGTATTAAAGTAATATTATTCAATTCAGATATAAATAGAAATAAAGAAACACAAGTAAAAAGAGTAGATAATTGGTATCAACTCTATGATGAAATACAAAATTTGTAAAAATATTAATTTATCAATTGACAATAAATTAATAATCATTATATAATTAAATTGACATAGAAATATGTCATCGAATACTTCTACGAAACAATATGGAAGTATTCAACCAAAACCCCCTGAAGGAGCCGAAAGGCTCCATTTTTGTTTATTTGAGTTTATTTACTACACAATTATGTTCAAAAAAGTTCAATTGAGTTTAATCTAGTGTCCTTTTTATAGTAGTTGAGGTAATCTAAAATAACATTTTTTAATCATTATTAATACTTTTGTGCATTAATTAAACTAATTTGATAAAAATAGTGCATACTTGTGCTCTTCAGACTGAAGAGGACGATTAAGTTGCTTCAGGGGGTTTTGGTTGAATACTTTTTTATTATTTTCATATTTGAAGTTTAAATAGATTTCTGATAGAATGAGAACAAGCGATGTTATGAAACTTTGGTTAATTACTAATATTCATTAATTTGTATTGTTTGAACAAATAAAGGAGAAAAAGTATGGAAAATAAAATAGAGGATATAAAATCTATTGAAAAAGAAATAGAAAAAGTTATTGATGAAAAAGACTTTTATAGAAAAGAAATGATTAAAATTTATAATGAAGATAAAGTTATAGAAAAGGCTTCTTCAATTAAAGGTTCTAAAACAAGCGCAATAGTTAAAAATATATACGAAAAATTCAAATTAATTGATAATCCAGCAGAAATATATAAAAAAGCATCTTATTTTAAGGATTATAAAAATTCTTATTTTGAAGCAATAATTATTATTAGAAATAAAATGATGGATAGTAAAAATAATAATTTATTTTACTCATATTTATTTATGGTTAGTCATTATACTGAATTGGTTATTAAAGCAGTTTTATTAAGAAAAAACGAAGAAATACCAACTAATCATGATATTTTGAATATTTTTACAGAAGAAAAAGATTTCTTAACTAAAATTGGGCTTAAATCGGATTACTATGAATATTGCGTAGAACAATTAAAACAAATAAAAGAATATGCCTCAAATGACGATTTTTCCATGTGTTTTAGATTTCCATTAGATAAAAAATATAAATCAAAAATAATAACTAATAAGATGATGAATATTAAATTTGACGATATAGAAAAAATTGTTAATAAACAAAAAAGATTTTTTATAATTCTTGAGTTAATGATTGTTTTATCTGAGAAAGATTTTTATCGAAAAGTATATGAGTTTGCTTTGGAACTTTTAAATGAAGTAAATACATGTTTAGATTAATTAAATGTATTTGTTATAATATGAAAGGATGTGTTTTTTATGAAATCAAAAATAGAAGAAGCTTTAAATCTATCGGATGAAATACTAAGTCAATTAGAAGATGCAAATGTAAAATCATCCATTATTGCATTAAAATGTTTAAGGTTAGCAAGGATTATGGATGATTATGAATCTGTAGATTGGCTTGTTTGTGAGATGGAAGGATATAAATCAACAAAAGATGGAATTCCTAGTGATATATTCGAATTGGGAGCAAAACATGGTAGAGAAAGAAAAAATGATAAAGGTGAAAGAGTATTATTTACAGAATTAGTTAGTGAACTTGAATTATCTTGTGAAGCTGCACAAAAATCATTGGGTTCTTATACAACGGCGGGAGTTTCTGTTGCGGGAGAATATTCACATGCTGCAATGAACAATTTATTAAATAGAGTGACAAAGAATAATACAGAAACTATTCACTTTATAAAGGAAAGCCAAAGAAAATTATCTATTTTAAGAGGAGAGTACTATAGGTACGCTATGAATATTAACATTCAATTAAAATTTAGTGAAAAAATTGAAAATATTTTTGAAGATTATAGAAATATAGTTGATAAATATCTTGTAGATAATCTTCCTGGTGGAATAAGAAAATTATCATCTATATATTCTAGATTAAAAGAGAAAGATGAAGAAAGCTATTCTCAAGCATCAACGTCATGCAGAAAATTATTAAGAGAGTTTACAGACAATCTATTTAAAAAATTATATCCTGATTTTTCAAATAAAACAATAATTCTAGAAAGTGGAAAGGAATTTGATATAACGGGAGATCACTATTTGAATAGATTGTATGCTATTCTTGACAAAGTTTCAATAAATCAAATGAAAAAGGATAATGTATTACAAACAGCATCATGGATAGAAAGTATAAATGATAGAGTATGCAAGGGACTTCATAATGATGTTTCTTTAAATGAAATAAAAGATACAATACTTCATTTATATATTTTGATTGGTGATATAATTAAAGGATATGAAAGCATTAAAGAATAATAAAAAAGTTAATTCTAATAATAATGAATTATTTGTTATTTTATGTTATAACTTACTCAAGAAAAGTGCGCTAGTACAGGTCATTTTTTAGATGGTTTTTGTATTGGCGTTTTTTAGTAGGAGGTAAAAATGAATATATCAATCAAAAAATTTAAAAACATATATGGAATAAAGGATTTAAGAGGTGTTGCAAATGTTAATTCAAATGCACTAATATATGCTCCTAATGGAGGAACTAAAACTTCACTTGCCCTTGGATTTAAAGCAATTTCAAAATCTCAATTGCCTAGAGATAGAATTTATAACAGAGATGGAGAATATGAGATTGATTTTGATGGTAAAACATACAAAAATTCTAATTTAGAAAATATAAATAATATTGTTGTTTATAATTATGATGAATACATAAAAAATACTATGAACATGCAGTCAGATAGTTTAAGCTTATTAACAATTTCATCAGATTTAAAAACAAAATATGGAAATATATTTAATTCAGTCATAGAACAAATAGATAGTATTTCATTAAAAATATCCAATCAGCTAGGCAACAAGAAAAAAGCAGAAGATAATAAAAATATTGTACTTAAGTTTTTTTCTGATTATTTCAAGTTAAATAATTGGAAAGACATTATTAAGTATTTATCTGATTTGAATTGGAATAATAAGATTTCATTAAGTTATTCATTCTTTGATGTTTTTAATGATAATACATTACCAATTATTACTTCTTTAAATTTTATAAATGAAGTAAAAATATTGAATGAAACAATTGATTCTAAAATACATACAAATTTATTTGCAGGAGCTTTTGGTAGCATTGAAGCTTCTAAATTACTAAAAGAATTAAGTACTAATGGTTTTTTTGAAGCAGGTCATGCATTAAAAATCAAAAATGTAGATGAATTAATTGATAGTGTTGATAAGTTTCAAAAACTATATGATGATGAAAAGAAGAAAATATATCATGATGAAGTCACACAAAAAACTGCTGAAGATTTGTTATCTAAAATAAATAAAAATAAAAATACAAAAGCTATACGTACTTATATTTCGGACCCTGAAATTTTAACACAAATGAGTGATATTTCTTTATTTATGATTAAGGTTATTGCAGGAAAATTAGAAAATTATAAAGACGAAATAATTATTGTAAATGAGCAAATCAACAAATCAGAGGAAAGTATAAAAAGATTAATTGATGAGTCGAATAACCAAAAAACTAAATGGGAAGAGATATGTGAAATTTTTAATGAAAGATTTGACGTTCCTTTTAAAATTACAATTAGTAATAAATTTAATTCCATGGTAGGTAGAACAAATCCAATATTTACTTTTATACATAAAGGTCAAAATGAAGAAAAAGAAGTGGAAGAAATATTATTAAAAGATACGTTAAGCACAGGAGAAAAAAGAGCTTTAACGGTTCTATATTTCTTATTTGATTTATTTATGAGTATAGAAAAAAATACAGACACTTTTATTATTTTAGATGATATAGTGGATTCTTTTGATTATAAAAATAAATATGCAATGATAGAGTATATAAGTGAGTTATCAAAAAATGTTAATATAATGTGTTGGATATTAACCCATAATTTTGACTTTTTTAGTACTTGTAAACATAGAGTTAGCAATTATGAAAAGTATTATATTAAACAAAATAATAATAGTGAAAATTTTGATAAATTCAAAGAAAGTATTATTGGTGGAGGGATGGAATTGTTTTCGAGTTGGAAGGATCAACTAAAAAGTAATTGTTCAGAGCAAAAATTTTTAGCATTAATTCCTGTTGCAAGAAATATGATTGAACTAAAATATAGTAGTAATGACCCAAAATATGATTTATTATGTGATGTTTTGCATTATAGAAAAAATACAGAAAAAATAACTGTTGGAGATTTGGCACCAATATTCAAAGAAACATTTGATATCAATCTTATGTTTGATTCAACAACAAAAATATCTAGCATTTTGAATTCAAATATAAAAACATTGTTATCCAAAAACTTGAGCAATAGTATAGAATTAGATGAAAAAATTATTTTTTCAATAGGGATAAGATTACTGTTAGAAAAAATATTTAATAAAATTGAACCATCATTAATCAATGAAAATTTAACACTAGGTGAAGAATATGATAAAGTAAAATCAAAGATTAGAGATGATGATAAAAAGATAGTTACAAAAGCGATTATCTCTGTTCCTGAATTTATCCATTTAAATTCATTTATGTATGAACCGCTTGTAGATATTACTACATCTTCATTACAAAAAATATATAGAGAAATAAACATGTTTAATGGTAATTATTAAATAAAAATGACAAGCTTCTAGTGAGCTATGTCATTTTTATTATCCCTGTTTCATTACTATTTGTTATTGTTTGGTATTAATTATTTAAAAGAATCAATAATTTAATACAATATGTTTTCTTAAATTATTCTAAATATAATTCTGTGAACATTTCTTCTAATCTTTTATATATGTCCTTTTTTCCAATAAAAATACTATAATCATCAATTATCATATTAATTAATAATATTGTAAGTGAAGGTAATAATATTATCGTTGAAATAATTTTTATATACATTGTTGAAGTATCAGGTTCAAATTTATATATTCCAAAAGTTAAAGTTAAAATAACACTGATTATTGATAATAAGTCATTAAAATTAAACTTAAAAATAATCTTTTTTAATGAATAATCTCTATAATGATTTATTATTGGAATATATTGTTCTTTAGTTTTGATATTAACTCTTTTTGATATTTTATTTTTAAGTTTCTTTTTACTATTATTTATATAGTTTTTGATTCTATTAATTGAAAATTTTATATTAAATATTTTTTTAATACTTATATTGCTTGATATAAAGAGAAATAAATACATTATAAATGCATAAAAGAAAAAATCTATTGCAAATATGACAATTAAAAAAATAAATATGTTCATTTTGAGACTTCTAAATATAGTAAGTAATGAAGCAGTGAAAATATATAAAATTGGAAATAGCCTTGATATTTTAGTTAATAAATCTTCTCTTTTAAATATTTTTTCTATATCTTCAAACATAATATCACCTCAAATATTGCTAATTATTATAACATATTATCCATGATATAATAAAGATACTATTGTTTTATTGGGTGATTATATGAGAAGTGAAATATCGAGAAACAATCATTATATATCTAAAATGTATTTGAAAGAATGGGAATGTGAATCTGGAAAGGTTTGGGTTTATAATCTTTTAGTATCAAATAAAAATATTCCTATATGGAATAAGGAAGCAATTAAAAATGTGTGTACCTATGATAGTATGTTCGTAAGATTTAGTAATGGGATTGAAATAGATGATATTGAAAAGATGTTTAGTGAAAAGTATGAAACACCTGCTAATGAACCATTGAATAGAGCAAAAAAAGGAGAAAAATTATCAATAGAAGATTGGAATGCTATAATAGACTTCTTAGTATGTAATTTAATAAGAATGCCAAGTACTTTATTGAAAATTTTAAATATAGATAAAAATGAATTTTCAAAGATATTTGAAGAAGAATGTGAAGAATTTGGGAAAAAACTATCTTCAATGACAAAAAATAAATTTCAAAATAATAATAATGAGAACAAAGATGATTT
The DNA here is from genome assembly GCA_902764145.1 of uncultured Erysipelotrichaceae bacterium. Taxonomy (GTDB): domain Bacteria; phylum Bacillota_I; class Bacilli_A; order RF39; family UBA660; genus CAG-1000. The sequence continues at coordinate 47,767 of CACWUS010000004.1, read as the reverse complement.
AAGTTATGCTAGTTTATTTCCTTTAAATGTAACTATAGAAAAAAATAATCTATTAAAAATAGAAACATATACAGGGAAACAATTTTACTTATCTATGGCAATGAAACTATTAGATTTCGTTTCATCTATTTTTCACAGTAACAAATGGGGTATAATAACGGTGGATGATGAAATTGATTTGCCAACTAGTGATAATCCAATTATTTTTCTAGAGTATTTAAATGGTAATAATTATAGATTAAATTGTAGTTGGAATCAAAAAAATGTTTTTATACTATTTCCAATTTCCAGTAAAAAAATAATTTACACTAGAGTTGGTGAGAAGGTTCAACCGAGATATTATGCAAATAAGGAACAAAGTAATTTTATGAAAAAAATAATAGTGGAAAATTCTTATATGAAAGTAATTTCAAAAAATGTTGATAATGAATTAATAAATTATAAAAAAAGAAGTGTAAGCAAAAAGAATTATAATGAGTATCATTTAATGTGGGAAAATTTTCAAAAAGATTATTTAACAAAAGAACAGAAATATATTAGGTAATTTTATTTTATGTTACAATCAGTATATAGGTGAATGAAGTATGTTAGTATATGAAGGAATTAAATCAGAATTTATTAATGATGTTAATTTAAATATGATTGTTAATAAAATATATGAAAGATATAGAAAGTTTTTTGGTAGAACAACTGAATCTCAATTAAATTCATGAAAGAATTCTATGCAATATATGAGAGGTGTTTTGGATGATAATAAAATACCTAATATGGTTTTAAATTAAGAATATTAGTTTTTTACTAATATTCTTTTTTTATTAATTAGGATATAAAATACTAAAATAAAAAAATTATGATATAATTTTAAGTGGTAGGGTTATTAGGAGGTAAAAATGAATAATAGAGATAAAGAAAGAGAAGAACTTCATAAAACGATTTGGAAAATAGCAAATGAGTTAAGAGGTTCTGTAGATGGATGGGATTTTAAACAATACGTTTTAGGATTGTTATTTTATAGATTTATATCAGAGAATATTGAAAACTATGTTAATGAGAATCAAAGAAAAGCAGGTATTACAGATTTTCAATATCGAAATATTTCTGATGAAGAAGCATTACTTGGAAAATCACAAATACTTGATGAAAAAGGATTCTTTATTCTTCCAAGTGAATTGTTTTGCAACATAAGAAAAGGTGCAGATAAGAATGAAAATCTTAATGTTGTTATTTCAAATGTATTTAATAATATAGAATCATCAGCAAGAGGATCTGCATCAGAAGACGATGTTAAAGGATTATTTGATGATTTTACTATTGATAATAAATTAGGTAATACAGTTGATGAAAGAAATGAAAAACTTGTTAAATTATTAAATGCAATTGGGGATTTAAACTTTGGAGATTATGAAGATAACAACATAGATTTATTCGGAGATGCATATGAGTTCTTGATGACAATGTATGCTTCATCTGCAGGTAAATCGGGAGGAGAATTCTTTACTCCTCAAGAAGTTGGAGAATTACTTGCAAGAATAGTTATTATGGATAAAACCTCTGTTAATAAAGTATACGATCCAGCATGTGGATCAGGTGGATTACTTTTAAAATTTGCTAAGATACTTGGAAAAGAAAATGTAAGAGAGGGATTTTTTGGTCAAGAAATAAATCTTACAACTTACAACTTAGCTAGAATTAATATGTTCTTACATAACATTAATTACAATAATTTTAGTATCGAAAGAGGAGATACATTAATTCATCCAGCTCATTGGAATGATGAACCATTTGATGCAATAGTTTCTAATCCTCCATATTCAATCAAATGGGCAGGTAAATCTAATCCAATATTAATAAATGATGAAAGATTTGCTCCAGCAGGAATATTAGCACCTGAATCAAAAGCCGATTTAGCATTTACTATGCACATGTTATCATGGTTATCTCCTAAAGGTACTGCAGCTATAGTCGAGTTCCCAGGTGTTCTTTATAGAGGTGGAGCAGAACAAAAAATCAGACAATATATGATTGATAATAACTTTGTAGATACAGTTATCCAATTACCACCAGATTTATTCTTTGGAACATCAATAGCTACATGTATATTAGTGCTTAAGAAAAACAAGGCTGACAATAATATTTTATTTGTAGATGCATCTGAAGAATTTACAAGAAACACAAATAAAAATAAATTATCAGATAGAAACATTAACAACATAGTAGATTTCTTGAAAGATAGAAAGTCTATAGAAAACAGATCATATTTAGCTACATATGATGAGGTTAAAGAAAATGATTATAATATATCAGTTAATTCATATTTAAAAACAAATACTGAAGATAACAAGATTGATATAGCAGAAGTAAACAAAATGCTTTCTGAAGTTGTACCAAGACAACAACAAATTAGAAAAGAGCTTGAAGAGATAATCAAAGAACTTGAGGTTGATTATCATGAGTAAAATAAATAATTTGATAAAAGAACTATGTCCTAATGGGGTTAGATATTATAAACTATCTGAAATTGGTAATCAATTTAACGGATTATCAGGTAAGTCAAAAAAGGATTTTGAAAATGGAAATTGCAAATACATAACATATACTAACATTTATAATAATCCATCAACAAATCTAAACGTCGAAGATTATGTTCAAGTAAAGGAAAATGAAAAGCAAAATGAAATCAAATATAAAGATATCTTGGTAGCTGGATCATCCGAAAATTTAGAGGATAGTGGAATGGTATCAGTTGTTACTAAAGAACCAAATGAAAAAATATATTTAAATAGCTTTTGTTTTGGATTTAGGTTAAATGACGTATTCTATGATAAATATAATCCAGATTTTCTAAAACATTTATTTAGAGATAAAAATTTTAGAAATAAAATAATAACATGCTCATTTGGTGTCACAAGATATAATTTATCAAAAGAAAAATTTCTAAAAATTAAGATTCCTTGTCCTCCGTTAGAAATACAAGAAGAAATAGCAATAATTTTTGATAAATTTGGCGAGCTAGAAGCGGAGCTAGAAGCGGAGCTAGAAGCGGAGCTAGAAGCGAGAAAGAGTCAATATGAGTTTTGGCGTGAAAAACTTTTAAATAATGGAAAATATTCTGTTGTTTCATTGGGAGATTATGCGACATTTTCTCAGGGTATACAAGTAGATCCAAAAGATCAAAAAGATTATTGTGATGATGGAATGGTCCCATTTTTAAGAATTGTTGATTTTGTAAAAGATGATGAGCCACCTAGATACATCATTAAGCCAGACAAAAAATATATAAAAAAAGAAAATGAAGAAATGGTAATGATTAGATATGGTGCTAGTGCTGCTGGCAAAGTGTTTATTAACAAATATGGAGCAATTGCAAATAATATGTTCAAAATAAATTTAACAACTAATGAAATTGACATTAAGTATTTATGGCACTATCTATCGCAAGATAAGATTTATAAATCATTAAATAATACTGGTGGTGGTTCAACAATGCCTGCAATTAATTTTAAAATGGCAAGTTCAATACAAGTTGTCTTACCGCCAAAAGAAGAACAAAACAGAATTGTTAAAATATTAGATAAGTTTGAAGAATTGGCAAATGATATAACAGTAGGTCTTCCTGCAGAAATTGAATTAAGAAGAAAACAATATGAATATTATAGAAATAAATTATTAAGTTTTGAGGAGTTGAGTGTTAGTGAGTAGTATAGGTTTAATAAGTGAAAACGATAACTCTACTGTATTAGCTGAATATACAGGTTTAAATAGAGTAGCAACATCTTTTCAAAGTGAAGATGCTCTTGAAAAAGAATTAATCAAAACTTTAGTTGAACAGGGTTATGAAAGATTAAACATTAACTCTGAAGATGAATTGATTCTTAACTTAAGAAGACAATTAGAAAAACTTAATAATTACCATTTTACTGATGGGGAGTGGGATGAATTCTTCACAAAAGTAATTGCTAATAAAAATGATTACATAATTGAAAAAACAAGATTAATTCAGGAAGATTATAAACAAGAAATAACTCTTGATTCAGGAGAAAAGAAAAATATTTATTTAATAGATAAAAATAATATTCATAATAATAGTCTTCAAGTATTAAATCAATATGTTAATAATGATGGTAATTTTGATAACAGATATGATGTAACAATCTTAGTAAATGGTCTTCCTTTAGTTCACGTTGAATTAAAGAAAAGAGGAATTGATTTAAGAGAAGCTTTCAACCAAATAGAAAGATATCAAAGAGATTCGTTCTGGGCGGGATCAGGATTATATAATTTTGTTCAAATATTTGTTATTTCAAATGGAACATTAACTAAGTATTATTCTAATACTACAAGAGAGTTCCATATTAACAATCAAAAGAAAAAGAAATCTAACTCATTTGAATTTACTTCATATTGGGCAGATCAAAAGAATAATGGAATTACAGATCTAATCGATTTTGCTAAAACATTCTTTACTAAACATACATTATTAAATGTATTAACTAAGTATTGTGTATTTACAAGTGAAGAAGATTTATTAGTAATGCGTCCATATCAAATAGTAGCAACTGAAAAGATTTTAAATAGAATTACAATTGCATATAATAACAAGTTCTATGGAACATTAAAGTCAGGCGGATACATTTGGCATACAACTGGATCAGGTAAAACATTAACTTCATTTAAGACTTCTCAATTGGCTAGTAAATTAGATTTTATAGATAAAGTATTATTTGTAGTTGATAGAAAAGACTTAGACTATCAAACAATGAAAGAATACGATAGATTTAAAGAGGGAGCTGCTAACTCTAATACATCAACAAAAGTATTAGAAGAACAATTAAATGATCCTAATGCTAAGATAATAATTACTACAATTCAAAAGCTCTCTCAATTCATCAAAAAGAATGAACAAAGTGATGTATTTAATAAGCATGTAGTATTTATCTTTGATGAATGCCATAGATCTCAATTTGGAGATATGCATAAAGCAATTATTAAGAAATTCAATAAATACTATTTATTCGGATTTACAGGAACTCCAATATTCCCAGAAAATGCTAGAACAATAAAAGGTATATCTGAAACAACAGAACAAATCTTTGGAGAAAGATTACATACTTATACAATAGTAAATGCTATAGCAGATAAGAATGTATTACCATTTAGATATGAATATGTTGGAAGAGTAGATCTTCGTGATGATGTTAAAGATGAAAAAATATATAACATAGATGAAGAAAAACTATTTGATAATCAGATCAGAATTAGTATGATTACTGATTACATAATAGAACATTTTAGTACAAAGACTAAAACATCAGAGAGCTATGTTTATTCAACTCTAGATAATGTCGTAGCAGTGGCTAAAAGGCGTGATATTGAAGAAATAAAATCTAAGAAGAGTATTAACGGTTTCAACTCAATATTCGCTGTATCAAGCATAAAAATGGCTAAAGAATACTATGCTGAGTTCAAGAAAGAATTAGCTCTTAAAAATAGTAGTCTAAAAGTCGCATTAATATACTCATATGGAGTAAATGGAGAAGATGGAGTTATAGATGAAAACTCTGAATCAACTGAGGCATTAAGCACAGATGATAGAACATTCTTAGAAAATGCTATTAAAGACTATAATAATATGTTTGGAACAAGCTATGATACTTCATCAGAAAGATTTCAAAACTATTATAAAGATGTTTCTTTAAGAATGAAGAATAGAGAAATAGATATCCTAATAGTTGCTAATATGTTCTTAACAGGATTTGATGCTAAAACTTTAAATACATTATGGGTAGATAAGAACTTAAAATGGCATGGATTAATTCAAGCGTTCTCAAGAACTAACAGAATCTTAAATAGTGTTAAAACTTATGGTAATATCGTTTCATTTAGAAACTTAGAGAATAGACTTAATGAAGCATTAGCTAAATTCGGTGATGAAACAGCTCATGGTGTTGTATTATTAAAGCCATATAAAGATTATTATTATGGATATGAAGAAGAGAATGGTAAATCATTTGAGGGATATAAAACATTAGTTGAAAAATTGACTTCTAAATTTGCACCAGGGGAGTTGATGCAAAGTGAGACAGAGCAAAAAGAATTTATTAAGTTATATAGTGAAATATTAAAAGTAACAAATATATTATCATCATTTGATGAGTTTAAGGATCAAGAATTAATTAATGAAAGAGATAAACAAGATTATTTAAGTGTCTATATTGAACTTTACACAGATTTTAGAAATAGAGCTAAGCAAGAAAAAACTGATGTTACTGATGATGTAGTATTCGAAATGGAATTGATTAAATCTATAGAAGTTAATATTGATTACATCTTAGGTTTAGTTAAAAAGTATCATGACAGTAACATGGAAGATAAAGAAATTCTTGTAACTATTCAAAAGACAATTATGGCTAGCCCAGATTTAAGAAATAAGAAAGATTTAATCATGGCATTCATAGAATCATTAGATCAAGACTCAAATGTATATGCTGATTTTGAATCATTTATGAATAGCAAAAAGAAAGAAGAGCTAGATAAGATAATTGCTGAAGAAAACCTTAATAAAGAAGAAACATATAACTTTATTCAAAGATCATTTGAACAGGGAAGAGTAGAAACTAATGGTACAGAAGTATCAACAATACTTCCACCAATGAGTATGTTTACTCCTAATAATGATAGACAAGAAAAGAAAAATAAGGTTATAGATAAATTATTAGAATTCTTTGATAAATTCTTCAGTATATCTAACAACAAATTCTAATTTGGTGGTATAATATATATAAAAAATAGAGTGTGTTTCATTTTTAAGATGGAATATGCTCTTTTTTAGTTGGGAGGAATATAATGAAAATTAATATATTAAATCAAATCATAAATTTTTTTGAGTGGATAATACCATTGGCGATTAAACACATTTATAGTTTTATGTTATTCATGAATAAAAATATTTTTTTAAAACTTGACACTTCACTAAGACTTGATGCATATATCGGAGTACTTAGTATATTAGTTGCTATTGTTATTTTCATAGTTGAATTGGTAAAAGATTCAGACAAAGTTTCTGAATTTCAAAAGAGGTTTATCTTAAATGCCACAAATATAAAGAAAACAACAATCGTTTCATTGGTTATTCTAATGTTTTATTTTTTAAAACAAATATTAGTGTATGATGAAAATATTTTAGATGACAATCTTTTAATAAATATTACATATTTTATATTTGAGATAATTCTTAATTATTTTATAATCAAGTCAATTATTAATACAATTCGTTTGTTCACAAAGACAATTAAGCTTAATTCAGACAGTGATTATTATTATAAAGAATATAATCTATATGTAAAAAAATGTCTCGATTCTATAAATAGAAAGAATATTTCAAATACTTCAAAGAAGATGAATAATAATAGATTTAAAAAGTTCATGGACACAAATGAAAAATATTTTTCTTCAAATAAGGAAGACTATAAAGAAAGTAACTTTACTTTAATTAAATCAACAAAGTCTGGTATTTTTAAATGCTATAGTACTAACGTCTTACAATCAATAAGTGATAAAATTGATGAATCTCTTTTGAAAAGAAAAGAGCAAACATTAGATAACGATCCTGTAGTTATCTTATTGGTTAATCCTGGGGATAAATTGAATCATGGAGTTTCAATTGCATATTTAAGAAATGATTTTTTAAGTATAGCTAATGATGTTCGTGAATCGGTTATTTTACAGGATAGTATTCCGTTTCAAGATAATGATTTAAATCTTATATTGAATGATTTATATTCTTTTACTCTCGATAAGAAAAATAATAGTTTTAAAGATCTTACAATGCTAATGGATTTTTATAATTATTTATACCAAAAAAATATGAGTAAAGTGTTATGTTTAGCATACGAGTATATTAGAGAATTGCTTCCTCTATGTGAAGATTTAGAACAAAATAAAAAAATGGTAAGAATATTGAATGTTCTTCTATCAATAGCTTATGCAAATGAAGATTATGAGTATTATAAAATGCTATCAAGTTTTATGTATTATTGTTATAAAAGACAACTATCAAAAACAGATGATATTAGAGATACTATTTATAGTTATACTAATGAAGCTTTTAGATATGAGTATTATTCTTTAAAGAAAAATAATGACAAAAGCTATTTTGATGTAATGATGTCTAATGTTTTAAATATTGTTTTTGATTTACTTGAATTAAAAGAGTTTGATGCAATATGCGATATATTCGAAAATGTATATTTTGAGCATGTTAATTATAGATTTGATTCATCAGAAGAATTAAACGAATATGATATTGTTAAATTACAATTTACTTTTGGCTTTATTTACTCTTTAATTATATTACATAGTAAAAGCAAATTTACTGAAGAAGATATACCTTCAATAAAAAGAATTATTAGCTATATAAAGAATAATTTTGTTGATGTATATGATGTAGAGGACGCTATTTACTATTTTAAAAAATATTTTAATTATTATTCAAATGTTGAAGAGGTATATGAAAGATTAGATTTTAGATATGTAAATAAAAAATATAGAAACTCATGGTCAGGAATATGTATTGATTATATTTTCGTTTTAAAATCTTTCTTATATTTATTTAATATTAATTTTGCAAGTGATGATATAAGGCATTCTACTTTAATATCTAGAAATGAAAAATATTATTATGAACGTTTAATTAGTATCATATCTGAAAAAGAAAAAAATAATAGCATAGAATCTTTCTTGAAAATTAATTATAATGAATCTATTGCTTTGAAAAAAATTAATAATTTGTTAGAAAAGTCAAAGCTTGATGAGGAAGAATATATTAGAGAACATGACATTCAACCGGATAAGTTTAAACAATTTTATAATCTTTTGATAAAAAAGATTACTGATGGTAGTAATTTATATAATTATTTGAAGAAGAATAAAAAAATAATAAATTCCAAAGAAGTTAGCAAAAAAATGTTAGGATTTAATCAAGTAATTGATAGAGATATATTCTTCGAAGATGTTTATGGTGTCGAAACGTTGGCGGATAGCTATGCGCATTCTATGAATATTGGAATTTCAAAGGAATATATCGATAAAATTGATGAAAAATCAGTGGTTTGTTCTACACCTTTTGAGGAATATATCAAAAATATGGAAGAGGATAATAATATTATATTAACAAGTCCATTTAATTTAAGAACAATGAATATATATGATTATAATAAAGGAAAAATAGAAATTAATGGAAAACAAATTGATGTTATATTAGAGCCTAAAGCAAAACATATATACATTATGAACAAACATAACGTGCCTTCAATATGTTACAGAAAGATCGATGAAAAAGGTCTTTTGAAAAAAAATAATATATACTATAAAATTATTGATTGCTCTAAAGATGATTCCGTCAGAAAAGACATTATAAATAGTTCAGATTGGATTAAAGAAATTGGCGATGAAAAGATGCAGGATATGTATTTGAGAGGAAAATGTTTATTTAAATTATTTGTTTCTACTGAAACCATTGTATCAAGTGAGGCAATAATCAATAAATTTGAATGTGAGGATGATGAATAATTATGTATAGACTTATTCATTTAATAAGTGCATTTGTTAGACAATTCCTATTACCGAATCCATATGTAAACATTATTGGCAATGAAGTTTATGCTGATCTATTTAATATAATTATAGGTGGCACAATTATTCATATTTTTGCTTTTATATTAACAGGGTGTGGATATCAAAGAGGTGTAGATGATCCTGCATCAGGAAGTATTGGATACTTAATAAGCTATTGCTATATAACTGCAATTATAACTTTACTTGGATTTTTAATATCAAATTTTGTTATCTTCGTAATTGTTTATTTGGTTGTTTATATAGCATCTTGTATTTTAGTGGAAATAGTATTTAATCATAATACTATTAGGATATAATTTAAAAGGAGTCGAAATTAATCGACTCTTTCTTTATGGCTTAAAAATGATATTTTTTCTGCTCTGATTATTAATCCATTTTCATCAGCATCTATTTTGCCCTTGATACCAATTAAAGAATCATCTTCACAATTGTTTATTATTTTTTTTGCAACATCTGTGCTAGTAATAATTGGAATAGTTAAATCTCCATCTTCATCATTTACAACAATAACTAAACAAGAAACATTATCATCAATAATTGTTGTTGATCTATATCTTCCAAGTAAAAGTCATCTATTTAGGTAATCCATCGTTAATCTCCTTATCAAAGTATGCTATTGATTTGAGAAACTCTATATCTAGATCAAAATACTTGATGACTTCCTTAGTAGGTATACAATAAGCAGGCATGAACTTATTAGGTTCTTTCTTTCTAAATTCTTTTTCAATTGACTGTTTAATCTTACTAGCTGTTGATGCAGAAACATTTGCAATCTTCATAATATCTTGATTAGAGCACCAGGGCTTTGATATTATTTCTAATATTTCTTTAGCAATCACACAAATACCTCCTTTCAAAAGGTATTGTATTAATCACTTATTTATTGGTATTAGTCAAGTATTTAGGACTAATTTCCATCGTATCTAAATGTTAAATATAACAAATTACAATAAAATTGTAATGATAAATTTAGGTCTCACTTGTGGTCTGATTATATGAATAATATAAGATAAAACCTTATATTTTATATACTAAAAATGCTTTGCAAAAGATTTGACAAAATGATAAATTTTCACTGAAATCTCGGTCGCCCCCTGAAAAGAGCAAACCCACTTGAATTGTTAAAAAACGTTATGACTATATTTGAAAGTGATTGAAATATAAAGCAAAACTGGATAATTTAAATCATTTTTTATGATATAATTAATACATAACTTAATATAGCAATAAAATTATAATAATACATGGAAGATAAGGTGAAAGATAATAATGTATAAAAAAAGTATTAAGGATAATTCACAATACTTATTGCCATTTATTGAAATAATAAAATATTATGGTTCAAATGATTTAGAGCAAGGTGGAGGAACCATGATGATATTAAATGAAAATGGTGATATTTTAACTTGTAAACATATAGCGGAGGAATTTGAAAAGAGTGGTAATTTGAGTAGTATATATCCACAAATCATTCAAGATCTAAAATCAGCAAAAAATAAAGATCATAGAAAAAAAATAGAAAAAAAGTATGGATTGAAAAAAGGCGTTGCTACATTATTACATATACATTTTTTATTAGATATTAAAGATGATTTCTCCCTGGAAATTATACCGCATGAATATTTAGATTTAGCATTGTTGAGATTTAAAGGTATTAAAACTACAAGATTGTCATATCCAGTTTTTAGTGAAATTTTTCCTGAACAAGGGCAAAGTGTATGCAAATTAGGTTATGCTTTTCCAGAATTTGATATGTTTGAGTATTCAAATGAATTAAATGATATTATTATGAAGGAAAATGGCAATTATAATTTTCCTCTTTTCCCCATGGATGGAATAGTAACTAGGGGAATAATGGATGATCATGGATTTATATCTATGTTTGAAACTAGTACACCTGGTTTAAGAGGCCAAAGCGGTGGTCCAATATTTAGCCCTGGAGGAATTATATATGGTATCCAATCAATGACAATACATTTAGATTTGAATTTTGATGTAAACACTTCTGTAATGAGAGGTATTGAAAAGAAAAAAGTAACATACACACCATTTATGAATTTAGGTATTGGAATTGCATCTACCGAAATTATTAAATTTTTAGAAGAAAACAACGTAGAATTTCAAAAAAAATAATAACAAAAAAGATGATATAACTTTTTCTTAATTAAATTATAAATTTCATAATAATCCTTAATAATGTATCTATTTGTATCTGTTTTGCTTGCTATGATATTAATTGAAAGGAGGTTATTATGAAAGAAAATTATTTATATGATTATTCAATTTTTATTAAAGAAGTAAACAATCAAATTAAATATCAAAGAATGCAAAATAATAAAAATATATTAAAAGCATTAGAAGATACTTTTAAAGCATTGGATTCTACATGTAAATTAAATCAAAAAGAATCAAATGAGTTTCAACAAATATTGTTTTCTTCTTTAGTAGCATCTAAAATAAGAATAAAATAATTTGATTATGTTTCTTATAAAAATGTGATTGGCTATAATATCAATCACATTTTTAATTATTTACTTCAGTACATGCGGCGCCATTTTTTTCTTGAATATTTTTAAGTTCACTAAAACTATATTCTTTATAGTTACTTTTTATATTATATATTATAATTGCTCCATCACCTTTTTTAATTACTTCAGTATCTTTTGTATTTTTATATGTATCTAAATTTATATTTTGGATATTATATAAATAAATTGCATTTTTACTATAAAAGAAATTTGTATTATCATTATCATATATTAAAAATATTTGTTCACCATTGGATTCTTTAGGATATTCACATATTATATAATCATTTGTATGTATATCTTTTATAATGAAATCATACCAATGATTATCTTTACAACCACTTATTAATAAAATAAATAATACAGTTAACATTGTTTTGTAAAAAATCTTCTTACAATTTATGTTTTTAAATAAATTCATATTTGTTACTCCTATTTACAACATTATAACACATTGTTTTAATTTTATAGATTTAAAAAACTATTTTTTAATTACAACTAGAATAATAATTATATTTTTTATATAATTTAAATGGTGAAGTAAAATGATTCTTAGTATATGTAATAATTCTACTATTTTATCAATCTTTAGAATTGTTAAGATATTAATTAGAATAATAACTATATCTGTACCACTCATATTAATAATAAGTTCTATGATTATGCTATTAAAAAATATGCAAGAAGGAAATAATGAATTGGTTAGTAAATCATTAAAAAGTTTAGTAACTAAAACTATTGCTGCTATATTAATATTTTTAATACCAACATTTGTTAGAATAATAGATGATATTAGTAGTGCTAATATTAATTATGAGTCTTGTATTAAAGGTGCTACTTCAGAGGGAATTGATAATGCTTTATATGATGAAGCTTTAGCGCTTGTAAAAACTGCTAAAGAGAAATTAAGAAAATCTGATTATCAGGTTGCATTATCTAAAGTTAAAAAAATAAAAGATGATAGTAAAAGAGAAAGTTTGTTGAAGGAATTAGTTGAAGTTAAAAAGAAAATAGATTTATCTGAAGAAGTAAATAGACTTCTTGGAAGTGGTACTGAAGAGGACTATAATAGATTACTTGAAAAAGTAAATAAATTAGAGGATGGTGAATTTAAAAAATCATTGCTTGCATTACTTGAAAAAATGAAAAAAAGAATAGAGGAAGAGAGTGTTGGTAATGCAAAAAAAGTACTTTCTAGTATTACAAATCATCCTCCTAAAGAATATAAAAAGAATATAACAGTTAATTATTATGAAGCTAGTAATGGTCAAAAATTTACATTTTGGTTATCACTACCTAATGAAATGAAAGCAGGACTTCCAATAATATTCTTCATGCATGATTTAGGATGTAGGGGAAATGATTATTTTGATGGAACAACTGCTAGCATATGGGGAGGACCAATAAGAGAAGTAATAGAAGGAAATAAAAATTGGCAAGCTATTATTGTTCATGCACAAGTACCATCTAATGAGCGTTCTCAAGAATATAGAGATTCTTATGTTGAATTATTAAATAAATTAGCAGAAGGTTTTAAAGCTGATACTAAAAAAATATCAGTTATGGGATTTTCTAATGGATGCTATGGAGTATGGTCAATAGTAAATGCATATCAAAATTATTTTTCAGCTGCTGTTCCAATTGGATGTTCTACTGAATATGTAAGCCCTTACATATTTAGCACAACTCCTATGTGGAGTTTAGTAGGTAGCGGAGATGGAGCACGAAATATGCCAGGTTTTGCACAAACAGTAAATGGTATAAATGGTAATTCTAAACATTCTTTTTCTAAATATCATAGTCATAATTGTTTATATCCTGCTCCTCATGAAGGTGTACTATTAGAATATGATGTAGTAGAATGGATGCTTAATCAAACAAGAAAATAATTTATATAATATTAAAAAAAGAAGATAGTCTAACTTACAAATAAATCTATCTTCTTTTCTTTATATTTTTTTAATAAATTAGTCCAAAAATAATCTTCTATTATTCTTGTTTTTTTAGGATGTGTTAAAAATCTTAAATTTAATTCTATATAGTTATCAACAACTTTTGTATATATAATTGGATCTAAATGATTATAATATATTCTATAATCGACTGTTGCTTGTTTAATTTCTTTTTTCATCTTTTTTGGTATTTCTGAAACAGTTTCATTTGAATTAATAATATTCATTATTTCTTTTTTATTTTTTTCTAAATTAGCATCTATATTTAATTTTATTGTTATTTCATCCCATATATATTTAAACGCTGTATTATAATTTTTTAATGTTTTTGAAAATACATATGAGTTTGGTATATTGATTATTAATCCGCTACTTTGTTCTCCATTAATTCTATCTCCTACTTCTAATATTTTAAAAGATAGGTTATTTATTAATACTACATCTCCAATAACACCATCTATACTAATTCTATCTTCTAGTTTAAATGGTTTTTTAACTTTTATATAAAGTCCAGCAAATAAATTTAGTATTATATCTCTTATTGCTATTGTTATTCCTGCTGATATAAATGAGATAATAGTCATTATATTTTTTAAATATGGAAACCATAATATTAGAATTAATATTATACAAATAATATTTAATATAATATTTATGCTTTGATGAAACATAAATCTTGTTTTACTTCTTTTAACCCATTTAGAAGTTAATAATACTATAACGTAATTTATTACTCTAAAAATAGCATAAATTAATATTGATCTACCTAATACAATAAAGTATTTACTATATCCAAATTTTAATAAATAATTTAATATTTTCATATATTTTTCACCTCGCGAACTACCATATTAGCACATATTTATTAAAAATACAATTAAATTGTTATATGTATTAAAATAAATAATATGCTACAATATAATTAGTATGATAAATGAAGATATTTTAAATATGGTTAAAATTTATAATACATATTCATTAGATTGGATGGGTGATGAAATAAAGTCTCTATCTGATTTAACACGTCATCATATAGTAAAAAAAGAGGATGATGGAATTGATGATATAAGTAATTATGCTTTGCTAACAAGTTATTCACATCATTTTATTCACTATTTAGAAATACATTATAATAAAGAATATAACTACATTAATAGTTTGTTATTGGAATTAAATCAAAGTAATATGCCACCTACTAGTGAGTATTATGAAAAAATATTACCAATAATAAAAAAGGTTAAGAAAAGTATAAAGAATAAAAGAAGAAAAAGAAATTAAAAGTCTTTTTTTCTTTTTTTGTACTAATATGTTATAATTAATTTGTGATGAAGTATGATTTTAAGTATTTGTTCAGACCCTAGGGTTCTTTCAATAATTAGATTAGTTAAAATAGTAATTACTATTATTAAAATAGTTGTTCCTTTAATATTGATTATATCTGGAATGATTGGTTTTGTTAGAGCAACTATGCAAGGTGAAGTTAATGACACATTAAAAAGTTTAATAAGAAAAGTAATAGCAGCAATACTTATTTTTTTGATACCTACGTTTGTAAGTATTCTTGCTAATTTAGTTGGCTCTAATAATGAATATGTGAGTTGTTTTAAAAGTGCTACTAAAGATGGTGTAAATGAAGCGTATGTTGCTCAAGCAAAGCAATATGTTTTAGATGCAAAGAATACTTTAAATACTGGTTTATTTACTGTTGCTAGAACTGCAGTTAGTAAGCTTGATGATGAAGGTGTTAAGAGTAGTTTAGAAAAAGAATTAGTTAGTATTAATGATGAGATTATAAAGGCACAAGAAGAAAGAAAGAAAAAAGAAGAAGAAAGAAAAAAAGCAGGAGATAATGGTGGTAATGGTAGTAGTGGGGGAAGTAGTGGAAGTGGTCTTTCTCCTACATCTGGTGGTTCAATAAATCCAGATGGAAAGTATACAAAAGCTGAAATAATTGATATGGGTGAACAGCAAGTTAAAAATATGTCTAATCAAGAGTTTATTGAGTTTATTGCTTCTGCTGCTAGACTTATTTATGCTGAATATGGAGGAGTTCTTCCTAGTATTACAATTGCTCAGGCATGTTTAGAATCTGGTTATGGAAATAGTTTTATAAATACTACTCATAATGTTTATGGATTAATTGGTTATCCTGGTAATAAACCTAAAGTTGGTGTTTTAAGACAATTTGATAACTTCTATGAAGCAACTTATTATCATTATGCATATTTTCAAAATTATACAAATGTTTATGGTAATTTTTTAGCTAAATGTGCTAATCATGATGCTTTAGGTGCTGCTAGTTACTTAGGTGCTTATGCAGGTGGTTCTCAAACTTATGCTCCTAAAATACAATCTATAATTAATACATATAATTTGACTCAATATGATTATTAGGAGGAAACTATGAAAAAATTAAACATTACTTACTCTAGAAGAAAAAATGATATATTTCACTATTATAACCATTTTGATAAAATAGATGTGGATAACATAGAGGAAGTAAATGATCATATAATAGATGTTGATCTAAAAAAAGAGCATTTTGATGATCCATTAGAAGAATTCTATAATATTGTATCTATGTGTTTATTTATGGTTAAAAATGATTTATATGATGAATATTTTTTTGATACATATAAGGAAATATTAGAAGACTATAGTAATGGATTGTTTGATGAATATGATATTGAAGATAAAGAAACACTTGATAATGATTTAAATGATATAAATGAATATTTAAAAAAAGATGAAATTGAATCTAGTTATTATGATAGTTTATCAAAAATATATGATGATAAAATAAAGTAGGTGTTTTTATGAAAAATAAGTATTTATATTTAATTTGTTTGTTAGTATTTGTAGTTATGGTTGGATTAATAATAGCTTTAACAGTTAAAAAGGATAATCCAGAAGAACCTATTATAACTGAATATAAATTGCATAAAGACTTTATAATATATGAAAGAAATCAAGAAGATATAAAATTAGATAGTCAAGTTTTTAGTAACTATAGTGATTACTATGATGTTACAAAAAGTAATATGTTAACTGAAAAAGATTTTGAAAATAATAATTATTTTCTTTTATCTATTAATGTAATGGGTTGTAGAGAGTATGATGTTTTACCAACTGATTATAGTATTAATGATGGAACAATAAATGTAACAGTTAAATATAAAACAAGATGTGGTTTGTGTGCACCGGAATATAATTATTATTTGCTTAAGATAGATAAAAGTATTGAAAAATTAAATTTAGTTAGAAATGATATTTTAGTATCATCTGAAGAATGTGATAATAATGTTGTATATAAACCTTTAATTTATTTATATCCTAAGTATGAAATGGATGTTAATGTAGTATTATCAAATAGTAATAATATTACTACTAGTTATCCAAAATATATAAATGGATGGAATGTTAAAGCATATCCAAATGGTAAATTAATTGATAATAATACTAATAGAGAACTATATGGTTTATATTGGGAAGGTAAAAATTATAAACCTAAATTTAGTAATGAAGGATTTGTTGTTAAAGGAGAAAATACTATTGAGTTTTTAGAAAATAAACTTAGTATATTGGGTTTAAATGAAAGAGAAAGTAATGAATTTATTATTTATTATTTACCTAAATTAGAGAGTAATAAATATAATTATATTAGGTTTGAAAGTGAAGAATTTATAAATAATTATATGCCATTAGAAATAACACCTAAACCTGATACTATAATTAGAGTTTATATGACTTATATGCCACTTGAAAACATTATTAATATAAATGAACAAAAGTTAAATAGAGTAGAAAGAACTGGCTTTACAGTTGTAGAGTGGGGAGGAACTAAAATTACATATTAATTGAGGTAATAAAGAAAAAGATGTATTAAAAAGCCTAATTCAAATGTATATTGAATTGGGCTTTTATATTTTAGTACATATTATTGAAGAACATTATGATATTATTTGCATTAATGCACTATTAATAGAATGACAAATATTATTATTGTATGTTAAAATATTGATAAAGAGAGGTATCTAAATGGAAAGAATAGCCACAAATACTATAGAAGATAACAATGCTAATACTCAATCTATAAATGGTTTAATTGATGAATTTATATCCAATAGTATTTTAAAAGGAAATGCATGGAATTCTGTTAGAAGTAAATTAAATAATTATAGTCATATTCTAACACAGTATAATACATGTACTGAAGAATTTAATAATGCCATAAAAGAAGCCTTAATATCAATAAATGATTGTATTGATAATTATAATGGTAATATCCCTCTACCTACAAAGATAGTGGACTTTAACGCTGAGTTAGAAAAAATAACTACTCGTATAACAGAAATAGAAAATGAAATTACTCAGTTGGAAACTAAATTATATACAGATGAGTTTGTTAAAGCAAAAAATAATAATAATCAGGAATATAAACAAGTATATAATCTAAAAGTTAAAGCAGAAATTGATAAATTAAATAGTGAAAAGGCGGATTTAGTACAATATAAATTAGCGATGCAAATGCTTTATGAAAAATATGAAACTGCTAAGAAAAAGATTGAAGCAGCTTATATTAAAATTTCAATATTAGATAGTAAAATAGATAATATAACACCAAGCAGTAAAATAGCAATATAAAAGGAAGTGACATATGTGGCTTACAAAACAGTAATTGATGAAAATGGAAGCATAGGATATAATTTGTATTTTGAAAATACATATGGTAATAAAATAAAATACACCACATTTGGAGCAAATCTTGAGGAAGCAGAAAACATCTTTGTTCATGTTTGTGGAGATGAAGGAAGAACAGCTGTTATTTATCAAGGATCAGTCATTAATGCTATTGGAGATACGAGTCAAAATCCTCTATATGGAATTGAAGAAGTAATTCCAGAGTGGCAGAATGATTCTAATACAGCATATGTCATTGTTGCTGCAGATTATATATCCTCAAACAACTCAGTTTTACAAAATGAAATGGGCGATATTTTTGGAAGTTTCTTATCAGATGAAATAATAGCAAAAAATTCTAGTGCTAAAACATATACATTTGGTTTTTTTAGCGCCGCAAATGAATATGGATATTTGGGAATTGAACAAGTACTAGATCCAAGTAGTGGCAAAAATCAGCTGCCAGATGTTGCAATTGGAATTAACACTTTTGATTGTGATGCTGTTGTATCGAGAGTCAATGGAGAATTATTTATTAATCGCAATGTTATGATATCGGTAATTCGTAAGGGAAATTCAGATGGCAATGGGCAAACGAAACAAGGTCAAAAAATTATATACAAAGATTTTATGAATACTTTTGGTTTAGATAAATTGCAAAATATCTTTTTACCAGGAGCAGTTAGTCATGCTAATGTACCATGGTTAGCATATAAATATCAGTTACCACAATATATAAATAATCTTACAGGTGGTCTTGCTAGTTTTGCCAATATTATGCTAAGCAATGATGATATTATTAAATTAACAATACCATTATTAAATAATATAAATACAGAAGATATAGTATCAAATAGTACTCAACTAGTAGAATCATTTACTAGTAGCATGGCTGATTGTATAACCCGAGTAGAAAATACAGCCCCAATAAAAATTGAAAATGATATAACAGGTATTGGTGAATTTATTAATGGATATATAAACTCTTATAATAAAATAACTCAAAAACTTTATAGTAATTTAAAACAAGAGGCAGAATCTATTCAAAGTTATAGCAATTTATTTGAAGTAACAGATGAGGAATTAGCAAATAAAATCAACGAATAAAGAAGAATACTAATGTGATTTTTCTTTTATTTTACTTTTTAGTTTTTTTCATGATATAATCTATATATAATAGAGGTGTAGAAGTGGATAGACTATTTAAAGTTTTAACAATTTTTTTAGTTGTAATTTTTCTTTGTTCATGTTCTGTTAAGAATGATAATAGTATAACTATATCTAAAGATGGCAAAGTTAATTATTCTGTTTTAATTGGTATAGATAGACAACTTCTTGCTAGTCTTAAAAACAATAATGTTTTAGATGAAAATAATAATATTGATATTTCTGATTATGTTAGTGCTAATATGAAAGATGGATATTTAGATGGATTTAAAAAAGAGAAGTATTCTGATAATGAATATATAGGTAATAAATATACATATGTTTATGAAAGTATTGATGATGTAACTTCTTCAATTGGAAGCAAAGTATATATAAATGATAATAATAGTGATGAATTATTAGGTAAGGATTTATTTACTAAGAATAATGATGTATATAGTGCTAATCTAATATATAGTTTAGTTGATAAAGATGAGTATGATGAAGTTAATTTTATTAATACTTTTAGTGTTAATTTACCAAGAAGAAATGTATCAAATAATGCAGATAAGGTAGTTAATAGTGGAAAAACTCTAATATGGAATATTAAAAATGGAGAAGAAAAGAATATTAAGTTTTCATTTAAATTAAATGATAATAAAGGTTATTTAGTAATAGCTAGTTTAATATTTGATATTGATATAATAATAGCAATCATAATACTACGAAGGAAAGTGATTTGATATGAATAAATGGGTTAAATATTTAAGCTTTGTAGTATTAGTATTATTTATAATTGCTCTTTATTTAGGGAGAAATCTTTTTACTGTGTCTAGAGATAATAATAAAGATATTGATAATAGTATAATGTGGTATGATAATGACTATATTTATGTTAATTTTAATAAACTTGATTCATTGTTAAATGATTTAAATGATTATATTGAATATAAAGGTGAACTTAAAAATATTTATGAAGTAATAATTGATAAATATTATAATGATGATATGGTAAAAATGTATAATGAAAAAGATTATAAGGTATTAGAAATTGATTTTACTGATGATGAAATCAAAAAGATATTTAATGATACTAAAGATTATAATATTGTAAAAGTTATATTTGAAACTGATAATAAGTTAGAAAATTTAGATGTAGAAAAATTAAATTATAAAATTAATAGACAAGAAGTTATAAGACAAAATATTGTTAAAACTGCTCAAGCTCAAGTTGGAAATACTGGTGAAACATATTGGGAGTGGTATGGATTTAATCATAGAGTAGAGTGGTGTTGTGTATTTGTAAGTTGGCTTGCTCATGAAAATGGAGTATTAAATAAAGCAATTCCTAAATTTATTTGGGTTAAAAAAGGAGTAGATTTTTATAAAGAGAAGGGATGGTTAAAGTTTCCTAAAGAATATACTCCTATAGCTGGTGATGTAATATTTTATGATTGGAATAATAATTTAGTAATTGATCATGTTGGAATAGTAGAAAAAGTAGAAAATGGTTATGTATATGCAATTGAAGGGAACGTTAACTATAAAAATGTGGCAAGAAGAAAATTAAAATTAAGTAGTTCATTTATATATGCATATGGAGTTCCGGAGTATTAAAAAGTATAGTGTTAATAATTTTCATATTTTTATAAATCTTTAATAATATTATTAGTGTATATGTAAATTATTTTTATTGTTTTTATTAATTTGTATGTTATAATTAGAAATAGAATAGA
This sequence comes from uncultured Erysipelotrichaceae bacterium, assembly GCA_902764145.1. Classification (GTDB taxonomy): domain Bacteria; phylum Bacillota_I; class Bacilli_A; order RF39; family UBA660; genus CAG-1000. The sequence goes on along the minus strand of CACWUS010000004.1, from coordinate 26,092 downwards.
AGGGAATGATTAAAATGTTATGTAGTAATTGTGGTAGTCCACTAGATCCAACAGATCAAGTTTGTAAAACATGTGGAACCCCTGTTAATTCAACTCCAACTAACATGAATGAAGAAACTAATGTAGCAGTAGAACCTGTTACAAATATAGAACCAACACCAGAGCCAGCTGTAGTAGAAACTCCTACTCCAGTAGAAGCTCCTGTAGAAAGTGTTGCACCTGTTGTTTCAGAACCTGCTTTAGTAGAAAGTTCTCAAAATGTAGAACCTACTGTTGCAGAAACACCTGTTGAAAATGTTACTCCTGTTGTTGAAGGACCAGCACCAGTGGAGACACCTATGGAAAATCAAGCACCAGTAGTTGTGCCAATGGAAGCTCCACAAACACCAGAACCAATTATAGGAGCTACTCCTGTTGATACAACCTCATCACCTGGAGAAAATGCTGTTGTTCAAGAAAATAAGAAAGGAAAAACAGGAATAATTATTGCTTGTGCTGCAGTAGCTTTAATTGCAATTGGATTAGCTTTATATTTTGTATTTATTAAAGATGATGATACAGAAAATGCTAAACCAAAAACTGATACTCAAACAAAACAAACAGTTACTAATTCATCTTCATTATTTAATGGTGTTTATGAATTGAATGGTGTTTCAGTTAAATTGTTTGCTATATCAGATACAGAAGTTAATTATCATTTAGAATCTGATAGTTCAACTGAAGAAGGAAAGTTTGAATATAGCAATGGAACTATTACTTATGATTCATTTGATACTAAAATTGTTGCTAAAATTGAATCTGGTAATTTAGTTGTTAGTGAGTCTAATGAAAGTGCTTTAGTTGCTGGTACATATAATAAAACTGCTGAATGTACTGTTGATGATTATTATGCTAGTTATTATGGCAAAGCTGAATTCTTTGATAATGAATATAATGGTAAATATACTAATCAAGATGAAGAAATATATGTTTATCAGAAAAATGAATCAAATTTAAATTTTGAAGCTGCATTAAAAGAGAATAACATTGGAACAGCATTACAGATAGGTAGTGATGGAGTAGCAACTGGAAGTATATTTGAAAATAATTATGAATTAACATTTAATGGAGATGAAATACATTTTGTAATTAAAACAAATGGTGAAGTAAGTTATGATAAAACATTTAAAAGAGAATCTAAACTTACTAAGTTAGATATTATAAATAAATTTATTTCTTCTTCAGTTGATTAATTAAATAAAAAAAGATATTAGAAATTTCTAATATCTTTTATATTGCCATCATAATATATTTTATTATAAATACTATTGAGAATATATATATTATTGGCGATACTTCTTTTGCTTTTCCATTATATAGGTTTATAAGTGAATAAAATATAAATCCAAATTCTATACCAGTTGTTATTGAATATGATAATGGCATCATAACAATTATAAAGAATGAAGGTATAGCAATCATTAAGTCTTTCCAATCAATAGAGCCTATATTTTCTAACATAGATACACCAATTAATATTAATATTGGAGCAACTGCAGCCATAGGAACACATTTTATAATAGGGTATAAGAACAATGAAAGAAGAAATAAAATTGCAACTGTTACTGAAGTTAATCCAGTTCTACCTCCTGCTTCTATACCAGCACTACTTTCTAAATAAGTGGTTGCGTTACTTGTACCAAGAAGTGATCCTATGATAGTACCACTTGAATCAGCAATCATAGCTCTTTCTAAATTTTTTGGCATATTACCATCTTTATCTATTTTAAATATACCTGCTTTTTTACCTGTTCCAATAAATATACCAATAGTATCAAATAAATCTGATATGCACAAAGTAAATATAGTCATTAATACTATTAGTGTGCCTGCTTTTAGACTAAATAGGCCACTAAAATCTAATTTTAAAAATGTTGGAGCAATACTTGGTAATATCTTATAGTTAGTAAAATCTGGTAGTGTAGTCACTCCTAATGGAATACCAATAATTGTTGTAAATATTATTCCTTTTAAGTAAGCTCCTTTTACTTTTTTAATTAGTAATATTGAAGTAAATGCAAGACCAATTAATGATAGCAATACGCTTGGCTCCATTATATTTGATAATCTTGGTACAACATTTACTGCTAATCCATTATTAACACTGTCTGCTCCAAATTCAATTATTCCTGCATTTATAAGGCCAACGTATGTTATAAATAATCCAATACCAACTGTAATTGCTTCTTGTAAAAAAACTGGAATTGATTTTATAATCTTTTTTCTTAAACTTGTAAGTGTAATTATTAAATTAATTATTCCACATATAAATACAATAGCTAATCCTTGTTGCCAAGTGTATTCCAAACTTTTGCAAATAGTGTATGTAAATAAACTACCAAGCCCAATACCTGCGCTTGATGCATAAGGAACATTAGCATATAATCCAATTATTAGTGTTGCAAGTACTGTTGTAAGTATTGTAGCCACATAAACTGAACCATATTCCATTCCTGTTTGGCTCAATACAGATGGATTAACAAATATTATATATGACATTGCCATAAATGTTGTAATACCTGCTATTAATTCTGTAGTAATGGTAGTTTTATTTTGCTTTAATTTAAAAATTTTATCAATCATATTATCACTCCAATTATAAGTATAACATTTTTAACACTATAATCAAAGAAAAGTATGATGTTTAAAATACATAATTAAAATTTTTGTTTCATATTATAAAAAAATGTGATATGATAAATGTAGTATTATTAGTAAAGGGTAGTGTGATTATGAATAATGATGAAAATTTAAATAATTCTTTTGAAAACAATGAAAATCAAGGTGGGGCAAATCCACCACTACAAGAAGTAACTGTTGAAACAAGTGTACCTGAAGAACCATATCCACAAACTGATGTAAGTTCAAGTGTAGATAGTGTGGTATCTTCTCCTGTAGAAGTTGCACCACAAACAGCAGAAAGTACTTCTGATATTATGAATGGTCCAACTCCTACAATGGGACCTTCACCAGAACCAGTTGCTACTGCAGTTAGTACAGAACAATCAAGCGGTTTTGAAGACGTACAGAAAAAATCTAAAGTAGGAATAATAATTGCGATTTTAGTTGTCGTATTACTTGGAGTTGGAGGATATTTTGGATATAAAACATTCTTTGCAACAACGCCATATGAAAATGCAATAACAAATGCATTTAAAATACTTAAAAACAATAAAATTGATTCAGTAGTTAAAGTAAGTACAAATATTAAATTTGATAGTAAAGCAGAAGGGATGGACTTCTTAAAAAATTATTCACTAGATTATTCTGTGACTACTGATGTTAACAATGGTAGTTCTTTAATGAATTTTGGAATGCTTGAAAAAGGTAATTCAATATTAAATGCTAACATGTTCTTAAAAGATGATAAAATATATGTTCAATCTAAAGAGTTAACTGATAAAACATATTATATTGATGGTATTTTATCAAAAGATAGTAATAGTTCAATTAATACTGATGACTTATATTATTTAGTTGATGTATTTGAAAAAGCATTAAAAGAATCATTAAAAGATGAAAAGCCTACTAAGAGTGATATTACACTTAGTCTTGATGGCACTTCTATTAAAGCTAAAGATAATTTATATACTATAGATAAAAACAACTATAAAAGAGTAACTGAAAACAGTGTTAACGTAATACTTAATGATGAAAAAGCAATTAGTATATTAGCTAAATTTACTGGTAGTGAAGCTAGTGAAATAAAAAAAGAATTAGAAGAAGCAAAAAATGATGATAGTTTTGATGAAACTGCAAAAATATCTGTTTATACTAAAGGATTCCTAAATGAATTTGTTGGATTTAATATTGAAGATGAAGAAGGAACATATTTAAGATATATAGTAGATGGTAAAAAAGAATCATTGGTTTTCGCTATGGATAAAGATAATAGATTATCTATAGTTGGTAATGATGAAGTTGCTGATATTAAACTTGTTGTTAATGCAGAAGAGGTTGTTACTGGAAAAGTAACTACTAAAGATAATGAATCTACAATAGTAATTAATATTCCAGAAGTAGCTACTATTACAATTACAATGAAAGTAGAAAATAATGCTAAAATGGAATCATTTGATACTACTAATGCTGTATCTGCTAATGATTTAACTGAAGAAGAATTAACTTCAATTGAAACAAACTTAGAAAAAATTCTTGAAAAAACTGAATTATATACTGAATTACAATCATTATTTGGTTCAGGTGAAGAATATGTAGATTATAATGACTATAATTCTTTAGAAGGCAAGAAATAGCCTTTTTTAATTTGATACAATTTTATTTATAAAAAATATGATAAAATATTTGTCGATTTTTATTGCAATTTTTTAAATGATTGATTATAATTAATATATACTATGAGGAAAATCCTTTTGGTATGTATTTATAACTACTAGTCATTGGAGGAGTATTATGGCAAAAAAAGATGTAGTAGTTAAAGCTAATAAAGTAAGAAATTGGCATAAGCTTGGTAAATTTATTAAACTTGCGCTGTTGATACTTTTATTACTGCTTATAATTATTTATATTGTGTTAAAAGTACTTTTTAATGATGGTAGTTTTATAGTCACGCTTGATCGAAATGATATGCTATATAGCGGACTTGCAATGTATGAAACGTTAAATGATCCAACACCTAAGAGAAGACTTAAGGCAGAAGAGTTACAGTTTATGGATAACATAACAATAACTTGGTTGCCTGAAAACATAACTGAAGGTGAAGGGTCACATAATGGTAAAAATTATATTGCGTACTCGTTTTATATGGAAAATCAAGGAGATGCAGTACTTAACTATTGGTATAATGTCTATATGGATGATGTTGTTAAAAATGCAGATGAGGCGCTTAGAATAATGATAATTATTAATGATGAAGCAACTGTCTATGCAAAAGGAAATAGTATTGATGGTGAAGCTGAACCTGTATACTATGTTAATAACAAAGTCAAAAAGAAGATATTAGAAAAAGATGAGTATACAACAAAATTTAGAAACGATAAAGATGGGACTATTATTTTAGGGCAAAGAAAGGATATGCAAGCTGGAGATTTAGATAAAATAACTGTTGTTGTTTGGATTGAAGGCGAGGATCCTGAGTGCACTAACGCTCTTATTGGTGGACATGTAAGATTGCATATGAAACTTATTGAAGAGCATACAGAAGATACAATTAAAGAATTGGAGTGAGGTTTATGACAAAAAAAGAAAGAAAAGAAAGAAAGAAAAGATTAAAATCCTTGATTTTGTTATTGTTCTTAACAATTGTATTGTTAACAACATCAACATATGCATGGTTCACTGCTAACAGAAGCGTTTCAATTGATCCAATTGATGTTTACATTGCGGCTAGTAGTGGTTTGTTAATATCTACAGATGCTGCTGATTGGAAAACAATTATCTCAAATGAAGATATTACAAGTCCAGGAGGATGGACAACACATAAAAATATGTTACCTTATAATTTAGTACCAGTTTCAACTGCTGGTAATGTTACTGGTGGATATATGGATTTCTTTAAAGGAACTGTTGAAGCTGCTGCATCTAATGGAAATGCAATGTCATTAACAGCTGTTGCTACCCCTGCAGAAAAATCATATGTTTATACATTAAATGGTACTACAAGAACTTATCCTACGCTAGCTGAAGGAGAAGAAGCTCCTAATTTCATAGCTTTTGATATTTTCTTAAGAAATGATGATACTGTTAATGCAGATGTTTATTTAACAAATGGTTCAGGTGTATTATCTACAGAAAATCAAGATGACAAAGGACTTCAAAATGCTGCAAGATATGCATTCGTTCAAGAAGGAAATGGAAATGCATCAACTCCAGCTGCTACTGCAAGATCTTGGACTGGTGGTACTTCTTCAATAATTGTTGAACCAAACTTTGATATGCATACAGCAACAGGTGTACTTGCTGCACAAAACTCTTATAGTCAAACAACTGTAGCTGCAACTGCTGATACACCAGCATTACCTTATTATGGTGTACAAGCTGCTATATCTTCTCCAATTGTTTTAGTAAATACAAACGCTGGTGGTAGTCCATCTGGTGATTACTTTAAAGTTCCAACAAATTTAATTAGAACTAATAAAGCTTATTCAGAAGGAACTACTAGCAAAAAATCATATACTGGTGAAACAACTAGTGCAAATTTAGATACTAATTTACACAAAATGTTTACTTTATCACCAGGTGTAACAAAATTCAGAGTTTATATGTGGGTTGAAGGACAAGATGTTGACTGTGAAAACAGTGCTTCAGGTGCTTTCTTAACATTCAAACTTGGATTTAAACTTGATAATGAATAAAATTATTAATTAACAGCAATTTCTTGCTGTTTTTTTATGCCATTTTTGTACGTAAAATTGTTGTTTACGACACTGTTTTATGATATAATTTTCATATGATGGGAAAGTAGGAAGTATAGATGTTTCAGAATGTAATTGACAAACTTAAATCATACATTAAAACTAAGAAATTTCTAGTATTAGCAGTACTTTTATTTTTTGCTGTTAACTTTTTTGTTTTATATAATACTTTCAGTGAAAAAACTACTTCAATTATATGGGATGGAACTGTTGCTAAAAGATTTAATAAAGGAACTGGTAGTGCTAGTGATCCATATATTATAAAGAATGGTTCTGAACTTGCTTATTTTTTCACTGTTATTAATTCTGAAGATTCTAGTGAATACTTTAATAAATTTTATGAATTAAATAATAATATAGATTTAAATGGTTATGATTTTTCATTCGCAGATGTTAAAACATTTAGCGGTAATTTTGATGGTAAAGGTTATTCAATCTTTAATTTTAAACTTTCTAAGTATTATTTAGATGAAGAAGGAAAGATTGCTTCTATTTCATTGTTTGATTCATTATATAGTGCTAAAATTCAAAATGTTAATATTCATGATGTTGATATCATTGTTAAAGAATCTGATGTTCTAAATAAGAATTTGGCAAAATCAACTGTTTCTGATGACGAAAATGAAAATATAGAAACATTAGAAACAACAAATGATAGTGAAATTAGTAAAGAAGAAAATAAAAATACAGAGGATAATTCAGTTACAAATGAAAATCCTACTTCTAATGATGATACTAAAAAAGATGATAATAATACTGATAATAGTAGTGCAACAGATGAAGTGATTGATGGCGAAAAAACAACTGATGAAGATAAAAATTCAAATGAAAATTCTACAAATCCAGATGAAAATAGTGATAGTAGTGATAACACTACTGGTGAAAATGCTGGTGAAAATACTGATGATACAAATAGTGAGAATGTAGAAGGTGAAACTACTAATGATATAGCTAATGAAGAAGAAAATATAGAAGATGAAGTTATTGAAAATAAGGTAGAAAGAATAGAAGTTTCATTTCTTGCTAAAAATGTAGAACAAAGTGTTATTAAGAATTTAAATTTAAATAAAATAAATGTTTTATTTACTGGAAAGGAAGAAAATATAAGTTCATCTTTATTTATTTTAAATGATATAGATGGAAATACTTTTAGTAATATTAATATTAATGGTACTAGTAGTGCTAATGATACTTCAGTTTTAATTAGAAATTATAATAATGCAAAATTAGAAAATATTATTTATATGAGTAATCATTTAGATTTGGTATTTAATCACAAAGTATCTGATGATTCTGCTTATGAATATTCTATTAATAATGGTAAATTAACATTTAATGATAATATTCCTGTTAAAGCAATATTACAAATATTAAATAGTAAGTCTGATTTTAATTGGGTGTTTGAAAAAAATGCATTTAGAATACAAAACAAAGGTGTTGATGATACACTTCCTGGTAAGAAAATTGCTCTTAAAAAGGCCGTTAGATCAGCACCAAGCGCTCATGATAGTGGAAGAGAAGGCTCAATTGTTTATGTTAATGATTATGAAAGTGATGCTAATTATTATGAAGGATTGAATTATACTCATTCTAATAATGGTGCTTTACCAACAACTGAAAGAAAAAACATTTATAATGATTCAAATTTAGTATATACGCAATTACATTATTATGGTAGAGATTATGATAATAATAATGTTGGTGCTATATCAAACACATCTGGTGAAGATGAAAATCAATTTATATATTATAAAATATATGAAGTTAACAATAATGGAACTGCTAGTAATAAAAGTGATGATTATGTTGAAATAGAGTTAATAGATAATCCATTCCAAAATAGACCTGATGGAAAAGCATTTAATGGTTGGGTTACTGATTATGTAGGAGCAGAAATATATTTAAATAAAGATATTTACACAAGATTTATAAAAATACCTGTTACTTACAACGGAGATGTTCCAAATAACATAACTGCTAACATTTATTCAAGTTGGACAGATGGTCTTCATTTAACTACTACAAGTTTAAGAAACTTATCAAATAATAACTTAAGAGCATATGGTTTTACTGCTGTTACAAGTGTTGAAACTGTTTATGATAGTATTAATGGATTATATACTAGACGTACTGTTTATAGATATTATGATTATCCTGATGGAGCAGTAAATGCTAATGGGGTAGAACTTAATGGATATTGTAATACTTATGGTGGTTGTACATGTTATGTTCCTGCTTCAGGTAATTATGTCTCTGGTACGACTTATTATGAATTATCAAATGGTACAATGACACAAACTACTGTATCTTCACATCAAGAACTAGAAGGTGAATTATCTATTGGTGATAGTACTGCAGGATTTTATAGAAGAGTAAATCTTCCAAATGGAACTAATCTTGCTGGTTATTATGATACAACTGGAAACATGTATACTAGTGGAAGTGCTTCTAGTTATGACACTTATTATGATTTGATACAATTCTATGATGCTAATGGTGACATGGAAGTTGCTGGTATGGAAGAGTATTATTATTTAACAACAAGGGATACAACAATAGTAAGAATGAGTGCTAATATTACAAATGTTTGGAGAGATACTGTTACAAGACCATTTACACTAACTACAATAGATAATGGGACTAATAACTATAATAGGTATTATTGGTCAATTCAAAACTCAATTGTTCAAGCATATAGTGATATAAGAATTGAAGATATGAAAGTTTATGGAGCAACTATTAATAATACTGGTGCTTCTCCATCTGGTAGTACATATAGTCAATTATATGGAAACTATAATAATGTTAAAGTTGGACGTGGTATTACTCAATATAATACATCAAGAACTACGTTTTCAAATATAGCTGGTGGAAACAATAGTACTAGTACACAAGGTAGTTCTTCAAATATTACAAAATATAGATTAATAATTGAATCTGGTATGTTAAATACTGCTAGTAGTACAACTCTTTCAGTAAACTCATCTAAAACAATATATGTAAATGAAATAACTACTTATGGTTGTGATTATGATAGAGTCGAGAAAGACAATGATAATTTAAAAGTATCATTTACAATATCAGCTATGTGGTCTGGATCAAACTATAGTACACACAACTATGATGTTGCTCTTCAAACAATTATTAAAAGTGGTACATTTGGAACTAGCAAGTATAATTTTGCAACTGGTATGTATGTTTCTGGTAGAGGTTATGCAAATATATATACTGCAAGTTCTGTAACAATTGAAGGTGGACATATTTACAATGTCAATGGTGGTCCATCTCCAAAATCAACTAACAAATCAATTAATACTGTATATATCTACATGAAAGGTGGAAGCGCAGATATACTAGTAGGTGGTGCAGGACAAAGTCAAACTTATGGTAATAGAATTATCCAAGTAACTGATGGTATTGTTAATTATTCAGTGTTTGGTGGATCAAATGGTGTTACTGGTTCTGATGGTAGTGATAATACCAATGGTAAACTTGATGGAGACTCTTATGTTTATATTGGTGGAAATGCTACGATTGGAGATACTAGTCTTGGAAGTAATGCTATTGAACCAGAAAGTTTAGTTGAAGCGGGAAGTGTATTTGGTAATGGAAATGGAAATACATCTTCTAAAACAATAGGAACTGTTAATAATTCAAATATAATTATAGATGGATCTGCTACTATTAATAAAAATGTTTATGGTGGTGGAAATTATGGTGCTGCTGGACAAAATGGTACAGGAAAGACATATAATTTAAATATTATTATTCATGATGGTGAAATTAAAGGTTCAGTATATGGTGGAGGAAACAATGCCGGTGCCGGAACAATTACAACAAATGCAAATAATAGTAATACTGCTAATATTAACATAACAATGGATGGTGGAAGTGTTAGCGGTTCAGTATATGGTGGTTCATGTGCCAAAGGCGTGGTTAATGGAAATACTAATGTTACGATAACTGCTGGAACTGTATATACGGATGTATATGGCGGTGGAGAAGGTGGATATCAAAGTGATGATGATCCTGGTACTTATGTTACAAAAAATGTTAATGTAACAATAGGCAATAGTAGTGGTGGTCCTAATATTAATGGAACTGTGTATGGTGGAAGTGCTTATGGAACTGTCAATGAAGGAGAAGTATCTTCTACTGCAAATTCATATTCTGTTGATGTAACTGTAAATAATGGTACAATACTAGGTTCAGTATTTGGAGGTGCTAAGGGAAGCACTACATTTACTCCAAATGTTAATGGTGATGTTAATGTTACAATCAATAATGGAACAATACCAAATGTATTTGGTGGATGTGATGAAGCTGGTGAACCACTTGGAGATGTAGTAGTTACTATAAATGGTGGTAATATAACAAATGCATATGGTGGAGGAAACAAAACTTCTGTTGGAAACACAAGTATATATTTAGAAGGTGGAAGTGTATCTACTTTATATGGTGGTTCTAATCAAAGAGGTGTAGTAGATGAAAGTCATGTTTATATAGATGGTGGTACAGTTGGAACTGTATTTGGTGGAAACAATGAAGGTGGAACTTGTACTGAATCTAATGTTAACTTAAATGGTGGAACAATAAATGGTATTGTCTATGGTGGAGGTAATCTTGTTGATACAGGAACTACAAATGTTAATATTAAAAATATTAATAATACATTAAGTGCTGTATATGGCGGAGGAAACAAAGCAGGAGCAACTAGTACAAATATTACTTTAAGCAATGCTTCTTCACCAAATAATATAAATATAACAAACGTATATGGTGGATCTAACCAATTGGGAGATGTTGATTCTTCAACAATTACAATGAATAAAGGTAGTGTTACAAATCTTTATGGTGGTAATAACGATGGTGGAACAACAACTACAACAAATATAACATTAAATAATGGAACAGTAACAACGCTATTTGGTGGAGGAAATGATGCTGTATCTGGAACTTCACATATAACACAAACAGGCGGAAGCGTAACCACAATGTTTGGTGGAGGAAACAAAGCAGACATGAGTGGAGATACAAATATATCTGTAAGTGGTGGAAGTATTACGACTGCACTATATGGTGGTGGAAATGAAGGAGCTGTAACGGGAGACACAAATGTATTAATTACAAATATGAGTGGCACTTTACCAGCAGTATATGGTGGAGGAAATAAAGCAGGAGCTTCAGATACAAATATAACATTAGGCGATTCTACAAATGGAACAATTAATATTACTAATGTATATGGTGGATCTAACCAATTAGGAAATGTTGATTCTTCAACTATTACTATGAATAAAGGAACTGTTACAAGCCTATATGGCGGTAATAATGATGGAGGAACAACAACTACAACAAACATAACATTAAATAATGGAACAGTAACAACATTATTTGGTGGAGGAAATAAAGCAATATCAGGAACTTCACATGTAACACAAACAGGCGGAAGTGTTACTACAATGTTTGGTGGAGGAAACCAGGCAGCAATGAGTGGTAATACAAATATATCTGTAAGTGGCGGAAGTGTTACTACAGCACTATATGGTGGAGGAAATGAAGGAGCTGTAACAGGAAATACAAATGTATTAATTACAAACATGGGTGGCACTTTACCAGCGTTATATGGTGGAGGAAACAAAGCAGGAGCTTCTAATACAAATATTACATTAGGCGATTCTACAAATGGAACTATTAATATTACTAATGTATATGGAGGATCTAACCAATTAGGAAATATAACAAATTCAACAATTACAATGAACAAAGGAACTGTTACAAATCTATATGGAGCTAATAATGCCGGAGGTACTACAAGTTCTACAGATGTTAATGTCTTAGGTGGAAATGTTGGAACAATATATGGTGGTGGAAATCAAGCTCATGTAGGAAATACAAATGTAGATGTTCAAGATGCAACTGTTGGAACAATATATGGTGGAGGAAATGCTGCTAATGTAACTGCTAGTGTAATCCTTTCAGTAGCTAATTCAAACGTAACAGATAATGTTTATGGTGGAGGAAACCAAGGTACAGTAAGTGGAAACACAACAGTTACTATTGATGGAACAACAATTGCAGGAAGCACATTTGGTGCTGGTAATGGTCAAACAGCGCATGTAGCTGGAAATTCAAATTTAACTATTACTGATTCAACAATTTCTTCTGCTGTTTATGGTGGAGGAAATGAAGGAACAGTTGGAGGAAACACAACAGTAAATATTAGTGGAACAACAATTGCAGGAAGTACATTTGCTGCTGGTAATGGTCAACTTGCAAATGTAACAGGAAATTCAAGTATAACAATAGATGACTCAACAATTTCTTCTTCTATCTATGGAGGAGGAAATGAAGGAACAGTTGGAGGAAGTACTGATGTTATAATAAATGATACTAGTATTTCGGGTAGTGCATATGCTGGAGGAAACGGTTCTCATGCTACTGTAACAGGAAATACAAGTATAATAGTAGGTGGTACTTCAGTAGTTGGAACACCACAATGTTCAGTACTTAGTCAATGTTCTGTATTTGGTGGAGGAAATGCTGCTATAACAGGTTCTGAACTTGTTAACAATTCACTTGCTAGTGTAAAAATTACTGGTGCAACTGTTTACGGAAATGTTTATGGTGGTGCTAATACTTCAAAAGTATATGGACGTTCTGATGTTAATATTGGAGCAGATGTTCAATTAAGTGGAATTATTACAAGAGGAAATGTTTCAATAAAGGGAACTGTATTCGGTGGAGGTGAAGCTAATGCTTCTGGATCTGATGAATACGACTGGACATTTGTTAGTGTAACAAAGGGAATAGATGTTAATATTAATGGAAATAATTATCCAACATTTGAAATACTTGGTTCTATATTTGGTAGTGGTAATGCATCAACTACAACTGGACTTAGTGAAGTTGTTATTAAAAATTATGGAACATTTAGTAATCCGCAAAGAAATGTATCAATTCAAAGAACAGATTACTTAAAATTAGATAATTCTGCTATTGTATTAGAAGGAGCAACCGATAGAGAAAATGAATATTCTGATGTGTTATTTACATTATCAAGAATTAAGAGATTAGACTTAACAAATAATTCAACATTATTCTTAGAAACTGGTGCAAACTTATTAGAAGAATTTAATAGTTTAACTTCTACTGGTGCAAAAGCTGCTGTTAATATTGATGAAGAAAATAAAACAGTAACTAAAAATGTTGATAATAGAGTTTATATGTTTATAGATAAAAAATTAAACATAGCAAAAGACCAAAACGTAACTGATTACGGTGAAGTTAATGGTATGTCTTTCTTTGGAATGTATAAATACAATTCTAATGGTGATATAAATGTAGGTATATATAATGATTATGCATATGATGAAACTCTTAACTGGGGAGATGTATTTGATAATGTTAGTTCATATGTACTTGGTCTTCATGAAGCAAATCATGATATAAAAGTTGATGGTTTTTATACTAATTATATACAAGAAGATACAGGGAAAAACAAGATAGATTATATTGAGCCAACACCTCCAAGTGGACCACTTTATATGTGGACAATTGGTGAAGGTGTAATTGAATACGAAATAGATTTATCTGCTTCTAAGTATTCTACTTTAGGTACAGCTGAGTTATCACTAATTGACTTTACTCATCCTAATACAACATTTGAAATATTAGGTTTCGATTATAGTGAACTTGATAGTAGTGTTCGATTAGTTCCAAAAACTAATATAAAGAAAATTGCTGATACAGATCAAGAAGCAGATACTATTATGGGACTTACAATGGAAACAAGTAACATTGGATGGTTGGTTAATGGTAATACTACTTTCTTAACTCATGTTGCTAATCCAGAGGATGCAGTAGTTGGTACTGAGAGTTATGTTGGTGGTAATAATGCATCATCACCAACATTGCTATTCAATTTACACCATTCTAAAAATATAAGCTCAACTGGTGATTTAGGTAGAGTAAGAATACAGTTAACATCAATTAGACAAATAGATGCTTTAACAAAAGAAACAAAGAGATTAATTATAACGGTAAATTTAAGTAAAGCTTTGATTAGTACAGTTAATTATGAAGGTGCTATGACTGCTGGTCGTAAATATGAATTATTTGCATCAACAGCAACTAATATTTCATCTTCATCATCAATCAGTGTTTATTATTCATTGTTTAATAGTGGAGAAAGTATTTATAGAAATGGTTATCATAGAGCATTGTTCTCAAATTATGTTTTCCCATTAAATACTAAAATAACAATGATTGATTATAGTGGAAATAATCCTGAATATTATTATCACGTAATTAATCAAAATGATGTTGATGCAGCTACTGCTCAAATGCAATCGGATAATGAAGCATCATATAATATATCGATGTTTGAAACAATGGGAGCAGAAAATAGTGGAGTTTATTATAATGATGCTGCAAAAAATATTGCTTATTATAATAGTACTGCTAATTATTGTAATGAAGAATTTATTTTCATAATTGATTTTGGAGATACTAATATTAATGCTAATTCTCTTGCTAATCAGTTGTTATTTGGTATAAGAGATTCAGATGAAGAAACAATATATGGAGTACTTGGAAATCAATATTCTGTACTTACATATAACATTTATGCTAATAAAGATGCTATAATAGATATGGATGGTACAATAAGTAGTAACAAAATATATAATGGTGAATCAGTAATTGCAGATTTAACAATTGATTATACACAAGAAATGGTTGGTTCAACAGTTATATATGATACTCATTATTTTGATTCTAAATTAGGAATTAAAATATCATTAATTAATTCTGATGGTGAAGTAGTTACGGGTACAACTTTGTTAGGTTTGTATTATACAATAGATGGGGTAAGATATGACCCAAATATTGATGGAACTACTAGAATTAAAATAGCTGATAAAGTTGATAGTGCTGAAAAATGGGTAATTATTAATACTGGTACATCTACAATAGCATCAGGAAATTATACATTAAGATTTGAATCATTTGGTTCTCCAGATGGTATATATTATGGTTTAACTTCTAGTGATACAAAAGATTTTGCAATTGAAATAGTTAATGAAATTTATGGTCTTGATGTTAATACATCTGCTGAAGAAATGATTATTGATTCATTAACAGGTAATAATGCTAATGGAACAAACACAATTGTTTATAACTTAAATTATAACTCTGGACTTGCAAATCCAAATATAAGATTTAAAATGTATAGAAGAAGTTATGAACATATAGATGATACAAATTATATTTTAGTGGATGCACAAGATTATTTTGATAATGCTTTCCAACCAACAAGTAATGAGAAAGAATATAAAATTATTACAAGTCCAGGAGAACATAATTCTTATACATTTACTTTAAATGAAGAATTAATTACTGGTACATATAAAATGGAATTCATTTTATATGATGAAGATGCTTCAATTGGAAGCGTAGAGAAATATATAATTATTAAATAGGAAGGATGGATAAATATGATAGGATTAAGTAATAAAGATTTATTAGAAATTTATGAAATATTAAAAAAATTTGTTAAATCTTTAGAAAGTAGAAAAGAGGAAGAAAATAATGATTGAGAATTTGAATTCTGAAATTGAAAAAGTCAATGAAAATTTAGAAATCCTTCCTACTAATAATCAAAAAAATAGAAAGAAATATAATGATTATTTAGATGAATGCATAGCAAAATATAAGCCTATGCTTGAAGAAGCTGAAGGAATTATTAAAACTAGATATGAAGAAGCTTTAAGTAAATTTAAAAATTTAACATATCAGTTAAATAATATTAATGTTGATTATAATACTTTAAAACTAACTGATTCTAGAGCTTTTTGTAGCGAAAAAATGAATTTAGATTATTTATTTTATAAATTAAATAATTCTACAGATAATAACTTAGCTGAAGTAAATAGTATTATTTCAGAAATAATTGCTACATTTAAAGCAGCTGGAATTAATCTTACTGAAGCAGATTTTAATCATACTGAAGCGGTTAATACTTATATGAAAGCATTATTTGAAAATAGTGGAAATATTCAGGATGTTTTTAATGAAATATATTGGAAAAATTCTGATTTGATTATTCAAATAGAATTAAATATTAAACATTTATATTATAAATATGAAAGTAAATTAATTGAATTCTTTAATGCAAAATATTCATCATTTGATTTTGATAAGTTTATTACTGCACATAGGGCACTTATTTCTAATAATGAATTAATAAAACATCATAGTATTAAATATATATATGATTTATTCATGGATAAAACATTGGATGTAGATGATTTTATTATTGAAAGTAGAATTCAAGATTTGATATCAAGTTTATTACTTGATCCTTCATCAAATAGAAATTATGATAATTTGCTTAAATTAAAATTATCATTAAATGAGTATCAAGGATATGTTAAATATCAATATATATTTGATAATTTTAAAGAATTATTTGCTCATAAAGAAGAGTATAAAGATTTATTTTCAAATAAATTAAAAGACATAGCAAAGAAAGAGAAGGGGTTATTTGCTCTTAATAAAAAAATTAATAGGACTGGATTCTTTAAACTTAATAAAGTTAAATTAGCTGATGCTAAAACTGAAAGAAACAAGATTATTAGTGAACTTGTAAATGATTATAATGAACTTGATGATTTAAAGATTAAAGAAACTATTAATAAATATGTTACTAATGACACTAATTATTATGATATGTTAGTCTTTACAAGCTATAATTTCTTATATTTTGTTAAATTATTACAAGCTGATAATGAAGAAATGACTTTAGAAAATATAGATGCTAAATCTAAGGAATTAAAAGAATTTATATATGGTAGTAAACCAGAAATATTAAAAAGTATTTCAATAAGTGAAGAAAAAGATGTTCCTAAAATAATTAGTGAAAAATATATAATGAATAGTATAATAGTTGATGAAGATAAGATTAGAAATAATCAAGTTAATCAGATATTAGATAATGTTGATAAATTGTTAATATACTTTGATGTATATACATTAATGATCAATTTAAAAGACATAAAGTTCATTCTTGAAGTTCCTAGTGAACTTAAGAAATAATGTAATAATTGACTAATAATTGTTTAAATATTATAATTGAATTAATAGTAGAGTGAGGTTTTACATGAAAAAAATATTTAATTTTCTAAAAAATATACTTATTTCTGTATGGGTTTTAGCAGCAATAATAGCTACAATATGCTTAATTTCATACAATGACTATAGTGTTAGTGAAATAGGTAACTATTCAATAATAATTGTTGATAGTGATAGGCTTGAACCAGATTTTAAGGAAAATGATTTGGTTATAACTAAAAAAGTAGCTGAAAATAAATATAATGTTGGAGATAAGGTATTCTTTTATATATCTAATCCATCTGATTATGTATTTATTAATTATGGCGAAATAACTGATAAGAATGAAGCTGCATATGCAGAAGATTCATATTACTTTGGAGAAAATGTAGTTATTCCATATTCAAAAATGATAGGTCATGCTAATGGAAGTATTGTATATCATCATTGGGGATTAGTTTTATCTATATTTGAAAGCAGATGGGGATTTATGTTCTTAGTAATATTCCCAACAATATTTGCTATTGTATATGAGATATATTCTATAATTGAAGAGGCTAGAAGAGAGAAAAATGAAGAATAATAGATTTAGAATTATTCTTTGGTTGATTGTCTTAATTTCACTATTAATAACATATACAATATTTTCAAAAACATTGGCTTTATTTGAAAATAATGCTAGTGGTGAAGTTGATAACGATATAGGTAAATGGATTATTAAAATTAACAATAATGTAATTAGTAATGAAGAAACACAGGATATAGTAATAGATAGTTTTGTATATGATGCATCATCTACTGTAGAAAGTGGATATATAGCTCCTGGAGGAAGTGCCTATTTTGATTTGGTATTTGATGCAACTGAATGCGATGTCGCTGTAAGGTATGACATTACATTTAATTTTTCTTCAATGAGTTATTCTGATAATATTTCAATTTCTGTTGAAGAGTTAGGTAGTAATGATACAGTTTTAACAGCTGAAGATACATATTCTGGTGTTATTAGTTTAAGTTCAATAGAATCTGATACATTGGTTACAATAAGGGTTCATGTTACATGGAATGATATAGCTAGTTATGATGAAGATGATACTGAACTTGGAACTCAATATGGAAGTAAATTAATAGTACCAATTAGTGTTCATGCAGAACAATATTTAGGTGAAACATTGGTACCATATGTAGGGGAATAGAATAAAAGGATGGTTTAGTGTGAAAGGGCTTAAAAAGTTTTTAAAAGTATTTGTTGATATTTTGACAACATTAGTATTCTTAATACTTCTTGTTATAATATTTGTTAGGGTTAAAACTTTGTTCAGCGATGAAGAATATTTTGAAGTATTTGGATATTCTATTTTTAGTGTAGCCACTGGTAGCATGGAACCTGTAATAAAACAGAACGATGTTATACTTGTAAAGAAACAAGATAAATATAAAACAGATGATATTATTACTTTTAAAAGCGATAATGCATATGTAACTCATAGAATTATTAATATAATAGGTGATTCTATTGTAACAAAGGGTGATGCTAATAATGCTAAGGATGTTGCCATTACTCAAAATGATATTGTTGGAAAAGTAGTAAAAATATATTCTAATTTAGGTGTATGGCAAAAAGTATTTACTACACCTAAAATAATAATAATGATATTTATTACATTAATTCTATTTGATTTTGCATTTTCATATAAAGGTATTAGAAATAAGCAAAATGCAAAATTAGTTGACAAAATAGAAGGTGTATCTTTAAAACAAGTTAATGAGACAGCAGAAGAACAAAAGTTAACTGATTTAGAAATAGTTGAATTATATAAGAAAACAGATGCAGTTAAAAATGGGGAAGAAGTAAAATTTGATAAGAAAGAAAAAGACTTCTTAAATTACACAATAAGATTAGATTTGTCTGAATTACAAAAACAAATTGATAATAAAATGAATGGGGAGTAAGATGAAAAAAAGTTTATTTAAAACTTTTGATAAAAAGAGATTAATGAGTGTTATGAAAATAACATTCATCTTTGTTGCTTTAGTAATAATTACAAACATTGCTAATAATACTAGTGCTAGATATGAATCCTCTGGTAATGTTAGTGCAGAAGCAAATGTTGCATTTTTTGTAGTTGAACAAGGAACTTATGAAAATACAATCTCACTTAGTGGACTAACTCCTAGTCTTGTTCCAACATATTACACATTTTATGTTAAAAATTATGATGATGATAATCATAGAGCAAATGTAGATCTTGAATATCAAATAAAATTTGAAACTACAACAAATTTACCATTAACATATGAAATAGTAAGAAATGAAACATTTGCTTCTGGTTACACAAATATTATTGAAAACACTAGTGTAAGGCAAGATGAATATGATGTTTTCTATAACGTATTTAGTAATGATGATACTTATAGTTTTAGTCATAATAGGAATCAAATTGATGAGTATATGTTAAAAGTAATTTTTCCAGAAAGTTATAAAGATTATCCTGATTTGTATCAAGGAGGAGTTGAGTTATTCTCTGTAATAATTGATGCACATCAAGTTGCATAATCTTTTTTATTATGCTATAATTTTTATGATTGGAGAATAGCGATGAAGAGAAGAAAGCTAATCATAATTATAGCTGCCATATTACTATTATTGCCATTTGGTGTAACATTTAGTAGATATGTAATCAAAAATGTTAGAAATTATATTATGGAAGCAAATAATTTCTTCTTTAATAGCGACAAATTAGTTGATGGAGGTACTACTTATGGTATTAATAACTGGGGTGGTGCAAGTAACATTGACATACAATTTGAATTAAACAATCACAAAAACAATTTGTTAACTAGTGCTTCTGATATTACATACACTGTAACAGCAACACCATCTGATCCTACAAGTATTAGATGTAATTTGGATTCCAATAGTGGGGTAATATATAAAGCAGAAAAAACAGATAGTTTATCATTAACAATTGTACCACTTAGGGTTTTTAATGATAATGAGTCATTTAGTGTAACTGTGCAAGCTATATCTAGTAGTCCATATGTTAAAACTTTAAGTGCCACATTTGTAATTACTGTTGGTAGAAGAGGTATTGATTATGCTATTACTGATAGTGTTGGATCTCCATATTTTATTTTTTCTATAACTAATGCTTTAGATACATATAAAGTAACAAGTCCTTTTACTGCAACAGTTAATGGTGTAAGTACATCATATGCAGTTAATGATACGTTAACAACTGAAGAATATTTACAATTAAGTAGCGAAAACAAAGCTAAATGTGCTTCAGCAATAATAACACTTTCATTTAATCCATCAGAAGTAATAATGGATACAACAAGTGATATTTTGAAGCGCGCTACTTATCAAACTACAACTTATAATGGGGTTGCATATATTAGTTCTATTACGTTTAATGTAGATGTTTTAACAAGTGAAGAGATAAGATTTTATAAGAGAAATATTTCTAATAATTATACTTATCCAATAACAAATAATACATCTATAGTTACGTTTAGTGCTTCATAGGAGGAAAGATATGGATTGTGTATTTAGTGAATATGTTAAATATGTAGAAAATTTTTTAACAAATTATTTTAAATTACTATTATCTACCAAATATGAAAAAGGAATTGTAAAACCATTTATAGATAAGTATATTGATGTTAGATATTATAATGAGTATGTTGTTAAAGAAGAGAATTTTACTAATAGACTTAATAAAGAACTTAATAATATTGCTAAGGAATTATTAAGTGAAAATGAAGAAAAAGAAGATAAAATTAAAAATACATTTGCATTATTTAGTTATGTATTATTTATTGATGGATGTACTCATTATTCTGATTTAAATTTATTATTAAAAACATTATTTTCTGATAAAAATATTACTTTAGAATATTCTGATGCTACTAAAAAAGAATTAAATAATAATATAAGAGAATATATTAATAAAAAAGTATCATTCTTTAAACTATTTGCTGCAGAAGAGTTTTATTTAAAAGGAAGAAAATATACAAATAACATTTATCATATTGATTTAGGACAAAATTGTAATGTTTCTAAACTATATAGTGATTATGCTGTTGAAAGAGCTTATAATTCTGATGTTGTATTTGAAAATAGAACTTATCTTACAATATTAATGTGTTCTTCTAAAATATTATCTGAAGTTATATCGCTTGATTTTAGCAAAACATATATTGTAGATTTTCCAGTATCATTACTAGATAAACCTAAAAAAATTGTAAGATTTTTAAAGGCACTAGATGATGATATGTTAAGAAGTAAAATATGTATTAAATTTATGTATAAAGATTATAAAGAACATAAGGATGAAATTAAAAATTTAATTAATCAAGATTATAGTGTTTGTTTAGAATTAGATAAAACATATGATATTAATTTTGATGATTTGTTCTTATTCACATATATAATTGTAAATAAGAAATATAAATATTATGATACTATTATTAATAGTAAGGAAGATGTTAATACTAATATTTTAGTAGAGTGAGGTGTACTATGAATACGTTCTTAAAGTATTTTTATGAAGTTTTAAGTCAATTCTTTTCTGGCTTTATAAGTATTTTTAAAGGATTTGTTGAAGGATTTAAACAAATATTTAATTTTAAAGCTTATATAGCATTAGCAAAATCATATAAGGGTGACTTTAATGGTAGTGAATGGGTACTATTTGGTATATCTGTTTTACTTATGTTAGCATTTATAGCATTAATAGTATTCTTAGTGTTATTCATAGTTAGAAAATATATTAGATTTAGAAAAACAATAGTTGAACAAGAATCTATGCTTGAAGAAATTTCTGATTTAAATGGTAGAGTTGCAACTTTATTAAAGGAAAAAGAAGATATTCTTGCCATGAAAGTGTCTCAACTTGGTCTTAGACCAGATGAATCTGCTGTTGTAGAGGGTGTTACCAATGCAGATGGTAGTCCAGAAGAAGAACTTGATACTAATACCGCAATTAGATTTGCTAAATTACATGATGTAGATTTACAATATGCAGATTATAAGAAATTAGATTATGGTAATAATTTTACTCTTTCTGATTTAGTTGAAATGTTTAGAAACTTTGCTGCTAGTCAATTAAGACTATATTATAAAACAGAAATGATTAGATTATTTATATCAGCATTAGCAAGTACAAAGCTTGTAATATTACAAGGTATCTCTGGTACTGGTAAAACATCACTTGCTTATGCTTGGGGAAAATTTTTGAAGCATGACTCTTGTGTAGCATCTGTTCAACCATCTTGGCGTGATAGATCAGAGCTATTTGGATACTTCAACGAATTTACTAAGAAATTTAATGAAACAGATATTTTAAAAGAATTATATGAAGCAGGATATACTGATGATATTCATACAATAATCCTAGATGAAATGAATATATCTCGTGTCGAATATTATTTTGCAGAGATGTTATCTATTCTAGAAATGCCTAACCAAGATGAATGGGTTGTTGAAGTAGTTTCATCTGGTTGGCCAAGTGACCCAAAACATTTAAAAAATGGTAAATTAAAAATACCTCCAAACTGTTGGTACATTGGTACAATCAATAACGATGACTCAACATTTATGGTTACAGATAAAGTTTACGACCGTGCTATGCCAATAGATATAAATGATAAAGGACAAGTATTTGAACCAACATCTGTTCAAGCACAAGATATTAATTATTCATATGTAAATGGATTATTCCAAGATGCAATAACTAATATTCAAATGAGTGAAGATATTTTAGCTAAAATTGAAGAAATGGATGATTATGTAATTCAACATTTTAGAATTGCTTTTGGTAACAGAATTGTTGCTCACATGAAGAAATTTGTTCCAGTTTATATGGCATGTGGTGGAGATGAAGTAGATGGAGTAGATTACTTTATTGCAAAGAAAATACTTCGTAAATTTGAACAATTAAATATTTCATTTATTAGAGATGAAATAGATGGATTTGTAGATTTCCTAAATAGAACATTTGGGGAAAATAAAATGAAAGAATGTATTGAATACGTACTTAGATTGAAGAAGATATCATAGTATAGAAAGGGAGCTAGTATGCAAGATCAATTAAAGATTTTTGAATTATATAATAATACTCGTAAAAAACAAATAACTAAATTTAATTCATCATTAAAATCTAAATATACACTTACTACTAATTATCAAAAAGTAGAAGCTGATTTTGCATGGTTAGATATTATGGAAGATACTATAATGTATTTGGATAATATTCTAAGAAATCCTAATAGATTTATCATTAATGAAGAAGAAATAGTTAAAGTTGAACAAGCTAAAAGAATTACTGTTGATAGTATTAAACATTTAGCTAAACATACTAGTTTTATACAAGAAATAGATGATAATGGTGATGTTAAACCATCAAAAGTGTTAAATATAAATAAAGATGAAAGTTACAATACATATGAAAATAGATTTATTTATACACTAATAAATAACATGAGAACTTTTGTCGAAATTAAAGAAAAGCAATATATTGGTTCATCTTTCTTAAAAGATGATAAAAAATGTGAATATCAAGCTGTTACAAAATTAGGAGCTCAGAAAGTTAACATCAATATGGTTATTACTGCTAATGTTGATTTTTCTAAAGAAGATGGTGTTAGAAATGGTATGAGTGTTACTCAAAGAATGGAAAAGTTAAAACTTAGAATTTCCGATTTAACTAATACACCTGTATATGTATCTCTTGCTAAAGAACATGTTGCTAAAGTAATACCTCCAATTAAAAAAACAAATTTAATACTTAAGAATACTAACTTTCAATATGCTATGAAATTATGGGATTTTTTACAATCTTATATTGCTGATGACAATAAAATGGTTAAAGATAAAAGAACATTAGATGAAGATTTAAATATCAAGCAAATGTTAGATGATACATTCCTACTTGATTATTTAGCAATAAATACAGTTAATCAAGATTATTCTGAATTAGATGAAGATTCTAAAGCGGAATTAGTTGAAGATTTAACTAATAAAATGATAGATAAAATAGTTGAATTAAACGCAGACTTACCTCTTGAAAAAATAAGTGAAGTAATTGGAGATAAGATTGCAATTATTAAGAATAAGAAAGAAGCTTCTCTTGCTGAACTTGAACGTAAGTTCAATGAAAGACTTCAAGCATTTACAGAAAGAATTACTGAATTTAGTTTTAGGTGACATTATGAAGAAAATAAAGAAAATAAAAGAGAAAATAGAGAATAATATATTATTTAGATTAATTAAGTGGATTATATATATAGTTGTTGTATTATTATTAATAATTATTATTGTTCAAAAAGTGACAAATAATAACTTATCTATAGGTGGATTTAGAATATTTATGATAGTATCTGAATCTATGAAAGATGAATATGATATTGGAGATGTTTTAGTATCAAAGAGTGTTCCATCAAATGAAATAAATGTTGGAGATAATATTACTTACCTTGGTGAAGAAGGCGCTCTTAGAGGATTAATAATAACACACAAAGTAGTTAACAAAGATGAAAGAGAAGGAGAAGTATTCTTTACAACTAAAGGTCTTGCTAACTATGTAGAAGACCCTGAAATTAGTTATGATCAAGTATATGGTAAAGTTATATATAAATTTGTACTATTAAGTGCACTTGCAAAAATGATGAATAATCAATTATCATATTATATAATCTTTGTTTTAGTAGCAATGATTATTTCTATAGAAGTAATGTCTTCAATGTTTCACACCGAAGAAGATGAAGAAGAGGGTGATGGTGATAGAGGAGACTAATAAAAAGAAAAAAAGTTTAATTTCTTTAATATTAAAAAGAATCAAAATAAGTCATATACTTATTTTGATAATATTACTTGCTGGAAATAGTTATGCGTGGTTTATATATGTTAATAATGTAAGTAATAGTGTTGATGTTCATGTTAGAGCATGGAGAATCGATTTTGATGATGGAAATACACCAGTAACTGAGGTAGTTGATGTGGTTGTAAACAATGTATATCCAGGTATGACAACATATGAAAAACCAATCAATGCACACAATTATAGTGATGTATCTGCTAATGTAAGTTATGCTATACTAGAAGCAAGTATTATGGGAGAAACTTATGTTACAGAAGAGGGAAGAACTGATGTAGGAGATGAAATACAAGAAGGAGACCTAACAAGTGCTGAACTTCAAGAAATGTTGGAAAGTGAATTTCCATTTACAATAAGTTTCACTATGTCTAGTGATACAATTGCACCAGAAAATGGTGTGGCAACTTATACAGTAAGTATAGCGTGGCCATATGAATCTGGAGATGATGAAGCTGATACTCTTTGGGGTACAAAAGCATATGACTTTAAGCAAACAAATCCTGATGATGCCTGTATTAGTTTAAAAGTAAAAATTTATATCACACAAGCTAGTTCATAACTAGCTTTTAACAAAATAAAAACTAACTATTTTTGAACTGCACCCCTTAGAGGAGACATCAAATAAAAAACCAGTTCAAGAATAATGATATAATACACTTCCGAAAGGAGGTGTATTTTTCAATGGCTAAA
>CACWUS010000003.1 GCA_902764145.1 uncultured Erysipelotrichaceae bacterium | reverse complement strand
TTAAAGCAAAAACAAAAAGGTAGAAATAGAGATATTCATGTGTCTGATATGGATAACTATATTGAAATGAAAAAGCAAATTGAAAAGAATACTGAAAACTTAAAACAAGCAAACAAAAAATCTTCAGAGTTAAAACAAAACTCCAAAGATATAAAAGATAAAATTGATAAATTAAAAATTTCTAGATTAAATAAAGATAATTATATTTTATCAAAAGAAGATAAGGATTCTTTTATCAACTTTATCAAGCAAGTAGATAATACTAATAAAGAATACGATAAAATACAAACTTTATCTAATACACTAGTTAATGCTCACGAACAATTAAAGGATAAAAATAATAAGATAAAAACTTTAACTGAAAATAATGAAGCACTTAATTTAAGAGTTAAAACTTTAAATGAAACGATTAAAGAAAAAGACAATGAAATATCATTTTTAAAGTCTAAAATAAAAGATATACAAAACACTCTTGAATATTGGAAAGATAAGTTTGAAAAACTAATATCTTTCTTACACGATAAACTTCATAGTTGGTATGATAAAGATGATAAATATATTGATGTTGTTAATGAAATGTATGATGATAATGTTTTAGATGATGATAACATTGAAGAATTAGATTTAAGCAAAGAAAAAGATGATTTTGAAAAATAATAATTTAAAAATATTTAAAATGGTTAAAAAGTATGTTATAATGAATTTAGAAAGGAGAATTTTTGTATGGAACAAGAAAGAAAAAAAGATATTAAAATAATTGATATAGATTCATTTGCATTTCCAAAAGGAGTTGTAAAAAGTGGAGATAAAGTTGTTGGATATTCATTTGATGCTGATGATGCTGAAAAACCGCATTATATTGATACAATTATCGACAATGAGAATTATCCAATAGAAAATTTGTCAGAAGAACTTCAAGAATTAATTATATCTGCTAGAAAGCAAAAAAACAATCAAGGAGATTTAATAAGGCACCATAGGTAATATTTGCTTATTTTTAAATAATGATTGAATTATAAAATATAAAAATGATTAGTTGTTTATCAACTATTCCTAAAGTTTCGGATATACTATATCTCCGTACCAAATTGATAATTACTCTGACAATTGTCAGAGTTTTTAATTGCACAAAAAAACACCTTATATGGTGCACAACCAATTGTATTATAACATTTGTAAAAATAATAGTCTATAATTTGTGAACAATTGCTTTTAAAATATATAATGGAGGTAATTTTTATGAAAAATGTAACGGTAGTTATTGGTGGTTTTTATGGAGATGAAGGAAAGGGAAAAGTGATAGATTATTTATCGGCAGATAATAAGTATGCTGTTAGATATTCTGGCGGTAATAATGCAGGTCATTCAGTAGAAGTAAATGGAATAAAATTTGCTTTTCATTTATTACCTAGTGGAATACTTTATGATAATGTTAAAGCAGTACTTGGAAATGGAGTAGTTATTGATCCTAAAGTTTTAATTGAAGAAATTAATAATTTAGAAGAAAAGGGATATAAAGTAGATAATCTATATATAAGTGAGAAAGCTCATCTAATATTGCCATATCATATTATTTTAGATGAAGCTTTGGAAGAAATGAGAGAAGGTAATAAACTTGGTACTACAAAAAGAGGTATAGGGCCAGCTTATTGTGATAAATATGAACGTTCTGGAATAAGAATGGAAGATTTTGTTAGTAAAAGATTTAAAGAATTACTAAAAGAAAATATTAATAATAAAAATCTAATACTAAAAGCATATAAGAAACCTAAATTAAAATTTAATGAAATATATAAAGAATATAAAGAATATGCAAAAATATTAAAACCTTATGTATGTGATACCGTAACTATGTTACATAATGCAATTAGAAAAGGTGAAAAGATTCTTTGTGAAGGAGCACAAGCATCACTTTTAGATATTGATTTTGGTAGTTATCCATTTGTTACTTCAAGTAATCCTACAATAGGTGGTGCAATTACTGGAACAGGAATAGGTGCTAAATATATTGGTGAAGTATATGGTGTTATAAAAGCATATTCTTCAAGAGTTGGAGCAGGACCTTTTGTAACAGAATTATTGGATGAAACAGGAGATAAAATAAGAGAACTTGGTCATGAGTATGGCGTAACTACTAAAAGACCTAGAAGATGTGGATGGTTAGATTTAGTGTCAATAAGATATTCATGTATGATAAATGGTCTTACAGGTCTTTGTGTTAACCATTTAGATACAATTGGTAAATTTGATAAGATTAAAGTATGTGTAGCATATGAATATAAAGGAAAGAAAACATTAGATTTTTCCACTAATATAGATTTTTTAAATAATTGTACTCCAGTATATGAAGAGTTTGAAGGAAATTTTGGAGATATTAGTAAATGTAGAAAATTTGAAGATCTTCCTCTTAAAGCTCAAAAATATATAAATAGAATAGAAGAGTTAACGGATACTCCAGTTAAATTTATAGGAGTAGGAGCTGGTAGGGAGGAAATTATTGTTAGATGAATGAACTATTAAATATTTCTCCTATAGATGGAAGATATAAAAACAAAGTAAAAGATTTAGAAAATTATTTTAGTGAATATGCATTAATAAAATATAGAGTTTTTGTTGAATTGTCATGGTTAAAATTTATTATCAAAGAGAAAATAGTTGATGAAGAAATTACTTCTAGTAAAGAAAAAAGTATAGATAATATTTATAAAAAATTTGATGTAAAAGAAGCAAATAGAGTAAAAGAAATAGAATCTACTACTAAACATGATGTTAAAGCTGTTGAATATTATTTACAAGAGAAGTTTAAAGAATTAAATCTAGAAAAGTTAATTCCATTTATTCATATTACTCTTACTAGTGAAGACGTTAATAATACAAGTTATAATCTAATGATAAAAGATGCTTTGAATGAAGTATATTTTAAGGAATTAGATTGTTTAATCAATAAAATAGAAGAATTAAGTAGTGAATATAAAAGTGTACCAATGCTTGGTCATACTCATGGACAAATAGCGACACCAACTACAGTAGGAAAAGAATTCAAAGTTTTTTCTTATAGATTAAAGAGTGTATTAGAACTTATTAAATCTTTAAAGCTTAGAAGTAAATTTAGTGGAGCAGTTGGTAATTATAATTGTCATGTTATAGCATATCCAGATGTTGATTGGATTAAGAAAACTAAAAAGTTTGTTGAATCGCTTGGTCTTGAATATAATCCACTTACTACACAAATTGAATCTCATGATTTTGTATGTATATTACTTAGTTATTTAAAAGTATTAAATAATATTATTAAAGATTTAAATAGTGATATGTGGTTATATATTAGTAATAATTATTTTTATGAAAAAACAAATAAGAATGAAGTTGGTTCTAGTGTAATGCCACATAAAGTAAATCCAATTAATCATGAAAATTCAATGGCAAATATAGAAATAAGTAATTCAATAATTGATGCTTTGGTAAATAATTTATCTATTTCCAGGATGCAAAGAGATTTGAGCGATTCAAGTAAGATGAGAAATATTGGTGTTATGTTAGCTCATAG
Source organism: uncultured Erysipelotrichaceae bacterium (assembly GCA_902764145.1). Lineage (GTDB taxonomy): Bacteria > Bacillota_I > Bacilli_A > RF39 > UBA660 > CAG-1000. The sequence continues at coordinate 76,604 of CACWUS010000003.1, read as the reverse complement.
CTTAATTAGCATTAGAGAAACTATGAGTGGGTTAAATAAAGTAGAAGTAAATAATGATTTTATACTAAATGAATTGGATAATCATTATGAAGTTTTATCAGAAGCGATACAAACTGTTTTGAGAAAGAATAAATTAAGTAACGCGTATGAATTATTGAAAGAATTATCTAGGGGTAAAAAAATAGCTAAAAAAGATATAATTGATTTTATTAATAAACTTGATATTAATGAAAATGATAAAAGAATACTATTAGAATTAACTCCTAAAGAATATATTGGCTTGTGTAAAATAATAGTAGAAAATAATTAATTTAAAAAAGGTAGGTAATATTATGGCAAAATATGTTTTTGTAACAGGGGGTGTTGTTTCAGGATTAGGAAAAGGAATTACAGCATCATCTATTGCACTATTATTAAAATCTAGAGGATATAAAGTATTTATGCAAAAGTTTGATCCATATTTTAATGTAGATCCTGGAACTATGAATCCAATTCAACATGGAGAAGTTTATGTAACTTATGATGGATGTGAAACTGATTTAGATTTAGGACATTATGAAAGATTTATAGATGAAGAACTAAATTATACTTCAAATATTACAAGTGGAAAAATATATAGTAATGTAATTGAAAAAGAAAGAAGAGGAGAATATTTAGGTTCAACTGTTCAAATGGTTCCTCACATCACAAATGAAATTAAAAATAAAGTATTTGAAGCAGGAATATCAAGTGGAGCAGATATAGTAATTACTGAGATAGGTGGAACAGTTGGAGATATAGAAAGTCAACCATTTATAGAAGCTTTAAGACAAATTCAATATGAACTTGGCACTAATGATACATTTTTTATTCATTGTACACTAATTCCATTACTATTTGGTTCAGATGAATTAAAAACTAAACCAACTCAAAATAGTGTAAAAGATTTAAGAAATATGGGAATTACTCCTAATGCTTTAGTATGTAGATTACCATATAAAATGGATGATAAAATGAGAGGAAAAATATCTTTGTTTTGTTCAGTTCCTAAAGAAAATATTATTGATTCAGTAGATGTTAATAATATATATCAAATACCAATTAATTATTATGAACAGCATATTGATGAAATAATTCTTAAACAATTTGGATTACCCGTTAAAAAAGCTGATTTAAAATATTGGAATGATTTAATAGATACAGTTAATAATTTAAATGGGGAAGTATCTATTGCATTAGTTGGAAAGTATATTGAACTTCATGATGCATATTTATCTGTTCATGAAGCACTTACTCATGCTGGATATGTTTATAATAAAAAAGTTAAAGTGGTTTGGATAGATTCAGAATCTTTGGAGAAAGGAAATACTGATCTAAAAGAAACTTTTAAAGATATTGATGGAATACTTGTTCCAGGTGGATTTGGAAGTAGGGGTATTGAAGGTAAAATAGTTGCTATAAATTATGCAAGAATTAATAATATTCCATTTTTAGGTATATGTTTAGGAATGCAATTAGCAGTAATAGAATTTGCAAGAAATGTTTGTGGTATTAGAGATGCTAATTCAACAGAGTTTGCTCCAACAACAAAAAATCCTATTATTGATTTAATGGCAGATCAAAAATCAATTATTAATATGGGAGGAACATTAAGACTTGGAAATTATGAATGCAAAATAGAAAGAGGAACTCTTGCATATAAAGATTATAAACAAACAACAATATTAGAAAGACATAGACATAGATATGAATTTAATAATAAATATAGAGAAATATTAGAAGAAAAAGGAATGGTTTTTTCTGGAATAAATGAAAAAGCAAATTTAGTTGAAATAATTGAATTACCAAGTCATAAACATTTTATTGCATGTCAATTTCATCCTGAATTTAAATCTAGACCTACAAAAGCTCATCCATTATTTATGTCATTTATAAAATCAAGCATATCTAATAAAAAATGATTTTGACTTTTTATAAAAGTGTGCTATCATGATGACGGAATTCGAATTCCTTTTAATGTGACACCTAGTCAAATATATTTAGTTTGCAAGTACCATTAGGAAGAATACTCGGACAAATTGTTCGAGTTTTTAATTTGTGATATAATTGTCTTTGAAAAGAAGTGATAATATGAAAATATCTACTAAAGGAAGATATGCTTTAAGAATAATGATTGATATAGCAGAGAATAGCAAAAATGATTATGTATCAATTAAAAGTATATCTGAAAGACAAAGTATATCTAATAAATATATTGAACAAATTATTTCTAAATTGTTAAAGGCTGAATTGTTAATAACTTATAGAGGTCATACTGGGGGTTATAAATTATCTAGAAAACCTAGTGAATATAAAGTTGGAGAAATATTAAGAGTAGCAGAAGGAGATTTAAATGTAATTGATTGTGTTCATGATTTTAAATGCCCTAGGAAATCAATTTGTAATACCTATTCATTTTGGAAAGGATTAGATACTGTTATTAATGAATATGCAGATTCATATACATTAGAAGAGTTATTAAAAAAATAATTCTTTTTTATTAATTTTAATTCCTATTGAAATAGTATGAATTAAATGATAAAATATTTTAGGAATGGAGGAATAATGAAAAATATATATTTTGATAATGCAGCTACTACTAGAATAGATGATAAAGTATTAGATAGTATGTTACCATATTTAAAAGAAAACTATGGTAATGCTAGTGCAATATATAAATTAGGAAAGGAATCTCATAAGATAATTGAAGATGTAAGAAGCTTTATAGCTGAAACATTTAATTGTGATAAAGGAGAAATATATTTTACTTCTGGAGGAAGTGAAAGTGATAATACTGCTTTAAAAGGAATAGCTTATGCTAACAAAAATAAAGGAAAACATATTATAACTTCAAAAATAGAGCATCCTGCTATATTAGAAACATGTAAATCACTAGAGAAAGATGGGTTTGAAGTTACTTACTTAAATGTGGATGAAAATGGATTAATAAAATTAGATGAGTTAAAAAATTCTATTAGAGAAGATACTATATTAATATCAATTATGTTTGCTAATAATGAAATAGGCACTATTGAACCAATTGAAGAAATAGGTAAAATTGCTCATGAACATGGCATTTATTTTCATACTGATGCAGTACAAGCAATCGGTACAATTAGAATAGATGTGAAAAAAATGAATATAGATAGTTTATCTGCTTCGGCGCATAAGTTTCATGGACCTAAAGGCATTGGAGTTCTTTATATGAAAAAAGGTATTAAATTTAATCCTTTAATAAATGGTGGTCATCAAGAGAAAAGTAAAAGAGCAGGTACTGAGAATGTTGCTAGTATAGTTGGTCTTGGAGAGGCACTTAAAATATCTTATGAAACACTTGATGAGAAAAATAAAAAGATTAAAGAATTAAGAGATTATTATTTTAAGGAAGTTAAAAAAAGAATACCATATATTAAAATAAATGGAGATTTAGAAAATAGACTTCCAGGGAATGCTAATATATCATTTAGATTTATCGAGGGAGAAGGACTATTATTAAATTTAGATAATAAAGGAATATGTGCATCAAGTGGTAGTGCTTGTACATCTGGATCACTTGATCCATCTCATGTATTGCTTGCTATAGGTTTGCCTCATGAAATAGCACATGGTTCTCTTAGAATATCAATAGGTAAATATAATACAAAAGAAGAAGTTGATTATTTAATTGAGTCTTTAGTTGAAATAATTGAAAGACTTAGAAATATGTCACCTTTATACGAAGAATTTATGGAAGAAGGTAATAAATAATGGATTATTCAGAAAAAGTTATTGATCATTATACAAACCCTAGAAATGTTGGAGTTATAGAGAATGCTTCCGGGGTAGGAAAAGTAGGAAATCCGGTATGTGGAGATATAATGAAAATCTATATTAAAGTAGAAAATAATATAATTACTGATGTTAAATTTAAAACATTTGGATGTGGAGCCGCTATTGCAACAAGTAGCATATCAACAGAATTAATAAAAGGATTAACTTTAGAAAAAGCATTAGAATTAAAAAATGGAGATGTTGTAGATAAATTAGATGGTCTTCCACCTGTCAAAATACATTGTTCACTTTTAGCAGAAGAAGCAATTCATGAAGCAATAGCTGATTATTATAGAAAAGAAGGAAAAATGACTGAAGAAGAAATAGTAAAAAAATGTAAACTTAAACCTAATCATGCAGCATGCCCTCATAAAATTGGGTAATAGTGAATTGTGTTTTATGATTTTGACTTTTTATAAAAATGTGCTATATTAGACTTGGAATTCGGTTATATTAAAAAGTGATACCTAGTCAAATATAGTAATACTTGATGTACCAAATTGACATGAAACTCGAACTAATTATGTTTGAGTTTTTATTTTGTGATAAAATGAGTTTGTAATAATTATTTACCGAGTGTTATTATGGCAATTTGGTCGACTAGGGTTTTCTATTTAAGGTAAAATAAATAGATTGCATGCATGCGGAGATACTTTTAGAAATAAAGGTATCTCTTTTTTTAAAAATAAAAAATAATTATTACATTAATAAAAGAAAGGAGGTATTTATATGAATAATAAAGTTGAAACAACCATAAATGTAATTGACAATAGTGTAAGAATTATGAGAGTTAATGGTGAAGATTATATTTCTTTAACTGATATTGCAAAATACAAAAACGCAAGTGAACCATCTGATGTAATAAAAAAATGGCTCAGTAACTATGATACTATAGAATTTTTAGGTTTGTGGGAAGAATTAAGTAATGAAGTTTTTAATTCGGCGGAATTCAGCCAAATTAAAAATGAGTCTCCTAAAAAATCATTTGTAATTACCCCTAGTAGTTGGTGTAGTAGAACAAACGCTATAGGTATAACATCTAGTCGTGGAAAATATAGTGTAGGAACATTTGCTCATTCCGATATTGCCTTAGAATTTGCTTCTTGGGTTGATAATTTATTTAAACTATATTTAATTAAAGAATTTCAAAAGTTAAAAAAGAATGAAGCTTATCAAAATAAAATAGAATGGTCAGTAAGAAGAAGCCTTTCAAAAACTAATTATAGAATACAAACTAATAGCATTAAAGAAAATATTATTCCAAAATTAACAGAAAATCAAAAACAATTTGTTTATTCAGATGAAGCTGATGTTATAAACGTTGCATTATTTGGTGTTACAGCTAAAGAATGGAAGAAGAATAATCCAAATGTGTCTGGAAACATAAGAGACTATGCTAGTATTATTCAACTAGTTGTTTTGAGTAACTTAGAAGTTATAAATGCAAATATGATTGAAAATGGTATCAATCAAAAAGAAAGAATTAATAAATTAAATGATATAGCTATTAAAGAACTAAATATTCTTATTAATGATAATCAAATTAATAATATAAAATGACATTTTTATAAGTCGCATTTTCTTTAAAATAAGACCTATGAATTATTATATATCTTTAATAATTATAAAATCGTCTTATAGATTGTATTTAAATTAATTATATAGATATGGGAATTATATTCCCTATCTTTTTTATTGCAATAATTATATAATTTAATTGCAAGGAGATATTTATGAAAAAAGAAGAAATATCAAAATTTTTAAAAAAGTTAAGATTAAATAAAAATATTAGTCAAGAGAGACTTGCTAATGATTTATATGTTGATAGATCTTTAATTAGTAAATGGGAAAGAGGAATATGTTTACCTGATATTACTATGTTAAAAGAGTTATCTAATTATTATAATTTAGATATTTCTGAAATAATTAAGGGTAAAAAATCGATTAATAAAAAATATATTATTATTCCAGTATGTTTAGTAATTATTATTTTATTAATTATAGTTTTTAAAAATATATATTTGGGATATAAAATAATTAACATTGATTATAATTATGATTATGGTAATCAAAAAATTAAATTAGGAGTGCCTAAGTTATCTTTTATGATGAAGAATAATGATAGAAGTTTTTCATTTAAAAATTTAAGGGGTTCTAATGTGTTAGAATCAGAAATAAAAAAATATTTAAAAACTTTAAAGTATTCTGTTTGTAATGATACTATATATTATTACGATGAAAAAAGTAATATTTCAATTATAAATTATAGTGTTAAGAATAAAATGTTTTATAGTAGTGTTGATTATCAAATATCTATAGGAGATTATTGCCATACAAGTAAATTAGAAGAATATTCTAAATATATAATGTTAGGACACGAATATACAAACAGTAAAAAGACTCTTAAAAATATAGATTTAAATGACATTAAAATATCATTATTAGATGGAGGATATGGTACAAGTTTAGCTAGAAATAGTGAATATGATTTTTTAATAAGATTAATTGTCATGAAACCATCTAAAGATAGAAAAGTATGGTATGTAATTGAAGATTCAGAAGGTACATATGAAATTAAAGATAATAAACTAATTTATTATAGAATTAATATGAAAGATTGTATTGATGAATCTATTATTCCTAAAGTCTCAACATTTACAATAAAAGATAAAAAATTAATATTAGATGAGAACTATCTATCTAAATATAATAAAAATATTATTTTGGAGTAAATATGACAAAGAAACTTATCTATACTTTAGTCGTATTAATAATTTTTATAGTAGTGATAGTATTAATTAAAAAAGAAAGTGACAACAAAAGATATAAACAAATTAAAGAAGATGTGAAAAGAGAAGCTGAAGCATATTTAGAAATAACTAAACCAATCATCTATAATCCAAACAAAAAAGAATGGTTATATGAAGAAGATATAGTTAGTCCATTACATAGAGGTGCTAATAAAAATATTATTTTAGATGTAGATAAAAAGAATTATTGTAAGGTTGCTATTAGAGGATATGTTCAAGATAACAAATGGAATGCTAAAGTATATTTAAAATGTAAAAACTATGAAGATGAATTATATGAATATACTTTAGTTAATTACATGTGTGTTCATGGAGTACCTGAGGGTTATGAAGAATATTATAAGAAATATGGTATGAATCATGATAATTTTAATTGTCCAAAAGAAATAAACTGATATTATTATCGGTTTTTAATTGTATAAAAATATGTTAAAATGATAATAGGATGTGAAAGTATGGATGGTTTAATTGAAGGCTTAAAGAAAAATTTTATGTATATTTTTATTACAATTATAATAATTGTTTCTTTTATGATGATTTATTTTGTTAATTCTGATTATAATGATAAATTTGTCATAACCATAAATGATGTAGAATTAACAGCAAGGTATGATAGCGAGTATGTTAAATATTTACTAAAAAGACATGGTGGATCTAATTATAATAGAATTATTAGTAATAATAGTGACTATTTTAATAAAATTAAGAAGAGTAGCACTTATATCTTAGAAGTAAAAGAATATGAAGCATATAATAGATTTGGTCATAGAGAAAGTTACGAACCAACATTTAATCAAGACTTAAAAGAGGTGTTTGATAATAATAAAACAATGATGGTTCAAAAAGATGGAAGAATAATATATGATGGAGATTTTAAGAATAATATTACTGATATAATAAGTGAAAATGGAAGATATTATTTTCATGTTTATACTAAGCAAAAAAGATCAACTTCTCCTTTTGGATATTCTAAAGCTTCACTTCATTTTTGTTTTTTAGTAGGTGATAATTATGAATAAAAAAATAATTATAATGATATTTTTACTATTAGTTGCCATATATGGATTTTATAAATATATTTTGTATAAAGACAAAATAGAATATGAAACTATTAATTATGAATTCCAAAGTGATTGGGTAAAAGAAGTATATGATGTTCACCCAAATATTTTTAAATTTGATTCTAATGGTATTTGCAAAATGACTGTTGAACAAATGCATACATTGCAAAATGATGTTGGTAATTATATTGAGCATGATAAATATGGGAATATGTGTTTGGGATATTATATTGTCAAAAAAAACAATGGCATTATTGAAGTTGATTCAAGTCATATTTGTGATATGATTAATTATTAAAACAAGGATGTAAAATGATAAAAAAAGAAATTAAAAATTATTTGATTGAACTATTAGTATCTATAATTATAATAATAATTGGATATATAAATAATACTTTATACTTCTTTGGTGTTGGATTATTCTTTTTAATAGTTTGTACAACATTATTTCTTGTAAGTATAATTACAATATTAATAAAATATAAAAAGAAGGATAGAAAGATAATAGAAAAAGAAATAGATAAAAGTATTTTTGAGATTGATAATATTATATTTACAGATGATTATATTTATTTATATGATAGTTTTAATAAAATATATTATAAAGATATTGTTGTAATTGATGTAACACCATCTTTTATTTTTGATACTAGTATGTCAAAATATGCACATAAATATTCTATATATTTAAAAAATAATAAAAAATATTCTTTCAAAATCGATTGGCAAGATCAGGTAGATGATGAAATTAAAAGAATAATAAGTATTAAAAATTCAAAAGTTTTTTATGGAAGATATAAAAATTATAAAAATAAGTAATTATATTTATTTTGATGAATAAGATTATTGGTCTATTATTATAAATGTTTTTGGTTTATAATAAAAAATAGTTGGGGGAGTTTAATATGGAAATAAAATATCAAACTAATGAAAAACTAGTTATTGGAGATGATATTAGAGAATTTGTTTTTTTGGACTTGGCAAATCTAGATTATGAAATTGAAGGATATAAAAAGCATTACTGGGTTCTTTATATGCAAAAAGAATTAGTAGGTGATAATAAAATTAACTTCACATTAGGGACTTCATATTATTTGAATGGAAGATGTTCGGAATTATATTTTGGATATTTTTTAAATGATATTAATAGAAGAAAAATTGAATTTAATGAAGATGGAACAGTTAAAAGAGATTATATAATTTTATTTGATCCTAGAAAACAACAGAATAGTAATTGTTATTATGCTACAGTACCACAAAATGTTATTCTTGAGGATTATTTAAGCGCTAAGAAAAGATTATTTGAAAATTATAATAAATCCGAAAGAATTATAAATCATATATTGGGTGACGATATAGTTAGTGAATATATTTATTATAGTGATCGTTACTGTAATTTGTTAAACTACTATTGTGAAGATAGTGAATTATTAAAAAGTATTGTTCAAAGATTTGATGATGATTGGTTTTTAAGAGATTTAGAAAGAGATATTAGGGTAGGAAAATCTTTAAAAAGAGATTATACAAATATAGAACAAAAAAAAGATTAAGATATTAATTTATATGATATAATTAATTAGAAAGGAGTGCGTTTATGAATAAATTATCTATGTTCTTAAGAGAAAGTGGTACTGCAAGATTTTTTATTCCTGCTGGTATATTATTATTAGCCTTTGGTATTTTTTTGTTTATTGTCAATAACAATAACAAAGATTATATTGAAGTTGAAGCTATTATTACAAAAGCAGTATTAGTTGAAGAGGAACACATTGATTCAGATGGAAATACTGTGCAAGCTACATATAATTTAACAGTGAAATATACTGTAGATGAAAAAGAGTATGAAGAAGAATTGGGTGAGTTATCTGGATATAAAGAGGGTGAAAAAATAACAATATATTATAATCCTAAAAATCCAAAAGAAATTACTCAATCAAAAAGTCTTATTATTCCAATTATAATTACAGCTTTAGGACTAGTATCTTTGATTGGTGGAATAATTAGTGCCAGAAATGCAATTAAAAGGATTAATAAAATGAAAGAACAGGAGAGTAAGTGGGCTAATGGATAATAAGTATTTATTAAAACCTGCATTAGGTACTATTAAGCAAGCTTTCTTTTTAGAAGATGAAGCTAATAATACCATATATGAAGGAAGAATGATTAAGTTTAAATTATTTGGTGCTTCACCTTTTAAATTTAAAAATTATATCACTGGTTTAGAAGAAGAACATAAAGTTGGTAAAACTGTAACAATAGAAAAAAGTGGTGGAGTGTTAGACTTTTTATCTACAAGATCATATTTCAAATATGATGGTGTAAAGATTTGGGATTATTTGCATGATAAAGGAATAAGAATTAATTCTACAGTATCTACTAATAAATTGGGAATGACTTATGTTGTTACGTTTGAAGGAAAAGAAATTGCAACTATTGCTACTACATCACCAAAAGGTAAATCATTTGTTACAACTAATCTTTATTATGATGTAATTTGTAAAGAAAAAGATCTTGATTTGGTATTTTTAGTAGCATTTTCAATAGCTAAAACAGAACAAATATTTTATAATTAATTACTCTGATTTTTTCAGAGTTTTTATATGTAAAAATTTATGCTATAATGTTTTAGGAAAGAAAGTGATAAAATGAAAGATAATAGAGAAAAAGTAGTTATTAAGACAAGTATAATAAGTATAGTTTCAAATGTTGTACTTGCTTCATTTAAAGCATTTGTAGGTTTACTAGCTAATTCAATAGCTATTATTTCTGATGCTGTTAATAATTTAAGTGATGCACTATCAAGCATTATCACAATAGTAGGAACTAAATTAGCGGGTAGGGCTCCAGATAAAAAGCATCCATATGGATATGGAAGAATTGAATATATGACTTCTTTAGTTGTATCAGCTATTGTTTTATATGCAGGTATTACTGCTTTTATTGAATCTGTTAAAAAAGTAATTCATCCTGAAGTTTCTGATTATAGTACTGTCACATTGATAGTTTTAGTAGCAGGTATATTAGTAAAATTTATTTTAGGAATTTATGTAAAGAAAAAAGGTAAGGATGTTAATTCAGATTCATTAGTAGCAAGTGGTTCAGATGCTTTTAATGATGCTATCCTTTCTATATCAGTTTTACTTTCTGCTATAGTATATATGATATTTAGTATAAGTTTAGAATCATATGTTGGTGTACTACTATCATTATTTATTATTAAAGCAGGTTTAGAACTTATTAAAGAATCTGTTGATAATATGCTAGGTACAAGAGTTGAAAGTAGTCTTTCAAAATCAATTAAAAAAGATATTTTAAAAGAAGAGAAAATTCAAGGAGTATATGATTTAATTTTAAATGATTATGGACCAGATAAATATTTAGGTTCTGTTCATATAGAAGTCCCTGATACTATGAAAGTTGATGAAGTAGATAAAATATCAAGAAATATTACTAAAATAATTTCTGATAAATATGGAGTAATGTTACATACTATCGGTATATACTCAGTAAATACTAAAGACAAAAAGGTTGTTGAATCAAGAAAAGAAATTACTAAAATAGTATTTTCTCATAAAGGTATATTACAGATGCATGGATTTTACTTTGATGAAAAAGATAAAATGATTAGTTTTGATATCATTATTGATTTTAAAGTAAAAGATAGAGAAGAAGTTTATAGAAAAATATATGAAGAAGTTCAAAATAAATATAAGAATTATAAAGTTGCTATTAATTTAGATGTAGATATTAGTGATTAAAATGTTTTTTAAATAATTTATTGAATAAGATAATTAACTATGATAAAATTACATAGTAGTGTATGATAGAAGTGAATGATAGTAAAAATTTGAATTATAAAAAGAAAATGTTTTCTCTAAGAATAAGTAGATTAGCAATAATATTATTGTTCTCTTTTTTTGTACTTTTTTATATTGGTTTAAATAGTGATTATTTAGTTAAATCTTTTATAAAATATATATGTTTAGTACTTTGTGTATTATGCTTAATAGTATTTGTTATATTTGTTATTAAGTATATTAATATCAAAAATGTTAAATTAAAGGCTAAAAGATATATAATGAATGTTTTGACTATTTTGTATTGTATATGTTGTATTGCTTTTTTAGTTATTTTATATGGTCCGTATAATGGCTTTAGAGAATGGCTAATAACTACAGCTATGGGAACTATGACACATCATTATCTTTGTGAGATATTTTATAGTGAAGATGAAATAAATAAAGTATTAAGTTCTAATTATATAGAGGATACGTTAGAAGAGACTGATACAATATCAATAGCTGAAGAATTTATTAAGGAAGAGACAGAGTGGACAGAATATGAAAAGAAATTATTTGAAAATCATACTACTGATGAAATATATCGTAAAATAGAATTTAAAGTAAGAGGACAAAGAGCTTGGATAATAGCTATATATGATCCTAAGAATGTAAGTGTTGTTTGTTCTAAAAACATAATGCATAGGGGAGAAATGTTAGTTAGTATGGCTAAGAGAACTAAAGCTCTAATAGCTGTTAATGGTGGAAGATTCTATGACCCTAATCATTGGAGTAATGGTGGTATACCAAATGGAGTAACTATTATGAAAGGAAAAATCATTTCTGATAGAGATTATAAGAGCCCATTTGGTGTTATTGGAATTAATAATGATAATCAATTAGTTTTATATAAAAATAAAAAAGCAAAAGAAATACTTAATCTTGGTGTAAGAGATGCTGTTACAAGCAAACCGTTTTTAATAGTTAATGGAAAAGCTATGTATACTAGTGGAAATGGTGGATATGGTTTTGCGGCTAGAACAGCTATTGGTCAAAGACCAGATGGTACGATTTTATTATTAGTTGTTGAATGTAATGATGCAAGAACAATAGGTGCCTCTATGAAAGACTTAACAACGATATTTACTAATTATGGAGCTATTAATGCAGCAGCATTAGATGGTGGTACATCAAGTGTACTTGTAGAAAATGGTAAAATGATTAATGACCCAATAAATGATCCATTTGTACACGAAACAAGAAAAATCCCAACTGGATTTATTGTTACTAGACCAAACTTAATAAATGAAAATAATATTAAAGAATTAGAAAATTTAAAAGTATGGGAATTGTTTGATATGGTAAATGATGTAAAAGAAGAATTAAAGGATTAAATATGAATAAAAAAATATATAAGAGATTATTAATAGTTTTATCTTCGATATTAGTATTTTTATTAATATTCTTTTGTTTGATTTATTATGTTATTTTAAGTCCTAAAAATAGTTTTAATAGATTTTTTAATACTATATTTGATAAAGCATCATTAGTAGTTTCAAGATTTAGTACAGATGAATTTAAAACTTCTATTAATAAAGGTAATTTAAAATTATCAACTAATTTGGAAAAATATAATAGTTTAATTGATTATGAGATAGAATATGATGTTGAAAACGACAGAGTAAATGACAAGACTTTAATTAATATTAAATTTGGAAATATGGAAGAAAATATTGAAAGTACTTTCTATAAGGATGCTGATTATTTATATGTTAATTTTCCATATATTATGTCTGATATAATTAAAATAGATTTAGAAAAATATGGGCTTAAGTCTAATAGTAAGAATATTTCTTATAATAAAAAAGATATGGAATATTTATTATCTATAATTAAAAATAGTTTTGTTAATAATATTTCTGAAAATAAATTAAAAAATAGTATAAAGGATAGTCATATTAAATCAACATACAAGATAGATAATAAGGAATTTGAAAACTTATTAAATAAAGTGGTTAATGATTTAAAGAGTGATCAAGAATCTATGAGAATTCTTAATGATGTATTTTCTATTGATAATGAAATGTTAGATGACTACAAGAAAAGAATTATAAATAATTTTATAGATAATTTTGAATTTTTAAATATAGATTTAAATTATAATGTTTTATTAAAATTAGATAGTATTTTTATTAATACTAAAAAACATGATATTAATTTATTAATTGATGATATGAGTGAACTTGTTATTAAATTAAATGGTTCTATAATATTAAATTCTTCTTTTGATGATAAAAAGATTAAAATTAACATGTATAGAAATTCTAAAGAAATTAAAATTGATTTAAATGTGGATACTTCTAAAGATGAATTAAATTTAGAAGGGTATGTAAGTTACTATATAAATAATAGTGATTATATAAAACTTGATTTATCTTTAGGGACATTATTAAATGAAAAAATTAGTGATTTTGATAGTAGTCTTGCTAAGAGTTTTAATCAATTTACAAATAAGGATTTAAAATCTTTATATAAAATAATTGATTTAATTAATAAGTATATTAAACTATTAACAGATAGTGAAGTTTATAATATTAATATAAAAATATAATTCTTGTTTTTAAAATTTAAATATGCTAGAATAATACTCAATTATTTGAGGTGAATAATTATGGATGATTATGCTAGATATTTACGTGAATTAATTGAAGAAATGAAAAAATTAAGACAAGAAGTGAGTGATTTATCTAAACAATTGAATAGATTATCTAGTCTTGAAAGTGAAGTTAGAGAGTTTAGAAGACTTTATGATAAAAGAAGTTGGAAATAAAGGACATATTAATAATATGTCTTTTTAATTGAAAAAAAGATAATAATGTGATATAATATGATTCATTAAAAAGGGGAAGTTATTATGAGATATAATCCAAAAGTAATAGATTTTTTTAAGCGTCATAATATGTATGAAGAGAGTATGTTTGAATATTTACAAGATCATAGTGTTATGATAGATTATGATGATCCAGAGCAAAAGTATTTTATTGGATTTAATTATTGTGTAGAAAATGGAATTTTGAGAAAGTTTAGTATGGGAATACCATATATGAAAGATTATAAAACAATGCTTATTAATATACATGAAATAACTCATGGTATTTATGCCTATAGAAGATTAAATAAAAAATTTACTAGAATAGGTATAGAAACATTACCAATGCTATATGAAAAAATATTTATTTTAGAAAATGGTAGTGAAGAATTAAAACAGTATGGTGAATTTTTAGATAGTTGTATAGTTGAAAATTCAGAAGAAAAATATAAATATGCATAAAGGGTAAGACAAAGATTACTTGATGGTTATAATAATGATTATGAAAAAGTTGAAAAAGAAAGTGATAGACTTGCAAGACAAGAAGAAATTAAACTTAAATTATCAAAGTTTTTAAAGTCCTAAAATGGACTTTTTATTTTTAATTATGATATACTTTATTTATGAAAATAGTGAAACCTAAAATTAAAAATTGTATTTTAAATGATTTTAATGAGTGTTCTGTATTTGAAAATTCTATATTTGAAGAATGTAATAGTAATAAAAAAGTATTAAAAAATATTACAATAGATACATGTATATTTAAAAATATAGATTTTAGTAATATTGAATTTGTTGATGTTGATTTAATAGATGTTGTGTTTGAAAATTGTGATTTATCAAACAAAGTATTTGACTATAAGTTGATTGAAAGAGTAGAATTTAATAATTGTAGAATGACAGGAATTAGTTTTATGGAATCTAGTATAAGAGATGTATATATTAATTCATGTGTATGCAAGTATTCTAACTATTCAGGTTCTAAAATTAATAAAATGATTATAGATAATAGTGATTTGTTAAATTCTTCTTTTGTTGAAACGGGATTTAAAAACATAGAATTAAATAAAGTTAATTTTGAAGAGTGTGAACTTTTTAATGTAGACTTAAATAATATTGATTTTTCTGCTTGTAATATTAGAAATATAATGATTGATAGAAATTCATTAAAAGGAATGATAATTGATAGATTTCAATCTGTATATCTAGTAAATATGTTAGGAGTTAAGATAAAAGATGAATAATTTAGATAGATTTATTGAAGCACAAGAAAGAGATTATATTAAAGCATTAAATGAAATTAAAAACGGTAGAAAAACAACTCATTGGATTTGGTATATTTTTCCACAGCTTGATGGTCTTGGATATAGTTCTACTGCTAGATATTATGGAATTAATGGGGAAAGCGAAGCTAGGGAATATATTGAAAATGAGTATTTAAGAAATCATTTGCTTGAAATAAGTAATGAATTATTAAAACATGAAAATAAAAGTATTAGTTCTATTATGGGTTATCCTGATGATTTAAAATTAAAATCATGTATGACATTATTTGATTACGTAAGTGATTATAAAGTTTTTTCTAAAATTATTGATAAATATTATGATGGTAATTATGATGAAATAACATTAAAAATGCTTAAAGAAAAGTAAAGTTATAAACTTTACTTTTTTAGTTGTTAATAGATTTATTTTTATTGTATAATAAATATACAAATATGAGAAAGTAGGTCTGTTTATGAAAAATATTAAAGAAGTTGCAAAAAAAATTAAGATTAAAGATGATAATTTGTCTTATTATGGAAAATATATTGCTAAAATTGATAACAAATATAGAGGTAAAAAACATGGTAAATTAATTTTAGTTACAAGTATTAATCCAACTCCATATGGTGAAGGAAAAACTACGCTTAGTATAGGACTTAATGATTCATTAAACTATTTGGGTAAAAATGCAATTGCTGCATTACGTGAACCATCTTTAGGACCAGTATTTGGAAGAAAAGGTGGCGCTATTGGTGGAGGAAAAGCTATTATAGAGCCATCAATTGATATTAATATGCATTTTACAGGAGATTTTCATGCTATTACTAGTGCTAATAATTTATTGTGTGCTATTGTTGATAATCATATATATCAAGGAAATGAACTTGGAATAGATAAAGTTAATATTAAAAGATGTTTAGATGTAAATGATAGAAGTTTAAGAGATAAATTTGTAATTACTACTGCTAGTGAACTAATGGCTATATTTTGTTTATCTACTGACTTGAATGATTTAAAAAGAAGAATTGGAAATATTATAGTTGGTTTTGATAAAAAAGGAAAAGAAATATATGCTCGTGATTTACATGCAGAAGATGCTTGTACAATATTACTTAAAAATGCCATTAATCCAAATTTAGTTCAAACTTTATATGGAAATCCTGCAATTGTACATGGTGGTCCATTTGCAAATATTGCTCATGGTTGTAATTCAATCATAGCTACTAAACTTGCTATGTCAGTTTCTGATTATGTAATTACAGAAGCAGGATTTGGATCTGATTGTGGTGCTATTAAATTTTTTGATATAAAATGTAAAGAAAATAACATATATCCAGATGCAGTAGTATTAAATTGTACTATTAAAGCACTTAAATATAATGGAGATGGCTCTTTAGAAAAAGGAATTGGTAATTTAGAATATCATATTAAAAATATGGCTAAATATACTAGTAATTTATTTGTTTCTTTAAATTTATTTAATGATGATGATTCTAAAGAAGTAGAATATATTAAGAATTTTGTAGAGAATATGGGTTATAATTTTAGTGTTTCAACAATGTTTAGAGATGGAGAAACTGGATGTATAGATTTAGCTAATCAAATTATAGCTATGAAGAAAAACAAGAAGAAATATCATATGTATGAAGTAGATGATGATTTAAAGACTAAAATAATTAAGGTTTGTAAAAATGAATATGGTGCTAGTGATGTAGCATTTGATGATATTGCTTTAGAAAAAATAAATTCACTTAAAGATACTAAATTAAATATAGTTATTTCTAAAACACCAATGTCAATTACTGATAATCCTAAAGTACTTGGATATCCAAAAAATTTTGTAATGACTGTTAATGATATTAATTTATATAATGGTGCTGGATTTATTACAGTATTAATGGGTGGTGTTCTTACAATGCCTGGTCTTGCTAAAGAAAGTAATTATTTACAAATGAAAATAGATGAAGAAGGAAATATTAGCGGAATAAGATAGGAGTATTTATGTTTCAAATATTAATAGGAGTTATTTTTGTTATTTTATTAATACTTATTTGTTATACAGTAATGTTATTTACAAAAATAAAATATATAAATAGTATTAATAATAAGCTTGTAAGAATACTATTATCATTAATTCCTATTGTTATAATATTTTTAATATTTAATGTAGTTAATTCTATAGTAATATTATTGCATTTGTGTATATTTATAAGCATTAGTTCTTTAATATTTAGAATGATTAAAATGAAAGATAAATATGATTTAATTGTTTTAATTGGAATTATAACAACAATTATTTATTTATCTATAGGTGCATATTTAGATTATCATGTATTTGAAACAAAATATGAAGTGTTTACACATAAAGAATTGGGTAGTAATAAATTTAGAATTATTCAAATATCTGACTCACATGTTGGTACTACATTTGATGGTGAAGGGTTTTATAAAAAAATAGAAAATATTTCTAAAATTGATTCTGATTTGTTTGTATTAACTGGAGATTTTGTGGATGATGATACTACAAAAGAGGATATGATTAAATCATGTGAAGCATTAAGTTTAATTAAATCTAAATATGGGGTA
The DNA here is from genome assembly GCA_902764145.1 of uncultured Erysipelotrichaceae bacterium. Classification (GTDB taxonomy): domain Bacteria; phylum Bacillota_I; class Bacilli_A; order RF39; family UBA660; genus CAG-1000. The sequence continues at coordinate 58,405 of CACWUS010000003.1, read as the reverse complement.
TATTTTATATATGGTAATCATGATAAAGGATACTTTAATTATAGAAATTTTAGTGAAGCTGATTTAATTTATGAACTTGAAAAGAATAATGTAAAAGTATTAAGTGATGAAGTAGTAGAATTAAATAATTATATGTATTTAATTGGAAGAAATGACAAATCTTATCAGAGAAAGAGTATATCTGAACTTACTGATAATTTAGATAAAACAAAATATATAATTGACTTAAATCATCAGCCTAATGATTATAATAATGAAAAAGAAGCAAATGTTGATTTAGTACTAAGTGGTCATACTCATGGCGGGCAATTATTTCCTCTTGGATATATTGGAGTATTATTTAAAGCTAATGATATGTTTAAAGGTATGAAAAAAATAGATAATACATATTTTGTTGTAAATACTGGTATATCTGATTGGGCAATTGATTTTAAAACTGGAACTCATTCTGAATATGTTATAATAGATATAGTAAAAGAATAAGAGGTGATTTTATATGAATAGTATGAAAGATGTTTATAATAAATTGAAAAATGTATTTAAAAAAATAGATATCATTTACAATGAAGAATCAAATACTATTGATATAATAAATGGAAAATATATTATTAGTGCTAATGATAAAATGGTAGAGTTATCTAAATCATTTAGTTATGTTAATCATAAAGTTAATAAAGATTATAAAGAAGTTTATAAAACAATAGAAAGATATATTAAAGATCCAAATGGGTATATTAAATCAAAAAGAATTCAAATAATTGTTGTGCTTATAATATCATTGTTATTAACATTTATAATTGGTTTAATTTTAGGTATATAGGAGTATTATGAAAAAAATTGTATTAATACCATCATTTGAACCTGATAATAAGCTTTTAGAATTATTAAAAAGTATAGATGATAGTTTTGATATTATAGTTATTAATGATGGATCTAATAAAAAATATAATAATATTTATGATGAAGTTAAAAAATATGCATATTTGATTTCTTATGAAGAAAATATGGGAAAAGGATATGCATTAAAAGAAGGATATAAATATATAAAAGATAAGTATGATAATTATATTGTAGTTACAATGGACAGTGATGGGCAACATAGGATTGAAGATGCTAGGAAGTTAGTTGATTATGTAAGTAATCATATGGAAGACTTAGCTCTTGGTAAGAGAACATGGGATAGAAATACACCTCTTAGAAGTAGAATTGGTAATTATTTAGTAAGAAAACTTTATAGAAAAGCAACACAAAAGAGTATATATGATACACAAAGTGGTCTTAGGGCTTTTAGTTATAAATTAATGGATTATATGTTAAGTGTTGAAGGAAATAGATATGATTATGAAATGAATGTTTTATTAAATTTAAATAATATAAATGTTCATGAAATTGATATACAAACAATATATTTTAACAATAATAAAGATAGTCATTTTAAATGGTTTAATGATTCTAAAAAGATTTATAAAATAATTAAAGAATATAAAAGTAATCATAAATGATTACTTTTTTCATTAACATAAAAATAATTACTTCATAAGATATTGTAGTGAGGTAATTATGGATAAATTATATTGTTTAATAGGAATAATGATACCTTTTATAGGAACTAGTTTTGGTAGTGCATTTGTCTTTTTATTAAAAGAAAATTTTAATTATAAAATAGAAAAATTATTGATTGGTTTTGCTATTGGAGTAATGGTTGCGTCTAGTATTTGGTCACTTATAATACCTTCAATTGAAATGTCAAATAGTATTATTCCTGTTTTATTAGGGCTGGTATTTGGATTTGTTTTTTTAATAATAATTACTAATGTTACAGACAGAGTAAATAATAAATTAATGTTTTGTGTTACTCTTCATAATATCCCAGAAGGTATGGCAGTAGGAGTTTGTTTTGCAGGATTTTTAGTTAATAGTATTAGTCTTATAAGTTCATTTATTTTATCAATTGGAATAGCACTTCAAAATATTCCAGAAGGTGCGATTATATCATTGCCAGCAGTATTAGATGGGAATAAAAAGGGTAAATCATTTTTACTTGGAGTATTATCAGGTATTGTTGAACCAATAAGTGCATTATTAACTATTGTTTTATTGAATATTGTTGTACCACTACTACCATTTTTATTAGCATTTGCTTCTGGATGTATGTTACATGTTGTATTTGAAGAATTAGTACCAAGAATGCATGAAGGAATTAAATCTTCATTTGGAATAATTGGAATATTAATTGGTTTTTCACTAATGATGGTGTTAGATGTATTGTTGTAAACCATATATATAATAATTCTTTCGTTAAATAAGATAACTTATTTAGATGATAATGAGTTAAGTAAATAAAAAAATAATAAAAAGACTATTTTAGAATAGTCTTTTTTGTTATAATTATATAGTAGAGGTGACATGTATGGATGTACTACTATTAATTGCTGTAGTACCAGTAATAGTTTTATGTTTTTATATTTATAAGAAGGATAAAGATAAAGAACCATCTAATTTACTTAGAAAAGTATTTGTACTTGGTATGCTAAGTGTTATTCCAGTATTAGTATGTGAACTAATAATTAATGGTTTTGTTTCGACTTCCAATAATAATGAGTTAATTAGTTTATTTATTGCTACATTTATTGGAGTAGGACTTATAGAGGAAGTATTTAAATGGTTAATTGTTTATAAAAATATATATGATCATAAAGAATATAATCATGCATATGATGCTATTGTTTATTCAGTGTTTGCTTCTCTTGGTTTTGCTCTTGTAGAAAATATTATTTATGTTATTAGTAATGGAGTTGGAGTGGGGTTATTTAGAGCAGTATTAACTGTTCCTTCTCATGCATGTAATGCAGTAATAATGGGATATTTTATAGGAAAAGCAAAAAATGAAGAATATAGGGGACATCAAGATAAATCAAATAGATATATGTTCTATAGTTTATTAATGCCTGTGCTTGCACATAGCGTTTATGATTATTTAATATTTGCTGATAGAAGTGTTTTCTATGTATTATTTGTAATATTTATAATTGTATTTTATATTACATGCTTTAAATTAGTTAAGAAAATTGCTAGTAATGATTATAATTTTGATGGAACACCAGCAACTCATAAAACAAGTGATGAAATTAGAATATTACCTGGTGAAGGACCTCAAAAACATGTTAATTCTCTTGAGAGTGCATATTATGCAGTTAATAAGACATTAAGTGTGTGTTTAGTGACAATAATTGCCGCTATTATTTTAGTGTCATTTATTTATTAGGAGTTTAAATGAAAACTATTGGTATTATATTTGCAATGGATGAAGAAATAAATGAGTTAAAAAAATATATTAATATTACTCATGAAAACAAAATATTTGATTTAGTATTTTATGAAGGCAATATTGGTAGTGCAAAATGTATTCTTGTAAAAAGTGGAGTTGGAAAAGTAAATGCTGCAAGAACTACTCAGATGTTAATAGATAATTATAAAGTAGACTATATTATTAATATTGGTGTAGCAGGAGGGATATCTAAAGATACTCATGTTCTTGATTTAGTAGTATCAAATAATTTAGTTCAACATGATTTTGATATAACTGCTTTTGATCATGAAAAAGGATATATACCAAATATTGGAACTTATATTAAATCAGATGATTATTTAATTAATCTTTCTAAAAAGGTTGATAGTAGTGTTCATGTTGGAACAATCGCAACAGGTGATATTTTTTGTACTGAAAAAGAAATGAGTGAAAAAATTAATAAAAATTTCAATGCTCTCTGCGTAGAAATGGAAGGTGCTAGTATTGCTCAAGTTGCATATTTATGCAGTATTCCTTTTATAGTAATTAGAAGTATATCTGATACACCTTATGAAGGTGATAATAAAATTACATATGAAGAATTTTTAATTAAAAGTTCTAAACGTGTCGCTAAATATTTAAGAAATATATTATTAGAAATGGAGAAACAAAATGAAAATAATTAGAAATACATTAAAAAGTGAATTGAATCTTAGAACTGAAAAAGATTATCCTACTAAAGGTATTGAGTTTGTAGATGTAAATCCATTAGTAATACAGAAAGAAACATTAAATGAAATTATTTCATCTTTTGTAAAAGAATTAAAGAAGAAGAAAATAGATTATATAGTTGCACCAGAAGCAAGAGGTTTTCTATTTGGAATGGCTGTAGCTAATGAACTAAAGTGTGGATGTGTTCCAGTTAGAAAGAAAGGTAAAATGCCACCAACTACTATAGAAGCAACATTTGATTATGAAAAAGAATATGGAAAAGATACATTAGTTCTTCCAAAATTAGTAAATACAACTTATGAAAATAAAAATTTTTATATTATTGATGATATTTATGCTACTGGAAATACAATTACTGCTATTAAAGATGCAATAATTGGTCTTGGTGGAAAAGTAGTAGGTGAAGGCGCTGTCATTAATATAGTTGAATTGAATAATAATAAAGATGTATTTTCTTTAATTGATATAAATGAGGAATAGTAAGGAGATTAATATGGAAAATAAACAAGTAGTTAATAAAAAAGAATTAGTTAAAAAATTATTAAAACAAGAAATTAGTTTAGAAGATGAAGATGATTTAATTGAAATGTTAATAGATAAACCAATTACAATAGATGTTGATAAACAAGAAGATAAGAATCTTACAAGAGGTGAAAAATTAGCTGATAGGTTATCTGAAGTAGCTGGTTCTTGGGGATTTATCATTGGATTTGCAGCATTTATTATTCTATGGATAATAATTAATCTAATAATCATGAGACATGCTCTTGATCCATATCCATTTATATTATTAAATTTATTATTATCATGCTTAGCTTCTCTACAAGCACCAATTATTATGATGAGTCAAAATAGACAAGCTAAAAAAGATAGTATTAGAAATCAAAATGATTATCAAATAGATTTAAAAAGTGAATTAATATTAGAAAGATTACATGATGAAGTTAGAGAGTGCATAAAAACACAAAAACAAATTTTGAGAATACTTGAAAGTGAAGATGAACAAAAAAAATAGAACAAATTATTGTTCTTTTTTTATGCTATAATATTTTTGGGTGATAGTATGCCAGCATATGTAAGTCATTCAATTATGGCTCGTGAAGTATTTAATAAAATTAAAAATAATAATGTTAATTTAGAATATATGATTACGTTTTCTCAAGGAGGAGACCTATGTAAATATTCTAAATGTAGACGTGATAGTCATAATATCAAACAAGATGAGTTTATATATAACATGGCTGATTATATCATTTCAAATAATTTAGTTAATGATAAAGAATGTATTGGTGTTTTATATGGTCATATATGTCACTATGTAATAGATGATGTTATTCATCCTTTAATTAGAAAGATGAGTAAAACATGTAAAAAAAGAAAAAATAATCATACATTAATTGAAGGATATTATGATAGTTATTTATCTAGAACAAAATGTAATAAACAAATAAATAAATATGATAATAGGATTATTTTTAAAGGTAAGATGAGTAAAAAAATATCTAAAATGATTAACTATGTATATGAAAAAACATATAATACTAAACATGTATCTATATATTATAAATTAAATATATTTCTTTATAAAAAAATAAAATATTTATATAAGTTATTTAGTTTAAAAACACTTAAAAAATATTCTGGATTTAATGATTTTATAAAAGATAATAAAAATATTGATTTATTTAATAATGATAATAAAATTAGATATAATGATTATAGAAATAAAGAATCATGTGAAAGTTTAGATGAATCATATGATGAAAGTGTTAAAAGAGCTATTAATTATATTAACAAAGTCAATAAATATATGGAGGAAAAATGCATAAAGAAATAGAAGAAAGAGTACTTGAAATAGATATAGATAAAATGATTTCAAAACTAGAAAGTCTTGGTGCTAGAAAAATAGGTGAATGGTATCAAAAAAGATATGTATATGATTTTAATCCTAAGAGAGAAAATGAGTGGATTAGGCTTAGAGATACTGGAGAAGAAATAACTCTAACATACAAAAATGTAGAAGAAAACACTACTGATGGTACTAAAGAATTAGAAATAAAAGTAGATAATTTTGAAGATACAAATACTTTGCTTGAGATACTTGGTTATAAAAGTAAAGCTTATCAAGAAAATAAAAGAATAAGATATATTTTAGATTCTGTTGAAATAGATATAGACTCTTGGCCATTAATTCCATCTTATATGGAAATAGAAGCTAAAAGTGTTCAAGAAATAAAAAAAATAGAGGAATTATTAGAAGTAAATGAAGAAAAAATAACTACATTAAATTGTCAAGATATATATGGTAAAATATATAATATAGATATTGATAATATAAAAAAATTAAAGTTTTGAGGTTTTATATGAAAGCATATCATGCAACTGAAATAACAAATATTATTTCTATTTTAAGAAATGGTCTTGTTCCATCAATTGGTAAGAATAGTAGAAGTGTTCATGAACATAATTTTTTAACATATTTTAGTACTCGCGAATCAATTAACAAATGGATAAAAACATTTGATATTGGTGATAGTGTTATTTTAGAATTTGACGTAGAAAGTTTTAATAATAGAGTTGGATATTCACAAGATTATTTTACAACTGATATTATAAATCCATCTAATATTATGATAGAAGGAATTAAGTTAGATGAATATTATAAGTTACATAAAGAAAAAATTGATTCTGCTTTAGAAGAAAGTATTAAGTTAAAAATAAAAGAGGTATCTAATAATTTAAATAATTTAGTTGATTTAGGAATGAATAATGATCCATGGAATATTAGATCAACTGACCCTAATATAGTTGAAGTGATGGATTTATTAATTAAAATAAGAAGTTTTGATAATAAAAAAATAATAAAAAAAGAACTTGATGAAATAATGATAAAAGTCAAAGAAATATTAATTTCAAATGATTTAGGAATAGATGAATCTTCAATATTATTAAGTTCCTTATATACAATATATGAAGATGTAATGTCTGATAATCCTATGATTAGTTTGGAAATATTAAATTATATTACTACTATTTTAAGTATAAATATGTATTATAGACAATTATCAAGATTTAATGAAAAGGGAATACTTTTTACTGATGAAAATAGAATATGGGACTTCGATAGATTACCATTAAAAGAAATAAATAAAAAAATATATGAAAATAACATATTTATTGATTTGTTCGAAGAAACTGTCAGCTTAAAAGAAAATCAAAGTATTATTAAAGCCTAATTTATTAGGTTTTTTATATATTAATTTTTTTATATTTATGTTAAAATTATCTATAGATAGGAAGATATTATGAAATTATTTATTATTAATTTAATTATTATTTTAGTGTTATTACTATTAATTATTGGAATAGTTTTGTTTATGAGTAAAAAATTAGGAGACTTTTTATATCAATATTTTGGTACTAGAAAGTTAAAAGATGCGATTGAGAAAAGTGAAATAATGGATAGTGAAACACATAAGACTGTGTATTCAATGGAAAATGTATACTTAGATCAAATTAGAAAAGATTTTCCAGAACTAAATATTAATGAACTTAAAAGTAGTGCAGAAATGAATATAAGAAATGTACTTCATGCGATTGAAACAAAAGACAAAAATGAATTAAAGAATAAGAATGATAGGATATATGCTTATGTAAGTAATAAAATAGAAGATTTAAAAGATAATAAATTTGTCTGTGATAATATTAATTTTCATAAGACAGTTCTTAGTAAATATGAAAAAAGAAATGAAGTTGCTACCATGGAATTTCAAACATCATTGGAGTATTTTACTAAAGAAAAGAATAAAATTGGTAGAAAAAAACAAACAAGATATAAAACACAATTTATACATGTTATAGATTCTAAACTTTATGGTGAAAATAAAATAAAAGTATTAGGTCTTAATTGTCATAATTGTGGGGCACCTATTAAAGATGTAGATAAAACTCATTGTGAATATTGTAATAGTAAAATTATAATTCCACAATCAGGAGTTGAATATGTAAAAAGAATATGGTTTTTAAATAATTTAAAAGAATATTAAGAGGGATAATATGAATAAAATTGTTATAATTGGATGTGGTAATGTTGGGATGTCATATGCATATGCTTTAGTTAATCAAAAAACATATGTTGATGAACTTGCATTAATTGATATTAATAAAGATAAAGTCATTGGTGAAGTAATGGATTTAAATCATTGCTTACCATATAGTCCATCTAAAATGAAAATTAAAGTTGGGAGTTATAAAGATTGTAAAGATGCTAAGATAGTTGTTCTTACTGCAGGAGCAAATCAAAATGTTGGAGAAACTAGAATGGATTTAATATATAAAAATGCAAGTATATTTAAATCTATAATAAATAATGTTAAAAATAGTGGATTTAATGGAATATATTTAGTTGCTACAAATCCACTTGATGTAATGACATATTTAACTCTAAAATATAGTAAAAGTAAATATAATAAAGTAATTGGTACAGGAGCAGCTCTTGACACTGCAAGGTTAAGATATATATTGAGTGAAAAATTAGATGTTTGTTCTAAAGATATAGATGCATATGTTATAGGTGAGCATGGAGACTCTGAATTTATTCCTTGGAGTAATGCAAATATTGCATTTAAAAAAATAACAGATTATTTATCTCTTGATGAAATGAAAAAAATAGAAGAAACAGTAAGAAATTCAGCATATGAAGTTATTAAAAGAAAAGGTGCTACTTATTATGGAATTGGTACTTGTATGGTAAGAATAACTAATGCAATACTTGAAGATAAAAAAATAATACTAGCAGTTTCAAGTTATGATAAAGAAAATGATGTATGTATTTCAACGCCAACTATTGTAGGAATTGATGGTGTTAGTGAAAAAATATATATGCCACTTAACAAAAGCGAAAAACAAAAATTAGACGAATCAATTAAAATAATAAAGGATGCTATAAAAAGTGTTATAAATAAGTAGGAGGTTTTATGGATAAAGATATAGAAGAAGCGTTAAAAAAAGAAAGAAAAAGACAAGAAAATAATATAGAATTAATTGCATCAGAAAACTATGTTTCAAATGAAATATTAAAATTACAAGGAAGCATACTTACTAATAAATATGCTGAAGGATATCCAAATAAGAGATATTATGGTGGATGTGAATATATTGATATTTTTGAAGAAAAAGCAATCGAATATGTGACAAAATTATTCAATTGTAAATATGCCAATGTTCAACCACATAGTGGTTCTAGTGCTAATATGGCTGTTTACAGAGCATTATTAAATCATGGTGATAAAGTTATGGGAATGAATTTAAGTCATGGAGGACATCTAACACATGGTTATAAACTTAATTTTAGTGGTATAGATTATGAAATAATAAGCTATGATGTTAATTTAGAAACAGAAATGATTGATTATGAAGAACTTAGAAAAATAGCTAAAAGAGAAAAGCCAAAAATGATAATAGCCGGTGCTTCTGCTTATTCGAGAACTATAGATTTTAAAAAGTTTAGAGATATATGTGATGAAGTAGGAGCTTATCTATTTGTTGATATGGCTCATATAGCAGGGCTAGTTGCAGCAGGACTTCATCCATCTCCAATTCCTTATGCTGATGTTGTTACATCAACAACTCATAAAACATTAAGAGGTCCTAGAGGTGGAATAATATTAACTAACAATGAAGAAATTGCTACTAAGATTAATAAAGTAGTTTTCCCTGGTATGCAAGGTGGACCTTTAATGCATGTTATAGCAGCTAAGGCACAATGTTTTTATGAAGCACTTCAACCAGAATTTAAAGAATATCAAGCAAGAGTTATTAAAAATATGAGTGCTATGTGTGATGAATTTATTAAACTCGGATACAAAATAGTAAGTGGAAAAACAGATAATCATTTATTACTTTTAGATGTTAAATCAAGTGTTGGTATAACAGGAAAAGAAGCAGAAATGTTGCTTGATAAAGTAAATATAACTGTTAATAAAAATACTATTCCAAATGAAACTGAAAAAGCTATGATTACAAGTGGTATTAGAATAGGTAGTGCTGCTATGACAAGTAGAGGATTAAATGAAGATGATTTTAGGGTTATAGCTAATTTAATTCACAAAGTATTTAAAAATAGAGATAATGAAAAAGAGTTAGAAAATATTAAAAAAGATGTTAAAAAGTTAACAAAAAAATATCCACTATGGTATTAATAATGGAGGTAGATTATGTATAAGAATGAAAAAATATTAGTAGGTAAGAATTCTAAAAAAGAAGTTTATTTACTTCCAAAGATGGCTAATAGACATGGTCTTATAACTGGGGCTAGTGGTAGTGGTAAAACTATTACTTTAAAAGTTCTAGCAGAAAGTTTTTCTTCTGCAGGTGTTCCTGTATTTTTAGTTGATGTAAAAGGTGATTTAGCTGGAATGGCTTTTAAAGGAGAAAGTAATGAAAATGTTGATAAAAGAATTAAAAATTTAAATCTTGAAGGATTTACTTTTGAAAAGTTTCCAACAACATTTTATGATATGTATGGTGTGTCAGGTCATCCAATTAGAACAACTGTTAAGAGTGTTGGATTTAGACTTCTTTCTCGTATGCTTGATTTAACTGATAGTCAAGAAGAAGTACTAGGGGTAGTTTATAAAATCTGTGAAGATGAAGGATTAGAATTAATTGATTTAAATGATTTAGATAGTGCTCTTAGCTATGTTAATGACAAAAGAAAAGAATATTCTTCTAAATATGGAAATATTTCAACTCAAACTATTACTTCAATTAAAAGAGCAGTATTAAATTTAAACAGTGATTCTGGAGATTTATTTTTTGGTACACCAGCTTTTGATATAAAAGATTTTATGAAGTATGATACTAATAATGGATATGGATATATAAATATATTAGATGCTCAAAAATTATTTAAAAGTCCAACAACTTATGTAATATTACTATTATGGTTACTTACTACTATTTATAATGAAATGGATGAAGTAGGAGACTTAGAAAAACCAAAATTAGTATTCTTCTTTGATGAAGCACATTTGATTTTTAGTGAAATGAAAGATAGTGTTATTAAACAATTAATAACAATTGTTAAATTAATTAGATCTAAAGGAATAGGGCTTTATTTTATAAGTCAAAGTCCAACTGATATAAAAGATGAAATATTAAGTCAACTTGGTAATAGAGTACAACATGTATTAAGAGCATATACTAAAACTGATGAAAAAAGTATTTTAGCAGCAGCTAATTCATTTAGAACAAATAAGGAATTTGATACTGTAGAAGCAATAAGATTACTTGGTACTGGAGAAGCATTAGTGTCATTTCAAAATGAAAAAGGAGAACCAGATATAGTTGAAAAAGTTACTATATTACCTCCACAAAGTAGAATGGGAACAATTACTACAGAAGAAAGAAATGAATTAATCAAAAATAGTAGATTATATAAAAAATATGAAAATGTTAAAGATGAATTTAGTGCTAAAGAAAAGTTAGATAAATTAAATAAAGAAAAGGAAGAAGAATTAAAAAAACAAGAAATAGTAAAAGAAGAAAGCAAAGTTTATAAGACTTCTAAAAAAAGTAAAAATACTTTAGGTAAAAGAGTAGAAAATAAAATTATTAATAAAGGTACTACTAAACTAGTTAATTATTTGTTTAAAAAAGTATTTAAATAATTTGACAATAATATAATTAAAATATAAAATTGAATTAGAAAGGATAATTGTTTATGAAAAAATATGTTGCAGAATTTATTGGTACATTAACTCTAGTATTATTTGGTACTGGTATTGCGGTTGTTTCCGGTGGAGACTTAGTTGCTACATCTCTTGCATTTGGCCTTGCTATTGTAGCTAGTGCATATGTAATTGGTAACATTTCTGGATGTCATGTTAATCCAGCTGTATCATTTGCTATGTATATAAATAAAAAATTAAGTCTAAAAGAATTTGTATTATATGTATTATCTCAAGTTCTTGGTGCTATTTGTGGTACTGCAATTCTTTACTTGATATTATCTAATACAAATATTGGAGTTGGTGCATTAGGTGCTAATGGATATGGAAGCTTATCAGCAAATAATATTTCATTATTAGGTGCTGCTATTACAGAAGTGGTATTAACATTTATATTTGTTTATACTATACTTGGTGTTACAAGTGATGAATCTAAAAGTGATATTGCTGGAATTGTAATTGGTCTTACATTAACATTTGTTCATTTACTTGGTATTGGTTTAACTGGTACTTCTGTCAATCCTGCAAGAAGTTTAGCTCCAGCATTATTTATGGGAGGAACACCTTTATGTCAAGTATGGGTATTCATCGTATTTCCTATGGTTGGTGCTTTGCTAGCGGCATTAGTATTTAAAAACTTAAATGTACTAAAAAGAAGAGGAAAATAATCCTCTTTTATTAAGAAAGGAAATAATATGGAAAAATCTAAAGTTTATTTTACAAAAGAAATAACAGCTGATAGCTTAATTAAAATATATGAAAAATTAGGTGTTAAATTAACAGGAAAAGTTGGAGTAAAAGTTTCAACTGGTGAGAAGGGAGCTAAAGGATATTTAAAAGCTGATTTAATTGGCCCACTTGTAAAAAAATTAAATGGAACAATTATTGAATGTAATACTGCATACCCAGGAGAAAGAAATAATGCAGAAGATCATTTAAAAGTTGCAGAAGAACATGGATTTACATCATTTGCAAAAGTAGATATTATGGATGCAGACGGTGAATATAAAATACCAGTAACTAAAGGAAAACACTTAAAATACGATATAGTAGGAAAAACTCTTAAAGATTATGACTGTATGCTAAACTTAGCACATGGTAAAGGACATGCTATGGGTGGATTTGGTGCTAACTTAAAAAATCAATCAATAGGTGTTGCATCAAGAAATGGTAAAGCATATATTCATTCTTGTGGACAAACAGAAGATCCTGATGAATGTTGGAGTGTTGATTATGAGCAAAAGGATTTTATTGAGTCAATGGCTGAAGCAGCTTGCGCTGTAGCTGATTACTTTAATGAACAAAATAAGCCAATATTATATATAACTGTTATGAATGCAATATCAGTTGATTGTGATTGTGATTCTCACCAAGGAGATCCTGTAATGCAAGATTTAGGAATAATAGCAAGTCTTGATCCAGTAGCAAACGATCAAGCATTTATAGATATGATATGGTCTTCACAAGATCCAGGACATACTAAAATGATGGCTCGTGTTGATAGACAAGAAGGAAGACATATTACAGAGTATGCTGAAAGTTTAGGACTAGGAAGCACTGAATATGAACTTATAAATATTGATTAACAAAGGAAATAAACTTGAGTCTCAAGTTTATTTTTTTATTTAATTATGATATTATAAATTTATTAGAGGGTGATTTTATGAAAATAATAAATGATAAAGATTGTTATGTTCAAAGAGAAGACATTGAATATATTATAGATAATTCTAAGAGTGTTCCTAGTGAATTATTATTTGAACTTAATATGTCAATTTTGGGTGAAAAAGATTTTATTAAGATTGCAAATCCAATAGCTAAAAGATTTATCCTTAAAAGTCCTATTCCATCATTTGATGAATTAAGTTCTTATAGTATAAGTAAACTCGAAGAAATGATCATGAAAATTAAACTATCTATTTTTGATTCTGATGATTTAATAGATGAAGAAATCGATGATATAAATGCAATTATTTTAGAAAGAAGAAATAGAGAATATTTATTAAGACAAATCAAAGAAATACTTTCTTTTAAAAGAAAAACAACAAAATTAATATATCCTAATATACCAAATCCTAATTATATTTCATTAACAGATGGAGATTTAGTAGCATCTCATTCACTAAATTTTGGAAAAATTTTAGTTTATAGTACTAATGGTAATATAGTAGATGGGGAAAACAATCGTGAGTTTTTAGATGTTGCTTACCAATTATTAATGCATGATTTTGATAGTGCTCAAGACATTAATTTAACAATGAATACAGATGGCAAATATTTAGTACTTGAAAATATTAACCATATTTCTTTAAGAAAAAAATACTTTAATAATACAAGACAGTAAGTCTTGTTTTTATTTGATATTTATTGATATAATTATATATAGTAATAATAAAAAGTACTACAAAAATATGAGTAAATATGGTAAAATGTATAAGGAGGATATTATTATGAATAAAACAACATTGATAATAGTTTTGATATTTGTATTTATAGCTATTCTTTTATATGTTTTATATGTTGTACTTAAAAACAAAAAAAAGAAAAGTATTATGGAATCTATTGATAGATTAAATACTGAAAAAAATCTAATAATATCAGCCTCTTTAAAAACAGAATTATCTAAGGCAAGTAAACTTATAAATAATAAAAATATTGAAAAACAAGTTGATTTATGGAATAAACAATTTGAAGAATTAGAAAACAAAGATATGCCTAAGTTAACTGATGAATTAATTGAAGTAGAAAATTATTGTATGAATAAAGATTATACTAATTCTTTTTTAGCATTAGATAGAGCTGAAAAAGATATTTACCATGTTAAAGCTAAATCAGATAAATTATTAGGCGAAATTAAAGATTTAACAGAAAGTGAAGACAGAAATAGAGAAGCTATTACTAAATTAAAAAGTGTATATAGAGAAATAGTATTTAAATATAATAAGAATAAAAATGATTATCAAGATGTTTCAAATAGAATAGAATTGCAATTTGAGAATATTAATAAATTATTTAGTGCTTTTGAAGTATCAATTCAAAATAAAGAATATGAAGAACTTGGTAAAATAGTAAGAGCACTTGATGATATGATTAATAATATTGGTATTGTTATTGATGAAGCTCCTACTATTGTAATGATGTCTAAAATGATATTACCAAAGAAAATGAAAGATGTGCAAAGCCATGCTAATAAGATGATTAGAGATGGGTATAATCTTGAATATTTAAATATTGATTATAATATAGAAGAAACAAATAAGAAGATAGAAGAAATAATGGATAGATTAAATGTTTTGAATTTACAAGATTCTATTTTTGACTTAAAAACTCTTCTTGATTATTATGAAGGTTTATATACTGATTTTGAAGATGAAAAAAGAAGTAAAAAAGAATATGAAAGAGGAATTATTAATATTACTGAAAGATTAAGTAAAGTAACATCTATTTTAAGAAATTTATATTCTGAAATTGATAATATTAAAGATACATATGACTTAAAAGAAGATGAAGTACTAGTAGTAGATGAAATTAATAAAGAATTAATTAGTGTTAAAGATAGTTTTAAACTTGTTAATGATAGAACTTTATCAAAAGTTATGCCATATTCAAAACTTGCTAATGAATGTGAACTAGTAGCTGTCAATTTGTCTAAAGTTGAAGATAAATTAGAAACAACGCTTAAAAACTTAGGTAGTTTAAAAGAGGATGAAGCAAGAGCAAGAGATCAATTATATGAAATTAAAAATATAATTAATAACTCTAAATATAAAATTAAAGATTATGATTTACCAATCATACCTGATAGATTTTATACTGAATTAAAGGAAGCATATGATGCTGTAAAAGAAATTAATATTGAAATAGAAAAGAAACCTATTTCTATTAAAACATTAAATATTAGAGTTGATACAGCTCGTGATTTAGCATTAAAACTATATCAAACTGCATCAACCACTACTAAAACAGCTGCTATGGCAGAAATGGCAATTGTTTATGGTAATAGATATAGAAGTAGTAATAAAGAAGTTGAGGCTGGATTAAATGCATCTAGTAAAGCATTTAATAAGGGGGATTACAAAGATTCACTTGAAATAGTATTAAATACACTAAACATAGTAGAACCTGGTATTCATAAAAAACTTCTAAGCAAGATGGAAAGTTAGGTGTATAAAGTGGCAAAAAGAAAAAAATCAAAATCAGAAACTAGTAAAAAAGGTTTTCAATATGGAAATGAATTAATAGGTCTTTTATTAATTCTTTTAGCTGTTACTGGACTAGGATCATTTGGAGTAGTAGGGTCATTAATTAAGAAGTTTTCTATATTTATGTTTGGTTCTTGGCCAATATTATTTCTTGCATTAATACTAGTACTTGGTGTTAGTATGATTGCTAAGAGGGGAAGAGTAAATTATTTATCTGGTAGACTTATTGGAGTTTATTGTTTAATAATAGCATTATTATTATTTTCACATATTAATTATATAAGTGAGAATAGTTTGCATGGGAAAGAAATCCTTACAACTACTATGCAAAATATAGATGTTGCTTTTGATACAAATAATGAAGTAAATACTGGTGGTGGTATGATAGGAGCCGTTTTATCATTCTTCTTCCAATCATTATTTGATACTGAAGGAACTATATTTGTTATGGCTGTAATTATTGGATTTGGATTAATAATGATATTTGACATAACACTTGTAGATATTGGTAGAGCAATAGCATCTCCATTTAAGAAAATATTCTCTCGTGATGAAGAAGATGATGAAGAGGATGAAATTCCTCAAAAGGTTAAAAATGAAAGATTACTTCCTGAAGATATTGATGAAAAGAATGTTGATAAGAGAGTAGTAATAACTAGTGTTGAAGACCTAGAAACTCATAAAGAAGAAGCAAAAGAAGTTAAGTCTGAAATACCAAAAGTACAAAATGAAATAAATGAAGTTTATATAAAACCACCAATTGATTTACTTGATGTAAATAAGAATAAAGGTAAAGCTAATTCTACTGAAATTATATCTCAAAACACAAAAACTCTTGAAAGAGTATTTAGAGATTTTGGTATGAATGCAAGAGTTGTTGAAGTTCATGTTGGTCCTGCAATTACTCAATATGAAATGAATTTAGAACGTGGTACTAAAGTAAATAAAGTACTAAGTATAAGCCGTGAAATAGCATTAGCTTTGGCTGCTAAAGAAGTTAGAATTGAAGCACCTATACCTGGTAAAAATACAATAGGTGTTGAAGTTCCAAATCAAAATATTTTACCTGTATCAATGAGAGAAATAATGGAAGCAATGAGTAAGAATAGTAAACTTGCTGATTCTAAACTTGCTGCTCCATTAGGAAGAGATATAATGGGTAATGTAAAATATGTTGAAATTAATAAAACACCACATATGTTAGTGGCTGGTGCTACTGGTTCTGGTAAATCTGTATGTATAAATAATATAATTGTTTCTATTTTGATGAGAACTACACCAGATGAAGTTAAAATGGTTTTAGTAGATCCTAAAAAAGTAGAATTTAATGTATATGATGGAATTCCTCATTTAATTACTCCAGTTGTAACAGATCCTAAAAAAGCAAGTGCTGCATTACAAAAAATTGTTGTTATGATGGATGATAGATTTGAAACATTTAAGAATAGTGGTACAAAAAATATTCAAACATATAATGAATATGTTGAAAAAGAACTTAAGAAAAAACCAGATTGTGGTCTTAAGAAGATGCCTTTTGTTCTTGTAATAATCGATGAGCTTGCTGATTTAATGCTTGTTGCAGCTAAAGAAGTAGAAGAATCAATTATGAGAATTACTCAACTTGCTCGTGCTGCTGGAATTCATTTAATAGTAGCAACTCAAAGACCAAGTACAGATGTTATTACAGGTGTTGTTAAATCAAATATACCAACTCGTGTATCATTTGCAGTTTCTTCATCAATAGATTCAAGAACAATTTTAGATATGACAGGTGCAGAAAAATTACTTGGTAGAGGAGATATGTTATATAAGCCAATGGATGATAATGCTCCAACTCGTATTCAAGGAAGTTTTGTATCTGATGGTGAAATAGCAAGAGTAGTTGACTTTATTAAGGAAAGAAGTCATGGTCCAAGATATAGTGATGATTTTAACAATTTAGGTGCACAATCTTCTTCTGGTGGAACAAGTGCTTCTGGTGGTGGAGAAGAGATGCAAAAAGATGTACTTTATGATCAAGTATTAGATCATGCTATTCGTACTGGTCAAATAAGTGCATCATTAATCCAAAGAAAATTTAGTATTGGATATAATAGAGCTGCAAGAATAATGGATATGTTTGAGGAACAAGGATTAGTTGGTCCTGCTAAAGGAAGCAAACCAAGAGATGTTCTTGTAAAATATGAAGATAAAAATGAAGGTGAGGAATAACATATGGCAACAGTACATATTGAAGCAAATAAAGAGGATATTGCACCTCGTGTGTTAATGCCTGGTGATCCAAATAGAGCTAAATTTATAGCAGAAAAATATTTAGAAAATCCTAAACTTGTAAATCAAGTAAGAGGTGAACTTGCTTTTACTGGAAATTATAAAGGAGTAAGTGTTACAATATTTGCAAGTGGAATGGGTATTCCTAGTATGGGAATATATAGTTATGAATTATTTAATGATTATGATGTTGAAAAAATAATTAGAATAGGAACAGCAGGAAGTTATATTGAAGATTTGAAAGTATATGATATATTACTTGCTGATTCTGTTTATTCAAATACAACATTTGAAGAGGAAAGTGGAAGAACTAATACTGAAATTATTAATACTACTGCTGAATTAAATAGTGTTATAATGAATACAGCAAGAATGAAAGGTTTAGATTTAAAAACTGGTAGAATTCATACATCTGAAGCATTTTATACCGATAATAAAGATTATTCAAAATATATTGATATGGGATGTAAAGCTGTAGAAATGGAAACATATGCATTAATGTGTAATGCTAATAAATTTAAGAAAAAAGCTACTGCTCTCTTAACTATCAGTGATAATTTAATTACTCATGAAGAAATAGACTCAGCTTCTAGAGAAAGAAAACTTGATGAAATGATAGTTTTAGCATTAGAATCTATCATAAAATAGTAAGTTTTGTTAATAATAAAAGAAGATACGAGTTATCTTCTTTTTATATAGGAGGTTAAAATGGATTATAAAAAAATTGATAAAGATAATTTAACTATTCATTTAATAAATACGAGTAGATTTAAAACTATAAATGTAGTTGTATTTTTTACTCGTGAATTTAATAAGAATGATATAGTTTATGGTAATTTACTTGCTTATAATATGGTTTATTCATCTAAAAAATACAATACTAAAAATAAAATTGCTATTCATGGTGAAGAATTGTATGGTGCGAAAGTTTCTTCTTCATTTGGATTAAGTGGTAAATTAGAATCTTTCGTATTTTCACTTGATTTTGTTAATCCCAAATATACTGATAGTAAATATATGAAAGAATCATTAGATTATTTAAAAGAAGTAGTATTTAATCCAAATGTAGAAAATGAAGAGTTTAATTTAGAATATTATAATATTATTAAAAATGATATTATTTCTAAAATTAATTCTATTAAAATTAATCCAAATCTTTATGCCGGAATAGAATATGCTAAGATAATGTATGATAAAACACCTACATCATATAGTAGTATTCCTACATTAGAAGAATTAGAAAGTATTGATAATAAGAAACTATACAAGTTTTATAAAACATTATTTGATGGAAGTTTTAAAATTGATGTGTGTGTTCTTGGAGAAGTTGATGAAAGTATAGTAAATATTATAGAAGACATGTTTAAAGGTATTAAATGTAATAATAAGAAAATGTCACTAACTATCAATCATAAATATAAAGATGAAGTAATTGAAAAACAAGAATCTCTTCATTTTAATCAGTCTAAATTATATATTGGATATAGATTAATAGATATGAGTGATCATGAATTAAATCATGTATTAAGAATATATAATACAATTCTTGGAACAATGAATGATTCAATATTATTTAATATTGTTAGGGAAGAAAATTCATTGTGTTATTCAATCGGATCATATGTCACTAAATATAATCCATCATTAACAATTTATGCAGGTATAAATAAAGATAATTATGAAAAAACAATTGAACTTATTAAAAAATGTGTTGATAATATGAGTGATGAAAAACAAGTTAGTAGATTATTTGATTCAGCAAAGAAAACAATTAATACTTACTTAAATAATTATTATGATGATGTTATATCTCAAATAAATACATATTATAATAGAGAATTTGAGAGTGTTGAAGATGTAGAAACATTAAGAGATAACATTAATAAAGTTACAATAGATGAAGTTATTAATTTAAATAAAAAAATAAAATTAAGTACAATCTATTTATTGAAGGGAGACAACAACTAATGAAAAAACACATATTTGAAAAAGTAGATGAATGTTTGTATTCTGAAAAATTATCCAATGGAATTAACGTATATTTATATCCAACTAATAAAACTAAAAACTTTTATATTTCAATATCTGTTAATTATGGAGCTAATATTTTAAAGTATAAAAAAGGCAAGAAAGAAGTTAATGTTATTCCAGGTAGTGCTCATTTTTTAGAGCATAAAGTAATGGCATTATCTGAAAATAAAGAAATATCAGAAAGAATTAATTCATTAGGAAGTTTAGCTAATGCATGGACTAATTATCATGGCACTAATTATAATATTTTTGGTAGTATTAATTTAATAGAAAATTTAAAATTACTTTTAGATATTTTTTATAACACAGATATAAATGAAAAATGTGTTAATGAAGAAAAAGGTATTATTGGTGAAGAAATAGATATGTATAAAGATGATTTAAATAGTTTTATGTATAGTGAACTATTTAATAATATGTTTCATTCATCTTATGTAAATAATACAGTTGTTGGTGAAAGAAGTGATATTGAAAAAATAACAGCTAAAAGTTTAAATGAGATATATAGTGATTATTATGTACCAAATAATACATTTATTATAGTTACTGGTAATTTTGACATAAATGAAGTAAGTAATGTTATACATGAATATATGGATAAACTTAACTTAAAACAAAAGAAACTACCAAAATTAGTTAAGAAAAAAGAGAAAGATAGTGTAAGGATAAGTTATCAAGAAATTAGAAGAGATTTAAATGATTCTAGGGTAAAATATGGTATTAAAATTAATAAGAAGTTATTTGATATAAATAATGATAATATACTAAGATATTATTTAAATATAATACTTTCATGTAATTTTTCTGCTTCATCTAAATTGTTTGAAAAATATAAAAATGAAAATATTGTTACAAATATGAGTACTGGTGTAAATATAATAGATGATTATGTAGTATTAATGATAAGTGCTACATGTGATGATGCGAATGTATTTATAAATAATATTTCTAAAGATATAAAAACTTTAGATTTAACAAAGAATGATTTTGAAAGAAAGAAAAAAATATTCTTAAAATCATATATAACTGATTTTGATAACATTGAAGATATTGAATATAATATATGTGTATCTATACTTATGGAAAATAAAATAGATTATAATGAATATTCAACTATTAATAATATGAATTATAATGAAGCTATTAAAATATTAAAATCACTTGAATTTGACAATGTTAGTGTAATTAGAACAATTAAGTAAAAATAATTGTTCTTTTTTTGTGATATAATTACACTAGGTGAATAGTGTATGAAAAAAAGAGTGGGATTTACTCTAGTAGAATTACTAGCAGTAATAGCAATACTTGCAATATTAGTAATAATAGCATTACCAAACGTAATTGAAATGTTTAATAGTGCAAAAAAGCAATCATTTATAAATGAATTAAAAACAATATATATGGCAGCAGAAGAGCAAAGAATAGCGGATACATTAACTAAATCAGGATATACAGCATATGCTAGAAACAGTGATAATAGTTGTGTAGGAAAACTAGATTTAAGTGGAAGAGATGACATACAATACTATATAGAATTTGATTCAGAAGGAAATGTAATAAAATATTATGCAAAAGATGGAAGTTTTCAGTTTAAAAGTGATAAATATGCACTAAAGAAAACAGAAATAACAGATGCAGAAAGTATAGGTTCATTAGATGAAGAATATATAATAGATATAACATGTGATGGAGCAAGTGTAAATAATATAGAACCTACAATTCCTACTAATCTAACACAAACTACATTTATTGTTACATATAATGCTAATGGAGGTTCAAATGAGCCTGCAAGTCAAACAAAACAACAAGGTGTAGCTATAAATTTAAGCACTGATATTCCAACAAGAAGTGGATATACATTCAATGGATGGAATAGTAATTCTAATGGAAATGGAGAAAAATTTTCATCAGGATCTTTATATGAGGTAGATAAGGATATCACGTTATATGCAATGTGGGTCAATTGTGGTACTTGTTTTATATCGAAGGGTGATGGATCAAAAGAGTGTACATATAATTATGGAAATGTTTCTTCAATTCTAGAAGAAAAAGGATATCAAGATAAACTTGGAGTTATATTAGAAGATGGTACTTGTTATACCAATTTAAAAAGTGCATGGTTGAAAAAGTCTGAAAATCAAAATTATGCTGACTCTGTTGGAAATTATGGAGTAGATGACTATATATCTACTAGTGATGCAGGATATTGTTCTACAGATGCTCTAAGTACACTTGGTTTTTACAGGTATTTTACTGGGGTTTATGATTCTTGGTTAGGATTAAGTGAATCAAAGGGTACGCATGCAAAATTTTATAATACATGTACAATAGGATATCTTAATCAAAATAATGTTAAGCAATTAGGTGGAATGTTAGGCTTTGCTCAAAAGAAAAATACTACAGAGCAAGATTTTGATAGTCCTGTGGTTGCTTCTCCAGGTGGAACAACATTCTTCTTTGATTTTAGAAATCATGGTTGTAATGGCAAAGTTAAAACAGATATTCAAACAAAAAATATTAAGTTTAAAGTAAATGGAAATTATTATTCATTAAAACAAATGGTAGAGAATGGTTATGTTGAACCGCTTGTAATAATTGGTGGTGAAAACTTTTCTTCTAATAATTTTATTAGTAGTGTATATACTGCTGGTAATGTTGGAAATGGGGGGTTCTCAAACATTGTTATTATGTTCATGTTAAAAGAAGGTAATATATTAAATGGATATACAATATGGCAATCAGTTGCATCAAAGAATGCTTTAACTGATAAAAACGAAGATAGAGTTTATTGTGGAGATGGTACATACGTAAGATATATAGACACTAATAAATTTAGACTTGTTGTTAAATAAAAAATAAAACTACATCATTTATTAATAGATGTAGTTTTTGTTTATTTTTAATTTTTATTATTGTATAATTATATTGGTGTTACTTATGGATGATAATATAGAATTTAAAACGGTTAAAGAATTATATAATAGAGTTCTTCCTGCATTATATTCTAAAGTAAAAGAATTAAGGAGAATGCATCTTAATTATGCTACTGAAAAGGATATATGGAATTACTTAGTTGAAACATCTTGGAAGAATAAAAAAAATTTGGAACTTCATGAATTAATAAGTGATATTATTCATGCTGATAATTATTCTATTAATGATTATGTAATGCAAAAATTAACTAAATATAAAAATAATGAACCTATAAGTAAAATAGATAACTTGAATTAGGAGGCAGTCATGAAAAAAAGAAATTTTATAATATCAATTATAGTTATGATATTAATTATATCTGTAGGAGCTTTATTAATAAAACCAATTATTAATAATATTTCTTATGGAATTGATTTACAAGGTGGATTTGAGATTCTTTATAATGTAGCACCACTTACAGAAGGAGAAGAGTTAACTAGTGATGATTTACAAAAGACATATTCCGCTATTGTAAAAAGAATTGATACTTTAGGAGTAAGTGAACCAGTCATTACTATTGAAGGTGATAATTTAATTAGAGTTCAATTACCAGGTGTATCTAATGAGGAAGAAGCTAGAAGTAGAATTAGTACTACAGCTGTTTTAACATTTAGAGATACAGAAGATAATTTATTGTTAACAAGTGATATTTTAGGCCGTAATGGTGCTAAATATAACTATAATACTCAGGAATTAAGACATGAAGTTGCTCTTGATATTGATGATATCGAGAAGTTTTATAATGTAACTAAAGAACTAAGTAAAAGAGGAAATGATAACAATAAAATAATTACTTGGTTAGATTTTGATCCTAAAACTGATTCATATGAAAGTATGAAAAGTGAATGTGGTCTTGGTAGTATGAAATGTATTTCTGCTGCATATGTAAACGAAGGACTTAGTAGTAATACTGTAACTATAAGTGGAAGTTTTACAAAAGAGCAGGCAGAAGAATTAGCTGATTTAATTAATAGTGGTAGTCTTCCAACTAAATTAACAGAAGAAGCTACTCCAAGAAGTGTTTCTCCTACATTTGGAGAAGAAACAATTAGTAAAACTGGAATTGCTGGTATTATTACATTTGTACTTATATCATTAATTTTAATATTTAAATATAGATTTAGTGGATTAATTGGAAGTATATGTTTATTTACATACTTATTATTAGTGTTCATATTGTTTAATGCAGTTGATGGAGTTCTTACATTAACTGGAATTGCTGCTTTAGTATTAGGTATTGGTATGGCAGTAGATTCAATTATTATATCTAATGAGAGAGTTAAAGATGAACTTACTAGAAATTCTAAATTAAATATTGCATATAAGGAAGGTAATAAGAGTAGTTTATCTTCAATTATAGATGCTAACATTACAACATTAATTGCTGGAATTGTACTTTATATATTTGGTGAAAGTAGTGTTAGAGGATTTGCTACTATGTTAATTATTACAATTTTTGTAACAGTATTTACATGTGTAATGTTATATCGTTTACTTGTAAGTTTAAGTGTTAAGAGTGGAGTATTTAAAGATAATCCAGTATTCTTATTTGGAAAAAGTAAACATAAAAAAGAAATTAATTATGTAAAAATATCTAAATATCCAATAATTATATCAGGTCTTATTATTGTACTTGGAATAATATTTGTTCTTGTTAAAGGATTTAATTTTGGAGTAGATTTTACAGGTGGAACTAATATTGCTTTATCAAGTAGTAGTAATATTGATTTTGAAAAAGTAAAAGAAATAGTTAAAGATTATGATATTAGGGATTATGATTATTATTTAGGTTCTAAGACTGAAGGATATATTATTATAAATGATATATTAGATGAAGAAACAGAACTTAGTGTTAAATCAAAAATAGAGAGTCTTGGAATAACTACATCTGTAAGTGAAATAAGTAATTTAGTTACTAAGAGTTTGACTAAGAATGCTATTAAAGCACTAGTTTATTCAATGATAGCAATTGTTATTTATGTAACAATAAGATTTAATTTTAATTTTGCTATTACGGGAATATTAATGCTTATGCATGATAGTTTAATTATACTTGCAGTATTTGCTATATTTAATATAAGTGTAGACTTTATTATAGTCGCAGCACTTCTAACTATAGTTGGTTATTCAATTAATGATACAATTGTTGTATTTGATAGAATTAGAGAAAATAGAGCTAACCTATATAGAAATAAAAAGAAACTTTCAAAAGAAGAACTTACTAATTTAGTAAATACTTCATCTATTCAAACTATTAATAGAAATATATGGACAAGTATTACTACTATAGTTTCTGTTGTAACATTAATATGTGTAGGACTTAATGATATTATTACATTTGATATTGCTATATTAATTGGATTAATTGCTGGTACTATTTCATCATTATTAATAGGTCCTAGAATATGGATGGTATTAGAAAAGAGAAGTATAGATAAACCTGAAAGCGATGATGATGATGAATTACAGGAATTAAAAGTTAAAGGTATTAATTCATAAAGAAGGTGAATATAATAAAAAATTATACTTACGAAGACTTGTTAGATGTATTAAATTCATATATGGATAGTGAATATATTGAATTTATTAATAAGTATTATGAGCAAGCTAAAATTATTTATGCTGGTATGAAAAGAGAAACAGGTGAAGAATATATTCTTCATCCTATTAATGTTGCATATATACTTGCAACTTTAAAAATGGATCCACTAACTATTGGATGTGCTTTAATACATGAAGCAATATCTTTAGGAAAAATGACTTATGAAGAAATAGAGGATATGTTTGGAACAGATTCTGCTAATATAGTTTCTTCAATAACTAAAATTAGTAACTTAAGAAGAACATTTAAAATTGATAATCCAGAAAAGTATAGAAGAATTATAGTTGGTCTTTCTGAAAATCCTGCAACATTATTTATTAAGTTTGCTGATAGACTTCATAATTTAAGAACATTAAAAGTGCATGATCCAATTCATCAACAATATATAATTGATGAAACTCAAAACATATATATACCTATGGCACATAGATTAGGTATGAAAAAGATTAAGAGTGAACTTGAGGATTTATGTTTACAATATTCTGATCCAGAGGAATATAAAAAAGTTCTTGATAGGATTAATGCTTCTAAAGATGAACTTGAAAAATCATTATCAAAAATGAAATATGAAATAATGCAAATACTTGATGCTCATAATATTAAGTATGAGATATTATCTCGCGTTAAATCAGTTAGAGGTATTTATAATAAGCTTAAAAATGGTAAAAAATGGGAAGATATATATGATTTACTAGGAATTAGAGTTCTTGTTGATGATGTTGAAGATTGTTATAGAGTTATTGGCCTTGTTCAAGCTAGATATCAACCAATACCAAATAGATTTAAAGATTATATAGCAAATCCTAAACCTAATTTGTATCAAAGTTTACATACAACAATTTTTGGTGAAGATAAAAGAATTTATGAATTACAAGTAAGAACTTATGAGATGGATGAAATTGCTGAAAAAGGTGTAGCATCTCACTGGAGTTACAAAGAACAAACTGATGGTAGTGTTAAAAATAGTTTAGATAAAATACTTGAACAATTTAGAGTACTAGTAGAAATGAATGATATTAAAGAGAATATGGAATTCTTTGTTAATATTAAAGATGAACTTAAAAGAAGTGAAATATATGTTTATACTCCAAAGGGAGATATAATTGAACTTCCAAGTGGAGCAACACCAATAGATTTTGGATATAAAATTCATAGTGAAGTTGGAAATACAACGACAGGTGCTTTAGTTAATGGCAAAATGGTAAAACTTGATTATGAATTATCTGATGGTGATTTAGTAGAATTAATTACTCAAAAAGGTCATGCCCCATCTAAAGGATGGTTAAAATTTGTTAAAACAGAAAGTGCTAAGAGTAGAATAAAATCATATTTCTATAAAAAAGAAAGAGATAATTATTTATCTCTTGGAAAAGAAATGTTATTACAAGAGTGTAAAAAAAGAAATGTTGATTTTAATGAAGTGTTTACTTTAGAAAATGTAGAAAAATTATGTAAGAGTTTAAGTTTGGATTCTCTTGATGATATATATTTTTCAGTATCAACATTAAGATATTTACCATCTACTGTTCTTGGTAAACTTGAAATAAAAGAGCCAAAGAAAAAAGTAGTAAGTTTACCTAAAAAAGGATCAAAATCTAAAAATGGTATTATTATTGCTGGATCAAGTGATATATTATCGACATTTGCAACTTGTTGTAACCCTGTGTATGGTGAAGAAATAGTTGGATATATTACTCGTGGTTATGGGGTTAAAATCCATTCTAAGAATTGTCCTAATATTGATTTAAATAGTGAGAGAATAATTGAAGCTTCTTGGGAACAAAGTTTAGATAATAGATATACTTCTAGATTGAAAATATACATAGATGATGTAGGAGATTTACTTGTTACAATAGTAAATATAGCAACTAAATCTGATGTTGTTATTGATTCAATTAATTTAATAAATAGAAATAAAGAAATGTTTTATGATGTAACTTGTAAAGTTAAAAATATTACTTCTTTACATAAATTTATTGATGAAATAAGTCAATTAAATAATGTTCGTGATGTAGAAAGGATATTTATATAATGAGAGTAGTTATTCAAAGAAGTAAAAAAAGTAGTGTTACAATCTATGGTAAAGTAAATGGTAAAATTGATCATGGATTTGTTATTTTAGTAGGATTTACTGATGGTGACAATGAAGAAATTATTGATAAGATGATTAATAAAATAATTAATTTAAGAATATTTGAAGATGAAAATGAAAAGATGAATTTAAGTATTCTTGATACTAAAGGTTCAATACTAAGTATTAGTCAATTTACTTTATATGCTAATTGTACAGAAGGTAGACGTCCTTCATTTGCTGAAGCTTTAAATCCAAATGATGCAACTATTTTGTATGATAAGTTTAATGAAAAACTAAATGAATTTGTTCATACTGAAACTGGTATATTTGGGTCAGATATGAAAGTAGAAATTTATAATGATGGACCTGTGACTATTGTTTTGGATAGTGATATACTATTTAAGAAAAATAAATAATAAGGAGTAGTGAAAAAATGAAAAAAGGATTATTTGGAATTTCAATGATTACAATCACTTGTCTTTATGGACTTTTAGCAGGTGTTGTAATTTTGGCAGTTTTATTACTTGGAGGAGATGTATTATATGCAATTATTGGAAGTATAATTGTAATTATAATTCAATTTTTAATTTCTCCATGGCTTACTGATTTATCAATGAAATGGTTTTATAAAGCAAAAATGAATGCTGAAATACCAGAATATTTAAGAGTATTTATTGATGAAGAATGTAAGAAACATAATGTTAAGTTTCCTAAAATAGGATTAATTGATGATGGAGCACCTAATGCATTTACTTATGGAAGAACTAAAAAAGATGCAAGAATTATTTTAACAAGAGGTATTTTTGAATTATTAAAAGAAGAAGAAGTAAAAGCTGTTGTTGGTCATGAAATGGGACATATTGTTCATAGAGATATGTTATTTATGACTGCAGCTCAAATTGTTCCTCTTGTGTTATATGCTGTTTATGAAGCTTTAACTAGAAATAATGATGGTGATAGTGATAGTAATAAAGCAGCAATAGTGGGGTATATTGCATATATTTTATATATCATTTGCCAATATATTATTCTATGGTTATCTAGAACAAGAGAATATTATGCAGATGAATTTAGTGCTAATGAAATAAAAAGTCCAAATGCTCTAGCAGAAGCATTAGTTAAAGTTGGATTTGGTTTAAGTACACAAAGTTCAAGTAATAAAAAACATGATGTAAATAAAAATAATGCACTTGGTATTTTTGATTCAAAAACATCTAAGTCTTTAACAATATCAGCTATGGATGAGAAGGGTGTTTCAAAAGATAAAATTAAAAACGCCATGAAATGGGAAATGTGGAATCCATGGGCAAAATGGTTTGAATTTAATTCAACACATCCATTAATATCTAAAAGATTACAAGCATTATCTAAATTATCTACAAAATATAATCAAGAACCATATATTGTATTTGATTTAAAGAAAGAAGAAAGTTATGTTGATGATTTCTTACTAGAAATATTTATAGCATTTTTACCAGCATTATTCTTGATAGCAACACTTGTATGCCTATTTATTAATATAAATACTGAAGATGGTAATTTTATGTATACTGGAATTGGGCTTTTATTAACAACAATATTTGGTTATATTAAATTTAATAGAGCACATAAAAAAGGATATAAAGAAACAACTGTTTCAGATTTACTTGGTGAAGTAAAAGTATCACATATTACTTCAGTTCCATGTACACTTAAAGGCACAATTATCGGTAGAGGAAATCCAGGATGTATATTTAATGAAGATTTTGTTATTAAAGATAAAACAGGTATTATATTCTTAGATTATAATCAACCATTAAATATTATTAATAAGATATTTGCTTTATTTAAATCAAAAGAATACTTTGATAAAGAAGTTGAGGTTGAAGGATGGTATAGAAGAAGTCCTGTACCATATGTAGAAATATATAAGTATACTGTAGATGGTAAAGTTAAAAAAATATGGACATATAGCTTATCTAAATTTATGTACTTTATATTATTTGCTATTTCTATATTCTTAATTCTATGTAGATTTTAAAAGAAATTAATTAATAATTTCTTTTTTTATTAATTTTTCTTTTATTTATTTTTTATTTTGTAATATAATAGAAACTATGGAAAGAAAAGATATTGATTTAAATGATGTTAGTCCAATGATGCGTGAGTACATGAAGACTAAGAGTGAGTATGAAGATGTAATTTTATTTTATAGACTAGGGGATTTCTATGAAATGTTTTTTGATGATGCAATTACTGCATCACATGAACTTGAACTTACTTTAACAGGAAAACAAGCAGGACTTAAAGAAAGAATTCCTATGTGTGGAGTTCCTCATCATGCAGTTAATATTTATTTAGAAAAATTAATTGAAAAAGGATATAAAGTAGCTATATGTGAACAAATGGAAGATCCTAAAACTGCTAAAGGAATTGTAAAAAGAGAAGTAATACAAATTGTAAGCGCAGGTACAATCACTAATACAGATATGATAAGTGAGAATGATTTCAATTATATAGCTACTATTGAAGACTATAAATATACTTATATTATGTCTTATGCAGATGTTTTGAGTGGAAAAGTATATTCTACTTATATTTCTCATGATGAAGAAAAACTAATTAGTCATATTGTAAATTTAAACATAAAAGAAATAGTAGTAAATAATGACTTTGATAATAAGATATTATCTAAACTTAAAAATACATACAATATTTATGTATCTTTTTATAATGATGATAAAGTATATAAAAACAATAATGTTTTTGAGGGAACAAATGATGAGAAGATAATTAGAACTACATCAAGATTATTAAATTATTTAGTTAATTCTTTAAAACAAGATTTAAGTCATATACAACATTTAGAAATAATTGATAATAAGTTATTCTTAGAGTTAAATAAAGAATGTATTAAGAATTTGGAACTTGTTGAAACACTAAGAAATAAAGATAGGCAAAATAGTTTGCTTGGATTTATGGATAAAACAAGAACTGCTATGGGAAGTAGACTTTTAAAAAGTTTTATAATTAGTCCATCAATTAGAAAAGAAGAAATTATAGAAAGACAAAATTTAGTTGAAAGATTAATTAATGAATTTTTACTTAAAAGTGAACTTAGAGAATTCTTATATGAAATATATGATTTAGAGCGATTAACGGGTAAGGTAGCATGTTCAACTTTAAATGCAAGAGATATGCTTCAACTTAAAAATAGTTTAAAAGTATTTCCTGATATAAATAGTATTATTACTTCTTTAGGTCTTGAGAAATTAGATACATTTGATAACATTAGAGATTTGATAGAGTCTTCTATAAAAGAAGAAGTTCCACTAAGTGTTAAAGAAGGTGGAATCATTAAAGATGGTTTTAATCCTGAAATAGATGAACTTAGAAGTATTAAGACTAATGGAAAAGATTTTATTTCAAATTTTGAAAGTGAAGAGAAAGAAAGAACTGGTATTAAGGGTCTTAAAGTTGGATTTAATAAAGTATTTGGATATTATATTGAAGTTCCAAAAGGACAAATATCTTTAGTAAAAGAGGAATATCAATATGATAGAAAACAAACATTATCTAATTGTGAAAGATATATAACACCTCTTTTAAAAGAAAAAGAAAATATGATATTAAATGCAGAAGAAAGATTAAATAATTTAGAATATGAAGTGTTTTGTAATGTTAAAGATGAAATTAAAAAATATATTTCTTCATTGCAAAGAGTTTCATATCAAATAGCATATTTAGATGTAATGCAATCTTTTGCTACAATTGCTGAAGAACATAATTTTATTAAACCAACTATTAATGAAAATGGAATAGTAGAAATTGTAGGAGGAAGACATCCAGTAGTAGAAAGTGTTATTGAGGGAGAATATATTGATAATGATGTAATACTTGATAATAATACAAATATATTAATAATAACTGGGCCTAATATGAGTGGTAAAAGTACATATATGAGGCAAACTGGTATAATAGCAATACTTAATCAAATTGGTTCTTTTGTTCCAGCTAAAGTATGTAATATTCCAATATTTGATAAAATATTTACAAGAATTGGCGCTAGTGATGATTTAGTAGGTGGAGAATCAACGTTTATGGTTGAAATGAAAGAAAGCGCTAGTGCTCTTAAAAATGCAACTAAAAATAGCTTAATTTTATTTGATGAACTTGGTCGTGGTACTAGTACTTATGATGGTATGAGTTTAGCTGGTTCTATTATTGAATATATATCTAAAAACATTAAATGCAAAACTCTATTTTCAACTCACTATCATGAACTAACTGATATGGAAAATAATTTAAGTGATGTAAAAAATGTACATGTGGAAGTATCTGAAGAAAATGGAGATGTTACATTCTTACATAAAGTTATGGATGGTCCAGTAGATAAGAGTTATGGTATTAATGTTGCTAAACTTGCAAATCTTCCTGAAAGTGTAATTACTAGAGCTAATGAACTTTTAGAATACTATGAAAGTAAAGATTCTAAAAAGACAAGAAAAGTACAACAACTATCACTAAACTTTGATAATGAAGTTGATGAATTGAGAGAATATATTAAAACTATTAATCCTTATGAAGTAACACCTATTGAAGCAATTAATATATTAGATCAAATTAAAAAGAAGATTTAATATTTGGGAGGGAAAAAATGGCAGAAATTAAAATAGACGAAGAAGAGTTAAAAAGAGTTATTAAAGAGGAAATGGAAAAAACTCAAACTATTGAAGATGCACTTGAAGAAAGAAAAAAAGAAGAAGCTTTAATTAATGAAAGTTTTGATGCAACATGGAATAATTATCATGCAGTTAGTAGTATTAGACATGAAGCTATTAAAAACTTGTATAGGGCTAAAATCAGAATAGTTGTTGTTAATTATATTAGTGCTATCATTAATAATAATGTTGGTTATGAATTAGAACATATTATATGTTTTATAAATGAGGCTACTAAAGAATTAAAAGAGCAAAAAGTTATAATGAATAAAATAAATATAGCTCTTGAGAAATTACAAGCTCGCAGGGTAGCTGCTTGTAATTATGATATTTGTGAATTATTATCATTCTTGTATGACTTAGATGATACTATATATCAAAGAGTGGTAGATGAAATTGAAAGATCAAGTTTAAGAATAAAAGGTATTAATACAATGTATGATGACAAACATGATAGAAAAATAGATGAATTAAATGAGAAGATAGAAGATAAAACTATTAAACTTGGTTTAAAAAAATAAAAAACACTTAGTGGCTAACTTAAGTGTAGGGTAGTAGATAGAATAAAAATAAATATAAAATGATTAATAAAGAAAAGAAAATAAATTTAATAAATGAGAGTTCTTGCCACTAAGTGCACAATTAAAATACTATATTTAATAATTAGAGTCAAACAGGCAAAATTAAATAATAGGCCTGTTTTTAATTATAAAAAAATAATTATTTCTTAGAGAAAATTGAGTATTAAATATATTGCTTATAAAGAAAAATTTATTTTTATGAAAATAAAAAAGATTTTAATTTAAAATCTTTTCTGTATTTTTGAAGTTTAATTTAGCAATTTTATTAAGTTCATTTTTTCCATATTTTTTTACTATTTGACGAGCAACATCATCTACTTTATCACTAGCACCTTTTAAAATATTAATTTTATATTTTTCTGATAATTTATCCATTTCTTCTAAAAATAAATATCTACTTATTACTGATGCAGCTGCTACTGATAGATGAGCGCTTTCACCTTTAGTTAAAAATGTTATTTTAGTTACTTTTTCTGTTATATTTTCTTGTTTTAAATAACTAAAGTAACTTCTAGGAGTTGTAAATTGGTCAACAATTATTTTGTGATATGGTATACCTTTATTAGAAAGCTCATAAAGTACTTTATTATGAAGAATAGCTTTAATTTTATTCATATTAAATCCTTTAGTAGATAGTTCATTATACTTTTGATTAGATAGAGTAAATGTAACGTAAGGAAGTTTTTTCATAATAATTGGAGCACATCTTCTAATTTTATCATCTGTCATTTTTTTAGAATCCATTATTTTTAAATCTTCAAGTAGTTTTCTTGTACTTTTATCTACTAAAGTAGCAGTAACTATAATTGGTCCAAAATAATCTCCAGTACCAACTTCATCACTACCAATAGCATCATAATAATAGTATTCTTTATTATTTGTTTTTTCTTCTTTTTGTTTTATTTCTTCATCTATATTTCTACTATTATAATGACTTTCAAGATCTTTCCACATGTTTGCTTCTATGTCAGCTCCAATTCCTTGAAACATAACTTTTCCACTTTCATATAAAGTAATAACACAGTCATATTCTTTTACTTGAAATATTGAATATGGTGGTTTACCAGTAACCATATCTTTATAGT
The DNA here is from genome assembly GCA_902764145.1 of uncultured Erysipelotrichaceae bacterium. GTDB lineage: Bacteria > Bacillota_I > Bacilli_A > RF39 > UBA660 > CAG-1000. The sequence continues at coordinate 24,135 of CACWUS010000003.1, read as the reverse complement.
GTTCTATCATTTGTTCTTTGATATTATCACTTACTTTAAAAACAATTGTTTTTTGTTTGTCCATTTTTATTCACATCCTAAATATATTCTATCATAATTATTTATCTAATTTAAGTAAATAATTATAATTATGATTATTTTCAAGTTCTTTAAATATTTCTTTTATGAAGTTATAAGTATTAGGGCAATCTAATAGAAAACTTTCATCTTTTCTTAAATATCTTTGTATTGATTCTGCAAAGTATTCATGTTCATCTTTGGTACAGTGATCAAATAGTTTATACCTTAATGAACTATTATCACTTTTATATAAATTATTGGCTTCCATTTTATAAATTCTAATGAAATCTTCTGTTGAACTAATATGATTTAAATATGCATCTATCATATGACCAAATTCATGATAAAAAGATAATAATATACCATCTTCTCTTAATATAATACTTTTATCTTCTTCTATGTACCATCCTGCTTCTGGAAGACAATCTACTATATATAATTCATGATTAGTCATATAAAAAATATCTTTAATTGTATCAGGAAGAGAAGAAAAAAGTCTTTCAGTATTAGCAAGAGCAATTATTGTTTGATTTCTTTTATCATTATTTACACTTCTAAATAATCTTTCATTTTTACTTAATTTAACAAGTTGTATTTGTTCATTTGGATTATCTTTAATAACACTAAATTTTTTCATAAATTCTTCTTCAATACTACTATCAAAAGTATAAGAAGTCATTCCTATTGTGATAGTTGAGTTTTCATATTTATTATCTTCATTTATAAATCCACATATAAATCCAGATAATGTATAATCTTTTAAATTTGGACAATTTAATATATTACCAATCCAAGTACAATTAGGAACATAAAGAGACATTAAATTAGGATTATTTCTAAATGCATAATGAACTATTTCTGTTGTGTTTTCTGCGATTACATTTTTAATAAATATATTGTCTTTAAATGCTTCATATCCAATTTTTAAAACGGTATTTGGTACTATTACTGTTTCTAAATTACCATAGTAATCATATAGTGTATTATTTCTAATTATAAAATAAGACACATTATCAAAATTAGTTAAATCAAGTACGCTTTTATTAGCAGGTATTATATTATCAAAATTATTTAAATCATATACTCTTTTAACATTAAACATATCATAATACTTATTATCAAGTTCAATAATTATAGGCCCATTATTAGATACAATTCCTAGAGTAAATTTTTTATCGCCTTTAATTTTAAAACATAGATAATTATATTTGTTTGTTAATTCTTTGTATTTTTGAATTAGTTTATTCATTTCAATCCCCTTCAAATATGAAGAGTATTATACCACATGTAAAAAAAATATCAATAAAAAATGTTTGGGTATTTTATTCAAAAAACAGTTATGCTATAATCAGTATAGAGGTAATATTAATGTTAATTAATGAAATTTAACATGTTTTACTCATGTTATTTTTTTATAGGAGAGTGTAATGAAAAGAGCAAAAATACTTGTTATCGAAGGAACAGATGGTTCTGGTAAAGAAACACAAAGTAAAAAATTATTAGAATATTTAGAAAGTAAAAATTTAAAAGTTAAAAGTTTTTCTTTCCCTATATATAATTCGGCTACTGGTAAAATAGTTGGTGGACCATATTTAGGAAAAAAAGAAATAGGAGATACATATTTTGATGAAACTTCAGCTGGTGTTGATCCTCTTGTAAGTAGTTTGTATTATGCTGCGGATAGAAGGTATAACTTTTTAAAAGAAATAGAAGATGAAATATATAAAAATGATATTATTATTTTAGATAGATATACTATGTCTAATATGGGACATCAAGCAGGCAAAGCAAAGACTGTAGAAGAGAGAAACAAAATATTAAGATTTATCGAAAAATTAGAATTTGATTTATGCGAATTACCTAGACCAGATGAAGTGATATTTTTACATATGCCATTTGAAGCCGCTAAAGAATTAAGAAAATCTAGAGAAGCTGGAGATGGAAATGAAAACTCAGAGAGTCATTTAAGACATGCTGAAAAGACATATGTAGATATAGCTAAAATGTATAATTGGCATTATATAAATTGTATTAAAACTAGTGAATATAAAGAATTATCTGATATTAAATCAATTGATGAAATATCAGAGGAAATTAAAAATGTGGTTGATACACTTTTAGAAAGTAAAAGTGTTAGAATTAAAAAAATGACAAGGTTTTAAAAGGAGGTAATATTAATGACAGAATGGGATAAAGAATACTTAAAGTTATGCAGAAAAATATTAAGTGAGGGAGTAGAGGTTGAAAATAGAACTGGTATCAATACTATAAAGATACCATCATATGAATTACATTTTGATTTATCTAAAGAATTTCCAATTTTAACCACAAAGCAATTATTTCATAGACAAGCAGTTATTGAAATGCTTTGGATTTGGCAAATGGGAAGTAATAATGTTAAAGATTTACAAGATAGAGGAGTTCATATTTGGGATGAATGGATGGTTGATGAAGATGGTATATACAGAATTTATGAACCATATGGAGAATATGATCCAGATAAAGAAGTAGAAGTAATAGATCCACTTAGTGTTCCAATTGATGATCCATTTGGAAGAAATCATGAATTTCAAGTAAAAAAAGATAAAAATGGAAATGTACTAAAAGCAAAAAGTCTAATAGAAGGAAAAACTATTAAGATGGCTAAATGGTATGGTAAAAAGTATGCTTATACAATTGGAGATGCTTATGGTTTTATTACTAATAGATATCAACATGCTAAAAACTTGATTGATACAATTAAGAATTATCCAACTGATAGAAGAATGGTTTTCTCATTATGGCAAAATGAATTTTTAAGAACAGCAGTTTTACCATCATGTGTTTGGTCAACAGAATGGGATGTATCTAATGGAAAATTAAATTTACTTGTTCATCAAAGAAGTTGTGATGTTCCACTTGGACTTCCATTTAATGTAACACAATATGCAACATTTTTAATGATGATTGCTCAAGTTACAGGTCTTAAACCAGGAACATATACTCATTCAATTAAAGATGCACATATTTATGTAAATCAAGTAGATGGAATAAAAGAACAAATTAGAAGAGAAGATAGATATAACAAATTATCTAATATGCCTATAAGGAATTTTGTTAAACTAAAATCTGAAGTTATTGAAAAAATGAGTAAAATTGAAGATCAAAAATCCGAAGAATATAAAGCATTAGATACAGAATTAAAAATTATGGATATGATAATGGATCCAGTTAAACCAGAAATGTGGTTAAATCCCGAAGTAAAAGATTTCTTTGAATTTGATAATTCAAAAGAATTAAAGGATGTTAAAGTATCAAATTATAAGCATATGGGTAAAATAGAATTCCCAATTGCCCAATAGGAGTAAATATGAGTTTTTCAATAATAGCTGCGATTGGTAAAAATAATGAGTTGGGAAAAGATAATAATTTGATATGGCATTTACCTGGAGATTTAAAATTTTTTAAGGAAACTACAACTGGTAAAACAATTATTATGGGAAGACGTACTTTTGAATCATTACCAAGATTGCTTCCAAATAGACATCATATTGTTATATCAAAATCTAATAATTTTCCAAAAGAGGTAAGCGTATATAGTAATATAGATGATTTATTAAGAGATTATAAAGATACTAGTGAAGAATTATTTATTATAGGTGGAGCATCTATATATAAAGCATTTCTTGATTTGTCAAACAAACTATACTTAACTGAAATAGATGCAGAGTGTGATAATGCTGATGCATACTTTCCTTCATTTGATAAAAGTTTATATGATAGAGAAGAACTTTTAGAAAATGAAGATGAAGGTATAAAGTATAAACATGTATTATATAGAAAAATAAAATAATTTTACTTGATTGTAGATTTATGATATTCTTATAATAGGAAGGAGTAATATAAATGGAAGAAAAGAAAACAAACAAATTAGCAATAGTAGCATTAGTACTTATGATTATAAATATTGCTCTAATGTGGGTACCAAGTGATTTTATTAATCCAATGTATGTAATAATTGGTATGGTAGTTATAGCTATAGTTCAAGCAGTAGTAGCTCGTATTGCTAAAAAACAAATAGCAAATAATGATAAAGAAAAGGGAATGGGAATGGCTAAAACATGTCTTATTCTTGGTATACTTGGAGCTGTATTCTTCTCAATAAGTTTAATGGGACTATACATACTAGATAATGATGAAATGAGAAATGCTTATATTTGTCCACAAGCTACTAATTGTGTTGATAATAATGATGGAACAAGTACTTGTAAATATTCAACTTATGATATTATTTGTAATAATAAAACAGAAGAGAATAATGAATTACCAAAAGAATAAAAAGGAAGTTTTAAAGCTTCCTTTTTAATTACCACAACAATTGTGATTACCATGTTCAAGAGAATTATTATTTACAAAACCAACTCCAAATATTATAACAAGTAGTATGAATAATACTAATATAAATGCAGCTCCGTATCCATATGATGAATTATAATAACCTGGGTAAGTATTATAGTACATACTATTGCCAGAAGAATAACCACCATTATATCCATAATAATACATTTTATATACCTCCTTAATATCTATAATATTTTATTAATTACTAATAATTCTTGACACAACAAATATATCTATAATTTACTTTTAAAACATTTTTTTATATAATAAGTATTAGATAATATGAAGAAAGTAAAGAAAATAAAAGTTAAGATTCTTAAAGATATTAATAAGCCAATTTTATTATTGACTTTGCTTTATGCTATATTAGGATGTTTTTTAATACTAGATGCATCTAGTATATCTAGTGTTCTTTATTATAAAACAGATTCCGAATATTACTTTTTTATAAGACAATTAAGATTTGTTGGTTATTCAATAATTGCTTCAATATTTGTACTTAAAACACCAACTGCTAAATATAGACGATTATCTTTAATTGCATCATTGTTTTTTATAGGTGCACTACTATATGTGTATATAGAAAATTCTATTAATACATCTGTTAATGATGTTACTCTTTCAATGTTTGGTGGTAGATTTCAACCAGGTGAATTTTTAAAAGTATTTTTAATTATGTATATGGGATCTTATTATGGAGACTGGGCTAACAATAAAAATCATAAAAAGTATTCATTTTTATTCCCTTTGTTTTTATGCGCTGTATCAGCAATTGTTATTCTTCTTGGAGGAGACTTTGGTTCTGCAGCTATAATGCTTGCTTTATATGCTCTTGTTTTTATGAGTGTTCCATCTAAAGATACTACAGTTAAAGTTGTTAAAGCAATCGCATGTATAGGTTTAGTATTTAGTGTACTTGTATTAAAATTTGCATATGTAATTATTCCAGAAGATGTATTAAATAAAAGTTATAGATTAAATAGACTTGTATATAAGAGTCCATGTGATAGATATGAAGAAAATTCTGGTTATCAAGTTTGTAATGGGTATATAGCAATTGATAATGGAGGATTATTTGGAACTGGAATAGGTGAATCTGTTCAAAAATATATGTATTTACCAGCAAGTCATACTGACTTTATTTTTCCAATTGTTGTAGAAGAGTTAGGTTCTTTATTTGGCGTACTTATTATATTAGGATATGTAGTTATAATTGTCTTAGTACTCAAAGTATCAAAAGAGTGCTATAAACTTCAAAATTCAATTATATGTTATGGCATAGCTATATATTTTATGTTACATATATTTGTTAATTTAGGTGGAGTACTTGGTATTATTCCATTAACTGGAGTACCACTTCCATTCTTAAGTTATGGTGGATCATTTTGTATAGTTGTAATATCATCATTTGCAATAGTTCAAAGGATACATGTTGAAAATAAAGCTGAAGAGAGATATAAATTATATATGGAGAGTAAAAATGAGTAAAAAAATATTTAGAGTTCTTTTAATATCATTTATATTATTATTTTTTGTTTATTTGTTACTTCAAAAGAAATTTGATAAAATGGAAAATCCAGTAAAAGAAGATAAATCTTTTTATATTAATAATCCAATTCCTAATAATATGGCTTATAATATAAAACTAGCTTTCTTTGATAATTGTGAAGATAATGCTTGCTACAATATTGATTTAGAAAATATAAAAAGTGAAGTTATAAATGAAAATAATATGAATATAAATATTAAGTGTTTAAAAAAAGAACATATAGATGAAGATGAAATTAATTATTGTACTAAACTTGGTATTATTGTTGATGATAAAGTAAATTTAGAAATTGATACTATTAAAAATTATTATTATGATGAAAGTGTTGTTATTTTTAAAACAGACAATAATTATATAATTAAAGAATATAATACTCTTTTTGGAAGTGGTGTATTAAATATTTATGATAACAATGGTTCTTTATTAAAAAATATTACGAATAGTATTAATAGTTATGAAATAGTAGAAGATGATAAGATAGAAGAAAATACTAACAAATATGATGTAAGTATTAGTGATAATAAACTATATTATGCTTATACTGAAGATATGGATTATGTTTTAGGACTTAATAATTTTGTTCATGTTGGTTATATAAAATTAGATTCTGATTTGGAATATGTAGAGTTATATAAAATAAAAGCAATAACTTCTCTTGGAATTTAAAGAAAAAACTTGATATCGATTTAAAATTGTGTTATTATCATATTGCTTAATCCGCTGTATATTGTTAATTTTATATATGATTAAATAAAGCACAAAGGAGGCATGTACGTATGAATTTGATTGATAAAATCAATAAGAAGCAAATCAATCCTAATGTTCCAGAATTTCAAGTTGGAGATACAGTTAGAGTTGATGTTAAGATTAAAGAAGGTAAAAGAGAAAGAATTCAAGCTTTTGAAGGAATTGTAACTGCTCGTAAAGGTGGAAGTGTTTCTGAAACATTTACAGTAAGAAAGAAAAGTGGTAGTGTAGGTATTAATAGAGTATTTCCTGTAAATAGTCCACTAATTGATAAGATTACAGTAGTTAAAAAAGGTAAAGTTAGAAGAGCTAAACTTAACTTCTTAAAGAATCTTACAGGAAGTTTCAAAATTAAAGAAAGAAATTAGGTTGTTCAAACCTAATTTTTTATTAGAAAGGGTGATAATTTGAAAAAGGTTTGGCTAGAAATAAAAGACTATGTAATTATTATTTTAGTTGTAGTAATTGTTCGTACATTTATAGTTACACCTGCGATTGTAGATGGGGCTAGTATGGATAATACTCTTAAAGATGGACAATTAGTTATTATTAATAAGTTTATTTATAGATTTGATGATATTAAAAGATTTGATATAGTTGTTGTATCTAATGAAATAAATAATGACAAAATAATTAAAAGAGTAATTGGACTTCCTAATGAAACAATTACATATAAAGACAATCATTTATTTATAAATGGAGAACTAATAAAAACTGATTATGATTTTGGTGATACAGAAGATTTTACAAAAACAACTAAATCTAATGAATATTTTGTAATGGGTGATAATAGAGTTGTTTCAAAAGATAGTAGAGTTCTTGGTAATTTTACTAGGGATGATATTTTAGGAAGAGTAAAATATAGATTATTTCCATTTAATAAATTTGGAAGTATTGATAAGTAATAGTTAACTATTACTTTTTTTTATGTTAAAATATTTTATAGGATAGGAGGGTATATGTATAAAGTTATATATAATAAAAAAATAAATGATATTACTTATGAACTTGCAATTGATTGTCCACACGTAATTGAAAATGCAATTCCAGGACAATTTGCAATAGTAATGTCATATGAAGATTCAGAGAGAATACCACTAACAATATATGATATTGATAAAGAAAAAGGTTTACTTTATTTAATATATCAAGTTGTAGGTGCTTCTACTTTAGAATTATCAAAAGTTAAAAAGGAGTTGTTTAGCGTTTCTGGACCACTTGGTAATGGTAATATAATATGTTCAAATCCAAATGATTATAAAGGGAAAAGAATATGCTATGTTGGAGGTGGAGTTGGTATAGCTCCAGTATATCCACAAGTTAAGTTTTTAAAAGATAAAGGATTTAAAGTTGATGTTATATATGGAGCAAGAACAGCTAATTTATTTATAATTAGAGATAAATTAGAAAGTGTAGCTAATAAGGTAATGTATGCTACTGATGATGGATCTTTTGGTACTAAAGGTTTTGTTACAACAATACTTGAAAAAAATATTAATAATTATGACATAGTAGTAGCAATAGGCCCAGTAATTATGATGAAAAGTGTTTGCGATTTGACAAAAAAATATAATGTTAAAACAATAGTAAGTATGAATCCTCTTATGATTGATGGTAGTGGTATGTGTGGTGCTTGTAGGTGCGAAGTAGATGGTAAACCTAAGTTTGCCTGTATACATGGTCCTGAGTTTGATGGTCATAAAGTTAATTTTGATTCAGCTTTAAAAAGAATGAATATTTATAGAGATGAAGAAAAAATTAAAATGGATGAGATGATTAAGAAACTAGGAGGAAAAAATGACTAATGATGAAAGAGTAAAAGGAAGAGTACAAAGCCCTAAGGAAAGAATAAATAACTTTCTTGAAGTTGAACTTGGATATAATAGTGATGAAGCTAAAAAAGAAGCAAGTAGATGTCTTCATTGTAAAAATCCAAGATGTGTAACAGGATGTCCAGTAAACATTAGAATACCAGAATTTATTCATGCTATTTTAGAAGACAATTTACCTTTAGCTTATGAAATAATAAAATCATCTTCATCTTTGCCTGCTGTTTGTGGAAGAGTATGTCCTCAAGAACGTCAATGTGAAAGTATGTGTATAAGAGGTCTTAAAGGTGAAGCTATAGCGATAGGAGCTCTTGAAAGATATGTAGCAGACTATGCTATTGAAAATAATTTAAACTCAGTTAATAAAATTAAAAAGAATGGTAAAAAAATTGCAATTGTAGGATCAGGACCATCTGGACTTACATGTGCAGGAGAACTAGCTAAAAATGGATTTGATGTAACAATATATGAAGTATTACAAAAATCTGGAGGTGTTCTTACTTATGGTATACCAGAATTTCGTCTTCCTAAAAAAATAGTTGAAAGTGAAGTAGATAATTTAATTAAACTTGGCGTTAATATTAAAACTGATGTACCTGTGGGAAATGCAATAACACTTGATACTTTGGAAAAAGAATATGGTGCTGTATTTATTGGTAGTGGAGCTGGTCTTCCAAAGTTTATGGGAATTGAAGGAGAAAATGCTAATGGTGTTTTTTCGGCTAATGAAATACTTACTCGTATTAATTTAATGAAAGCATATAAAAGTGACTCAAAAACTCCAATAAAAAAGAGTAAAATAGCTTATGTTATTGGTGGTGGAAATGTAGCTATGGATGCAGTGCGTAGCATTAGAAGACTTGGAAGTGAAGCACATTTAATGTATAGACGTAGTGAAGAAGAATTACCAGCTCGTAAAATGGAAGTAATACATGCCAAAGAAGAGGGAGTAATATTTGATACACTTTTAAATCCTAAAAGAATACTTACTGATGAAAATAATAATGTAATTGGTATGGAAGTAGTTAAAATGGAACTACTAGATAAAGTTGAAGGTCAAAGAAGAGAAGTTAGGGAAATTAAAGGAAGCGAATTTGAAGTTAAATGTGATATGGTTGTAATGGCTCTTGGGACAAGTCCTAATCATGGTAGTTTAAAAGGCTCTAAAATTGAAATGACAGATAATGGTTTAATAGTAGTTGATGAAACAAAAACATCTCTAAAAAATGTATATGCAGGAGGAGATGCTGTAACTGGTAGCGCTACTGTAATACTTGCTATGGAGGCAGGAAAAAAAGCTGCTAAAGAAATAATAGAATTATTAATAAAATAAACTTATATTTAAAATATAAGTTTTATTTTGTGTTATACTAATATGGAGTGCTTATGAAAAAAATAGATAATTTATTAAAAAATAGAGTTATTAATTATGATAAACTTATTAGTTTTGGATTTATTAAAAAAGATAATTGTTATTATTATGAGAAAATAATATTAGAAGATTTTAAAGTTATTATAAATATAATTAATGATAAAGTAACTACATCAATTATAGAAATAGATATAAACGAAGAATATTTACCAGCTTATAATGAAAATGCAATTGGAGAATTTGTTACAAATGTAAGAAATAAATATGAGGAAGTCCTAGAAAATTTTATAAATGATTGTACAACTAAAAATGTATATAAAGCTGATCAGACAAAAGAAGTGATTGAATATATAAAAGAAAAATATAATGGTACTTTAGAATTTCTTTGGGAAAAATTTGATAGTTTTGCTGTTATAAGAAATAAAAATAATAATAAATGGTATGCATTAATAGCAGTTATAGATAAATCGAAACTCTCTAAAAAAGAAAGTGGAAATATAGAAATAATCAATTTAAGATACCAGAAAGATGAAGTAATAAATATTATCAATGATAAAAATATATTCAAAGGTTATCATATGAATAAAGATAGTTGGATAACTATTTGTCTTGATAATAGTTTGGATACTAAAGAAATATTTGATTTAATAGATAATTCATATAATTTAATAAGTAAACCTAATGAATGGGTAATACCAACTAATACTAGTTATTTTGATGTAATTGGTTATTTAGATTCAAATGAAATAGTAAGTTGGAAATATATTAAAAGTATAGTACCTGGTGACAGTGTGTATATTTATGTAGGGGTACCATATTCTGCAATTATGTATAAATGCGAAGTTATAGGTTCTGGTTATAAACAAAATAAAGAACAAATGTTACTCAAAAAGATAAAAAAATATAATAGATTTAGTTTTACACTTGATAAAATGAAACAATTAGGTGTAAAAGCAGTAAGAGGTCCTAGAACAATAACAAAAAGTTTAAGTGAAGAATTAAATAAATAATTGTGATATAATATAATAGGTGACATATGATAAAAAGTTTAATTTTATTAATCATTCTTATTTTGATAAATGGCATATTCTCATCTTGTGAACTTGCTTTTTTAAGTATTGATAAAATTAAATTAAGAAGTGAAGTTAGTAAGAATAATAAAAAGGCTATAGCTATTTCTAAAATACTTGAAGATACATCAATGTTCTTATCCACTATACAAGTAGCAATTACATTAGCTGGTTTTTTAGCAAGTGCATTTGCTTCATCGTATTTTGCAGATTATATAGTAAATGTAGTAAATATTACTATTATTTCTAAATCAGTGTTTAGAACAATACTTGTTGTTTTAATAACTATAATTCTTTCATATTTTACTTTAGTATTTGGTGAATTAGTACCAAAAAAGATAGCAATAAATAATCCATATAGAATAGCAAGCTTGTTTGTAGGTTTAATAAATGTAACAAGGATAATTTTTTATCCATTAATTAAATTATTAACATTATCTACTTTGTTAGTTTGCAAAATATTTAGAATAAAAGATAAAAAGAATAATTTAACAGAAAATGATATTAAAAAAATTATACTTCTTGGTAAAGAAGAAGGAATAATAGAAGAAAAAGAGAAAGAATATATATTAAATATATTTGAATTTAATGATATAAAAGTTGAACAAGTAATGACACCTAAAAATGATGTATCACTAGTAAATATTGATGATGACTTTAAAAATATATTATCTATTATTAAAGAAACTAAATTTTCAAGATATCCTGTATATAAGAATAATATAGATAATATTATTGGTGTACTAAATGTTAAAGATTTAATACTTAGTAAAAGTGAAAATAATGAAATTGATTTGAATAATTTAATTAGACCAATACATAAATTTAGATATAATAAAAAAATAGATGATGTCTTTAGATATATGCAAGAAAAAAATGAAAGTTTATGTGCGGTATATAAAAATGATAAATTTATTGGTATTGTTAGTGTAGAAGATGCTGTTGAAGAAATAGTTGGAAATATTTATGATGAATATGATAATAAAAAAAATATTAGTTAACTAATATTTTTTATTTGTTTTGCAATTTTCTATAATCAACTTTTCCAACTGCTGTTACAGGTAGAGACTTTCTAAATTCATATTCACTAGGTAGGGCATATCTAGCAATATTTTTAAAGCAATATGATTTAATTTCATTTCTTATTTCAAATGTATCTTCTATACCATTTTTTAATACTATAACTGCTTTTGGAGTTTGATTTTTTATTTTATGTGGAACACTTACAACAGTACAACTTTCAACATATTTACATTTAGAAATAATATTCTCAAGTTCTAATGGATATATATTATAGCCATTAGATATTATCATTCTTTTTAATCTTGAAGAATAGAATATAACTCCATCTTCATCCATATATCCAAGATCACCAGTATGAAGGTATATTCTTCCATCATGATGAACTATAAGAGTTTTTTTAGTTTCATTATCTTCATTTATGTATCCCATCATAATAGTTGGTCCACTAATACATATTTCACCAATATCATTTGTAGATTTTTCTATATCACTATTTGGTTCACATATTTTAACGATTGTATCTGGATTAGGAATTCCAAGACTATTAGTTTTAACTTTTTCTTCATTAATGTGAGCTGTTGTGCAACTAAAACCTGTTGCTTCAGATAAACCATATCCAATTTTAATAACTGCATCACTACCATGCTTATGTAAAAAGTCTTCAAATTCTTTTTTTGTTTGAGGTGATAAATAATCTCCTCCAACTACAGCTACTTTAATATCTTTTAATGAGTTTTTACCAGGATCTTTTCCATTTAATGACATTTTCAACAATGATGGTACAGCAGGATATACACTTGGTTTATATTTTTTTAATTCAGAATTTATTTTTTTAGTATTTAATTTTGGAACAATAATAAGTGTCATACCTCCAATAAGACCAGAGTGTACACCAATTGATAATCCAAATACATGAAATATTGGTAGTGCTGATAATAATGTATTACCAGGAACGGCTTTATTACATACTGTTATAGTTTGTAGAGCCATAGCATTAAAGTTCTTATTTGATAAAATAATTCCTTTTTGTTTACCAGTAGTACCACCACTATAAATAATAGCTGCTGGATCATCACTTTCTCTTTTAACATAAACATCTTTTTCCAATTTATAATCTAAAAATTCATCCCAAGTCATCATATTATCTTCAAGCTTCATATTGTTTGAATTCTTAAAATTATAAAGAGTCTTTAATATACCTTTTAAACTTTGACTTGTAGGTATCATTATAAAATGTTTAACTTTAATATCTCTTGCTTTTGGCATAGAAACATCAGAACAGAATAATACCTGACTATTTGTTTCTTTTAAAGCTCTTTTTATTTCTTCAGTAGTTGATAATGGATGCACTATATTAGCAATAGCTCCAATTTTATTAATTGCATATATTAATGCAAAACTTTCTGGGGTATTAGGTAAGCATAATGTTACACATTCATTTTCTACTATATTAAATCTTGTTAATGCATTAGCTATTTTACTAATTTTTTTCATGAAACTTTTATAAGTACATGTACTATTATAAAAAGTATACGCATTTCTATCAGAATTTCTATAAGCACTTTCACTTAAATAATCATACATACTTCCATCAAAATAATTTAAACTTTCAGGAGTATTATCATAATATTTTAACCATGGCTTTTCTTTGTTTATTTTTTTATCTTTCTTAATATATTTTAGTAATTTATCAATATAATTATTTACTTTTCCCATAATTTTTCCTTTCATTTTATATGTATATATTAAATTATATCACGTTTATTAAAATAATAGTAATTAATTATGGTATAATAATATATATAATTATTTAAGGAGTGCAGTATGAATAAAGTTGATATTAAAAAAGGACTTAGTAATAGTGAAGTAGAAGAGAGAATAAAGAAAGGCCTTTATAATTATAATGATGCTCCTAAAACTAAAACTATTAGTGAAATTATAAGAGATAATGTATTTACTTATTTTAACTTTTTAAACTTAGCATTAGGTCTTGCTGTATTTATATCTAGTTTAATTAATGGTAATGTTTTAAATGGTCTTAAAAATTGCTTATTTATGGGAGTTATTATAGTTAACTCAATTATTAGTATTATAGAAGAAATAATATCTAAAAAAATAATTGATAGATTATCTGTAGTTTCTGAATCAAAGGCAATTGCTTTAAGAGAAGGAAAAGAAGTGACGTTATCTTTAGAAGACTTAGTACTTGATGATATTATTAAACTATCTATGGGACATCAAATAGTATCTGATAGTGTTATATTAGAAGGAGAACTTGAAGTAAATGAGTGTTTAATTACTGGAGAAAGTGATGCTATTAAAAAGAGTGTCGGTGATGAACTTTTAAGTGGATCATTTATAATATCAGGAAATGCAACTGCCCAAGTAATACATGTTGGAAAAGATAATTATGTATCTAAAATAACAAATGAAGCAAAATACAAAAAGAATATTAATTCTATGGTAATGGGATCATTCACAAAGATGCTTAAAATATTATCAATATTAATAATACCAATTGGAATTATAATGTTAATAAGCCAATATATGATAACTAAAGATTTTGGTGCAAGTATATTTACAACAGTAGCGTCATTAATAGGAATGATTCCAGAAGGATTAATTCTTTTAACTTCTTCTGTAATGGCAGTAGGTGTTATTAAGCTTTATAGAGTACATGTTTTAGTACAAGAATTGTATGCTATTGAAATACTTGCTAGAGTTGATACTATTTGTTTAGATAAAACAGGTACATTAACAGAAGGCTCTATGGAGTATAAAGGAGTTATTGAAACTAAAAAATATAATAAAGCTAAAATAGAAGAATATTTAAAAAAATATACTCTTGCTAGTGAAGATACTAATCAAACAATGACAGCATTAAAAAAACATTTTGATGGTATAAAAGAGAATTCTAAAAATAAAATATTATTTTCATCTTCTAGAAAATATTCTGCAATTGAATTTGATGATTATTCATTATATTTAGGAGCGCCTGACGTAGTTTTTAAAGGTAAAGTTGATGATAGTGTTGATGAATATGTAGAAGAATACAGAGTACTTGCTCTTGGTATTAAGAATGGAAGCATTGATGAAAGTTTAACTGGTATTGAAAAAGTAGGATATATATTAATAGAAGATGTTATAAGACCTTCAGCTAAAGAAACACTAGAATATTTCAAAAAGAATAATGTTGATGTTAAGATAATATCTGGAGATAATATAAAAACTGTTAAATCTATTGCTAGAAAAGTTGGACTTAAAGATATAGATGGAGTAGATATAGGAACTTTAAGTGATCAAGAACTTGAAGATGTAATTGATAAATATCAAATATTTGGTAGGTGTAAACCTGAACAAAAGAAAGTAATAATTAAGTATTTGAAAAGCAAAGGACACACAGTTGCGATGACTGGAGATGGGGTAAATGATGTTCTTGCACTAAAAGAAAGTGATTGTGCCATATCAGTAAAATCTGGTAGTGATGCTGCTAGAAATGTAAGTCAATTAATACTTCTAGATGATGATTTTAACTCACTTCCTAAAGTAGTCGCAGAAGGAAGACAAACAATTAATAATGTTGAAAGAAGTGCATCGCTTTTACTTGTTAAAACATTATTTACTATGATGTTAATTATATTTAGTATTATTTCATTTCAAAAATATTTCTTTATACCAATTCAACTTACTTTTATTACAACATTTACAATAGGAGCACCATCATTTATACTTGCTCTTGAACCAAATAGTGAACTTGTAAAAGGAAATTTCTTGTTTAAAATATTTTCAAGAAGCCTACCTACAGCATTAATTGTAGTATTTAATGTAGTACTTGTATCTGCATTTTCTAGTGTATTTAATCTAAGTTATGAACTCCAAAGTAGTATAAGCGTTATTTTAACAACAATAAGTGGGCTTTATTATTTACTTAAGATATGTAGACCACTAAATATATATAGAGGAACATTGTTCTTTGCTATGTTACTAGGATTTTCATATTGTGTATTATTCCAACCAGAATTTTTTAACATAGTACCACTTAATAAGGTAAGTATTCTTATAATATTTGTACTTGCTATTGATTCATTCTATATATATAAAGTATTAAATTATGTTATTACATATATATTTCATAAATTTGATAATACAATAGAAATAGAATCAAACATTTATAAAATAAATAAATAGGAGAGGTTATGAAAAAATCATTATGTTTATTACTTATATGTTTATTATTATTTGGCTGTAGTAAAAGACAAGAAGAAATAAAAAAAGAGTATTCATTTAATATAGGATATTCAACTAATTTATTAAATGAAACTGATAGAGAAGAAATTAAAAAAATATTTGAAGATAATAATTTATCAAATATAGATTTATTCTTTAATTTATTAAATGATTATAATAAAGAAGAAGATTTGGGATGTAATCTTAACGATTATATTGATACTAGTAAAGTTAATTATGATGAAGTTAAATGTATAAATAGATATGAAAAGAATCATGAAGTATCAGATGGGGACTGTAGGATTACTGCTTTTGCTTTAATACAAAGTAAGTTAAAAATAAAAGAAAAACAGCAAAATTATGGAACATATTTAATGTTTGATTTAGATGTTTTAGAAAATAATAATGATTATAAAGTAGTAAATGATCATTTTGATGAATTTGTTACTTTATATGATGAAATAGATGTATCTAAAGTGAAAAAAGAAAATTTAGAAAATGTTTTTACAAATAAATGGGAAGATTATGGTATTAGTATTGATAATGGCAATGTTTCATTAATAAGTGTTGTTATGCATGATGAATATGATGATTTATTATTTGTAGGTCACACAGGTGTATTAATTAATTTAGATGATAAATATTTATTTATAGAAAAACTTGCTTTTGAAATGCCATACCAAATAACTGTTATTAAAAGTCCACAAGATTTGAAAGAATTATTTAGTAAAAGAGCTAATTACTTTTCTTTTGAAGGAGCAAATGGTCCTTATGTTTATCAAAATGATAAATTAATATTTTCATATTAATTCAATAAATAGTTCATGTTAAAGAGATAAATAGTCATTAAGAGAGTTTATCTCTTTTTTTGTAATAATCTAAATTTGATTAATTTCATAATATATTATATAATTTGTATATAAAACAATAAATTGGAAAGGTTGTATGTTTATTGTTAGCGCATGGACCACTTTGGTTGACGAGGATGATAGTTATCGAATTGTATCAG
This sequence comes from uncultured Erysipelotrichaceae bacterium, assembly GCA_902764145.1. Classification (GTDB taxonomy): domain Bacteria; phylum Bacillota_I; class Bacilli_A; order RF39; family UBA660; genus CAG-1000. Next base: position 6,869 of record CACWUS010000003.1, on the reverse strand, counting down.
CGGGTTCTATCACGGATACTAGTGTTCGTAAGATATGCTAAAAAAAACAAAATCAACATTGTAACAAAAGGTATATCATACTAGAATTTAAGGAGACAATAATAATGTGTGGAATAGTTGGCTACATAGGTAAAGAAAGAGCTATTCCTAAGATTTTGAATAGTTTAAAATTCTTAGAATATAGAGGATATGACTCTTCTGGTATTGCCTATGTAAAAAACAATAAAGTTAACATTATTAAAGAAGTTGGCAAAATTAAAGCTTTAGAAAATATATTAGATATAAATATAGATTCTAAAATAGGTTTAGGACATACAAGATGGGCAACTCATGGAGGACCAAGTGTTAAAAATTCACATCCTCATAAGGTGGGAAAATTTACAGTAGTACATAATGGTATTATTGAAAACTATTTAGAAATAAAAAATGAGCTTTTAAAAAATAATATTGAATTTAAATCAGATACAGATACAGAAGTAATACCTGCTTTATTAGATTTTTACTATAGAAGTGATAAAAATATATTAAGTGTTATAAAGAAAACTATTAATAGAATAAAGGGTAGTTATGCTGTTGGAATAATATGTGAAGATGATATTAATCATTTATATGCATTTAGATGTGGTAGTCCACTTATTGTAGCTAAAGATGATAGTGGATACTATATAGCTAGTGATGTACCTGCTATATTAAGTTTTACAAATAAATATATTATTCTTGAAGAAAATGAAATAGCTGTTTTAGAAAGTAATAGGTGTGAATTTTATAATCTAAATTTAAATAAAATAAAAAAAGAAATAAAAGTATTTGAAGGTACATATGAAACTATAATGTTAAATGGATATGATCATTATATGTTAAAAGAAATACATGAGGAAGGCAAAGTATTTTTAGATACATTAAATTATTATGTTAAAGATAATAGTTTTAAAGATACAATGATTAATCTTAAAAAGTATAAAAGAATACATATAGTTGGATGTGGTAGTGCTTATTATGTAGGACTAATTGGAGAATACTTAATAAGTGAGTTTGCTAATATTGAAGTAACTTGTGAAGTAGCTAGTGAATATAGATATAAAAAAGTATTTTATAATGATAGTACATTAGTAATTATAATTAGTCAGTCTGGTGAAACAGCTGATTCTCTTGCAGCTCTTAGAATGGCAAAAGAAAATCATGTTGATACTCTAGCTATTGTTAATGTAGTTGGAAGTTCAATATCAAGAGAAGCTGATTACACTCTATATGTAAAAGCAGGTCCAGAAATAGCAGTTGCAACTACAAAAGCATTTTTGGCTCAAGCAACACTTTTATCATTACTTGCAATAAAACTTTCAGGTAAACTAGAATTATTAAAAGAGTTAAATGGAATAGAAAATAAAATAGAATACTTATTAAATTTAGATTACCGTGATTATGCAAAAGAAATATATAATCATGATAATGTATTTTATATAGGTAGACTTATTGATTATGCTTTATGCCAAGAAGGTGCATTAAAATTAAAAGAAACATCTTATATAAATGCGCTTGCTATATCATCAGGAGAATTAAAACATGGAACTATATCATTAATAAATGATAATACAAGAGTTGTTGGTATATGTACTAAAAAAGAAATAATGAGTAAAACTATAAGTAATTTAAAAGAAATTAAATCTAGAGGTGCTTATGTTATATTCATAACAAATGAAGATATAGAAGATGATTTTTATGATAAAAAAATTATTATTCCAAAAGTTCATGATATAATAGAACCAATACTTACAGTTATACCACTTCAGTTAATAGCATATAATGTTGCTAAATATCGTGGATGTGATATAGATAAACCTAGAAATTTAGCCAAATCTGTTACTGTTGAATAATGTTAAATATAACTCTATTTCTATTGAAATAGAGTTTTTAATTGAAAAAAATATAAAATAAAGTTAAAATTAGATTATAAGGAGTAATAATATGATACATAAAGAAGATATAGGATTTGCTAAGAAAGCAAGATTAAATTCACATAGTCCATTTAGTAATTTTCAAGTGGGAGCATTACTTAGATGTAAAAATGGAAATACATATATGGGATGTAATATTGAAAATCAAGGAATACAAGGTTTATGTGCAGAAAGAACAGCTTTTGCTAAAGCTATTAGTGAAGGTGAAAGTGAATTTGAAAGTATAACAGTAGTAGGTGCGCCAAAAGGAGAAGAACCAATTTTAGCATGTATGCCATGTGGATATTGTAGACAATTTATGAGTGAATTTGTAGGAGATGATTTTAAAATTTATATTCCAAATAATGGCAAAATTGATGAATATACTATTGATGAAGTTCTTCCTCATAGATTTAAAATATAAGTAGATTTATCTACTTTTTTTAATAAGGAGAAAATATGAAATTTGAAGAATATTATATAAGTAATAAAGATGGAAAAAGCAACTGTGTTGTTAGAAGTTTTTGTAAATTATATAACAAAGAATATGATGAAGTGTATAATGATTTGGTTACTTTGTCAAATAAGTTAAACTCATCTTCATTTAATGATATAATTGTGTTTGAAAAATATATGGAAAATAATAACACATATAAAATTGATTATGGTGAGGGTTTATTGTTAAAAGATTTAAAATTAGAAAAAGGATCATATATAGTATTTTGCTATGATAAAAAAGATTATTATCATATGGTAACAATAATTGATAATATTTTATATGATAAAAACAGTAATAGTTTGTTATTATATGTGATTAGCATATATAAAGAAAATAATATATAATTATGATATAATAATTATTGAGAGTATGTATTAGTATGAATATACTAGGTATATGTAGTAATGCAGATATATTGAAAATTATTAAAATAGCAGTACCAATTATTCTAATTTTATCTTGTATGATTGAAGTTGTTAGAACAATAACTTCTGAAGATAATGAAATAACTAGTAAGATACTAAAAAGTTGGGTTACAAAAGTAATTGCTGCATTGCTTATTTTCCTTATACCTACATTTGTGAATATTCTTGCTAATATAAGTAATAGTTCAACAGAATTTGCAAGTGTTATAAAATCAGAACTTGTAAAAGAAGCAACTAATTTACCAAACATAAGCATATATAAACATTGTACAATAATGGCATATTATCAAGTCCCTGAATTATGGGAATGGATGTTAAAACAATAATATTGATGCAAGGGGGAAAATAAAATGATAACTTTAGAAGAATATAAAGAGTACTTAATAAGTGTTTATAGATATGAAATAGATAATACAGAAGAAAATATTATTAAAAGAAAGAATAATCTAAAAAAAGAATATGATGATAATTTTTTAAGAAAAATTATAATTGATACATATAAATTTATAAGAGAAATTTTATCTTCAGAAACTATAAAACATGGTTTTTGTTCTTTTGATTTAGAAGATGATAATACATCATATATTTATCTTGATTTAGTAGGTGGATATAATTCAGATACAATATTTTCTGATTCAAACGGAAAACTAATAAGTAAATATATTTTATCAAAAGTATTTGGAGATTATTTTATTATAGATGTTAAAGAAGAATTAATTGATTATGAAACAGAGGATGAAGATGTATTTGGAATAGATGTTAATTATTCTTTATATATGCAAGGATTTCCAAAAGATATAGAAAAATTACAAGAAAAATATTTAGAAAAGAAGTTGATGTAATTATGTATGGAGCAATATATGGAGATTTAGTAGGTAGCATTTATGAATACTCTCAAACAAAGAAAATTAATAGTATTAATCCAGAAAGATTATTACAAGATGATTCTTTTTATAGTGATGATACTATTTTGACAATAGCTGTTTTAGATGCAATATTAAATGATAAAGATTATGATAAATATTTAAGAAAATATATTGATGAGTATAAAAATTATAAACCAAATTTCACTCCATATTTTAAAACAAGTTTTTCACCTAAATTAATAAAATGGTCTAGTTCAAATAAAATGGGAAATAGTATAGGCAATGGAGCGATGATGAGAATATCTCCAGTAGGATTTATGTTTGATAATGAAATAGATGTAATTGAAAATGCAAGACTTGCTACTGTTCCATCACATAATTCTATAGAAGCAATTACTTGTTCAACTATAATAGCTTTAATGATTTATTATTTGAAACAAGGATATACAAAAGATGAAGTATATACAAAATTAAATATTGATATAAAATATAAAATGTTCACTAAATTTAATACTACATGTGAAGATACAATTAATAATTGCTTATATTCATTTTATTTTTCAAATAGTTTTGAAGAATCTATTAGAAATACTCTTTTAATGGGAGGAGACACAGATACTAATTGTGCAATAGTTGGTTCTCTTGCTGAAGCATGTTATGGAATTGATAATTCAATAATTGATGAAGTAAATAAAAAAATACCAGATAGTTTTGTAAAAATACTTGAACTATCTAAAAGATATTAGGTGATATTATGAATTTAGAAGAAATATTACTATCAGAAGATATAGTATCTTCAATAAATAATAATTTAGATTATTTACTAAATGTTATTCCTGAAATAAAGTATATGATTGGTTTTGAACATAAACATCCACATCATCATTTAGATGTTTGGAATCATACGTTATTAGCACTAAGTTTATCAGAACGTGATATTGATATAAGACTTACATTATTACTTCATGATATTGGTAAACCATTTTCATATCAAGATGAAGAAGTTAGACATTTTAGAAACCATCCTAAAGTATCTTCAGATATGTCTAAAATAATACTTAAAAGACTAAACTATGATGATGAATATATAGATTATATATGTTATTTAATACTAAATCATGATAGTCCAATAACAGATAAACAAATTAAAGAAAATTATGACATGTGTTTAAAACTGTATGAAATACAAAGATGTGATGCTCTTGCACACAACCCAAATAAGTTAGAAAAAAGAAAGAATTATTTAGAACAAACAAAAGAAAGATTATTAATTAGAAGGGGAGAATAATATGAAATATGAAGATTTATTAAATTCACATCTAAAATTTGGTACTACTAAAGATGATATAATTAATGGTAGTAATTATAATCAAATACTAGAAAATGTTGTAATTGCTCCTTGGTGGAATCATGATATGTTTTTAAATTTAGGTTTTAATGTTGAAGAGATAGGGGAAAGAATATTTAATTTTTATAAAGAAGATTTATCATTTTCATTTATTGAATTAAAAAGAATAGGTGCTCCAGCTATTATGGATTATGTATTATCACTTGGAGTTACAAAGTGTAAAAATTTAGTGTTTTTAGGTTCTGCTGGTTCACTTGATAAAAATATTAATATAGGAGATATAGTAGTACCAGAATATTCTATTTGTGGAGATGGAGCGTCTAGATATTTAAATAAAAATTTAGAAGATGAATTTTTAAAAAAAGAATATCCTTCAAAACAATATACTAATAAATTGCTTAATGTCTTAGAAAAAAATAATATTAATTATAGATATGTACCAAATTATAGTACAGATTCTGTATTTACTCAGTTTTATCATTTGGATAAAATAATTGAATTAGGTGCTAAGACTATTGAAATGGAAACAGCTTTATTATTTAAATGTAGAGAAATATTAAATATAAACATGACAGCATTATTTTGTATATCAGATAATATCATAATAAATAAATCTTTATTTAGTGGTAGGAGTCTCGAAGAAAACAATTATAGACATAAAGTTAGAGATGAAATAATACCTAATATAATTATTGAGTTATTAAAGTAATTTTGACAAAATTAGGATTTTATGGTATACTATGTATGTAGTTGAAAGGGAGTAGTTCCTACATTTAGAGCTAATTCGTCAAGACGATAATTATCCGGATTAGATTAAAGAACAAGACTTTCACAAAGATTTGTGAGAGTTTTTTTAACCTCACAAATATATGGAGGTGATTACTCTAAAAATAATAATTAAATTTTTAAAATAAGGAGGTAATAGTATGTTTGAAAATTTAAGTTTTTTTAAAAAGGAAAAAAAGAATAGTGATGTTTTTGATGTAATCAATAAAAGGGTAAATAGATATGGAAAAGATTTATTATTAACTCTTCCAAAGCTGGGATCAATAGTCATTAGATTATCAAAAATAAAAAGAGAAGGTGGAAACACTGAAGTAATTGAACGTGATCTAATAGATGTTGTTAAAAAAATTGTTCCAGTTCTTGTTGATAGTGCTCATTATTCATATGAAGTATATAAAGAAGTAGAATACAAATATGGATATGAAAGATTATTAGAATATGTAAAAAGAAGCGGAAAAGATCCAGTTGAATTTGCATATAATTATACTGACAATAAAGAAATGATGATGAAACTACTTGCTTTATTCGCAGTTTTAAATAGTGAAGGAATTAGTGCAAATGATTTAAATGATCCAAGCATTCCAAATAGGATAATAAATGGAGAAAGTGAAATGGATATAATTAGTGAAAAATTAGAATGTTTAAGTGATAAAGCACAAGAGGAACTTGAAGAAATAATCGATAAAGATATAAAATATGAACAATTAAGTTCAGAGATTCATTCATTAACAGATAAGTATCACTTTGAATATATGACTAATTATGTTTATCCATATGTTTTAGAAGATAATTTTGATTCTAAGAGTGAAGAAAAAGTAATGAAGCTTGCAAGCAAACTTGGAAACAAAAGAAAGAGATATTAATAAAAGCCTATTTAATAGGCTTTTTTAATTATAGAAAAAGTTGATGGAAATTAATTTATTTGGTAAAATTATTTGTGGAGATAAATAGATTTATAAACTTAAATAAGGAGGTAATACTCATGAATGAAAATAAGGGTAAAAAAATACAATG
>CACWUS010000002.1 GCA_902764145.1 uncultured Erysipelotrichaceae bacterium | reverse complement strand
TTAAAGTGTTTTCCCATATAAAAATAGTACCTCCTTTCTTGAGATACTATTATATATCTACTTTTTTAAAGTGTCCAAAATAGGGTTCACTTCATTATTTTTATTATCTATTTTTTTAAATTCTAATTCTTTTTTCTTATAAACACCTTTTATTTTTGTTAATCTTTTATCGTCTTTAATAATCTTTTTTTCACTTTTTAATGACTCTTTAATAAAACTATTTTTTTGATTATCATTCATTATTGTTTTCCTTTTAACAATGATTCTATATATTCTATTAATTCAGATGTAGGTATATTCTTCGTTTTATCTTCATTTCTTAGTTTTACTTCAACAAGATTGTCATTTAGTAAATTACCTATAGTTATTCTAATTGGAATACCTATTAAATCCATATCATTAAATTTAACACCTATTGTTTCTTTTCTATCATCTATAATAGTATCTATTCCTAAATTATTTAATTTATTGTAAATACTATTTGAATATTTTTTAATATTATCATCATTAATATTAGAAACAATTATTGCTACTTTATATGGTGAAATACTAATTGGCCAAATAATACCATTATCATCATAATTATGTTCAACAATTGCATTTATTAATCTATCTATTCCTATTTGATAAGAGCCCATGTAAACATCACATTTTTTATTTACTTCATCTGTATATGTTAAATTATATAAATTACTATATTTAGTTCCCAATTTACATATTTGACCTACTTCTATACCTTTTATAATAGTACATTTATTTTTACATTTTGGACACAAAGAATTTTTATCAAATAATTTTAAATCAGCAAATCTATTTATTTTAAAATCTCTTCCATAATTAACATTAATATAATGATAATTGTTTTTATTGCTTCCACATACAAAGTTATGCATACTTTTTACTTCATTATCAGCTATAATTTCCATTGTACAACCAATTGGTCCTACATATCCTACAGATGTACCAATTTTTTCGAGTTCATAGACACTTGGTATTTCAATATTATTAGTATTAAATAATACTTTTAGTTTTTTAACATTTAATTCACTTTCACCTTTTAAAAGTATCATTTTGTATATTCCATCAACCTTACATATTAATGATTTTAATATATTAGATTCAAATACATTTAAATAATCACTTACCTCTTTAATTGATTTAACATTTGGAGTACTAACTAATTTTTTCTCTTTATGTTGTATTTCTCTATTTGTTATTATTGCTTTTGAACTAGCATCTTCAATATTACAAGCATATGTACAATTAGTACATTTAACAACTTCATTATCACCATATTCTGAAATAACTTGAAACTCTTCGCTAGTAACACCATCAATACCTTCATCATTGCTTTCAACAATTAGTGTATTAATTCCAACTCTATTAAAAATATGTTTAAAAACCATAAACATTTTATCATAACTTACATCTAGTCCACCATCATCAGCATCAAAACTAAATGCTTCTGCCATTATAAATTCTTTTTTTCTTACCAAACCAAACTCAGGATGTTCTTCATCCCTATATTTGTTATTTATTTGAAATAGTGAAAAATGCAAATCTTTATAACTCATTATTTTTTGTGAAGCTAAGTATGCAAATAACTCTTCACTAGAAGGAACTAAACTCATTTTTTTATTATTTCTATCTATTAAAGAATAAATTTCACTTTTAAATATTTCTTCTCTATTACTATTATCATAAAAATCACTATTAACTAAAGTTGGCATTAATACTTCTGTTGCTTTTATATTATTCATTTCTTCTTTAATTATTTTTTTAATATTATCTATTACTTTAAGTCCAATTGGCAAATATGAATAAATACCATTAGAATTTTTTAATACCATCCCACTTTTAATTAATAATTTAGATGAAATATTAACTTCATCTTTAGGGAATTCTCTTCTAGTAATTAAAAAAGCATTACTGGTTCTCATTACTATTCACCCCTATATATGATTGTAACTATTGTTCTATTCATAGCATCATTATTATCATATCTTACACATACTAAAACATCATTCATACTTTCACCAGTAACAGGATTTATTATTTGTTCTTCTTTTTCTCCATCTGATGTATTCACATAAGAAGTGCTTCCTTTTAAATAACCTAAATTTATTAGTCCATTAACTGTAATCCATTTACAATCTTTTGATAATTCTTTTAAATTTTTTTCATAAGTTTGTTTAAATTTATCTTCATCCATTCCATCAACATTAATTTCATTAGTTACAGGAGATGTTAATAACTTTAAATTATCCATAGCATAGTCCTTAGCAGCATTTTCAATTGTACTTTCTTTTGCTTTAAGTGTATTTTCTAAAACATTATTTCTAAGTGCTATTATTGCTGGTGTTACAAGTACTGCTAGTATTCCTATAATAGCTATTACTGCAATTAATTCTACTAATGTAAATCCTTTTTTGTTCATAATTAACCTCTTTATTCTACTAAATGTAGTATAACATATTTTTAGTATTAATAACAATATTTTTATCTTGAATTAACACCAAATGTATTATATAATTAAATAGAATAGAAAGAGGTTACGATATGAAGGAATTTGATTTCGAGAAAGTACCTATAGTTGAGATTGCTAATGAAATTCTTCTTGATGGTGTTAAAAAAGGTGCTAGTGATATTCACTTCGACCCTAGCAAAGATGGAATAAACATTAGAATGCGTGTCGATGGTGTTTTGTATGACTATGCTAAAGTTCCAGCAGATTTCAAAAGAAATATGATTTCACGTATTAAAATGATAGCTAGTATGAATATCATGGAAACAAGACTTCCTCAAGATGGTGCTATTAAAAGTAAAATTGGCGATAAAATGCTTGATTTACGTGTTTCTAGTTTACCAACTCACTCTGGAGAGAAAGTCGTTCTTCGTATTTTAGATTACTCAAAAAGTTTACAAGGTTTAGAAACATTAGGTTTTTCTGAACATAATTTAAAGAAAATAATGAAAATGATAGAGATGCCAAATGGTATAGTACTTGTAACTGGTGCTACTGGTTCTGGTAAATCTACTACTGTTTACTCTATCCTACAAAAATTAAATACTCGTGAAGTTAATATAATTACTGTTGAAGATCCAGTTGAAATGGAAGTTGAAGGATTAAACCAAGTACAAGCACAACAAGAAATTGGTTTAGATTTTGCAACTGTTTTAAGAAGTATTCTTCGTCAAGACCCAGATATTATAATGATTGGAGAAATTCGTGATGGTGAAACAGCAAGTATAGCAGTTAGAGCTTCTATTACTGGACATAAAGTATTATCAACAATCCACACAAATAGTGCATTAAATACAATTGAAAGACTTACTGATATGGGTGTTGAAAGATACTTGATTGGTACATCATTAAATGGTGTTATTTCTCAAAAACTAGCTAGAAAATTATGCCCTAATTGCAGAATTACAAGAGAAACTAGTGATTATGAAAAGCAATTATTTAGAAAAGTATTACATAAAGATATAGATAAAATATATGATATAAATCCTGATGGATGTGAACATTGCTTTAAAGGTTATAAAGGAAGAATTTGTATTGCTGAAGTTTTAGTTATTACTGATGAAGTTAGAACTGGTATTACAAATGCAGAACCTAAAGATGTTATGAGAAAACAAGTTTATATTGATGCTCATACACATACTCTTTTAGAAGATGGTCTTGAAAAAGTTGTTTTAGGTGAAACTAACTTTGATGAAATATTAAAATTAGTTGATCTTGAAAATGATTTAGCTATTCATAATGCTTTCTATGATGAAGTTGAACAAAATATTAAAGAAGGTAAAAATATAGATGGTGAAGAAATCAAACCTAAAGAAGAAGCACCAAAAGAAGTGGTTAAACCTGCTACTATAGCAACTACTCCTGTAGCTTCTGTTCAAACACCTCAGACACCTATACAACCTGTACAAAGTGCTACTTCATCTCCAATACAAACACCTCAAGCACCAAAGTCTGAAGTTAATGTTACTACTAATGTTAATCCAAGTGAACCAGTTATACCGAGTGCAGCAAGTAATAGTAATGAAATCTTGTCACCTACTCCTCCTGGATTTGAACCAATTGGTCCTACAGCAAATGTTAACTTTGAAGCTTTAGTTCCACCACAACCAGCAATAAATACTAATGTTACTGTGGAACAACCAAAAGTAGCTGCATAGAAACTAAGTAATTAGTTTCTTTTTTTTGAATATAATTTTTTAGGTGAATAAAATGTTTCAAAGTAAACAAAATATTAGAATTAAATATTTATTTTTATTTTGTATATTAATATTCTTTTTTATAATTATTAAAATCTTTTATATACAAGTAATTGAATATAACAAATTAAATACACTAGCTAATGACTTATGGAGTAGAAATTTAACAGTACAAGCTGATAGAGGTAAAATACTTGATAGAAATGGAAAAATAATAGTTGATAATACTACTACAGTAGGATTATACTTAGTGCCAAATCAAATTACTGATAAACAAAAAGTTTCAAATGAGTTAAGTAAAATACTTAATGTTAGTTTTGATGAAATGTATAAACATGTAAATAAAAAAACTTCTGTTGAAAGAGTACATCCAGAAGGAAGGAATTTAAGTTATGACATAGCAAATAAAATTGATAAATTAAATTTTGATGGTGTTTACTTATTAAAAGAAAGTAAAAGAAATTATATTTACAATAATCTTTTATCTCATGTTATAGGATTTACAGGAATAGATAATCAAGGATTAAGTGGACTTGAACTTAAATATGACAAATATTTAACTGGTAAAAATGGATGTGTTAAATATTATAGTGATGGTAAAGGAAAAAGATTAGAATTATCAGAAATGTATGAAAGCCCTATTAATGGAGAAGATATCTATTTAACTATTGATTTAGATGTACAATTATCTTTAGAAAATGAATTATTTAATGCTTACAAAAAATATAATGCTGATGGAGCAATTGGTATTGTGATGAAAGCTAAAACTGGTGAGATTTTAGCTATGAGTTCACTTCCCTCTTTTGATCCAAATAATTACAAAAATTATAATGAAGAAACAATAAATAGAAATTTAGCTATATGGGCAAATTTTGAACCTGGTTCAACTTTCAAAATAGTTACATTAGCATCTGCCATTAATGAAAACGTTGTTAATATATTTGAAGATACATATAATGATACAGGTAAAATTAAAGTTGCATCCTCTACTCTTCATTGTTGGAAAAGAAAAGGACATGGTCTTCAAACTTACGTACAAGTTGTTGAAAATTCATGTAACCCAGGATTTGTATCATTAGGACAAAAATTAGGAAAAGAAAAACTATTTAAATATATTAATGACTTAGGATTTGGTAAAAAAACTGGTATTGACGCTTCAGGTGAATCAACTGGTATATTATTTAACATGGATAAGATTGGTCCTGTAGAACTTGCAACAACTGCATTTGGTCAAGGAATAAGTGTTACAGCAATTCAACAAGTAACAGCTGTTTCAGCTATTATAAATGGAGGAACATTATATAAACCATATATAGTTTCCAAAGTATCAAATAAACAAAATAATCCAGTAATAAAAAGAAAAAACATTATAACAGAGAATACAAGCAAGTTAGTTAGATATGCTCTAGAAAGCGTTGTTGCTAATGGAAGTGGACGTAATGCTTATATAGAAAATTATAGAGTTGGTGGTAAAACAGGTACAGCACAAAAAGTTGGTGAAAAAGGAACATATATGAGTGGAAACTATATATTATCATTTATTGGATTTATAAGTGCTAATGACCCAGAATATGTAATATATATTGCACTTGATAATCCAAAAGGTGTTACTCAATATGGAGGAGTTGCAAGTGCACCAATAGCAAAAAAAGTATTAGAGGATATTATATCTATATACAATATTAAAGAAGATACAACAGGATTACCTAAATCATATAGATGGAATGATACTATATATATAATGATTCCAAATTTAATAGGATTAACAAAAAAAGAAGCAAAATCACTATTAAAAGGTTTTAAAGTAGAATTTATTGGAAATGGTGAAAAGGTAATCGATTCAAATCCAAAATCTAATACAAGAGTTAAACAAGGATCAACAGTAAAAGTTTTATTAAATTAAAAATAATATTTACAATCATTTGTTTGTGTGTTATTATTGTATTAGGAAGTGATTATATGGAAAAATTAACTAAAAAACAAGAAGAAATTTTAACAGTAATCAAAAAATTTATTGCTGAAAAAGGATATGCTCCTACTATTAGAGAATTATGTAAACTATGTAATTTAAGTAGTACTGCTACAATGTTTGTGCATCTTAAAAATCTTACTAATAAAGGATATATTAGTCAAACAGAAAGTAAATTTAGAACAATAGAATTAAATGTACAAAATGAATTTGCTAAAAAAGATGATAATGTAATTGAAGTTCCATTACTTGGAAAAGTAGCAGCAGGAAATCCTATTGAAGCAATAGAAAATCCAAATGAATTTTTTAACTTACCAAAAGAACTAGTACCACAAAATACTGAAGTATTTACTTTAGAAGTAAATGGTGAAAGTATGATTAATGCTGGAATTCTAGATAATGATATTGTAATAGTAAAAAAGCAACAAACAGCTAACAATGGTGAAATAGTTGTTGCTATGACTGATGAAAATGAAGTAACTTTAAAAAGATTTTATAAAGAAAAAAATCATATAAGATTACAACCAGAAAATGATTTATTAGAACCAATTATATTAAATAATGTTACCATTCTTGGTAAAGCAATTGGTCTATATAGAAAAATATAATAAAAATAGATCTTTAAGATCTATTTTTTAATTTCAAAATCATTTCTTTTGTTTGATAATATTCAATAGTTGATATAGCTAATGGGTATACATCTTTTATTAAATCAATCTCATCTTGAGTTAAAACAATTGAACTAGCAAGCCTTTTTACTCTATCAACATTATTACTATTAAATACCATTTCAAATAATTCTTCTCTTGATAAAACTCTCAATATTTTCATCTCACTAGATACATACATGTCATAGTAACCATAATAATCATCTTCATATAGTTCTAACTCACCATTTGCTTCAATTTCTGTTACAACAAAATTATCACTCCATGAATCTACATACCTTAATGTATCTTCAGGTCTAATACAGAAATGAAATCCATTTTGTTGCCATTTAAGATCTCCATTTAGTTTATAATTTTTATTAACTAAATACTTATAACCATATCTATTAGTAAGATCTTTATTTAGTGCTTTAAACCCCCTCATTAAATTCACCTCGTTATAAGCAAATATATCATAAATGCATATATTAATAATAAAACAACAACACCATTTATTTGATCAGTTTTTCTTCCTTTATCACCTATTCCAATTGCCATTGAAGTTAACAATCCACCAATTAATCCACCTAAGTGAGCTGATACATCTATACTTGGTACCATAAATCCAATAACTAAATTTAATAATATAACTGGTATTACTTGACTCCTAAGAAGACCTTGTAGAGTTGCCCTATAATAATAAGTAAAATATGCAACACTTCCAAGTAAACCAAATATAGCTCCAGATGCTCCAAGGCTAAATGTTAAATCACCCATAAATACGCATGAGAATAAATTACCAAGTAAACCACTTATAAAGTATATAAGTAAATATTTAAATCTTCCATAATATCTTTCTACTTGTGGTCCAATTACATATAAAGCATACATATTAAATAATAAATGCCAGAAATCAACATGTTCAAACATAGAAGTAAATAATCTATAGAACTCACCACTTTTAACTAATAATCTATTATTAGCAAGTAAATATCCAATCGTACCACTCCTATCGTATAATGTTAAAAATAAATAAACCATTACATTGATAACAATTAATATATAAGTTGCTGTTGGTTTTCTTTGACTAAATATTTTTTGTAATTTCTTTTCATTTTTAATAGTTTTTTGATTCATATCTTCAGTTAATTTAAAAAATTCAATTGGATCTATCTTTTCTGTTAGAACAGAATCCTTAACTTTAGGAAAAAATTCACTAACCACTTTATTTGATTTAAAATCACTAATTTTTTCAACTTTAATAGTTTCCATATTTTTGTTTTCAACTATCTTAACCGCATCTCCAGTATCTAAAAGTAAGTTTAGCATATTCATATTAAATGAGAATGTGCTTTTTTTAATACTCTTCATAATGCTTTTTGCTCTATAAGTATCTGCTTTTAATTGTTCATTATTATGTATATAATTATTATTAATTCTAATAAGTTTTAGATCTTTCTCCATATTTTCAAGCCATATTTCATTATCTAGTCCATTAATTATAACAGGTTTATAATCCTCTTCTGTTATAAAATAATGCAATATTTTAAGTACTATATCATCCTTTTTATTAATCTTTATATTCATTATTTTATTCCTTTCCAATAATATTATTTTACTATTAATCATATTATTAGTAAAGAGGTGAAAATTATAAAAAAGTATATAAAAGACATAATTTTATTCATTATAATCCTATTATTTTGGTTAATTAGTGGGTTTTTATTTAGATTTAATGGTGAATATTATTCACTACTAAAATTACCTAGTTTTGCTTTAAATGGAAAAGTAATAAGTATAATATGGTTTATTATTTATATATTAAATACAATAAGTATAATTATCGTTTCTAAGAAAACTAATATATTAAAAAATAATGATTATTTATATATATTACTTACCAATTATATATCCAATCAATTATTTATGTATTTCTTCTTTTATTTAATGAGTCCGTTTTTAGGATTTGCCATTACAACAATAATATCTTTATCAACAATATTTTTATATATAGAAACAAAAAAGATATCAAAAAAGTCATCTTACTTTTTGATACCTTATATCATCTATGGAATTTATGCTTTTATATTAATGACTAGTGTATATTTTATGAATTTTTAAACATATTTAATATTTCTATAAATTCCTTTTCTGGTTTAACGGAAAACTCCATAAATTTATGTGTTTTAGGATGATTAAATCCCAAATATTCTGCATGTAACATTTGACCATAATCATTAATTATTTTCTTTTTACCATACACAGGATCATTAACAACAGGATGATTAATATATTCCATATGGACTCTAATTTGGTGAGTTCTACCTGTTTCTAAAACTAGTTCTATAAGTGTAGAAGTTTTATACCTTTCTAAAACAGTAAAATTAGTAACAGCATTTTTACTATTCTCATCAGTAACACACATTTTCTTTCTATCTATTTTACTTCTTCCAATTGGAGCATTTATTTTACCCTTATTATTTTCTATTACACCATGAACAAGAGCTAAATATTTTCTCTTTATTCTTTTATTTTTAAAATCATCAGATAGTATTCTATGAGCAGTATTTGTTTTAGCAATTAAAAGAATTCCTGAAGTATCCTTGTCTATCCTATGTACAATACCACATCTTTCACTTCCACCTTCATCGCTTAATTCATCTGTATAATTCATTAGAGCATTTACAAGAGTATGTGAATAGTTTCCATTTCCAGGATGAACAACCATTCCACTCTTTTTATTAACTACAATAATATCATCATCTTCATATAAAATATCAATTGGAATATCTTCAGCTTTAATACTTGTGTCAACTTTCAAATCACCTATTTTAATAGTGTCACCTAGTCTAAGACTATAACCGCCTTTAACAATTTTATTATTAACAGTAATATTACCATTTTTAATATTTTTAATAATAAAATTTCTACTTTCATTTAATTCTTGAGTCAAAAATACATCTAGTCTTTTCAAATTATTATCTTCATTTACTACTATTTCTTTCATTTTTACCTTCCATAAATAAAATCCAAATATACATAATTATTCCAAAAGTTATTAAAGTATCTGCTATGTTAAAAATAGCCATTTCTCTATTAAATAATGTAAAAGAAATAAAATCTATTACATAACCTCTAAATATTCTATCAATTAAATTTCCAAGTGCGCCACTAACAATCAACATTGATGAAAAAACATATAATTTATTATCCTTATTTTTGTTTGTCTCATATAAAACATATATCATTATTAATATTGTTAATAATATAATAATAAATTTTTGATTACTTAGTATTCCAAATGATATACCAGTATTTTGAATATAATAAAATTTTAAAAAATTATTAATTAAAACTAATTTATCATTAACATCAAAAGAATTTATAATTAATAATTTAGTTAATTGATCAAGTAATACCAATACAATAATAACAACAAAATATATTAACAATCTTTTTTTCATATAATTATTTTACCAAATTTTTTATGATATATCTATTAGTATTACATCTTCACCCAATTTTTTTATTTGAGTAAATTTTATTGTTAAATCATCGCTAGTAGAAAAAAGGCTTTTAACAAAATTATATTTTTCTATTACAAAATGAATCATGTATCCAGACTTGATATCAAACTCAACATCAACTATTTTACCTATTTTTTTACCATCTTTTATATTAATAATATCTTTTCTTTGTAACTCAGATAATTTCATACTAAATTATATTACAATATTAATTTTTTAATACTATTTAATGCATTATTTTCTATTCTAGATACTTGGGCTTGACTAATGTTTAAAATACTAGCAATTTCAGATTGTGATAAACCATCTACATATCTTTTCATTATAACAAGCTTTTCTCGGTCTTTAATTTTAGATAAAGCTTCTTTTAATGCTATTAGATTATCTAAATCTTTAATTGTTTTATCTTCTATCTGATCAATTAAATATATAGCATCTCCATTATCATTGAATGTTGGTTCAAATATACTTATAGTATCAGTAAGTGAATTTAATACATTATAAAGTTCATATTCACTTATATTAAATTGATTACACACTTCTTCATTAGTTGGATAACGAAAATGTTTACTTAAATATAATTCTCTATAACTAACCACTTGATAAGATAATTCCTTAACACTTCTAGATACTCTAATTGAATCATCATCCCTCAAATATCTCTTAATCTCACCTTCAATCATTAAAACAGCATAAGTACTAAATTTAACTCCAAAAGCTAAATCAAAATTATCAATTGCTTTTATAAGCCCAACAACTCCAATTTGAAACAAATCATCTAAATTATCACACTTGTTTTGATACTTTCTTAAAATGCTTAAAACAAGCTTTAAATTACCTTCTACTAACTTATCTTTAGCTTCTTTATTACCATTTTTATATTGATTAAATAAATCTACCATATCATCGTATGAAAGAACATTTAATCTACTAGTATTAATTCCATTTATTTCTACTCTATTTTTAGCCATAAAAAATTCCTTTCTATTTTATATTGAAAGGAATTTAATATTTTTATTCATTAATCAATTTTAATATTTTTTGCTAAAATTTCTATTATAGAAGGATCAGTTACCTTTTTAATTTTTAATCCTTCATCACCAACACGTTCTAAGAAAGCAAATTCATTTTTAAAATTTTCCTCATCACTTGTAAGTTCAGCACCTAAGAAATAAGTAACTCCTCTATAAACAGCTTGTCTTAATACAAAATATTTTTTCCCATTAGCTAAGTCTAAAACTTGATTAGTTAAATTTTCCATTCTTTTTTCCTCCTAAATATTATAATGTTGGTCCATTATTGATGAAATCTGAGAAAGCTTGACTAATTGCTTCATTATAGTTTGCTTCTTCTTGTTCAGTCATATTAGCTCTTGCTTGTTCTTCACTTATCTCTTGTCCAGTTCTTGGTAAAGTTTCCATTACTATTTCTCCAGTATTTTCAAGATCTGAATTAGTTACTATAGTAGTTCCATGATCTGTATGTTCAAGTTCTCTATCAGTTAATCTACCAATAGTTCCATCTTCTTTATGAACAACAGCATTACCAGAACTATTTATTTCAACGCCAGTTTCAGTATTGTATGCAAATTCACCTGGTGCTAATTCGATAGATATTTTTTCTTCATCCCTTTTATCTTCATCTTTCTTTTCTTCTTCTTTTTTATCACCAGAACCTGGAGTAGTATCAGCAGGAGCAGGTGCTGGAGTTACAGGAACTTCTTCTTTTGCTTCTTCCTCAGGAGTTATGGCTGGACTTTCCTTTTGTTCCTCTTCACTCTTATCATTTTCTGTATCAGTAGATGTTTCTGTATTATTTGCATTATTAATTATAGCATGTGCTCCAAGACCAGTATGTACTGCAATTGCTGTAAGTAAGAATACTTTTACGCCTTCAATAATAGGTTGTAGTTTTTGCCATAATGTTGATTTAGGTTGTTTAACTGTTGCATCAACAGGAGTTTCTTCATCTTCTTTAGTTTCATCTGAAGCACTTTCTTCAGTACTTGTAGGTTCTCCTAATCCAAATGATTCTCTTGATGGCATTTCTTCTTCTTTTTCAGTTTCAGGTGTTGTTTCAGTAGAAGTTTTTTCCTCTTCAGTTTTTGATTCAGGTTCACTTAATCCAAATGATCCTCTTGAAGGCATTTCTTCTTCAACTTCAGTTTTAGCAGTTGGTTCTTCATGTGTACCTGGATTAACCAATCCAAATGCCTCTCTTGGTGGCATTTCTTCAGTTTTTTCTATAGAATCAGCAGGCTTTAGTTCTGGAATACCACTATTTTCACCTTTTGGCACTTCTAATGAAGGTAATGGGTTTTCATGTGTAGGTTCTTCTACTTTTGATTCAGTAGCTTCTTTTCTTTTTAATTCTTCTTCCTCTTCTTTAGTAATACCTCTTGTTTCGTCTTTACTTTCTTCTATTTCAACAACTTTTCCACCGAATCTGATTGTTTCAATATCTTTATCTAAATTAGATATTAATCCTGCATAATATGCATCAACTTCATTTAATCTATTAATATTTTCTTGTAAATTAGAAATGTTTTGATTATATAAATTCTTAACATTTTCATCAGTTACAGTTCTTAGTGTTTCATTAGCAGTTTCTAAATTAGAAGTAAACATATTAATTAATTCTTGATTTCTACTTCTAGCATTAACTAAATCTCTACGAGTTCTTACTTTACTCATTCCTAAAGCAGCTTTAACACTAACAGTTTCTGAAACTGGTCTTAATAAATTAGCCATTTCATCATATAAAGTATTTCCTTCATTTAAAACACGCATTAAATCATAAGTATCAATTGTTCTATCAAATCTTAAATTTTCTTGTAATTCTATATTTCTACTATGTAAACGTTCTAAATCTCCTTTAATTCTTCTTAACTCTATAAGTCCAATTTCTTCAATATTTCTATCCATTAAGCTGTTTCTAAGAGCTTCAAATTCATTTTTTAAATTTTGAAATTCTTCCATCATTAATTAGTCTCCTTTTTATTTCTAATATATAGTTTCAACTCGTATCTAGTTTCACCATTATTTGTAATATCTTGTAGTGTTTCTATTTTATATCCTTTTTCCTTATATAAATTAATAATTTCATTTTCTGATAAGTAATTTGTTGATAAACTTTCCCATCCATCTGTTTCATTACCCATGTTTTGTTGAAGTTTAATTTTGTTTTTCTTTTCTATTGTTCTACTTCTACCATCACTAACTTTAGGATTCTTAGTACTCCAATTAGACCAATCAGTCCATTCATAATCACTTGATTTTGTAGCTGAGTAATATCCAGATGGTGGAAGTGCTGTATATTTTGTTGTAGTAGATTTACTTTCTTTATACCATTTATAAGCAGTAGTTTTTGTTGAAGTATCTTTAACTGCACCCTTAATAGGAGCTTCTATATAATATACTTTTTCACCACTTGCTTTACTAGCTCCAGATGGATAATATGTTTTAGCTCCACCTACTAATTTATACCAATAATAGAAAGTAAGTGTAATTTTTTGGCAAACATCGCTTGAACCTTTACATTCTTTATCAGTTATATTTGACCAAGCTGAGTATTTTTTACATTCATAATTTGCATTTGGTACTATATTTTGAATAAGCATATCAGTAGATGATGAACTATCAACACAACTATATACAATATTTTTTTGATAAGTATATGATTTATTTGATCCTTTTCCACATTCAGTATTTGCTTGATAAACAACATATGGAGAACTTGCACTTGTTGAACATACATAATATTTTGTTGGACTAAATTTTCCAGTAACTGTTCTTGTTCTATATCTTGTAACATCTGAGCCTTGTGGATCTCTATTTGGATATCCTTCTGGTTCAGTTACACTTGGCATTTTAGCACCATTTTTTGAATAATATACTTTTTCAGCATTTGATGTATACCATTTATAGGCTTCTGTAGTCTTATTACTTGTCTTATTATATCCAGATGCAGGAGATGTTGTATAGTAATCATTTACATTACTTGCTTTTGTTTGTTCTCCATTTCTAGAATAATATGTTCTTTTTACTAAATTCCAAGTAAATAATTTATCTCTATATCTATAATATGTTGTTGTAGCTAATGTTTTATATGCTGGATAAGTTATTTCATCTTGCCATAATTCTTCAACTGGTCCATATTTTTCACCACCTTTTTTAACAACTTGTGGTAAAAATTTAAATTCTGTATATGTTTGATCAGGAATTATTTGTGAAGATGTTCCTTCAATTAAATCACCATATTCAGTTTCAGAATTTCTCTCTGTACAAACAAGCCATGGTGTATATTGTCTAGTTTCGTTTTCTAACACACATGTTCTAACAAATGTAGTTGTTACATTACAATTACCAAACTTATTTGGATCAACTAAATTATTGTTTATTAATGTTTGTAATTCAACTACTGAACATTCTCCAGGAGCAGTTGGTGATTCATCTATATTGTTTCCAAAATATGTTTTACCTGCCTCCAATAAAACTTTTTCATAATCAAATTTTACATTATTTGAATTATCCTTATTATCTTTTCTATTTGTACAACTCTTGATTAGAAAGAAAATTAATATAATTGCTACTAATACCATTAGTACTATAAGTATTCTTCTTACTAAACTTGAGCCACTACTTTTATAGCTTTTTTCATAGCCATAATCATCATAATTTTTTGCCATAAAAAATAACCTCCACACTTCAATGTCTACTATAAGTTAATTTTATCACAATAGTCTTATTAAAAACAAGATATATTTTAAAAAAAATATGAATATTTTATTCATATTTTCATAAGATTTTTAAGCTTACCAATTACTTTTTTTTCAATTCTAGAAATATATGATTGAGATATATCTAGTTTACTTGCTAACTCTTTTTGTGTTAATTCTTTTTTGCCAAATAATCCATATCTTTCTTCAATAATTTCTCTATCTCTATTATTTAATTTTTTTAATTCGCTTTTTAATAATAATTTGTTATCTTTATTTTCTATGGATTTTTCTACAATATCATCTTCTGTCCCAAAAACATCTTCTATTTTTAATTCATTACCTTCACTATCAAAATTAATTGAATCTTCAAAACTAACTTCACTCATTCTTTTTTTATTTCTTCTCAAAAACATAAGAATTTCATTATCAATACATCTAGATGCATAAGTAGCAAGTTTAATATTCTTATCAAGTTTATATGTCTTAATTGCTTTTATTAAACCTATAGTACCAATGCTAACTAAATCTTCTAAATCATACATAGTATTATCATATTTTTTAGAAAGAAAAACCACTAATCTTAAATTATGTTCAATTAATTTATTTCTTGCTTTTAAATCACCACAATTAGATTTTCTTACTAAATCTTCTTCTTCTATTTTAGGTAATGGTGGTGGTAGTATATCAGTGCTTCCTACAAAAAATACTCCATCATTTTTAAAAAACTTATCTAATATTTTTTCTATCATTATTCCTCCATTAATTTATAATTTAATAAACAATTATATCCTATAAATTTTTGATTTATAATTCCTATACAAACATCATTTCTTTCACCTATTCCATCAATATATACTCTTTTAGGATTAAAACATTTAATTAGAGAACTATTATCTATTGTTCTATATGGAACATAAAAGAAATCCTCTTTTATATTTTTATTTATTATTATTACTTTTTTATTTCCATATGGCTCAATTAATGTATTAGCAGTATCCATATATCCATTTAAATATAATACTTTTCCATTATTTAAATACACTGTAACTTTATGTTTTAGTGAAACTATGTTCTTTAAATTATATGCAAAATATTTATATATTTTCATAATTATTGGAACTAATAATATTAAATATCTATATTTAATTAATTTTTCATTTTTAAAATAAAATAAACAGCCTCCTATAAAAAAGTTTAATATATAAAAATATATTGTATTTTTAATTAAAGTTTTTATATCTGTATATCCAAAAGCAACTACTATCATAAACATACAAATAATAATATTAATAATGAATATTAGGTGATTGTTTAATTTGAAAAATAAACTCAAAATAGTTATTTCTCCTATTAAAGAAGATAAAAATAATCTATATTTTCTTGTATTAATTTTTAATAAATCTTTTAAACAATTAAGTAAAATATAATCAATTATAAAGTTTAATAATATAAATTCATCTAAATATATCATAATATCACCAATATTATTGTATAAAAAAAGATATATATTTTTTGTCGAAATATATATCTTTTGATTATTTTAATATTAATTTTAATTGTCCACTTTCTTCTTCAATATATTCTGGTTTAGGAAGTGGTTTATTGTAACATAATGGTGATTTTCTTTTTGAATCTCTAATATTATAATTTTTAATAAAGAATCCAAAATCTCTTAATCTTCTTCTACTAATAATATATTTTCCTTCTCTATCTCTAGATAAACTTTCATCTTTTTCATATTCACAAATAAATTTTTCATATAATCTACTTGCTGCTAAATAAAGACCATTTAAATCACAATCTTGATTTTCACATTTATCATTAATACTTCTTAATTTTCCTATTTCATCACCAACAAAATGATAAAAACTAAATTCATTTGCTAAATCTCTAAAGAAATCAAAATCTCTAGTACTAGCATGAAAATATAAACATTCTTTAATAAATCTTTTATCTAAATATTTTAAATCATCTTTATATAATACTGGTATATATTTTATACCTTTTTCATATTTTACTTTTCCATCTTTATCTCTATCTTGTGTTTCAAAATATGCAATATTTATATCGGGTTCAGCACCATTAATCATTTTAGATTTTTCACTAAACATTAATGCCAATTCTTTTTCATCTAAAGAAGATGTTAAATTATCAATTTCACTAATAGTTAACCTATTTGTATATTTTCTATATATATGTGCTTGCATTAAATATGAATCTTCAAGTTTAGTTATTTCAACATTACCAAATATATATTTTGATCTCTTTCTATTATTATATTTTTCAATTTCATGTAAAAATTCCAAAACTTCTTCATAAGTAGAAACTGTTTTAGATCTAATACTATCATAATATTCAACTAAAAAATATCTTTTTTTCTCTTTTTTCATATTTAATCTTCCCCCTTAAATCCGGGTATATTATATCAAAAAATCATTAAAAAGTCAATTTTCACTTTACTTAAAGGGAAAAGTATGTTAAATTATATTTGGCTTAAAAAGAGGAGGCAAGTTATAATATGGCAAAAAATTTATCAAATAGAAAAAATATGAGTTCACAAAATAGGCCTTTTTCAGAAAAGGCAACTAAAAAAACTCAAAAAGTTAATTTACAAGCTACAATAGTTGATGGTAAGAAAGTTAGATTATCTACTAAAGAAATTAGAACAAATAAAAAGAATAAATAAGTCAGTTATGACTTTTTTTATTCTTCATTTTTTTCTTCATCAACACTATCTATAAGATCAATCATTTGATCTTGTTTTTTATTGTTCCTAATTATTAGTATTATAAGTACTATAATTCCCACTACTAATACAGAAATTATTATTATTAAAGTTAAATATTTACCTATAAAACTCTTTTCTTCCTCTTCTCTTATAAAGTTAAATGTATATTTAGTAGTATTTCCATCTTCTGCTGTTACTGTTAATACAAGTTCATTATTTCCAACATTTAATTCTTTTTCACCAGACTCATTATCAATTGTACAATTTACTCCAGAACAAACACTACTATATGAAATTTTATTTACATCATATTTTAAATTAATATCATATTTTATAATTTTAGGACTAAAATCAAATTTTAATGGACTTCCCAACATATCTTTTATTGTAATAGAAGCTAAACTAGAATCATCACTTTTACCTTCTCTAATTATAACGAATGAATAAACTCTTGTACTTTCATCTTCTGCTGTTACTGTTATTTTTATAATATTATATCCAACTTCCAAATTATATTCTTTTTGATTATCAGTTTCGCAATAATTTCCTTCACAAGTACAATCTATTGTAACTTTATCTACATCATAAGTTACTCTTGAATAATAGTCAGTTATTTCCTTATTAAATTCAGGATCAAGTGTTACTCCATCTATATCAAATGTACTAAGTAATGTATTATTATCTTTTTCCTTAATAGTTTTATTTATTTTAACATTAACACTAGTATCATAATATACTTGCCTTTCATCCCCTTCATCATCATAACCTGTAGTTACATAAATACTAGCAGTTTTACTATCTACATCTTTTACACGAAGTTTTATATTTGAAACAAGTAAATCGTATTTACCATCACCATATAAAGACCATTTTTCATCGTAAATATAACCATCTTTGTATGAAAAAACATTAAAGAATACTCCTTCTTCTATCTTTTTAAGTTCTCCTACATACCACATATTTTTTACTTCAAAATCACTAGCATCATTAGCAAGTTCAAAAGTATTACTATCAAAAGCTATTCCAGTATTAAAGTAGTCAATAGCTTCACCGGTATCAGATATAGAATCTACATATATTTTAACTTCAATTATGTCCCCAGGAGAAACTTCTTTTGTATCAGTATCAATATAAAAGCCATATGAGTCAGCACTTATAATAGGTATTAAAAAACTAAATAATACTATTGCAAAAATATTTTTTATATATTTATTCATATTATCACCTATTTTAATTATATAGCAATTTATATCTTTTTTTTATTATGTTATTTAATTTTACAAAAAAAAGTGACAAAACTGTCACTTAATTATTTCTTGTTCTAGTACTAAATCAATATTATAATTCTTTTTAACTTCACTTTTAATTTTGTCTACTAATTTTATTATGTCTTCGCTAGTAGCATTTCCATCATTAATTATAAAATTAGCATGAATGTTACTAACCATTGCATCACCTATTTTATAACCTTTAAGTCCTAAATCATCTATTAATTTTCCAGCAGCATATCCTTCTGGATTTCTAAACATACTACCATTTGATGGATGAGTTAAATCTTGAGTGGCAATTCTTTTATTTGTTCTTTCTAATACTAAAGCTTTTAATTCATCTTTATTTCCTTTACTAAGTTTAATAGTACATGATAATATTATCCATTTGTTTTTACTATCTTTTAGAAGAGATGTTCTATATCCAAATTTCATATCTGAATTATTTAATACTTTTACCTTTTTGCCATCAAAAATAGTAACACTCTCAACTATATTAGACATTGAACTACCAAAACATCCTGCATTTCCATAAATACTACCACCAATCGTACCTGGAATACCTGTAGCAAAATCTAATCCAGCATAACCAAGATTAGTTACTTTACTAGCAAGATTATTTAGCATACATCCACAATCAGCAGTTAAAATATTGTCTTTTATTTCATATTTATTAAAATTAGATAAATTAATTATTACTCCATCATAATACTCAGGTAATATTATATTTGATCCATTACCAATTACAAAATAAGATGTTTTATGTTTTTTTAATATTTCGATAGTTTCTAACAATCCTTCAAAATTATCTGGAAAAACCATCGCCATACATTTTGACTCCAATCTAAATGTATTATAGTCTTTTAAATCTACATCTTCTTTTACTGTACAAATTTTATTTAAATCATTTATCATTTTAGATACTCTTCAATATTGTCACTACCTTCAATATAGTCAACAATTCTTCCATTTTTTATTTTAATAAGTGTAATACCATTTATTTTAAGTTCACTTGGCTTTGTAGCCTTTTTATTTGATTTTTCACTTGCATATTTAGCATTTTCTTTTATACTCATATCTACTTTATAATATGTTGTATCTTGACTTTCTAATAATAGATTTACATAAGAATTACTTGTATAGCTACTCTTAAAATTGTCAAATATTACATAATATGTTTTTTCATTTCTATTAAATACAGTAGATACAGAAATATTTTCATAATCAAAATTAGTTTCTTTACTAGGAGCAGTATATCCTCTTTCAAATGTACCAAGTTTTTCTAAACCAACAGCCATTAAATACATTACTCCTAAGAATACTAGTACAATAATAACTGGCTTTAATAAAGATTTAATAGTATTTTCTTCTACCATATTATTCTTATTTCTTTCTCTTTTTTTACTTTTATACTTAATTTGCATTCCTTTTTTTGCCATATTTTCATCTCCGTAATTAAAATTATAGCATAAAATCAGTATTTGTATCAATTATTTGTTGATTTTTATTAAAAGATATTATATAATTTACTAAGTATTTAAGTGGCAGTGCTATAGGAAATTATAACGTGTTTCTTGAAAATAATGAGTAACCTCTGCCAAGGTGAAAATTCATATAGAAACTCCCTATAATGGAAAATAGAAGCCTTTTAGTACAATATTACAAAAAGGAGGTATAAATACTATGTCAAGATATACAGGACCTGCGTTCAAAAAATCTAGAAGATATGGTTTTTCTACTCTTGAAACTGGTAAAGAATTAAGACGTAAACCTACTGCTCCTGGAATTCATGGAACAAGTAGAAAAAAACTTAGTGAATATGGTGTTCAATTACAAGAAAAACAAAAAGTTAGATTTTTATATGGACTTTCTGAAAAACAAATGAGAAAGACTTTCGAAGCAGCTGGTAAAATGCAAGGTATTCATGGTTTCAATTTATTAATTCTTTTAGAAAGCAGACTTGATAACTTAGTTTATCGTGCTGGTTTTGCTAAAACTAGAAGAGCTGCAAGACAAATTGTTAATCATGGACATATTTTAGTAGATGGCAAAGGTGTTAATATTCCATCATTTAGAGTTAAAGTTGGAAGTGTTATTTCTGTAAAAGAAGCTTCTTTAGAACATCCAGTTATCAATGAATGCGTAAATATGGATATTAATATTCCAGCATTCTTAAATGTTGATAAAACTAAAAAGACTTGCACATACACAAGATATCCAGAACGTGAAGAATTAAATTCTGATATTAATGAAGCACTTATCGTTGAATTCTACAACAGATAATAAAATAAAAAATCTTGAATTATCAAGATTTTTTTATTTGTCCATTAATCTTCTATATTATTTTGTTTTTTGTATCCAATAAAAGTATTTTTAAGAAGCATAGCAACAGTCATTGGACCAACACCACCTGGAACTGGTGTTACATAAGATGCTTTTTCTTCTACATCAGGATTAACATCACCATATATTTTACCATCAATACGAGTGATACCTACATCAATAATAACAGCACCTTCTTTAATCATAGATTTATCTATTAAATGTTTATGTCCAACTGCCACTATTAACACATCAGCATCTTTAGTATATTTCTTTAAATCTTTAGTTTTAGAATGACACATCGTAACAGTAGCATTTCTATTAATACATTCAAGCATAATTGGTTTTCCTACCAAATCACTTCTTCCAATTACTACTACATGACGACCTTCTAAATCAATTTTATAGTGATCAAATATTTCAAGAATACCTTTTGGAGTACATGGTATAAAAGTAGCATTTCCTCCCATTATCTTACCTTGTGATATATCAGTTAAACCGTCAACATCTTTATCAGGACTAATTGTATTTAATATTTTTTTAGTATTAAATCTCTTAGGTATAGGTAATTGTAATATAATGCCATTAACACTTTTATCCTTATTTAATTCTTTTATTTTTTTAATAACTACACTTTCTTTTACGCAATCTGCATAATCAAAATGCATCATACTCATTCCACAATATTCACATGCTTTTCTTTTGTTTTCAACATACACTTTACTAGCTTCATCATCACCAATTGTTAAAACAGCAAGTATTGGTGTTTGCTTATAAGAATCAGCACCAGCTTTTACCTCATCCTTAATCTTAGCACTTAATAGTTTTCCATCTAATCTTTCCATTATTTTAATTCTCCTTCATATTTTTTAACAAATTTTATATTTTTTAATACTTGATCAATTAATGGCTTATCATTTTCATCAGTTTTTACATTAGCTATTTTATCAAGTACATCGTAACCATTTAAAAGTTTACCAAAAGCAGCATAATTACCATCTAAATAAGTACTATCTTGATGAACTATAAAAAACTGACTTGATGCAGAATTCATTGTATATTCAGTTTCAGGATTAGCACCAGCTCTTGCCATAGATAATACGCCTCTTGTATGAGATAGATTGTTCTTAAATCCATTTATTTCAAATTCACCTTTTATAGTTTCTTCACTACCACCATTACCAGTGCCAGTAGGATCTCCTGTTTGAATCATAAAATCTTTAATGACTCTATGAAATATAAAGTTTGAATAAAAGCCTTCACTAACTAATTTTTTAAAGTTTTTAACAGTAATTGGAGCCACATTTGGATAAAGTTCAGCAATCATTATTCCATAATCTAGAACATTAATCATTACTAAATCAGATTCTTCTTTACTTTCAATATAACTATCATCATCAATTATATAAATGGTATCATCACCTATTTTTTTTGTCTCATAATTTAAATCACTTTTGGTATTTAAAAATATTACCCAAATAATAAATGCTAAGAATAATACTCCAACTATACACCAAATTATTCTTTTCTTTTTATTCTTTTCTTTTCTTAATTCTTCAGTTTTTTTACTCATATTAATCTATCCTTTCAAATGAATCACAAGTAATATTAAATTTATTAATATTTTCATTATACAACACAAAATCAGAATCTAATATTTTACTTGAATCAAAATTATCACCAAAATTTTCACTAATATATGAATACATATAGTTGTGATCAGTTACATAATATTTAGAAATATTTCCTTCTATATTAAATTCAATATAATAGTCAATTTCATCTCTTATGTTAGCTAAAGCATTATTACAATCATTTCCATTAATATGAGCAAATACACGATTATTACTATCACTAAATGACTTTAATAAGTATTCATCTTTTGCACTAGTAACTAATATTCTTGCTTCAGAAAAAAACACTTGATTATTTGCATTATCTTTTTCCTCTTTTATAGTTTCTGGACTGTGTTTTAATATTTTGGGTAATAATAAACTTGCTAATAGGGCTATAACACATACAACTAATAATAATTCTAATAGAGCAAAACCATTTTTCTTCATTTTATTACCACCTTAATATAATTATAATCAAAAAAAAATAAATAAACAATTAGTTTATTTATTTAATTTATCAAATTTTTTAAATTCAACAGAATCCTCTAAGTCTGTATCCTCTAAATCTTCTAAAATACTCTTTTGTTTACGTGATAAACTTGTAGGAATAATTAATTTTAAAACAAGATAAAAATCTCCTTTTTTCCAAGAATCTGGATTATTAATACCTTTTCCTTTAATTCTTAAAATATCTCCAGGTTGACTTCCTTCTTTTATTTTAATATCAACATATCCATCCATTGTTTTAATAGTTTTTTTGCATCCTAAACATAAATCTGTAATTGTAACTGGCATATCAACATATATATCATTTCCTTCACGTCTATAAAATTCATGAGGAATTATTCTAATTTCAATATACAAGTCTCCATTAGGCCCACCATTTAATCCAGGTTCCCCTTTTCCACTGACTCTTAATTGTTCTCCTTCATTTATACCAGCTGGAATATCAATTGTAAGAGTTTTTGTAACTTTAACTCTTCCATTGCCTTTACATGTATTACATCTAGATTTATATGTTTTACCTTTACCATTACATTCTGGACATGTGCTTCTTGTTTGAATAGTTCCAAGTATCGTGTTTGCTTGTTTAATAACAGTACCTTTACCATTACATTCAGAACATATTACTTCACCATGTCCGCCATGACCATCACAATCATCACAAACTTCATAATATTCAAGTTCTATATCTCTCTTAGTACCATATACAGCATCCATAAAATCTATTTTCATACTATATAATGTATCGGCACCTTTTCTAGCACGAGTTGAATTTCTAGAAGATGATCCAAAACCACCGAATCCACCAAATCCACCTGAGAATAAATCATCAAAAATATCTCCAAAATCAAAATTACCAAATGGATTTCCACCTTGATAACTTCCACCACCTGCATTACCATAAGAATTTTCAAAAGCAGCATGACCAAATTGATCATATTTAGCCCTATTATCTTTATCAGAAAGACATGCATAGGCTTCTTGTGCTTCTTTAAACTTTTCAGGGGCATCTGGACTCTTATTTATATCTGGGTGGTATTCTTTTGCTTTTTTTCTAAATGCACTTTTAATTTCTTCTTCAGTTGCATCTTTAGAAACACCTAAGACTTCATAATAATCTCTTTTTGCCATATATTACTACTCACTTTCTAATCTTTTCAATTCATTAACTTTTTCATTAAAAATATCAAATGCTTTTGATAAAACTTTTTCATCTGTTAAATCTATTCCTATACTATTTAATAATTCAAGTGGGTATTGACTACCTCCACTCTTTAAGAATCTTATATATTCATCTTTAAAATCTTTTGTATGTAATAATTTATCTGCTATTATTAATGCACAAATAAATCCAGTAGCATACTTATATACATAAAAAGAATCATAAAAATGTGGTATTCTAGCCCATTCATATTTAATAGTGTCATCAACTTTAATAACAGGACTAAAATGTTTTTTATTTAGTTTTAAATATGTATCACAAATTAATTCCATTGTTAAACTTTCACCATTTTCATATTTTTCATGAATAGTGCTTTCAAATTCAGCAAACATAACTTGTCTATATACAGTTGCTTTAAATTTATCTAAAAATTCTACTAAATAATATATTTTCTCATTCTTATCACTAGTATTATTATATAAATACTCACTTAATAATACCTCATTAACAGTAGAAGCTATTTCAGCTAAAAATATTGGATATCCAGCATAAATAAAATCTTGATTTTCATTACTGTAATAAGTATGCATAGCATGTCCCATTTCATGAATTAAAGTACTTACTGAATCAATATTATTTTCATAATTTAAAGATACATAAGGTAATACTTTATAACTTCCCCATTCATATGCACCACTTCTTTTTTTATCTTTTGGATATACATCTACACATCTATTATCAAGTAAATAATTAAATTTATTTAAATATTCTTCTCCAAGTGGTTTTAATGCATCATTAGCAATCTTTTTAGCTTCTTCATACTCAACTTTTTTTTCAGGTACTTTAGAAGTATTAACATATAAATCATACATGTGAAGTTTATATCCTAAAGTATTTTCTTTAATTTTATAATAATCTTTTAAATATTTAGTATTTTTATTAGTTATTTTAATTAAAGTATCATATAATTTTTTACTTACTTTATCTGGAAACAACTTCATTTCAAGAGCACTATTATATCCTCTTGTCTTCGCAATAATACAATTTGATTTAACTTTACCAATATATAAAGAACTAATAGTATTTATATGTTCTTTATAATACTTATATTTTTTATTAAATGCTTCTTTTCTAACTCTTCTATCTCTTGAAGATAAATATCTACTATAATTAGAAGAAGTTAATTCAACCTTATTACCCATTTCATCTTTAATCTTATCAAATTTAACATCTATATTATTAATCGCATCATATGTACTTTTAGGTACTCTCATTACTTCAGATAAATCACTAAGTAATTTTTCTTCACCTTCACTCAACACATGACTTTTATATCTGAAAGTATCTTCAAGCATTTTCTTATATTTTTCTAATTTTTTATTTTCACTAATTAATTTTAAAACTTCGTTATAATCTGAAGATAATAATTCAGGAGTCATAAAACTAGTTGTACTATTACACTTATCTACTAAAGATAATATTTCTTCTTTATATTCTTGAAATTTAACATTTCCCATATTTTCATAATAACCTAAATGTGAATATACATATAGTCTTTCTGTTAAATAATCAATTCTTTCGCCAATTTCTAATGCACTTAAAAGATTATCACCACTAGATAATAATTTTCCTTTATATTTAACTATTTCTTTTAGTAATTCATTTAATTCTTTAATGTCTTTTTTATATTCATTTTCATCTTTATATAGTCTTGTTAAATCCCAATTATATTTATCCATATTTTCTCCTTATATTATTTAAGGGCTCAAATTAGAGCCCTTAAACTAATTATTTTTCTTCAAATTCAGCATCTTTTACATTATCTTTTTTGTCTTTAGAATCATCTTCATCATTAGAAGATTTTTCTGCATTCTTTTGTGATTCAGCAGCTTGTTCTTGATATATTCTACTAGACATTTCCATTACCTTATTAGATAATTTTTCACTCTTTTCTTTGATTTCATCAGTGTCGCTTCCTTCAAGAGCTTTTTCTAATTCATCTTTAAGTTTTTCTAGTTCTTCTTTTTCAGAATCATTTACTTTATCACCAAAGTCTTTTAATGCTTTTTCAGTAGCAAATACCATTTGTTCAGCATCATTTCTAATTTCAGCTTCTTCTTTACGTTTATTATCAGCTTCTTTATTTGCTTCTGCTTCTTTCATCATTCTATCAATTTCTTCTTCACTTAAGTTAGATGATGCTGTAATTGTAATTGCTTGCTCTTTATTAGTTCCTAAATCTTTTGCTTTAACATTTACAATACCATTAGCATCAATATCAAATGAAACTTCGATTTGTGGTACTCCTCTTGGAGCTGGTGGTATATTTGTAAGTTGGAAGTGTCCTAATGTCTTATTATCAGCAGCCATTGGTCTTTCACCTTGTAAAATATGAATATCTACAGCTGGTTGATTATCAGCAGCAGTACTAAATACTTGAGATTTAGTTGTTGGAATTGTTGTATTTCTTGGAATTAATACTGTCATAACATTACCAAGTGTTTCAATACCAAGAGATAGAGGTGTAACATCAAGAAGTACTAAATCATTAACTTCTCCTGTTAATACTCCACCTTGAATACTTGCTCCCATAGCAACAACTTCATCTGGATTGACTTCTTTACTTGGCTCTTTTCCAAGTTCTTCTTTAACTAATTCTTGAACACATGGAATTCTTGTAGATCCACCAACTAACAATACTTTATCAATATCACTTGGTTTTAATTTAGCTTCTTTTAATGCATCTCTAACTGGTTTTCTAGTAGATTCTACTAAATCACTAATTAAATCTTCAAATTTAGCACGAGTAAGAGTTACATCTAAATGTAATGGACCATTTTCTCCTTGAGTAATAAATGGTAAACTAATTTGAGTACTCTTAACACCACTTAAATCTTTTTTAGCTTTTTCAGCACCTTCTTTAAGTCTTTGCATTGCAAGTTTATCTTTTGATAAATCTACACCATTTTCTTTCTTAAATTCTTTAATTAAATATTCGGTAATTCTATTATCAAAGTCATCTCCACCTAAATGATTATTTCCACTAGTAGATTTAACTTCAAATACACCATCACCTAATTCTAGGATAGAAACATCAAATGTTCCACCACCTAAGTCATATACTAAAACTGTATGTGCATTTTCTTGTTTATCAAGTCCATATGCTAGAGCTGCAGCAGTTGGTTCATTAATAATTCTTTCAACTTCAAGACCAGCTATTTTACCAGCATTTTTAGTTGCTTGTCTTTGAGCATCATTAAAGTATGCTGGAACAGTAATAACTGCTTTAGTAACTTCTCCACCTAAATAAGCTTCAGCTGTTTCTTTTAAATTCATTAAAATCTTAGCACTTATTTCTTCTGGAGTATATTTCTTTCCTTCTGCTTCAACTTTTTCTTTAGTACCCATTAATCTCTTAATAGAACTTATAACATTTGTAGAAGTTTCACGTTCTCTTTTTGCTACATCTCCAACTCTAACTTCTCCATTTTTAAAACTTACTACTGAAGGAGTTGTTCTATTTCCTTCAGCATTTGGGATAACCTTTGGTTCTCCACCTTCTAATACAGCTACACAACTATTTGTTGTACCTAAATCTATACCTATAACTTTATTTACTTTTGCCATTATAAATCATTCCTCTCTTTTCTTAATTTTCTTTCTTGTTTTGCTTCTTCACTATATATACCCATAGAATTTATGCATGAAGGAATAAACTTATTCATTGTTTCAAGTTCACTTGCATTAAGTCCTTCAAATATTTTATCCATTTCATCATGAATATCCTCAGGTTCATATATATCAGGATTTTCACTTATTTTTAAAAGTAACATCATAATATAAAAAGAAGCATCACTAATTTTTTTATTTTCACTAAATAAGCAAGAATTCATATAATCATAATTTTTCTTTTCTTCATCACTTAAATTATAATATTCACTTTCATTATAATTACTAGCAATTCCAAAAATAGAAAATACATCATTCATTACTTATTTACCTTAACCATTGCATGTCTAATTACTTTATCTTTATATTTATATCCTTTAGTAAGTACCTCTAAAACAACATTTTCTGGTTTGTTAGGATCATGTTCAGTAAGAACAGCTTCAGCAACATTTGGATCAAATTCAAGTCCTAAGCATTCTATTTCACGAACTTCAAATTTATCAAATAAACTAGTTAAATTTCCAAGTATCATCTTAAATCCACTCAAAAACTTACTAACTTCATCAGATAAATCATTATCATCCATCATAACTGCTCTTTCTAAGTTGTCTTTAATAACAAGCATTTCCTTAATGAAATCTTCTCCTTCATATTGAAGCATTCTAGATACTTCTGTTTGTGTCCTAGTTTTAAAATTTAAATATTCAGCTTGTAAACGAATATATTTATCTTCTAATTCTTGGTTTCTACTTCCAAGGATTTGAACCATTGTTTCAGGGTCTATTCCACTAGAACATCCACCACAAGATGCACATCCATCAGGACTACATCCACCTTCTTCATTTGTTACTTCTTCAGTATTTACTTCATTATTTATTTTTTCATCATTTATTTTTTCATTGTTCTTCTTTTTCAAGCTTATCTTCCTTTCCACCTTCAATATGCTCTTTTATATATTCAAGCATACTAACAACTCTTTCATATTCCATTCTTTTAGGTCCTATAATAGCGATTGATCCTTCACGACCACCCACTTTATATTTTGTTTTAACCACTGTTACATTATCATCAATTTCATTCTCACTACCAATATATACCTTAACCTCATCATTAGTTTCTTCAATTTTACTCACCATATCTTTGCTTTCAAATTTACTTATGATGTTCTTAACATCATCAACTGTTGAAAATTCCGGTTGTTTTAATATATTGGTTTTACCAGTAAATTTAACATCCCTTTCACTAGTAAAGTTTGAAAGTGCATTATAAAATGCATTATATACAACCTCATAATTTTCAATATAATTTCTAATCACAGGTTTAATTTCAAACTCCAGTTTACTTGGAACTTCATCTATTGGCGTCCCAATGAGCATTTTATTAAGTAACTCAGTAGTTTTAGATATTTCTTCTGTTGGTATATTTTCTTCTAGAACGATACTCTTATTTTCAACATGACCAGTATCAGTTATAACAATAGCTATTAATTGTCGACTATCTATTGGTACAACTTCTACTTTTTGAAGACGATTATCACTAGATTCTTTTCCTAATATAACAGAAGTATAATTAGTAATATCACTTATTATTTCCAAACTTTTACTAATAGCATCATCAAGTTCTAATTCTTTGTTATTAAATATAGTTTGAAGTTTTAACATATCTTCACCACTAATTTTTTTAGCTTCCATTAAATTATCAACATAATATCTATAACCTTCTTCTGATGGAATCCTTCCTGAAGATATATGAGTTTTTTCAAGATAACCTAAATTTTCTAACGTAGCCATATCATTACGAATGGTAGCACTAGAGCATTTAAATTTTTTACACAAAGTCTTACTACCTACAGGTCTTGCAGTTTTAACATATTCTTCAACAATTTCTTTAAGTAATTCTTTTTGCCTTGTACCTATCATCATATACCTCCTTTTAGCACTCTTCCTTTCTTAGTGCTAATACTATTATAATCATATGTTTTAGCAATGTCAAGATATGAGTGCTAATTTTTTAAAAAAATAAAAATTAGAAATATTTTTACTTCTAATTTAACATTTTATTATTACTAGAAACACCTATTATAACTTCATTTTCTTCACTAGCAAAGCTATTATCAATATGTCTTTCTAAATAATCTAATACAGAATCCAAATCTTCTGTTTCAACCTTTTTATGATTATCTTTATCAAAATAAGATACTTTAAATCTACCTCTTAAATTTTTACATACTAATTTAACTTCACTATTATAATCTTCATAAAATTTTTTAAATGTTAAAAATGTGCTAGAATCAATACTCCCTTTAGTTAATATATTCAATACACCAGTTAATTTAGGTGATCCATATTCATCAAGTCCAACATTTTCATATAATAATCTGCCACATAAATAGTTTTCTGAACACATTGTTCCTAATTTAGTAAATTCATCTATTGATGAAATTTCTCCGCCTCCCATGATATCTTTCATAGTACGAGCAAATGATGCAATATGTGGTCCAACTCCGAATCCCGAATTATAACCAAATACATATTGTTTTGGAGTACATACCAAGAAGCCTCCAAAATCATCACCTATATTTTTCCTACACGCAACATTTCCATTTTTAATAAAATCAAATAAAGAAAAATCATTTGTAAGTTCACTCAAATCAAAATTATAATTTACCCTATTAGAATCTTTATTTTGAAAAAAAAGTCTTAATATTTCCTCATCGCTCATAGTTTCACCTCTACTAACCATCTAACTCTTTTAACATTTTTTTACTTTTAGTATAAACACCAGAATATTCATCATAGTATTCTTCTATTATATGATTAATTGTATCACTAACACTTTTATCAATATCAATATTAGTAATTTTAGAAATATCAACATAATAATAAAGTCTTAACATTTTCATAACTTTCTCACTAACAATAGGTTCATTAGTCCTACAATTAGAACATATATAACCACCTTTTGATAATGAAAGAGTCACTACTTTGCTACTACCACATTTAACACAATTATCTAAATTTAAATTGATTCCTAAATAGTTTAAATATTGAAGTTCTAAAACATTAGTAATTATTTTGGGATTATGTCCTTCTTCAAGTTTTAATATTGCACTTTCCATTAAAGGATATATTTCATCACTTGAGGATTCTTTATACACATTTGTAGATAATTCACATATATATGTAAGATAACTAATTTTAATAATATCACTTTTTATATTTATAAAATAATCTTTAATATCGCCATCTATTAGTGTTGACAAACCATCTTCTTTATAATACATATGAAAAGTACCATAAGCAAACTTTTCACTAGGAAGTCTTAGCTTACTTTTTAAATTCTTACATCCTTTAGAAACACAACTAATAATTCCCATATCTTTAGTAAAAATATTAATTATTTTGCTATTTTCTTTAAAAGCTGTATTACTAACAACAATTCCTTCAACACTAATTATCTTCATACTAGTTAAAAGCATAAAGAATAACTTTATGCCTATTTCCCTTTCTTATATTCTAAATAATATTCAATTTTTCCTGTTTCTTTAAATAATTTCCAGGCATCTTTTTTATTCATATTTTTTCTCCTTACAATAATATATTGTAGGTTTTTAAAAAATATTATTCATTATTTACTAAATATCCCAAATCTTTAATAAACTTATCTTTTTCTCTCCACTTTTTAATTGTTTTACAATATAGTTCAAGATACACCTTTTTACCAAGTAATTCTTCCATTTCAACTCTTGCTTCATGTCCAATGGTTTTAATCATACTTCCATTATGACCAACTATTATTTTTCTTAAGCTATCTCTATCTACTATTATATCTACATATACTTTGGCTATTTTATCATCATTTTCAAATCCAATTAATTTACATGATATAGAATGTGGTACTTCATCATTAGTATGGATAAATATTTTTTCACGAACAAGTTCTGATAATCTAAATTCCATATCAGCACTAGTTGTTTCTCCATCCATAAAGTATCTAACATTATCTGGTAAATAATTCTTTAATACTTTAATTAGTTTATCAACATTATCATTCTTTAATGCAGATAGTGGTATTATTTCAGCAAATTCATATAAATCTTTATATTCATTTATTTTAAGTAATATTTCATTATCAGTAAGTTTATCAATTTTATTTAAAATAAGAAATACCGGTTTATCAAGCCCAGCTAATTTATCTAAAATAAATTTATCACCTTTTCCATATGGAACACTAGCATCCACTACAAGCAAAACAATATCTACATCATTAATAGAATAATATGCTTGTGAATTAAGAGCTACTCCAAGTTTATCAATAGGTTTATGAATACCAGGAGTATCTACAAAAACAATTTGAGTATCATCTTCATTATATATTCCTTGAATTAGATTTCTAGTTGTTTGTGGTTTTGGTGAAATAATTGCTATTTTTTCACTAATAATAGAATTAAGTAATGTACTTTTTCCAGTATTAGGTCTTCCAATTAAAGTAACAAACCCACTTTTCATATTAAATCCTCCTTTGTAAATACAGTTTTCATTATAGAATTATAATCCATAACTTTCATTTTTCCATTTTTAGTCATTATATTAAAAATAACATCACTATTAAAAAACTCTAAAAAAGTTTGTTTACATATATTACATGGATAGCAAATATCATCACTATCACACATCAAATATAAACACCTAAATTCTTTTTCTCCATGACTAATAGCATTATTAATAGCATTTCTTTCAGCACATATTGTTCCACCAAAAGATGCATTTTCTACATTTACTCCTTCATAAAAGTTACCACTCTTAGTTTCAACAATACAAGCAAAATGCATTTTAGAATAAGGTGCATAACTATTATCAAGTAATTTTATTAATTTTTCCTTCATCTTAACTCCTAAAACAAAGCTATTACTTTAGGTAAAAAGATTATTAAACCTACTATTATTGCAACTATAGCAAATATAAATACCGCAGCAGCAGAAGTATCTTTTGCAACCTTAGCAAGAGGATGATATTCTTCAGTAACTAAATCAACAGTCGCTTCTATTGCTGTATTTATAAGTTCACAAGATATTACAAGTCCAATAGTTAATGCTAATATTGCCCACTCATATTTATTTACTTTAAAAATAAATCCAAATATAACAACAATCAATGCAATACCAACATCAACAGCTAAATTTTGTTCATTTCTATATGCATATTTTAGCCCCTTAACAGGATAACTAAAACTATTAATAAATTTCTTTAAACCCTTTTCCCTTTTTCTTTCATCTCTTGATATCATATTCATTTAATATTTCCTCCTCAAGAGCTCTCATTACTTTTTTATCTTCTTCAGTCATATGATCATATCCAAGTAAATGTAATAGTCCATGCACTGCCAAATAAGAAAACTCTCTTCTTACACTATGTCCATATTCACTAGCTTGACTTTTGCATCTTTCATAAGAAATATATATTTCTCCTAAGAATCTAACATCTTCATATTTTACATCATTAACTTCTTCAAAAGCAAAACTAATAACATCAGTAACTGCATCCTTATTTCTATATTCTCTATTTATTTCTCTAATTTTTTCATTATCTACAATCACAACATTTAAAAGAGGATTCTCAATTTTTAAATGAGAACAAGCAAAAGTCAAAACATCAGCAAGTTCTGTTGTATCTATTTCTTCATTTGTTGTATTAAATATATAATCTTTCATTAACTTCTCCTACTTAAAATATTTTAATTAAATATAAAACTGATAACACTAAAACTATAATACTTAAAAGATTTAAAAACCAATCATGTCTTAATATCTTTGGCATATGTGTTCTAATCGCATTAAGTGATATATAAATCAAAAATCCAAGGATACCACCAACTACATTTAAAATAATATCATCAACATCAAAACTTCTACCAATAAAATGTTGAACAAGTTCAATTACAAAACTAGATAACATAGTAACAACAGTTATAGTCCCTAAATTTTTAATGTTACAATAAGCAGTTACAAAATATCCAAATGGAATAAATAACAATATATTACCAACAACTTGTTTATAAAAACCAGTTGTTCCAATATCATATCTAAGTATTTCTCTAAAAGGCATCAAATTAGTTGAATTATATGCAGATATATCTTGACTAGTAACAAGTCTAAACAAAATAAGTAAATATGTTATAAAAAACAAATTAAATATTTCTTCATGAATTACTGCTCTTCTTCTTTCGCCCTTAAAAAAGATTGTTAGTCTCATAATAATAACAATTGAAAGTAAAACGGCTAAAGATGGCCAAGTATCTATAATAACTCCTTTAATTGATGCTTCCATATTCTATTTTTCCTTTATCTATATTAGAAGTAACTCCAATATTCTTATAAACCTTGAAGAATACCTCTATATACATTTTACTACTTTTCACCTCTTTTTTCAAAACTTTTTTAGAAATAATATGTTCTCCTTCTTTTAAATTGTAACCAACTTTATATGTTGCTTCATCTACACCTATCATTAATGCCTCATTTTCACTTAAATGTTTTTTATTATATTTATATATTGTTTTCTCTTCTTTATATAATTTAAATGGCAAGTAAGGTTTATCAAGAATAAGCTTAGTTTTATTAATA
The DNA here is from genome assembly GCA_902764145.1 of uncultured Erysipelotrichaceae bacterium. Taxonomy (GTDB): domain Bacteria; phylum Bacillota_I; class Bacilli_A; order RF39; family UBA660; genus CAG-1000. The sequence goes on along the minus strand of CACWUS010000002.1, from coordinate 136,162 downwards.
GTATCACTACTATCATATTTTCCAATTAAAGTAAATTTATGATTAAATATATCTAAATAATAATGATTAATTATTTTACCTGTATTAATAGTTTCAACAAAATCAAAAGGAACATTTACATAAGCAATATACCAGACTTCTGCAAAAATACTTCCCAGTGCTTCTTTACTATCAACTATTTCATCATTTTTAAAAATATTACCACTTATTAACAAATCACCTTTTTTAACATAATCACCATTATCAACCATCTTAGTGCCAGAAGTAACAACAATACTTTTAACCACACCATTAGATGAAGAATATATACTACTAACTTCATTAGATTTTTCTTCTTTATTATCAATTACTCTAGGTGTCACATAAACTTCATAAATACATCCCCTCTCTTTAATTTCAATCCATTCAAGTGTTTCTTTATTAGAAGATAAAATATTCTCCTTAATAGAACTAATTTCATCAAAACTTTTCTTCTTTTTATTTATACTTATTCCATTTTCATTTAATGAAGTCATTATAATATTCTTAATATTATCATCATCACTATATATTTTTATATCAAATATAGTCATAGTTAATAGTTTTAATATAAACATACATATAAAAAATGAAATAATCATATATTTATGATAACTAATAAAATTAATAAACCATTTTCTACCAAAATATTTAATTATTTTAGTTTTATATCTTTTAGATATTTTAATAAAGCTCTCATAACTAACTATTAAATAATAAACATTATCATATTTTCTTAAATCTTTATAAAAAATATTATTATAAACTAGATAATCAAGAAATTTAGATGATTCCTCATAAACTATAATGCTAACTTTATTCACTTATAAATTCAATGCTCCTAATATATCCTTTAATTAAGAGTTCATATTCATCAAGACAACCAATAATTAAAGAGGAACCATTAATTACAATTTTATTATTTTTAATTAAAATACTTATCCTATTACTAGATATATCAACAACACTTATATAGTTTTTAATATGAAGATAATTATTTTTAATGTTTATTTCATAATTATCATTTTTAATAATATTTTTTATCATATTAAATATTATTATAATTTTTATTTTTTATACTAATTCATAACTTCTACTATAAACTCTTTCATCACTAGCATATTCCATTACAAACTTATTATCTTTTTTACATATTATTATACCTATTGTTTTATTTTGACTCGCATTTCTTAAATTCTTGTCTAAATAATTCATATACACTTCAATTTGACCAATATGTTCTTTTTTTAGTTCTACTATTTTAAGCTCAATTACTACATAACAATTAAATTCAATATTAAATAACAATAAATCTATATAATTATAATTATTTCCTATCTTTATTCTATACTCACTACCAATAAAAGAGTATCCGCTTCCAAGTTCATTCATAAAATGCTCTATATCTTCAAGTATAAGTTTCTTTAATACTTTTTCACTTATATTTTCAATATTATTAGTATTTCTAATAACAATAGGGTTCTTTATAAAATCATCAATACCGGTTCTTTCTTCTAGAATTAGTTTTTGTTTAGTGTTCTTATCTAATCTTTGATATTCTTTACTTTTTATTTTTTCTCTTAATTGTCTTATAGTTAAATTATGTTTAATGGTTTCTTGAATATAATAATCTATCTCATATTTATTTACTAATACTAATAGTTCTTGGTAATGCGACCAACTTAATTTGGTCGACAATGTCGACCATTTTATATTTTTAAACAATATATATAATTGTCTCATTCTTCTTAGTGTTCTTTCATTATATTTTTTACCTAACTCTATTTCTAGTTTTTTAGAATATACTTTAATTAACTTATTTCCATATTTTGCTCTTTCTTCACCACCCTGTGCTTCAATTAATAATTTTCCTACATTATAATAAGTTATTAGATCATTCCTATTTTTTGAATAATCTTTCACTTTTTTATATACTTCATTATTTATAAGTTCATTTTTAATCTCTTCATAGTAATTCATATTTTCTCCTACAATAACTCATAACTTCTGCTATAAACTCTTTCATCACTAGCATATTCCATAATAAATTTGTTTTCTTTCTTACAAATAATAATGCCTATTGTTTTATCTTGACCACTCTCTTTTAAATTTTTATCTGCATAATTCATATACACTTCAATTTGACCAATATGTTCCTTCTTTAATTCTGTTACTTTGAGTTCAATTACAACATAGCAATTAAACTTAATATTAAACAATAATAAATCTATATAATTGTAATTATTTCCTATCTTTATTCTATACTCACTTTCAACAAAACAATATCCAAACCCTAGTTCATTCATAAAGTGCTCTATATCTTCAAGTATAAGTTTCTTTAATACTTTTTCACTTATATTTTCAATATTATTAGTATTTCTAATAACAATCGGATTCTTTATAAAAACTTCTATTTTAGCTTCTTCTTTTAATATTAGTTTCTTTTTTACGTCTTCATCTAATCTTTGATACTCTTTACTTTTTATTTTATTATGAAGTTCTCTATAAGAAAGATTCTCCTTAATTGAAATATCAATATAATAGTTTATTTCATTCATGTCTTTTAATACTAATAACTCTCTATAATGTGTCCATGACAATTGTGTACGCAGTGCGTTCATTTTTTCATTTTGGAATAATATATAAAATTTTCTCATATTAAATAGATTTCTATATCCGTATTTAGCATTACTAAATTCTTCAACTAATTTATTATTTTATTATTCCATTTCCATAATGCTTACCAGCTTTAAATAATAATTTACCAACATTATAGATCATTTTTATTTTTCGAATAATCTTTTACTTTCTTATATACTTCATTATTTATAAGTTCATTTTTAATTTCTTCGTAATAATTCATGTTTCCTCCATAATAAAAGAAGTGTTTAACCCTCTCTATAAATATAATTCGTTATAATTTATATAAAACACTTCTTTTTTATAAAAAAAATACGAATTTTTAATTCGTATTTTATGATTCTTTAACTTCTTCTGATTGTGTTTCTTCTTTCTTCTCTTCTTCAGTATTTAAATTTTTATTAGCAACTTCTCCTTTATTTAATATAGTGTCTAGTTTTACAGCTATAACTTTTCTTGAGAATGGTTTAGACATATAATCACTAAATCCCATATTAATATACTTATTATTTGATCCTGTCATTGCATCTGCTGTTAGTGCTACTACAGGAGTTTTAAAGTTTGGCATATTAATTAAATGTCCAATTGCTTCTTCTCCATCCATAACAGGCATTTTAATATCCATAAATATAATATCATAATCATTATTTAGTTCTATTTTATCAAGCGCTTCTTGTCCATTATAACATTCATCTACTTCAAAATTTAAATCCTTAATAGCTTTCTTAAACACTTTAATATTTAATAAATTATCATCAACAACAAGTAATTTTTTACCACTAAAGTCTAAATCCTTAGGAACATACATTTGAGCCATCTTAATAGATTCAAGTCTCTCAGCATCTCCAAGTTTTTGAGGTATTGTTACACTAAATGTTGTTCCAATTAAATATTCACTTTTAACTTCTACATGTCCACCCATTAAATCAATAAGTGTCTTAGTAATAGCAAGACCTAAACCGGTTCCTTGAACATTACTTGTTTTCTCAACACCAAGTCTATCATATTTGCTAAACAATTTATCAATATCTTCAGGTTTTACACCTCTACCAGTATCAGCTACTGTAATGGATAGTGCACTAGAAGCATCCAACCAATTAACAAAGAAGTTTACTCTACCATGATCAGTATATTTAATAGCATTAGAAAGTAAATTGTTAATAATTTGTTTAATTCTAAGTCTATCACCAAATAATACATCAGGTATTCTTTCACTAATAGATACATTAAATTCTAAATTCTTTTCACTTGCTTTAGTTCTAAGTATTTTAGCAATACTTTCAAATTCATCTTTAGGTGCATAATCACTTTCAACTATATCAAGCTTTCCACTTTCAATCTTACTTATATCTAAGATACTACCAATTATTTCAAGTAAAGTATTTGATGCATTAACAATATCAACAGTATCTTCTTTAACTTCTTTTGGTACTTTATCATTAAATGATTCAATATCTTCACTTAAACCAACAATAGCATTCAAAGGAGTTCTAAGCTCATGAGACATACTACTTAAAAATTCACTCTTAGCAATACTAGCAGCTTCAGCTCTCTCCTTCTCAGTCTTCTCATACTCAACAAGTTTAGCATCTGGGTTTTCAATTGTGAAGTTCATAGTAATTATAGTTAAACACCATATATATCCAACGACAAAAGAAGTTGGATATAAAATAACAATTATAGCATTAATAGCGCCAAATACTAAGAATAAATAAAATGGTGTGAACTTTTTGGCATTAATTGTTTTTCTATTTGACAAAGCTAATACTAATTGATATAGTCCCAAACAAATAGCATAAGCAAATGTCGCAACAATCGGTCCTCCCTGAGGTGCCACTACTCCATTATTCTCAACATATATAGTTTTAGTAAAAGCCATGAGTAATAATGTAACAATCGTAATCACTTTTAACAATATAAAAGTTGGCTTAGGCCTATTACATATAGTCATTAAATAATTACAAAACAAATAGTTTACTACGACATAACACACTAAAACTAATTTTGCAACTATATCATAAATCAACAATCCAAAGTACTCTTTATACATTATTGCTGATGTGACTTCGAAAATAGACATTATTATTGAAGATATCAAAATATGACTATAAATTTTTGTTTCCTCATTATTAACTCTTTTTTTAACAAAAAATATAATTGTTAATAGTAATAAAATAGGAATCATTGAAATAGATAAATAAAAACCAATTCCCAAAATTATCACACTCCAATCTATCATATTAATATTATTATAACATAAAAATGTGCATTGTATCAATTTGAATTTAAAAAGATTATATATTCATATATATAACCTTATTTGTTCAATAATAATTTTTTAGTTTGTGTTTCTTCTAAATCTTTATTTTTATAATATTCTATATCAATTTTTGAATTTGTCATTCTTACTAATGGTTCTAATGTATATTCTATTTTTTGTGGGATTGCACTTTCGCAAACACCTTTAGAAATAATCTTTCTCATTCTATTCTCAAATTCTTCAAAATCTATATCGTCTGAATATAAGGAAATATGATAACTTGGAATATATTGTAGTATATCATCTGATATTGGTGTAACTACAGCTTCTCTTATTTCTGGCATTTGTATAAGTAACTCTTCAATTTGTTCTGGATAAATGTTGTCAACTCCACAAACAAAATTTCTTTTTTGTCTACCAACATATTTATAAAATCCATCTTTTTCTAATAAATAGTCTCCTAGATTCAACCATCTATCACCATTTTCATCATAAGAGATTACCTTATTTGTTTCTTCTTCATTATTATAATATCCTAACATAATTGATGGTCCTGAAAAGTATACAATTCCTTTGCTACCTTTAGTTACTTCTTTTCCAGTTTCAGGATCAATTAATTTAACTTTTAAATTTGGAATTGGATAACCTAGCATTCCGTCCATAAAATAATTTCCAGAATTTAAAATATTTGATCCCCAAGTTTCAGTCGCACCCAATCCATCTCCAAGCTTAGCTTTACTACCGCAAAAAGAAAGTGCCTCATTAATAGCTGATTCAGTAGCTTCCTTTTTAGCCTCACCACCTGAAAATGTAACTTCTAAATTAGTTAATGAGTTCTGTTTTAAATCACCTCTAGGAACATAGATACCATTTTTCATTTCAATCAATGAAGTCCAATGAGGAGGACCACCTGAAGCACCATTAGCTCTAGTTCTTACTAATTCATCATAAAAATCTTTAGGCATAGCCTTTAAAGTCAATGCATATGTCATATTGTTCGCTAATGCAAAATGTAATATTGATCTACCAAAAGCCATATGTCCAAAAGGAATTTGTCCTAAATATATTAAACCATCACAATATCCTTCATCATAAAAACTTTTAATTCCTGCTACTGAACAATTCAAACCAAAATCATTTAGTTCTACGCCTTTATGTATACCAGAAGAACCACCAGTAAATAATATATCACTTAATTCTCCGTCAACATATGGAATTGTTGAAAAATCAATAGTTGGAATTGACTGTTTTAATAATTCCATTAACTTTTTATTCTTATCTAGTATAAAATTTCCAGATTTAAATTGTGATAAACCATAAAGTGCTTTTAATAATTTATTATCACTTGACTCTAATGGTGAATACATAAGTGTAGATATATTAAAAGATTTTTCTAAATCTTTAAAATTACCATAAGAATAATCCGTGGTTATAATCATTTTTGGTTTTGTTAATTCAACGTCTTTTTTTATACGTTCTTTATTATCAAATGGACTATATCCAACAACAACTGCACCTAATAAATTTAACGCATAAAGTAAATAAACTGATTCGGGAGTATTCAAAGTACAAACTCCAATTAAATCTCCCTTTCTTACACCTTTTTTGTATAATGCTTTAGCATATTGATTAATTCTTTCATGTAATTCTTCATAAGTTATTTTTTTGTTTTCAAAAGTTAATGCAATAGAATTCATATGATTAGCATTATTCTCTAACATGTAATTGTATTTAGTTTGATTAGGATTTACACTATACAATCTTTGATTTTTTTCATCAGATAATTCTGAAATTTGTTTTCTCAAACTAATTAAATCTTCTTTTTTCATAACTCTCCCCTTTATTGGTCGTATATTATAACACATCTTGTATAAAAAATCAATTTTATATTTTTTGTATTACTTATCCAATTTATCAAATTGATTTATATAAAACAATAACTACGTATCAAATGTGATACGTAGTTTACAATTTATGATACATTATTGATACATATACTATCTAATAATTGTTGATTTAAAGAATCTTTCTTGAAATTCTGTTAATGCTTCTATTTGTTCATTAGTATAATTTTTATCTTTTGGTACTACTATTAATTTGTCATCATCATCATTTGTTCTATGTATATATGCTATTACTTTACCATTAAATTTCTCTATTGGTTCAAATACGCCTAGAATGTATGCATCTAATTCTTCATTATCTCCACTTATAGTATTTGGTATATATCCATAATTAACCATATACATAAAATTATGCTTAGGATGACGTGATCCTAATGGTCTATCTATAATAACTTCAACTTCTTTATTTAAATAATCTTTTGCATTAACTTTATCCATATTATACACCTCAATAATAATTTAACATAAAATGTATTTTTTTCGTTATATCAATTTTTTATATCAAAGGTATTTTATTGATAATTATTTTTTTTATTAATATAATGTTCTTGAAAGGAGTGATTATTATTAATAATAATGAATTTGATGATAATATGTCATTAATACTTGATTATAGTTTAGAGTTTGAAAACTATATGGATGATACTGGTAAAGAGCCAAAATTACTACTTGATTTATACAAAGAAATTGATGATTTAAGACAAAATAAAGATAGTTTAGAATATCAATTTAAAATTGAAAAAACTAATGAAATTATTAAAAAGTTTGAAGAACTAATTGATATTGTTGGAAGAGATAAGTTTGAATTTAATGATGATGGTAGTTTCTTCTATATTTGGAAAGGAAATAATAAAAATGAGTAATGGTGGAAAAAATAGAGAATGGGGATATGCTAGCTATGGTGAAGATGATCGTTTAATATATACAAGTTATGAAAAAAATGGAAGTGTAAATAGATATCATGACAATGGTGATGGTGGTCACAGTCATGAACATTGGAATAATAAAGATGATTACAATTCTGGAAAAGAACCTGACTTTAGCAGACAAGAAAGTAATGATTCTAAAAATCCTTCTATTGGTGAAGTACAAAATAATGGTGGTTGTTATTTAACGTCTGCATGTATGAAATTTTTTCAAGATAAATTTGATGACAAATGTTATGAACTTACAGTTCTAAGATGGTTTAGAGATAATTTTGTAAGTAAAGAAGATATTGAACATTATTATGAAACTGCTCCTTATATTGTTGAAGCAATAGACAAAGATGAAAATAGTGAATTAATATATAATTATATTTATGATAATGTAGTAGACGCTTGTGTTCTAGCTATTGAAAATGGTGATTATGAATTTGCATATAATAGATATAAAGAAAGTATATTGCTTTTAGAAGAACAATTTGCAAGGCCTTATTTAGAGCAAAGACTAATTAGAGTATTAAAGTAAAAGAGTTAATTTTAAATATTAACTCTTTTTTAATTTTGGAATTGTGAATTATAAAGTTCTGCATAGAAACCATTCTTTTTAAGTAATTCTTCATGTGTACCTGTTTCTATTATATTTCCTTCTTTCATTACAAGTATTAAATCTGCATTTTTAATTGTTGAAAGTCTATGTGCAATTATGAAAGATGTTCTTCCTTCTGTTAATTTATCCATAGCTTTTTGTACTAATTCTTCTGTTCTTGTATCAACACTACTAGTTGCTTCATCAAGAATTAGAAATGGTGAATTTTCAATCATACCACGAGCTATTGTTAATAATTGTTTTTGTCCACTAGAAATAGATTCATTATCTTCTATTCTATAGTTTAATGTTTTTGGAAGAGTTTTAACAAAATGGTCTACCCCTACTACACTAAGAGCATTCCATATTTCTTCATCACTTATACTTCCATTATTAAATTTGATATTATCTCTAATTGTTCCATTAAATAGCCAAGTATCTTGAAGAACCATAATGAATAAACTATGAATATTTTCTCTTGTTAATTCTTTTGTTGAAACTCCATCTATTTTAATATCACCACTATTTATTTCATAGAATTTCATAAGTAAATTTACTATAGTTGTTTTACCTGCTCCGGTTGGCCCTACTATTGCTATTTTTTGTCCAGGTTTTACTTTACAATTAAAGTCTTTTATGATTATTTTATCTTTATCATAACCAAATTTTACATGATTAAATTCTATGTTACCTTTTACTTTAGTTGGATCTAAATGCTTAGTAATATGTGATTCATCTTTTAATTCTTTTTCTTCTACAAATTCAAATACTCTTTCTCCAGCTGCTGTTGCTGTTTGTAAATTTTGAATAGCACCCGCAATTTGAGTAAGTGGGCTACTAAATAATCTTACATACATTATAAATGCAACTATTACTCCAAAAGTTATTGTTCCTTTTAATACCAATACAGAACCTACTACGCATACAGCTACATATCCAATATTACCAACAAATCCCATCATTGGCCCCATAATACCAGATAAGAATTGACTCATCCTGTTTGCATTATAAAGTCCACTATTATATTCATCAAATGTTTTATTAGCCTCTTCTACTCCATTATATGCTTTTACTACATTATGATTTGAATAAATCTCTTCTATATGACCATTTAATTTACCAAGTTCATCTTGTCTTGCTATAAAGTATTTTTGTGATTTCATGGTAATAATTGAAATAAATACAAAGCCTATTAAAGAAGAAGCTATACTAATTAAAGCAAGTACTATATTTGTTTTAAACATCATAATAAGTGAACCTATTAATAATGCAACTGCTGAAACTAAAGAACCTAAACTATTATGAAGTGACATATTAATTGATTCTACATCATTTGTTACTCTTGATAATATATCTCCATAACTATGTGTATCAAAATATTTAAGTGGTAAATTATTTATTTTTCTAGTAATGTCTCTTCTTTGCGTTTTAGAAAAAGAATTAGCTACTCTTACCATTAAATAGTTTTGCGTATAACTAAATAGTGCACTTAGAACATACATTATTACTAATGTTAAAGCAATTGTTTTAATCTTATTTAAGTCCATTTTAGGTTTTATTAAATCTTTTAAATGATCATCCAACATATTTATTTGATCATACATATTTTCACTATTAGCCACTAACATGAAATCTAATATTTCTACTTTATCCATACTAGTAACAATAGTTCCATTTATTTCTTTATCTTTAAATATTAATGTTTTTACAGAAGCTGGTAAATTAACTATTGATATAAATTTATCTTCATCACTTAAATTATTTAAATTAGATATTGTTTTATCATATAATTCTCTATCTTCAGGAGTTAAAGAATTCAAATCTTCCTCGTTTATAATAATATTATTTTTTATATCTTTATCAATATCTTCTTTTATTAATTCGAAACTTTCAGTATTGATTACAAGTCCTTTTGAAATTTCATCAGTTAAATTTCTTAATTTATCTGGACCAATTATTGATAATACGCTACTTAAAGCAGCAAGTATAATTGCTAAAAATATAAGAAATCTATAAGGTTTTAAATAAAATATTAATTTTTTTACTGCCTCTTTTAAGTTTTTTGGTTTTTCTCCTGGAGCTCCTCTTCCAGCTGGTCCATGTGGCCTTACTGGCCTTCTATTTATTTTTTCATTATTCATTTAAAAGCTCCTCCTTTGATAGTTGTGAGTAAGCTATTTCTTTATACACTTCACAATTCTTAAGTAATTCTTTATGAGTTCCCATTCCTACACATTTACCATTATCTAAAACTATTATCTTATCAGCATTTTTTATTGTACCTATTCTAGATGCAACTACTAAACTAATAGCATCTTTTGTATATTTTTTAAGTTCACTTCTAAGTATATAATCAGTTTTATAATCAAGTGCACTAAAAGAATCATCAAATATATATATTTCTGGATCTCTTGCGATCGCTCTTGCAATTGCTATTCTTTGTTTTTGACCACCTGATATATTTGTGCCACCTTCAGCAATATTTGATTCATAAGTATTATCCATTTTAAGTACAAAATCTTCTGCTTGGGCTACTTTAATGGCTTCTTTTATTGTATCTTCTGTTATATTATAATTATCTTTTTTACCATAAGAAACATTATAATTAACACTTCCATTAAACATAACTGCTTTTTGAGGAACATATCCAATTTTATCATATAAATATTCTAAATCATATTCTTTGATATTTACACCATCTACTAGAATTACTCCTTCAGTAGCATCATAAAATCTAGGAACTAAATTTATTAATGTACTTTTACCACTACCAGTAGAGCCAATAATAGCTATCATTTGACCCCTCTGTGCTTTAAATGAAATATCTTTTAATGTATATTCCTCTGAATCAGGATATTTAAAACTTACATTTATAAATTCTATTTCATGATTAGTTTTAGATTTTCTTAGTTTACCACTCTTAATTTTTGTTTTTGTATTTAATACTTCATTAATACGATCTATAGATATAGCTGCTCTTGGATACATAGCAAATATAAATGCAAACATTAAAAATGACATAATTACTTGTGTAGCATATGAAGTAAAAATAATCATACTACTAAATAAATCAATTCTAAGTTCAATTGCTGAATTATTTATTATAAATGCCCCAAAGAAATAAATAGATAATGCAACACCATTCATAATTAAATACATCATTGGTGACATTAAAGCAATCACTTTTTGTGTAAATAATAAAGTATTTGTAAGCTTTTCATTTTGACGTTCAAATTTCTTTTCTTGATATTTTTCTGCATTAAATGCTCTAATTACTCTAATACCTTTTAAATTTTCACGTGTAAGTTCATTTACTCCATCTATCATTTTTTGTATTAATTTAAATCTTGGTAATACGGTTGTCATAATTAAAGTTACACCAATTAATAATATAACAACTGCCCCACCAGTAATAATAGTCCATGTAAAATTCTTACCTAGTATTTTCATTATAGCCCATACTGCAGTAACTGGTGCTTTAATTATAGTTTGAAGTCCCATAATAAGAAATGATTCAACATTAGTAACATCATTTGTCGTTCTTGTAATTAGACTACTTGTATTAAATTTCTTTATTTCTTCCATACTAAACAAACTAACTTTTTTAAACAATTTTTCTCTTATATTTTTAGAAAATGATGAACAGCTATTGGCAATTATATATCCTACTACAATAGCGCAAATCATACTTAAAAAAGCACATATAAGCATATATATACCTTGAGTTAATATTTTAGATGTTTCACTTCCAGTTTGAACAAGAGTTGTTATATTACTCATATAATCTGGTATTTTAAGCTCTAAAAATACTTGTAGTACTATAAATATGAATGAAATAAATATTGCTAATATTTCTTTTTTATTAAAGTTTTTTAATATATTTAACATATTTCACCTCAATCCTAATTAATTATACTAATATTAAAATATATGTCAACTTTTAAATGTTAACAATTAAAAAGATAGGGCTTTCCCTATCTTATTGGACATAATCTTTTATCTCTTTTTCTTCTAATATAACTTCCAAGCATTCTTCCAAGTTCTAAAGAGAGATTAAAAGCTCTTACAATAGCATTTAACATAGTTGAGTTAATTGTACTGCCACCTTTTATATTATATAGTTCAATTTCATTCATTTTAACAGCCAAGTGGTCTATAATATCCATCAAATACACCAATTATAAAAGATACAATATAACTAGCTATACTAACTATAACTCCTTTAGCAAAACCTCCATGTATACTTCTTAATTCTTCTTCACTTAACATAACCACAACTCCTTTCTAATTTATATTTGTTTTTAAATAAATTAATTATTTCTTTTTTATGTGAAATATAAATAATTGTTTTATCTTTAAAATGCTCAAATATTTTGTTTATTATATCTTTTTCTTCTTCAAATCCTACTTCACTTAATGCTTCATCAAGTACAATATAATTACTTTTTTTAAGTAAACTTCTTGCAAGTATCATTTTTTGTCTTTCTCCTCCAGAAATATTAAATCCATCATCTTCTATAATGAAATTATTTCTGTTAAATTTTGAATCTCTTAACTTATTCAAATTACAAATATTTATTACTTTTTCATATTCATCTTCTGAAACATTTCTATCAAGAATAATATTATTCTTAAGTGTATCATTATTAATAAAATTGTTTTGAGATACATATGTAAAATTATAGCTTATTACGTATTCACTTATATCTTTTAAATTAACATTATCAAAATATATATTACCTTTATATTCATTTAAATATTTTAGAATAATTTTTATTAATGTACTTTTACCACTTCCACTATTACCATATATTAATAATTTTTCACCATATTTAATTTCAAAACTAACATTTTCAAATAAATATTTTAAACCATCTATACTATAGCTTAAATTATCAATAATAATATTTTTATTTAATTGTTGTTTTTTTACTATCATTTTTTCTTTTCTAAATAGTAATAAATCATTTATTCTTCTATAGGCATTTTTCAAATATATCAAATTATTTTTTAAGTCAATAATATTTTTAATGGGCTCACTAAAATAATATAGAAGACTACTAAATAGTATAAAACTACCTAATGTTATATCATTACTATTAACAAATGTAATTCCAATAAATATTAAGCTAATATAGAATATATCTTCTATCATTTTTTTAAATAATAGTTCTTTATTTGTAATATTTTCATAATTATTTATTTTATTAATATATCTTATAAAACTTATTTCAACTCTCTTATTTTGCTCATTAATAATATTTAAATTTCTATTTACTTCATATCCATTTATACTTTCATATAATTGCTTATTATATTCACTCTCACTTTCTAACACCTCCTCACATTTAACTATATAATTATTCTTAAACAATAAGTATATAAGAAAGTATAATAGTATTTCTATTAAACAAATGATAAATAATTTAATATTAATGCTTATTAATATTAGGGAGCTAATAATTATAAAAGTAGTATCCATACTAATAGCAACTATAGTTTTAGATAAATATGATTTTATGATTTTAATATCATCAATTCTAGTTTGTACTTCTGAAGTGGATTTGGATTTAAAGAAATTATAAGGAAGATTAAATATGCTATTTATAATATTTAAGTTTATTTTTTTATATATATTATTTTCAATAGAAAATGTACTTCTTTCTCTATAAAAAAATAACAGATTTTTTATAATATAAATATTTAAAAAACAAATTGTTATAAATATAAATAATTTATAATTATATTGGGGAAGAATAATATCTAATATTATTAATAAATAATAATTTGATAATATTGATAATAATATAAACATAAATGAAAGTAATATGTTTTTTATTATCTTATTTTTTTCTAATTTAATATAATCAAATATAAAACTATATAACGATTTACTACTATTAATATTATTTTGTATCTTTATTGGATATATAACAAGTGAAGTATTTAAATAAATCTTTTTAAAATAATCATGTGTTATTTTATTTATATTTGAAGAGGGATCATTAATTAATAAATATTTTTTATTAGAACTAAAAACAACTATAAAATGAAACATATTATTTTTCATTGTATGACATATTATTGGCATATTAACTTTATTATTAATTATTTCTTCATAACTATAATGTATTCCATATCCATCAAACCCAAATACTTTGCATCCATTTATTATGTTTAATGCATTTGTTCCTGAATTATTTGTTTTTAATATGTATGATACTTCATCTAGTGATGTGTTGAATCCATAATAATTCATAATAGTGAGTAAACATGCAGATGCACAATCTTTGAGACCGGATTGTTTAACGAAATGTTTTTTATTTAGCATTCTTATCCTCCTATTAATATAATTAGCCATAGAAATACTAAAACACTTCTTTTTTTATATCTTTTTCTATTTCTTTTATACTTTTGTTAGGTGTCAAGAGTTCTTCTGGCATAGTTCCACCTGCTTCAAGTATTGCATTTCTAACTATCTTTCCTATTTTGTTATGTGTGGCACTTGCATTTTTTTCTCCTTTTATATCATCTTTTTTAATATTGATTCTGTTTGAACAATTCTAAATTAATTATCAGTAAGTTCTTCACTACCCATATTATCAAGTATTTCTTCTCTGTATTTAAGTTCTTTTCTTTTAGCAATATCATTTGCTGTTTCACCTCCATACAATCCCATATACCCTGCATCATGAAACTTGCCAAAGTTTTTTACTCCTAATAAGGCAGCAGTTTTATTTAATGAATAATTTCTTTTTTTAGTCAAACCTCTTTGATATAACCTTTTTTCATCTTCAGTAAGTAAATTATATTCTTTTTCAAATAATTCTTGTCGCCTAGTTTGGATAGCAAAATATGTTTGAGCAAGTGCAATCACTTTTTTTCTTGAATCTGAATTTTGTGCAATTAAATAACACGCATATCTTGATAGCTTATAATCAACCACATTTTGAATATTTCCATTGCCACCTTTAATCGGTTTCTTGATGTCAAGAAAGTGTTCATTAATATTAATATTACTATTAATACATGTATTTTTTGCTTTTTTAATTACTTTGTGAAAATTTTCCCATTTGTTGTAATCTAACACTATCATCAATTCTCTAGCTTCCCAGTATTCATTTCCGTTTTCATCAGTGTGTTTAATTTGTTCAAATATATTATTATTCATTTTTTATCCTCCTATTAATATAATTAGCTATAGAAATACTAAAACACTTCTTTTTTAACATAAAAAAAACATCTTTTTTAAAGATGTTAATTTACATGTTCTTGAAACTCTTTGTACAATTTAGTTTCTTTAATTAATATATTATTCTTCATTGCTTCTAAAATTATTTTTGTTTTAAAATTATAATCTTTTGAACTATACCAGTCACCTGGAAATATTTCTTCTTCTGTTTTATCTTTATTTTCTTCTTTATATCTTAATTCAGATAATAAATATAATTTATAATCATCATCCATATAATACCTCTTAAATATTCTTTAATTTATTAATATTATCATTTAAATTGTTATGTAAATATGAAGCTGAAATTAATGTGTCTACTCCTGCTTCTTTACAAAGAACTGCTGTTTCATCATTTATTCCACCATCTACTGATACTATGGTTTTTGTATTTTGTCTAACAATTTCATCTTTTATATTTTTAATTTTATTAATTGAAGAATCAATGAATGTTTGTCCACTTTTACCAGGATGTACACTCATAACAAGTACTTCATCAATCTCTTTTAAATATGGATAAACTACTTCTTCACTTGTTTCCGGATTAATTGCTATTCCAACTTTTAATCCATAATTTTTTACTAAATTTATCATCTTATTAACATCTTTAACTGCTTCATAATGAAAAGCTAAGTACGTTGTATTTAACATAGCATAGTCTTCTATATATTTTTCTGGATTATTTACCATTAAATGAACATCTAATGGTAATTTAGAATAACTAGTAATCTTCTTTATTTCAGAAAATGTCCATGTTTTATTTTCTACAAATTTTCCATCCATAATATCAAGATGTATATAGTCTGCTTTTGTATTATCTAATTTTTTTACAATATCACTTGCTTTTATACTACTAGACAGTATTGATACACTTACTTTCATAATTTCATTTCTCCTTCATATGTTTTTGAATAAACTATATTCTGTTCATAATATTCTTTTAATTTATTTGCAAATTCTATTCCTAATACATTTTCTAAAAGTTCCAATCCTTCTTTTCTATTAGGTGACTTCAATATTTGTGAATAGTTTGCAATTATTTCATCAAATTGGTTTGTTTCATCCATATAATAATATATTCCATGACCAGATGTTGGCTCTATAGATTTGTTTCCTGGTAACATTAATTTACCATCCCAGTATTGTCCTTCAAATATAGCATCAACAATATCACAAACTGCGATTAGATATCCATATTCACATCTTATCATTACATCTTTCATTTCAGCAGTTTTAATTCTTTTGTGCTGTTGCTCATAATTTTTAATATTAAACTCTTTATTAAATAATAATTCTAAATCTTCATCACTAAAACCCTTTTGTCTATATAGTTCAATTTTCTTTGCTTTTTCTGTGTCTATAAACCTTTGTATATCTTCTTCATCAAAATCTAGAGTTTCATAATATTTATTTATTCTTACTAGTATTTCTTTTTTTATTCTTTCATATGTATTTGATAATTCACTAACTTTTAATAATGTACTTGGATTGCTTTTTATTCTGTTTTTTGCTTCTTTATACCAAGATGGGACTTCTGAGCCAGCTAGTAAATGAAATAATGCATGTCCTATTTCATGATTAATTGTGTTTATAACATTTTCATTCATTATTACTTCATTTCTTCCATCATAAAAGCAATTAACCTTACCTTTTGTTAATCTAAATTCTGGATTATTAAGTTTAATATATGAAAGCTGTTCTAGTTCTCTTAATGCATATGGATTACCACTTGATATTTGATATCCATATGATTTAATTAATAAATCTACTAGTGTTTCATCACTTTTTCCATCATCCAATAAAAATGATTTTACAACATCTAATAAGGCTAATGCATCATCACTTAATATAGATATATTATATTTTGAATAAAATTCATCTAAATATATTTGTGTAAAATTATCTTCTTTAATAGGTAAATCGATATCTGACTGAATTAAACCATTTTGTTTTAAACAAATTGCAACATCAAAATCTTTTTTTAAATAATCAGGTATTATTTTATCTACTGTTGTTTTAGAGTCATTTTCAAATAAAACATCTATTAATCTTTTTCCTTTTTTCTTTCTAAATAGTTCTTCTTTAGTAATTGGTGAAATATATTCTATTAAATTGTGTCTTGCAAAAGTAATATAATATTCAGCTATTTGATTTAATTGAGAAACATATAACTCTGGTGAAAATGAATCTAAATTTACTTTATCTCCATTATTAAAACAATCTAGAATATAATCTAAATATGTTTCATTAATGGTTTTATATCTTAATAATAAACCACTTGGAACTGCAAACTCTAATAAATCAAATCTTTTATATTTACAGATAATATCTAAGCTTTCTGTTTTAGTATACCAATCACAATCAGGTGTACCTTTAGCTATCAATATTATTTCTAATTTGCTAAGTCCACTAACGTTCTTTTCTAGTAGTTCTTCTTCACTCATATATACCTCTTATAGAAAACAAGCAAGTCTAAAATACCTGCTTGTTCTTGTTTGCTTCTTCAATAAATTTTATATAATTATTATATCTCCACTCTGGTATTTTTCCTTTATTTTTTAAATCAATTATTGCACATCCATCTTCTTTTATATGTAAACATGTTCTATATTTACATGGCTTATTAAAGTCTTTATAATACTTTTTAATATCTTTTTTATCAATATTAATATCAAGTGAACTAAATCCAGGAGTATCAGCTATTAAACCATTATTTACTTCTAATAATTCCACTAGTCTAGTTGTATGTTTACCTCTTCCAAGAGATTCTGATACTTCTCCAGTCTTAAGAGAAAGTGATGCATCTATTCGATTTAATAAACTAGATTTTCCCGCTCCAGTTTGTCCACATAAAGCAACAACTGATGCAGAAAACTCTTTCTTTATTTTACTAACACTAGTATTAATATATACTTTAATTCCTAAATGTCTATAATAGTTAATATATTTTTTTATATCAGATTTTTCTTTCATAGAAATCATATCTGTTTTAGTTATAACTATTATAGGTTCTATATTATTTGAATAAGCTATTATTAAAAATTTATCTATTAAGTAACTAGAAAAACTAGGAATAGATGTACTCATAACAATTAATAATTTATCTATATTTGCTATAAGTGGTCTTTCTAAATAGTTTTTTCTAGTTTCAACTTTCTCAATAGTTTTAGTATCAGTATTAACAACCACTATATCTCCGACTACAGGAACTATTTTTTCATTTCTTATTTTTCCTCTAGTCTTAGTATCCATAATAGTATTATTTTCTAATAATACTTTATGTATAGCTGCATTAATACAAATAATTCTACCTTTCATATTACTCCCCTGAATTGTTATCTTCTGTATCATCAACAACATCTTGTGATGGTATTTCTTCATCATCAACATGTGTTGTTTCTTCTGGCTTAGTAGTTACTGTAATTACAAGCGTTGCGCCTGGTGTAACAATACTTCCAGCTGCTCTACTTTGTTTTACAATTGTACCCTCTGGTTTAGATGAATTTTCTTGATAAGTTACTTCTAATTTAATATCATGATCTTTTGCATATTTTTCTACTTTATCTACAGTGTATCCACTTGTAAAGTCAGGATATTTATATTCTACTTCTGGAATAAAAATTGTTATTTGAGAACCTAATTTGCTTGATTCTCCAGCTGCTGGTTCTGTTCTTAAAACTGTATCTTCTTTTTTCTTATCTTTTTCACTTACTTTTTCTGTTTCAACAGAAACATTACAATCACATTGTGCTTCAATTTTACCTTTTGCTTCTAAGTAATTTTGACCAGTAAAATCTTCTACTATATATGTCGCCTCTCCACTAGATACATAAAGAATAACTTTAACACTAGTCTTTCTAGTCTTTCCACCTTCAGGACTAGTTCTAACAACTAAACCTTTTTCTATAGTTTCACTTGCTTCATACTTATATTCTGGATCAACATCAAATCCAACATCAAGTAATTCATTAGTAGCGTCATTTATTGTTTTACCTGAAACATTTGGAACTTCTTTTTTCTCATTACCATCTAGGTTTCCTAGTATTTTAGACATAACAATTACAGTTACAAGCGCAAGCGCAGCAAATATACTTAAGAAAATTATTAAAGTCTTTTTACCCTTTGGTTCATCATCATCTAAAAAATCTTCATCAATATCTTTCTCAACTTTTTTTACTTTGTCTTCTTTTTTGGCAGTTTCTTGTTTTTTAACTACCTCTTTTGTAGCTTCCAATTTTTTTGTTTCTTCTCCATCGTTTTCTGGATATTTATATACATATTTTTTTTCATCTTTTCTTGAATCATCTAAAGCTGTTTTTAAGTCTTCATGCATACTTCTAGCATCTGTATATCTATTTTTAGGATTCTTAGCAGTAGCACGAATTATAATATTTTCAATAGATTGTGGTATAGTTGGATCAACTTTTCTAACACTTGGAACTGGTTCTTTTAAATGTTTTAATGCTATTTCTACAGCATTATCTCCTTTATATGGAACAAGTCCTGTTAATAACTCATACATCATTATACCCATTGAATATATATCACTTTTAATTGTTGAACCTTTTCCTTGAGCTTGTTCTGGAGGTAAATAATGAACTGTTCCCATTACTGAATTTGTTTGTGTAAGCTGTGTTGAATTAAGTGAAGCAGCTACACCAAAGTCAGTAATTTTTATCATACCATTTGAAAGTATCATTATGTTTTGTGGCTTAATATCTCTGTGAATAATATATGCATCATGGGCATGAGCCATTCCATCTGTTAGTTGAAGCATAATATCTATTACTTCTGTTATAGAAAGTTTTCCACGAGATTTCAACACTTGTTTTAATGTTTTACCATCTACATATTCCATAACAATATAATATTGCCCATCATCTTCACCAACATCATACATTTCAACTATATTAGGATGAGATAAACTTGAAGCAGAAAGAGCTTCTCTTTGAAAACGTCTAACAAACTTTTCATCATTTGCAAGGTCTCCTCTTAAAACTTTAACTGCAACATTTCTATCTAAAATTGTATCATGAGCTAAATATACATTAGCCATTCCACCTTCACCTAATGTTTTAATGATTTGATATCTATCATTTATTTTTGAACCTTTAACTATCACACTATTCACCACCGAATCTTAAACATGCAATTGTAATATTATCCGTTCCCCCACGCATATTGGCTTTCATAATCATTTTACCAACTTGCTCTTCTAATTCTAATTCTTTATCATTTAATATTTTTTCCATTTGTTCTACTGTCATCATATTTGTAAGACCATCACTGCATAAGAAAATACCATCAACATCTCTTTCAACATCAAATATGTCCATTTCTATTTTTTCTGCAACGCCAAGTGCTTTCATAAGAACATTTTTTTGTGGATGCATCTTAGCAGCACTTTCTGTAAGTTCTCCACTTTCAAGAAGTATATTTACAAGTGTATGATCTTTTGTTACTTTATATAGCTTTCCTTTTTTATAAACATAGCCACTTGAGTCTCCTATATTTCCAAATAGTAAGAAATCTTTTGTAACAATTGTGCAGACACAAGTTGTTCCAAGACCAGAAGCATCTACATGTTCTTCTGCATATTTTAATATCTTTATATTAACTTCATCTATTATCTCTTTTAACCAAACCACTGCTTCTTCTTTACTGCCTATACTTGATAATTCACTAAATCTTCGACTTAATTCATTGACAGCAAGAGAACTAGCAACTTCACCAGCCTTATGGCCTCCCATTCCATCAGCTACAACAACAAGGACTTCTCCACTATCGTTCTCAACTATATTAACAGAATCCTCATTATGGCTTCTAACTTTACCAGGGTCTGTTTGATAATATGATTTCATATTTCACAACCTTTCTGCATTAGCACGTAATTGTCCACAAGCTGCAGATAAATTACCGCCCATTTCTTTTCTTATTGTCACATTTACATTGTTCGATTTAAGTATATCATAAAAACTTTTTATTTTAAAGTCATTACTTCTTTTCATTGAGATATTTGAGGTTTCATTATATGGTATTAAATTCACATACATTAATTTACCTTTAACAAGAGAAGATAATTCATATGCACATTTATCACTATCATTAATTCCTTCAAGCATTATATATTCAATAGTTACTCTTCTGTTTGTTTTAGAAATATAATAATCCAAGGCTTCCATAACTTTTTCAATTTTATATGCATGATTAACTTTCATAATCTTATCCCTTATTTCATTATTAGGAGCATGTAAACTTATTGCTAAGTTTACACCGGTTTCAAGGTCTGCAAATTCATATATTTTTGGCACTAATCCACATGTTGATATTGTTAAATGTCTTTGGCCAATATTTATCATTTTATTATTTGTTACAACACTTATAAATCTTTTAATATTATTAAAGTTATCAAATGGTTCTCCTATTCCCATAACAACGATACTATCTATTCTAATATTTTCATATTTTGATACACATAATACTTGTCCAACTAATTCTCCAAGTGATAAATCTCTAACTTTTTTAAGCCTTCCACTTTCACAAAATGAACATCCCATATTACATCCAACTTGACTAGATACACAAAGTGAATAACCATAATCATGATTCATAAGTACACATTCTATTTTGTTGTTGTCTTTTAATTTTAATAAATATTTATTAGCAAGCTCACTTTTTTCTACTTCAATTACTTCTAAATCTTCAAAAAATAAATTCTCACTTAAAAAAGATATAAGTTTTTTGCTTAAATTAGTCATTTTATTAAAGTCATATACTTTATGTTCATAAATCCACTCTATTATTTGAGTAGCATTATATTTTTTGAAACCATTTTTTATTAAATATTCTTCTAATTCTTTTAATGTAAAATCATAGATATTCATTTTTTTCACCAAAATAATTATATCATAAAAAAACATAGATATTATCTATGTTTATTAATTTTTCTTTAATCTTAGCATATTAATTTCTTCTTCTATAATTCCACTTATATTTAAATTCTTTTTTGTTGCTAAGTTTTTGATTAATTTAAGTACTTCTAAAGCTCTAAATCTATAACTTGCTACATCTTTCATTAATCTTTCTTTAGTAAATACTTTTTCTTTTAATTTACTCTGAATTATTGGACTATTATAAAGATTAAACTCTGTTCTCATCCAGTCATTATAATATGTTATATTTTCAAGTTGTCCTGATGTCTGTCCAAGTTCACTTTCATCAATTACAAACTCTCCATTATATGTTAAATCATAACTACTATTATCATTTGGTACATGTTGTAATCTCTTAGATGCAGGTCTTTTTGCATATGGATATAATACTACCATTTGATCATCATCTAATAAATTATCAATTTCTCCTTGTGAATAAATTCTTCTTGCATCTACTTTACCAGTTTCCATTATAATCCAATCTTCAAAATAGAACTTAGGTGCATGTTTATCTTTTTCATATAAAATAAAATCTGTTGATAATCTTTTTGGTTTAATTCCTAAAAGATTACAAGTCATATAAGTATCATGTTCACTTTCAAATAATTCAACATCATAATACTTCATAATTATTCTAAAAAAACTATCTAAATCTAAATTGTTTTCAATTATTAATTTTAAATCTTCACAAGCTTTTTTATAAAAACAATACATTTCTTCTAGTTCTTTAAAATCATTAAGTAATACTCCATCCATTTCAATATCTACTAATTCAATTTTCATAAATAACCTCCTGTTTTAAAACTAAACCATTTTGATTTTTATTTGTTAGTTCTTCTAAAATCATTCTTTCATCATATAAATGAGCTCTTAGAATATCTTTCTCAATAACTTCTATAATAAAATCAAAATATATTCCACCATGTTGACTTGCTCCTCCATATGGTAAAATACTTAAAATAACCATTTCCTTATATGTATCTTCTTCATTTTTATCTGGTGTAATTTCATTTGTTTTTACATTAAGATAAAACTCACAATTGTTTTTTAAACAATATGCTTGATGAGATTTATCTTGAATAAAAACAAATCTACTTTCTTCATATGTCTTTGTAATACCTCCTCCAGAAGTAGGTATTTTTCCTAATATTAAACTATTATTATCCATATTTCCCCCGTAAATATTTGTAAATAATATTATACATTTATTAACATTTTTGTCAATTAAAAAGAAGATAATTACTTATCTTCTAATATTGCTTTTATTCTTCTTACTCCAGCACTACTTGCTTCTTCTTTTACTATTTTAAAATGACCAAGTTCTTTAGTATTTTTAACATGTGGACCTCCACATAATTCTTTTGAAAAATCTCCTATTGAATAAACTGTTACAATATCAGGATACTTTTCTATAAACATACACTCTGCTCCACTCTTAATAGCATCTTCTTTTTTCATCTCTTCTTGAGTTACATCAATACCTTCATTAATCCATTTATTAACTAAATCTTCTGTGCTTTGTTTTTCTTCATCTGTTAGTTTATGATCACAACTAAAATCAAATCTCATTCTTTCTTCTGTAATATTTGATCCTTTTTGATGAACATCTTTAGATACAGTCTTTTTCAATGCAGCATTTAAAAGATGTGTTGCTGTATGATACATTGTTTCTTTTTCTGAATGTCCACCAAGTCCTCCTTTAAATTGGCCTTGCGAAGCTGTTCTAGACAATTCTTGATGTTCTTTAAATTTTGTATTAAAACCTTCTATATCTACTTTTAATCCTTTTTCGCTTGCTAATTCTTCTGTTAATTCAATTGGAAAACCGTAAGTATCAAATAAATGAAATGCAGTTATTCCATCTATATCTTTATTAGCGACTTTTTCAAATTCTTTTAATCCTTTTTCTATAGTTCTGTTAAATCTAATTTTTTCATTTTTTAAGACATCTAATACTATAGCTTTGTTATCTTCTAATTCTTTATAATATTTACTATATTTTTCAATTATTTTTTCTGCTATTAAACTTTCCCAATTACTATCAATATCAATTCCAAGTTTTTTTGCATGTCTAATTGCTCTTCTAATAAGTCTTCTAAGTATATATCCTTGCCCAACATTAGATGGTTTAATACCACTATAATCTGCACTAATAAATACTGATGTTCTAATATGATCAGCTATTATTCTCATAGATTTTTCATTACCTTTATATGGTAGTTTTGAAATGTTTTCTATTACTTCAATTACATCTTTCCATACACTAGAAGTATAATTATCATCTACTCCTTCTAATATTGCAACTGTTCTTTCTAATCCCATTCCAGTATCAACATTCTTTTTAGGAAGTTCAGTAATATTGCCGTTTTCATCTTTATAATATTGCATAAACACATCATTCCATATTTCAACCCATCTTTCATCTTCTGGATCAAATACTTCTGGAATTTCATCATCGCTTCTAAAATAAAACATTTCACTGTCTGGTCCACATGGCCCAGTTTCTCCAGCAATCCAAAAATTATCATCTTTTGTTCTTGCTATTTTCTTTTCATCTATTCCTAAACTTAACCATTTATCATGAGACACTTGATCAAAAGGAATTTTGTCGCTTCCTTCATAAACTGTCACTGCTAGTTTTTCTACAGGTATATTTAATACTTTAGTCAAGAATTCAAAACTCCATTCTATAGCTTCTTCTTTAAAATAATCTCCTAATGACCAATTGCCTAACATTTCAAAAAAAGTATGATGGTATGAATCCCCTATATTATCTAAATCATTTGTTCTAATACACTTTTGATAGTCACACAATCTAGTACCATATGGATGAGGCTCTCCCATTAAATATGGTATTAAAGGTTGCATTCCGGCTGTATTAAATAAAACACTTGGATCATTTTCTGGTACTACTGGAGCACTAGGAATTTGTTTATGTCCTTTACTAACAAAAAAATCAATAAATAAATCTTTTAAATTCATATTTTCCTCCTTAAAAACAAAAAAGAATAGTACATAAGGAGTGCAAATGCACGGTACCATCCTTTATTTAACTTACTTAATATAACGGTTTTAACCGTGAGTGATTAACTCAAATAATGAAAGTAGCTTCAAATAATATTATTATTAGTTTTCACCAAACACTAACTCTCTTAAAATAATTAATTATTTTACTCGTCCTTCAACGAAATAAATTGTATCAAATTTAAGAATTAATTGCAAGAAAAAAAGAATCAAATGATTCTTATTGTTGAATAGTTTGTTCAGGAGCAGGTGCTGCCACAGGTTCTACTGCTGGAGCTACTGGTTCAACTGTAGGAGTAGCAACTGGCTCAACTACTGGAGCTATTGGTTCCATAGCAGGTGTAGCCACAGGCTCTACTACTGGAGCTATTGGTTCAACTGTAGGTGTAGCAACTGGCTCAACTACTGGAGCTATTGGTTCCATAGCAGGTGTAGCCATAGGCTCTACCACAGGAGTTGCACCTGTTGCAGCTTCTGGAGTTACTGGCTCTATTGTAGGGGTAGCTTGTGTTGCATCAGGAGTCTCAAAAATACTTGTAGTTGCAGGTTCAACTACTGGAGTAACTTCTGGACTTGCTACAGGAACAGGTTCTGGTACAGGAGCGGGAGTTGGCTCAACTA
This sequence comes from uncultured Erysipelotrichaceae bacterium, assembly GCA_902764145.1. Lineage (GTDB taxonomy): Bacteria > Bacillota_I > Bacilli_A > RF39 > UBA660 > CAG-1000. The sequence goes on along the minus strand of CACWUS010000002.1, from coordinate 110,023 downwards.
CACTTGAAGTAGCACTAGGATCTTCAATAACTAAAGTTGGTTCATTTGATGCAACTTGATCATTTCCCATTGGAACATCTCCACCAGTTTGAGTTGATGGTTGATTTGCATCTATAACTAAAGTTGGCTCTGAAGATTGAACTTCATTATTAGCAACAAAAGTTGTTGGTTGTGGAACTTCTGTTGGTTGTGGAACTTCAGTTTGAGGTTGTGCTGTTGCACTAGCTGTTTCTACTTGTTTTCCTTTCTTTCTACTTCCTATTAAAAATACAATTAATAACACTAATAATACACCACTAATAATCATAAATATCATATAATTATCAGCTAAAAAGTCTAATACTTTATCCATTTGGATATCCTCCTTATTCTAATAATTATTTTAACATTAAAATAATTAGAATTCAATATAAAAAAGATTAAATAAATTATTTAATCTTCTCTAACAATTTTTGTTTTGCTTCAACCGGATTAGCTTTACCTTTTGATTTTTTCATAACTTGTCCAACCATATAATCTAACATGTTTGTTCTTCCATTATGATAATCTTCAATAGCCTGTGAATTTTCATTTATTACTTCACTAACTAATGAATCAATTAATCCCTCATCTTCTATTATCTCCATATCATATTTTTTAACTATTTCTTTTGGAGTAAGATGATCTTCTAACATATGAATGAATACTTCTTTTCCTTGATTGTTAGTTATCTTCTTGTCTTCTATTAGTTTTACTAATTCATAAATCATATTTGGTCTTACAAATACATCATCTATTGTAGTATCTTCAGATTTATTAACTTCAGCAAGTACTCTTGTTGTTATCCAATTACAAGCACTTTTAGCATCTGTTCCAAGATGTAAACATTCTTCAAAATAATCAGATACTTTCTTTGATTTAACAAGTACTCCTGCATCATATTCACTTAGTCCATATTTATTAATATACTTTTCACGTCTTTCATAAGCAAGTTCTGGTATACTTTTTCTAATATCTTCTTTTAATTCTTCAGTTATTTTAAATCTAGGAAGATTTGGTTCTCTAAAATATTTATAATCTATAGCATCTGCTTTACTTCTCATATGAATAGTTGTACATGATTCATCATCCCATCTTCTTGTTTCTTGAACAACTTCATCATATCTACCTTCATCTTTAAGTTTGCTTTGCCTTTTAATTTCATATTCAATAGTTTGTCTAATAGCATCAAAACTATTTACATTTTTAACTTCTACTTTTGTACCAAATTCAGTTGCATCTTCTTCCATTATTGAAACATTAACATCCGCTCTTATTTGACCTTTTTTAGTATCACACTCAGATATATCTGTATACTGATATATACTTCTTACATGCTCTAAAAATGCAAGAGCTTCATCAGCAGAATGCAAACAAGGTTCTGTTACAAGTTCAAGTAAAGGTACACCAGCTCTATTATAATCAATTGTTGATGTATTATAGTAATGATCTAGTGATGCAGCATCTTCTTCTAAATGTATATCATGAATTAATACTTCTTTTTCTTTTCCATTAACATCTATTGTTATCTTACCATTTACTCCTACTGGATTATAAAATTGTGTTATTTGATATCCTTTTGGTAAATCAGGATAAAAATAATTTTTTCTATCAAATTCCATATATTCAGGTATTTTACAATTTAAAATCATTGCCATCTCAATAGCTTTTCTTACACAAGTTTTATTAACTACTGGAAGTGTACCAGGAAATGCCATATCAATAGGACTTACATATTCATTAGCAAGTTTTGAGTATCCATTTATAGATGGGGAAAATACTTTTGTATGAGATTTCATTTCACAGTGAAATTCAAGTCCAATTACTGCTTTATATGCCATTATTTTTCCCTCCTTGCTAATTGATTTTTATATTCCATACTAGATTCTAATGTATATGCAATATTAAGCACATTTTGATCGTCTTTAACTTTTCCTGTAATATTTACACCTACTGGAAGATTAGATACAAAACCATTTGGTATCGTAATTGATGGGTATCCTCCATAGTTACCTATTTGTAATAATTCATCTAATACAGCAGTATCTTCACTTAACATATTCTTACTATTGTCTAAATATTTAGCGGGTCCTATTCCAACAGGAGCAATCATAGCGTCAAATTTTTCAAATAATTCATTCATTTTATCAACAATTAATCTTCTAACTCTTTTAGCATTGTTAAAATATTTTTCTTGATTTTCACTTTGTAATACATATGAACCTATTACAAATCTTCTTTTAATAAGAGGACTAAATCCTACAGTTCTATGATTCTTCATTATTTCTTTTGGACTATCTCCATTACCTCTTGGACCAAAAGATATTCCAGTTAGATTTGACATATTACTTGTTGCTTCTGCACAAGATATAACAACATACACTGATGGAAGAGCATTTAATAATGTCTTATCAATACTTATTCCTTCTACACTAAATCCAAGGCTTTCACACTTCTTGACTGTTTCTTTAAAGTTTTCTAAGTGATGTATTAATTCTTCGCTTGGGTTTTCATAGTTTTCTATATCACAAACTTCTTTAATATAGAATAATTTTTTATCTTTAACAGTCTTTAATGAATCATATAGATGAATATTACTACTATCCCAAGAAGTCATATCATTTTCATCTATACCTTTCATTCCATCTACAACTATTGCAGCATCTTCTACACTTCTTGATAATACTCCTACTGTATCTAAAGATGAAGCAAATTGAAACATTCCATATCTTGAAATCATACCATATGTAGGTTTATATCCAACTATTCCACAATATGCAGCTGGTTTTCTAATTGAGTCTCCTGTATCACTTCCAAGAGCATAAGGATAAACACCATAAGCAACGCTTGCTGCACTACCTGCAGAAGAACCAGCACACATTCTACTTGTATCCCATGGGTTTTTAACAACACCTGTGTGTCCTGTAGTACCAGTACCACCCATACCAAGTTCATCAAGTACTGTTTTACCTACTGCAACTGCACCATGACTCTTTAAATTTTTAACACATGTAGCATCAAAGAATGGAACATAATCTTTTAGTGTATTACTACTACCTGTAGATAAAATTCCTTTTGTTGAAAATATATCTTTGATACCATAAGGAATTCCACTTAACAAATCATCTGTTACTTCACTTCCTACAGCATCATCTAATATAGTTACAAATGAATTTGTTAATTTTTGGCAATCGTGAGCTAACTTTAAAGATTCTTTAACTAATTCTTCACTTGTTGTTTTTTTACTTTTTAATTCATTATGTAATTCAACAATACCTTTATTCATTATCCCACCACCTTTGGAACTTCTACTTCTCTTCCTTCTGTTTGATCACAATTACTAAGAAGCACGTCTATATCTATTGGCTCTATTTCCTTTTCATCGCTTCTTAAATCCGTTACTTCCATTTCAAAAGGAAAACTTTGAGGTTCTACATCTTTAATATTTGGAATCTTATTAATTAAATCCATATTTTTTTCAATTAAATCAAATTCCTCTTGTATCATTGTTCTTTCTTCTTCTGTTAAACCTATAAGTAAATCATCTGCATACTTATCAATTTTTTCTTTTGTAAAATTACTCATTTACATCCCTCCTAAAAACAATTCCAAGTTCATCAAGTTGACTTTTATCAAGTGTACTAGGACTTCCCATCATATAATCTATACCACTAGAACTAACAGGAAAAGCTTGTACTTCTCTTAAGTTATCTTCATCTTTAATAATCATTAGAAGTCTATCTATTCCAATTGCCATTCCAGCATGTGGTGGAACACCATATTTAAATGCAGTAAACATACTTTGAAATTTATTTTCTACTTCTTCTTTTGTATATCCTACTGCTTCAAAACCTTTTGTTAATGAATCTAAATCACTATTTCTAACAGCACCAGATGCCATCTCATTACCATTACATACAAAGTCATATTGATATGCAAGAATGTTACTCATATTTTCTTTAGTATATTCAGTTTCTTCTTGTGGTTTACTAAATGGATTGTGACAAAATTCATATTTTCTTTTTTCATCATTATATTCAAATAATGGAAAATCTTTTATTATACACATTTCTATTTTATTTTTATCAATTAAATCTAATTTTTTCCCTAACTCAGTTCTAATTAACCCCGCAAATTTTTGAGCAACTTTTTTATTTTTATTAGCGATAAAGAATACTACTGAATTATTTTTCATTTTAAGAGTACTTATAATATCTTCTCTTTCTTTATCAGTCAAAAATTTATCAATAGGTCCCTTAAATGTACCATCGCTGTTTAATGTTAAATAACCTATTCCTGGCATTCCAATAGATGAAGCATAATCAACTATTTCATTAAACCAAGAGTTTGGCTTATCACCAATTTTATCAACATTAATTGCTTTTATTGTAGCATTTTTGAAAGGTCCAAATGAAGTGTTTTTTAATATTTCGCCGATATCTTCAATTATAAGTGGGTTCCTTAAATCTGGTTTATCAGTACCATATAATTCCATACTTTCTTCATAAGTAAGTCTTTTAAATGGAATTTTACTAACTACCTTATCACTATATTTTGAAAAAACATCATAAAATATTTTTTCTCCTAATGAAAGCACATCTTCTTCATCTACAAAGCTCATTTCTAAATCTAATTGATAAAATTCTAAAGTTCTATCTTTTCTAGAATCCTCATCTCTAAAACATGGAGCGATTTGAAAGTATTTATCAATTCCTCCAACCATTAATAATTCTTTATATATTTGTGGTGCTTGTGGAAGAGCATAAAATTTACCTTTATATTTTCTTGATGGAACAACAAAATCCCTTGCTCCTTCTGGAGAAGAAGCTGTTAATATTGGTGTTTCTACTTCAGTAAATTTTAAGTCATGCATTTTATTTCTTAAGAAATGCAAAAGTTCACTTCTAAGTAATATATTATCTTTTACTTTATCATTCCTCATATCTAAATATCTATATTTAAGTCTTACATCTTCACTTACTTGCTTACTAGATATTATTTCAAATGGAAGTTCATGTAATGAAGAAGATAATACTTTAATATCACTTACTAAAAGTTCAACTTCACCAGTTTTAATTTTATCATTATATGTTTCTTCACTTCTTTTTCTAATGGTACCTTCAAGTCTAATAACTGATTCTTTAGCAAGACCTTTAAACATATTATCATCATTTGATACTGTTTGTAAAATACCAGTAGAATCTCTTAAATCTAAAAATAAAACTCCACCATGATCTCTAATATTCTGTATCCATCCACTAACAACTATTTTTTTATCTATAAAATCAATTGTAATATCTTCAATCATAGTGGAACGATACATTTTATCCATATCAATTCCTCCTATTAATAATCACAATTATTTGGTGTTCTTGGATATGGTATAACATCTCTAATATTTTCTATTCCTGTTAAATACATTATTAATCTTTCAAATCCTAAGCCAAATCCAGAGTGATAGCATCCTCCAAAACGTCTAAGATTTGTGTACCAATCCATTTCACTATAATCAATATTTAATTCTTTCATTCTATTTATAAGTTTATCATAATCATCTTCTCTTTGACTTCCACCCATAAGTTCTCCAGAACCTGGTACTTCTAAATCAACAGCAGCTACTGTTTCATTATCTGGATTTAATTTCATATAATAAGCTTTAATATCTTTTGGCCAATCAGTAATAAATACTGGACCATTAAAATGTTCTGTAATATATTTTTCATGTTCTTTTGCTATATCTTCACCATATTCTGGTTCAAATTCCCATTTAACATTTGCTTCCTTAAGTAAAGTAATTGCATCATGATGAGTAATTCTAACAAACTTACTATTTAATACTTTATTTAATTTTTCTATAATTCCTTTTTCTACAAATTTATCAAAAAATTCCATTTCTAAAGGACATTTATCCATAACATATTTAATAACAAATTTAAGCATTTCTTCTTCAATATTCATTATTCCATTTAAATCACAAAATGCCACTTCTGGTTCAATCATCCAAAATTCATTAGCATGTGTTTTAGTATTTGATTTTTCAGTTCTAAGTGTTGGTCCAAAAGTATAAATTTTCTTATATGCAAGAGCATATGTTTCGCCATGTAATTGTCCGCTTCCTGTAATATATACTTTTTTACCAAACAAATCTTTTTTAAAGTCAGCATTACCTTTTTCATCTTTAGGAACATTATTTAAGTCAAATGTAGTAAGTTTAAACATTTGATCTGATCCTTCGCAATCAGCAGCAGTTATAATTGGACTATGAAAATAAACATAATTATGACTTTGAAAATATTCATGAATAGCTTGTGCAGCTACACTACGTACTCTAAATACTGCATTAAACAAATTAGTTCTTGGTCTTAAATATGCAACTTCTCTTAAGAATTCTCTAGTATGTCTCTTAGGTTGAATTGGATAATCTTCAGGACTATCACCTAATAATTCTACACTAGATACTTTCATTTCATGGCTTTGACCACTACCTTCACTCTTAACTATTTTTCCTTTTACTCTAATTGCAGAGCCAACTCTAATTTTACTAATATTATCAAAATCTTTTAATTCTTTATCATATACTAATTGTAAGCTTTTAAAATATGTTCCATCATTAAAATCTACGAAACCAAAATTAGATTGATTTCTATTATTTCTAACCCATCCTTCTAAAGTAACTTCTTTTCCTTCAAACTTTTTAATACTTTCAAACAAATCTTTTACATCCATTTTTATCATCTCCTATTTTATTAATTTTATTTCTATTCCAACTACACCATATTTATTTTGTTCTTCTTCACTATAATATTTATACATATCATCAGGATTTTTTTCTTCATTTTCACTATATCCTAAAGATATTTTATTAAAATAATTATATAATTCTCTAAAATTTTTATAAATATGTAGTTTTATAACTTTAGTTAAAATTGTATCTTCATTTATTCTATTTATAAATTCTATTGTATCACCAATATTGAGTAGTCTTCTTTTGTCATCATAGAGTCTAAGTTCAATTGTTTTAGTACCATTTTTAATTGATTCAAATGGTTCATTATTTAATCTCATTATATGTTTCATAGTTACTCTCCTAAAATAAAAAGGAATGGCACAAGGAGTCATAAGACGGTACCATCCCTTTATTTACTTAATTTATATAACGGTATTAACCGTGAGTGTCTACTTAATTTCGACATTCCACTCAGTGGTGTTATTCACATATATATCTTATTAGTTTTCACCAGACACTAACTCTCTATAAAGAATTTATATGTTACTTCTCCACATCATCGATTTACTCTTTTCATTATACTTTCTTGACTATTTATTGTCAATTATTTTATTTCTAGTTTATAACCTTGCGCTAATATTTCAATTAAACCATTAATTTTAATATCTTTTGGAGTATATCCATTAGTAGCTCTATATATATCTATTATTGTATCTACATCAGATACATCACATATTTTAATAGTATCATTTTTACTATAATACAAATATGAATTATAATCCCTTGTTGAAGTAATGTTGATAACATTATCTTTTATCCATAAAGATATACGTGGATTATCTAAAGTTAATTCTCTAAATACACTACTTGATAAATAAACATCATATTCATGATCTAATGCATAATTTAAATGCTCTATTATATTCATAATATCCCCCTTAAGTGGAATATATTATATCATATTTTATAAAATTATTCTAGTATTTTTTCTTTTAATGAAGCTAATTCATTAAAACTAATAGTCATTTGATTTCCACTAATCATATTTTTAAGTACTACTGTATTATTATTAACTTCATCTTCTCCAATTATTATTATATATTTATTATTCATTCTATTAGCATATTTCATTTTTTGTTTAAAACCTTTATCTAAATAACAAATATTAACCTTTATATTATTCTCTTTTAGTATATTATTAACTTTATATATATATTCGTAATTATCACACATAGGAAGTATCATAACATCTGAAGAAGATACATTATCAATTTTAATAATATTTGCTTCTACTAATTGATAAAAAAGTCTAGTAAGCCCAATTGAAAGTCCTACTCCAGGTAATTTTTTATCTGTATAAAATTCTGCTAAATTTTCATATCTTCCACCAGAACATACACTTCCAATAGAAGGATAATCAACAAGTGATGTTTCATACACTGTACCAGTATAATAATCAAGTCCCCTTGCTATTGTTAAATCAACTGCATAATATTTACGAGGTATTCCTCTTGACTTCAAATCATTTAAAATAGTTTCTAATTCTTCTATTCCCTCATTTAATAAACTATTATCTTTATTAGTTTTTGGATATTCTCTTTTCAAATAATTCAAACTTTCTTCCATATCAGGATTAATTAATCTTCTATCCATCAAATTAAGTATATCGAATCTTTGCATTTCAGTGATTCCAATTTTATCTAATTCATCAATCAAACTTTCTCTACTTATTTTTTCAGACTTGTCAATAATTCTTAATACTTCAGCTGTTAGTTCTTTATTGATCCCCAATCTACCAAAAAAACCATTCAATATCTTTCTATTATTAATTCTAATTTTAAAATCACCAATATTTAATTTACTAAATATATCATAAATAACATTAACTAATTCTGAATCATATTTAAGTGATAATTCTTCATCACCTATAACATCTATATCACATTGATAAAACTCTCTAAATCTACCTTTTTGTGGTCTTTCACCACGAAATACTTTTCCTACTTGATATCTCTTAAATGGAAATACAAGTTCATTATATCTTCTTGCTACATATTTAGCTAAAGGCACAGTTAAATCGAATCTTAAAGATAAATCATTATCACCTTTTTCAAATCTATATATTTGTTTTTCTGTCTCTCCTCCTGCTTTAGCAAGTAGAACTTCAGAATACTCTATTATTGGTGTATCAAGAGGATAAAATCCATATTTTTTATATGTATCTATTATTGTATTTTTAATATTATCAAAAGCAATTTGCTCATTTGGATATAATTCCATAAATCCAGATAATGTTTTAGGTTCTGTTTTCATTTATATCATCCTTTCTATTTAATTTTATCATTTTTTTATTGTTATTAAAATAAAAAGATTATATGTCGACATATAATCTTTATTAATATTTAATTTTAATTATGTCGCTATTTTATACAAAACAAAGAAGGTTCATTATTATGAACTTGATGATTATTATGATTATTGTTAAATAAATTCATCATATTTATTCCTTCTTTCTTGGTTATAAATATTACAACTATAATTATTTATTGTCAAGTTTTTACTTAGCTGTAAAATATCCTGGAGAACCAGATTTATCAATACGAGCATATATTTTATCTATATGACTAGAATCATAAGAAGTATTATTTCCACCTTTTAAAATACTACATCCATTAAACATATTATCTGATTTAGTAACATTAGTTGTATTAAATTTTGAATTATTAGCAAATATTGTAGTTAATTGTGAATTATAAAGAAACATATAAGACATATCAGTAACATTTTTTGTATCAAAGCTACTCAAATCAAGAGTTTTTAATTTGAAGCATCCCGCAAACATTGATTCCATATTTTTAACTTTATCTGTTGTAAAATTACTTAAATTTACATTTTCTAATTTACCACAAGTTCTAAACATAGCGCCCATATCAGTAACATTTCTTGTATCAAAACTACTCAAATCTAATGTTTTTAAGTTATCACTACCAGAGAACATTGAATTCATATTTGTAACATTTTTTGTATTAAAATTGTTTAAGTTAATTGTTGTTAAAGTTTTACATTCATTAAACATTTTTTTCATATTTGTAACATTTTCTGTGTTGAAACTACTGACATCTAGTGATGACAAATTATGGCACATTTTAAACATTTCTTCCATGTCAGTCACTTTTCTAGTATTAAAATTACTAACATTTAATGTTGTTAAACTTTTACATTCGCTAAACATCCCATTCATGTTTGTAACGTTTTGGGTATTAAAACTACTTAAGTCTAGTGATGATAAACTTTTACATTCATTAAACATTTTATTCATATTTGTTACTTTTGATGTGTTAAAGTTACTTACATCTAATGATGATAAATTATGACACATTCTAAACATTTCTCTCATATTTGTTACTTTTGATGTATCAAAATTACTTATATTTAATGTTGTTAACTTCTCACATTCATTAAACATTCCTTGCATATTTGTAACGTTTTGAGTATTAAAATTATTTAAGTCTAGTGAAGTTAAACTTTTATTTTTAGAAAACATATATGACATACTAGTAACATTTGATGTATCAAAACTACTTAAATCTAATGAGGTTAAACTTTCATCGAAAGAAAACATACTACTCATATTTATTACATTTGTTGTATTAAAACTGCTTAAATTGACAGATATTATATTAGTATCTTCATAAAACATATTTTTCATATTTGTTACTTTTGATGTGTTAAAGTTACTTAAATTTAATTGTGTTAAGTTTTTACATCCAGCAAACATACTTTCCATATCTGTAACTTTTTTTGTATCAAAAGTACTTACATTTAGTTGCCTTAGATTTTCACAATTATTAAACATATATGTCATACTAGTAACATTTGATGTATCAAAATTACTTAAATTTATATCTAATAAACTTGTATTTCCAGAGAACATAGATTGCATATATGTTACTTTTGATGTATTAAAATTACTTAAGTTTAATGATGATAAATTTTTACATCCTTCAAACATATCAGCCATGTTTGTAACATTTGATGTGTTAAAATTACTTACATCAAGTTGCGTCAATTTTTCACATCTACTAAACATATCTAACATATTAGTTACTTTTGACGTATTAAAATTACTTACATCTAATTGCTTTAAACTCTTACAACCATGGAACATATAACTCATATCAGTTACATTTGATGTATCAAAATTACTTAAATCTATTGATTCTAATTTTTCAGCACCTGCAAACATAAATCCCATATCTGTAACTTTTGATGTATTAAAATTATCACCAAAAATTACATTAGTTATATTACTTGCACCATGAAATAGTTCAGACATATCTGTTACTTTTGATGTATCAAAACTACTTAAATCAATTTCAACAAGATTTGAATTTTGACTAAATATTCCACCCATATCTACAAGATTTTTTGTATTAAAATTGCTTAAATCTATTCTAGAAAATTCAGTTCCAGCAAACATATAATACATATTTGCAACTTTTTCTGTATTTAGTTTTTTCAAATCCATATTAGTGATACCACTACTAGTAAACATTTGACTCATATTAGTTACGTTAGAAGTATCCCAACTATCTTTCCATTCTAGTGATTTTAAATTAGTAGTTACGCTAAACATTGCTAGCATGTTAACTACTCTTGAAGTGTCTAAAGAATTCATACCCTCAATATCAGATAGGCTTCTTAACTTATAAAACATATGTGAACTATTATCATTTAAATATAATTTATCATCTTCACTATAATAATATATTGTTCCACTTTGATACCACATGTATATAGTTTTTTTAGAATTTTCAGTAGATACAACTTCTGCATTATTAGGTACATTACTATTAGTACTTCTTTTAAATGCAGTTATACTATTATTAAATGTATCTAAATTATAATTCTGTTGACCTGATAATTTTTTCATTGTTTTATTTAAAGTTTTACCAGATACAAACATAGTTACTCCATTATCGCTTGATGGAGTATCTGCTAAAATACCATCACATGTAATATCAATTATATTTTCTACTTCTGATAAAGGTTTAATATCATCAAATGAAATATCATTCTTTTTTATATCTTCTTTTTCTAAAACATACTGATAATTATTATCCTTTATATATATTTTATTAACTTTACCACTGCTATCAACAGAAATATAATAATAGAAACCATCTCTATCACTCATATCTAATTCTTTAGCACATTTAGTTCCATCTTCACCCTTGGCATATACTTTTATACCAGAATTACTAAAAGCATCTTTTATATATGTTTCTTCAGCAGTATTATAAACTATTCTAATTTCATTATAGAAAAATCTTTTCTTAGCATTATTAAACATTTCTATTATATTTGGAAGCGCTATAATTACTAATATTGCCAAAATTGCTATTACTGCTAATAACTCTACTAATGTAAAACCCATTCTTTTTTTCATACACCTATCACCCATTATAAAAATTCTTTTTTCTATTTACTCATATCTATTAAATCATTTTCACTTATTATTTTAATACCTAATTCTTTTGCTTTCTTGTTTTTTGTTGAATTACTTGTAACATCATTATTAATTAAATAATTAACCTTTGATGAAACAGAACTAATTACTTTTCCACCATAGTTTTCAATGTATTCTATCATTTCATCTCTATTGGTAAATTTTTCAAGTGAACCTGTAATTACAAAAACTAAATCATTAAATGGTGTTTTATCACTCTTAACATCATTAAATTTAACTTCTAATAATAATTTGTCAAGTGATTCATTAAACAAAGGATTATTAAAAGTATCACACCATGTTTTCGCTATTACATCTCCTACACCATCAATAACACTTAATTCTTCAAATGTAATATTTCTAATTTTATTAATATCATTGTTGCAATGTTTACATATTAATTTTGCTCTTGATAGTCCTATTTCAGGTATACCTAATGCATAAATAAAATTTGCTATTTTAACATTTCTAGATTTTTCTACACTAGCTATCATATTATCATATGATTTAGTTCCAAATCCTTCAAAATTAATAATTTTATCTTTATATCTATCTAAATGATAAATATCAGCATAATCATCTAACATTCCTTCTTTAAATAATTTTGATAAGATTTGTTCACTAATTCCATCTATATTCATAGCATTTCTACTAGTAAATAGATCTAGTTTTTTTATAAACTTAGCATGACAAAACTCATTTAAACAATATAAATATTTAACACCATTATTTTCAACTATAGTTGTTTCATTATTACAAACAGGACAATATAATGGAATACTTATATTATTTGTTTCTTCAATATCTTTAGCTATCTGAGGAATAATCATATTTGCTTTAAATACTTCAATAGTGTCTCCTATTCCAAGTTTAAGTCTTTGCATAATAGATAGATTATGTACTGAAGCTCTTGATACTATTGTTCCTTCAATTTCTATTGGCTCAAATACTGCCACAGGATTAATAAGCCCTGTTCTTGATGTACTCCAATCTATACTTAATAATTTACTTTCAACTGTCTCATCTTTCCATTTAAATGCTATTGAATGTCTTGGTGCTTTGGCTGTACTTCCCAAACTAAGGCCATATGCCATATCATTAAATGTTAAAACAAGTCCATCTGATGGAATATCATAATTTTTGATTTTTTCTTTATAATACATTACTGTTTCTTCAATATTATTTTTGTTTACAAGAATTCTCTCAACACACTCAAAGCCTAGAGATTCTAACCAATCAAATTGTTCATTTTTCATATTTGGTATGTTTTCACTAGAACTAATTAATGCAAAAATAATACAATTTACATTTCTACTTGCTGTTACATTTGGATCTAATTGTCTTACAGAACCAGAACATAAATTTCTAGGATTTTTATATTGAACATCATCTTCATCAGCATCATCATTCATTTTATTAAAATCTGAATACTTTATTATTGCTTCTCCTCTTACAACAAGTTCACCTTTGAATGGAATTGTAAGTGGAACATTTTTAAATCTTTTAACATTCTCTGTTACTACTTCGCCAATTATTCCATTACCACGAGTAACACCTCTTAAAAGTTTACCATCTTTATATGTAAGAACTATTGTAAGACCATCTAATTTCCATGATAATAGTCCTTCCTTATCTCCTATAAAACTTACAAGGTCACTAACTATCTTTGTTTTTCCAAGTGAAAGCATAGGAGTACTATGCTCTACTTTTTCAAGTGATTTTGATACTTCTGTTTCAACATTAACAGTGGGACTATTAGCAAAAGTTGTGTTTGTTTCTTTTTCAAGTTTTACAAGTTCATCATATAACTTATCATATTCATAATCTGTCATTATTGGAGAACTTTCTTGATAATACATTTTTGATGCATAATTAAGTGTTTCCACAAGTTCTTTCATTCTATTTAATTTATCTTCCATTTTTGCCTCCAAAATAGCATGCATTTTCTTTAATTATTATATCAAATTTTACTTAAACATATCAATTATTCCATTAATAATATTATTTAAAAATGGAGATGAAATAATAAATAATTTTTTTATAAATAATATACATAATATAAATATAACAATTTCTATTATTATTAAAACAATGTCTATTATCATTATTATTAAAGACTTATTATATTTGTATTTAAATTTAGATACACATGCAAATATTAATGAAATAAGTGTCCAAGGAATAATTAAATTAATTGGAAAAATAAATGCAATAAAAATAGATATTGCTTTAGTTATCAAACATCCTAAAGCAAAATTATAATACTCTAGTCCATAATTTTCATTGTTTACTTTTTCCACTCTAACTTTTTCTTTTGCTTTATATCTTATTACTTTACTTCCACATTTAGGGCACACTTCATCTTTATCATCTAATTCATTATTACATCTATAACATTTCATATTTTCACCTATATAAATTTTATCATATTATAAATAAAAAAAGTAGTTTCCTACTTTTTAGTTGTTTTTTTTGTTGCTGTTTTAGTTGTTGTTTTTTTTGCAGGACTAGTTTTTCTAGCTGGCTTTTCTATAACAGGTTCGAAAGTTGTATCTTCTTTAACTTCTGTATCTCTATTTTTAGCAATATAAATAACCGCTACAACTAAACCTACTACAGCTAATACTGCAATTGCAATGCCAGCTTTAGAGTTAATTTTACCAGGAGTTGTTGATGGTATATTATCTGTATTAATTGGTCTAATACAATTTTCTTTTCCTGATGCTATACATGCAACAGCATCTTTATCTCCTTCTTCATATGCTTCTTCTATAATATCTTCTAAATCAGTACTATATGAAGCAGCTGCATATATATCACTAATTACAACAAAAGGAGTTCCAGTATAAGCTGCATCTTCAAATCCAGCTTCATTAAATGCAGTTGCAACATTTACACCTAATTTATAATCTTTTCCCTCTTTCCAATCTATATGATCAACATATAATTCTTTTTTAACAATTTCAAATTTTGTTTTGTATGAGCTTAATCCTTTTAAATACTCAACTTCCATTTCACAATAAGGACAACCTCCAGCTTCAAAAATATAAACTTTTACCTTGTTATTACCTTCAGCAAATAATATTGTTGGAATAAATAATAACATAGTACAAATCACTACTAATACTTTTTTCATATTTCCTCCTATACACTATTTATTATTTTAATATAAATAAATTATTTAGTCAATTTAATATACATGGATTAATTATTAACTTTATGATGTATTTGTTCTGTCTCCATTGTTATTTTTTCAAATGTATATCCTTCTTTTATAGCATAATTTATCATGTCTTCAAGTTTATTTGCTGTATAGCTTTTTATATCATGCATTAATACTACATTACTTCTTTTTTTAGAAAGTCCTTTTACAAAATATTTATAGATACAATTTTCTTTTTCTACTTCATTTTTCTTACTTGAACAACTTCCAGCATCTTCTATCACACTTGTCCAATCAAAATAATGATATCCTCTTAGTAGTACTTCACTTGTAAGTATAGTCATAATACCTTTTGAATAATTTTTGCTAATTGTATTTGACGAACCTCCTGGAAATCTAATAATCATAGGTTTTTCACCAGTTATCTTATATACTCTATTTTGTACACTTTCTAAATCTTTAAAATAATTATCAACACTTTTATATACCTTTTTATAACTATGTGTTGCTGTATGAAGAGCAACTGTATGTCCTTCATCAAATTCTCTTTTTATAACACTATCTTTTCCATTATTTGTAACAAAGAATGTTGCTTTTATATTATATTTAGATAGTATATCTAAAATCTTAGGAGTATACGTAGATGGTCCATCATCAAATGTTAAATAAATAACACCTTTTTTACCACCATTTATATTTACTCCTGTATTTGGATCATATACATAAATATACCTTTTTATAGATGATGAATTATTACTTGAATCTACTGCTGTATATATAATTTCATATACACCAACTTTAGAATAATCTACTTTATTTTCAATACTTATATTACTAATACTTGTATCACAATTATCACTAACACTAATACCTTCATCATTATATTTTTCATTTAATTTAACATATACTACTTCTTTACCATTCAATTTAATTTTAGGCGCTTCTATATCACTTGTTAATATCTTTCTTGTTATATATTTTTCATTATTAGATGAATCTTTAACTGTATATTTTATAATATCATTTTCTTTTTCAATTATTACTTTATCAGTTAAATCACCATCATAATTATCACTAGCACTATACCCCTCTTCATTATAACTTTGTATACTACAAGCATGTACTTCATTTTCACCATTTAATAGTATTATTGGTTTTATATTATCAACTATATTAACTGTAATAGTCTTATTTATATTAAAAATAAATTTTTTTAAATTATAATTAATTTCATATTTTCCTAATTTATCTTTATTAACATTGCTTGTAACTACCACTTCATTTGAAACATCTTTATTTAAAAAATTACATTTAATAACTGGTAAGTCAAAATCATTAAAAACCTCTTGGTTTATCTCATCATTTATTTCTATATTATCATAATAAACTATTATTTCAGGCTTTATTTCCAACAATAAAAAAAGCATTAATATTATTAATCCACATATTATAGATAATACAATAATTTTGTTTCTACTCATAACTCTACATCTCACTCTATTTTTATTATACCACAATTAAAAATATTTATATTATGATAACTATTTTTTTACACATCTCATACACCATGTACATCCATTACATGAATTATTTCTTTTACAATTCTTACATTTTGGTTGAATTTTTAAATTATAATCTTTTAATGGTATTTGCAAAAAACTTCTTCTTGCCATCACACCTTGATATGCTTTTACAATATGATAAGTCTTATTATCTTTAATAAAATAATTGCCTGTACCAACAAAATCAAATAATACATTATTTTCTAAGCATTCACTATATAACTTCTTAACCCAATCATAATTAAGAGGTCTATCTCCATCATAATTTTCACCATCTACTAGTACCCTCTCTATTTTACCTGTTTTTAAATAATCTAATAAAGTTATTTCTCCAATCATTGGAGCACACATTATAACTTTTCTTTTTACTGGTAAATCAAGTAATATTGGTATTCTTTCATCTGCTCTTAATTGATTTTCAGCTGTAAAACACATTATTACATTTTTATATCCATTATTCCAATCATCAGGTAAACATTCTTTCACTCTTGAAGCCCTTTTTGTTTGAATCCAAAAAGTTACATCACTTCTAGCTTTAATAATATTCCAAGCTTCGTTTCTCCATTCATCAGCTTCACTTAAGAAGAAATCACTTGTCATACACACATGTACTAATGATCCACTAGGTATTTTATAATTGCCATATTTATCTTTTTTTAATGGTAAATCAAAATTACTTTTAACTTTGTATATTTTAGACCCATCCTTGCCTCTTTCTTTATCTAAATAGTACATATAGCAATGTTTACAACCTTCAGAATATTTTATACATCCATGCCATGGATTCCATATATGTTCAAGCATTATTTATTTATTTTACTTTTTCTAAAATATACTACAGCTAATATTATTAATATTACAGATATACATATATCTAAATATGATATTTTTTTATTACCAACATACTCTAAAATTGCACTAGCCACCCAACATAAAGCACAAATAACATATAATATGGCTATTTTTTTATCACTTAATATTTTTTTCTCTTCAACTTTATTTTCCTCTTTTTTAACTTTTTCAACTTTAACTTCTTCTTTTTTACTAATTTTTTTATTATTGTTAGTTTTTTTATTTGCCATTTTTTTCTCCTTTATATTTCAAAATTTCTTTAAATAACATTGCATGCCCTTTATTCATTAAATTACTATCGATCAATTTGTTTATTTTACTTATACTCATATATTCTACACTTGATACTTCAGAAGTTTGCATTTTAATATCATTTAAATTTATATCTTTTTTTAAATAGTATAAAAATCTTAGTGGGAAATCAAACAATCTATATCCAAGCTTAACAACTTCATTAATATTAATATCAATCCCAAGTTCCTCTTTTACTTCTCTTACTATAACATCATCAGCTTCTTCACCATGATCTATATGACCTCCAGTTGAAGAATATTCTCCTTTAGCTGTCTTCTGTATTAAAAAATCACCCTTAGAATTCTCTATAAAAATAATTGAAACTGCTATATGTTCATTTGGAGCAAATATTTCATCTTTATTTCCTCTTTCAACAACTCTACCCGTTTTTTTAGCATTATCATCATAAACATCTAGTAATTCCATAATACCTCCTAATTATTATATTTAGAATGTAATTTCATAAGTAATAGTGCTATTAAAAATGAAAAACTTAAAATTGTTAATGCCCATATTGTTGACATAAGAACACTTTGATTCTTAACCATTAAAAATGGATATGGACCAATTATAGTACCTAATATATTTAATATTATCATAACAATTGCATATATAAACGTAACTATCAAGCCAATAAACAAATCCTTCATATTATATTTTTTTAATCTATCAAAAAATATAAAACTACAAATAGATAATAAAGGACATATTAAATGATGATATTTCATTGTTCCATCTAATAAATATTTCTTATAACTAAAGTTATCCATAGGTATTAATATAAACAAAACAACTAAAAAAGTAATAGCTAAATTAATATTTGTAATGTATTTAAATTCATTTAACCATTTAGGTATAGTTTTATTTTTAATTAAGTAAATAACAAATATTATAGAACATATAAGGGCAAGTAAATTTGACTCTTCAGTAAAATATTCTATACCTATCCTATGCATATTATTATAAGAAACTGCAAATCCTATAATTTCCAAAATGATAATTAATATATTTAATAATAATGAAATACTTCTCTTTTTCATTTTTACTCCTTACAATAATAATTATAACAAAAATATAATCATAAAACTACTTATTCAATCATTCTTTGTTTTTGTTTAAAAGTAGTATTATAATAATACTTTAATTTTAAGGATATGTCTTCCTCTTCTGTTGTATTTGCATTTCTATTTATTTCATAAATAAATATTGCTAAATATCCTTTTATATCTTGATAAACATCAATTAATGAATGTGTACTATCAAAATAATCAATTATTTCATCAATAGTTTTATCTTCTTTTTCAAAATCAAAATCATAGAACACTTTCAATAAAGAAAATCTTTCATATTTAGACATATCATAATAACTACTGAATAATTTTTCAATAGTATTTACTATTTCATTTACTCTTGCAACAAATTCTTCCTGATTATATATAAAAATAACTTGTTTTTTATTTATTTTCATATTAACTCCTTATCATTTGTTTATTTAAAAGTTCACTATATATTCTATATCCATTATTATATAAAATATTATCTGTATCTGTTCTGTTAAAAAATGTTAATAATTCTCTTTCTATATCTTCTTTAACACTTGTGTATTGATATATTGGTGCATTAAGATAACTTTTATCATAATCAGAATAAAATCTCATATCATCTGTAGATAACATTACTTTATCTTTACCAATAATGCTCGCTATATGAATAATATGTTTCAAATATTCTTTGCTTTTATTTTCAAAAGAACAATTAAGTGCATCTACAAAATGAACATTTGATATTGCACCAACATAACCATTAACATCTCTAATACATTCTAACTGTCTATCAGTCAAATTTCTTCTTATGTCCCAAAGTTTTCTTGAATTAGAATGACTTGCATAACATATAACATTTTGTCCATTTTCAATATTCTCTTTTATAACATCAATCATATCATAAAACGTTTCCTCATTAGCATGTGACAAATCAATTCCAATACCAAGTCTTATTGCTTCTTGCAAAAACTCTTTTCCAAGAGAAGTTAAATGCTTATTAGTTTTGACTCCAGAACCATAGATATTTTCATTGTTCCAAACAAGTAATATTGATCTTAATCCTTCATTATATAAGTCTTCTAATTCATTAACTTTTATATAATCACAACCTTCAATACTAAATACAAAATCAATATTAGGTAAATATGATAATAATATTTTTTTAGAAATTCTAAACATTTCTAATATTGAAATATCTTTATTATAGTAATTAGGATGTAATTCATCTTTCATTTCTTCCTCACTCATAAAATATAAATTAGCAAATATACATTTTACACCAGAAGACATTATTTCTTTTGAATACTTTTCTATTAAGCTATAATCATTTAATAAATAACATTTATAACAAATACTTAATAAATCATAATGACTATCTACCATATTAAATTCCTTCTTTCAGTTTTTCTAAATAATCACTTGATTGTTCTCTTGTTTTAAAAATAATAATATTTTTATCATTATACTTATCTAGCAATTTATATATTAATGGTAACTTTTCATTATTAAAATTAATTATTCTTTGTTCAAATTCTTTATCAAGTTCATTTTCTACCCAAGGTAAATCATCTCTTTTTGTTCCAATTCTTTCATTAGCGCCTTTAATACATACATCCGTACTATAATCAAGCAAAAATACTGTATCACTTTTTTCAAGTCTTTTTTCCAAAGTTCTCTGATAATTACCATCTAGTATCCATTCATCTTTACTCATAATATTATCTAATATACTATCAAATTCTTCTTTAGATATTTGGCTTCCATCTTTTTTATGATATATCATATCCAAATGATATAAAGGGATATTAACAAGTACTTTTAATTTTTTAGAAAAATAACTTTTTCCAGAGCCGGGACAGCCAATAACAATTACTTTTTTCATATTAACATCTCCTTATAAATATTATATCATAATACAATTAAAAAACAGGAATATTAATTCCCATTTAAAAATTTAATATATTTTTTGTATTCTAAAAATTCTTTATTGTTTTCATCAATCTGTAGAACATACAAAATCCTACCCAACAACTTTTTAATATAATCTTCTTTTGTTAAAGAAGAG
This sequence comes from uncultured Erysipelotrichaceae bacterium, assembly GCA_902764145.1. GTDB lineage: Bacteria > Bacillota_I > Bacilli_A > RF39 > UBA660 > CAG-1000. Next base: position 88,790 of record CACWUS010000002.1, on the reverse strand, counting down.
TTAATTTTTTTTAGATGTGATTCAATACCAAACTTCTTTATATAATATATTTCTTGTCTAATTTTATTTCTATATTTTTTACAAACTTGCACTTTTTCATTAACAACAAGACCAGTTACATTCTGAGATCTAGATTTATTTATAATACTTATTTTATCTTTGTTAAGTTCAAATCCTAATTTTAATAGCATTTTTCTAACTTTTATAATTAATTCACTAACATCAAAGTCACCAGAAAAAGTCATATCATCAGAATATCTACTATAAGAAATATTATTATTTACACAATAATTTCCAATTTCTTCATCAAAATCTCTCATAACTAAATTTGATATATAAGATGAAGTTGGACTGCCTTGAGTTAAATGTCCATCATATGTGCATAAATACGTTAAAATCATTCCAACAGACTTTGGATAATATTCAATTGGAAAACAAGAATTGTATACTTGATAAAAACTAATGTTATCAAAGAAATTTTTAATATCTAATTTTAATATTATTTTTTTATTAACATGAACTAAAGCATTATCCTTTAAAGATACTCCTTTATGATATGCTTTAGCAAAAGAAGATATATGTTTTTCTTCTAAAACATTCTTAAGTATTTGTTTTTGAATATATTTTAAAGTACTATTAGGTTCATATATAGTTCTTAATTTACCATTTCTTTTTTTTATTTTATAAATTCTATAATTATTATCTATATTATTAGAAATTGAATATAATTTGTTTATATATTTTTTACTATCTTTTTCATCAATTAAAAAAAGAGATAGTAAAAATTCATTACATTCTTTTTTTCCAATGTATTTCCACATTTTTACTACCTCCCTTGCAGTACTTTAAATATTGTAATATGGAAATGTACTTAAGCGAAGCGCGCTATACGAAGTATAGATTGGTACTTTGAAATATTACAATTTATTAGTTTAGGCAACTAAGTCCCTTAACGACTCGTTAAAGTAGGAAAATAATTCCAATCACTACTGCACTTATATTATACTACAATAATTATTAATTATCAAAAAAATCTTCAAATATTTTTTGTTCATCATCTAACATTTCTTTTGTTAATTCTTCTCTTGAATCTTTTTGCTTGTCAGAAATTCCTTCTACAAGTCTAATTACTTTTCCTTTTTCAACATAGAAAAAGTTAGGAGCATATATTCTTTTTTCACCTGTATCAACTTTATTTCCATCACTATCTGTTAATGTGTATTTAGTTAAAACAGAGTCAAAATATTTCAATAATTTTTTATATTCTTCTGTTCCTTCTACAGTTTTTTCTAAAGAACCGTCTTTTAATTCATATTTATCTCTTAATATTTCATTACCATTATCATCCCATATATCAATATAATAAATTTCTTTAACGCCTTTTTTCTTAGCAACTTCAATTGACTTTTCAAGTACACTTCTGCACCATGGACATAAAGGATCTCCAACATATAAATAGAATGTTTTTCCTTCTTCAATCATCTTAACAATTTCTTTTTGTTCAACTTTATGAAAAGGATTATCTTTTGGAATAATAATTGTTCTATGCACTTTACCACTATTATTAGTAGTACCATTTATACTTTCATATTCTTCTTTAAACTCTAATGCATATTTATTAGATTTGCATCCTGTTACTCCAAGTAAAATAACTAATAAAAATAGTACAATTAAATATTTCTTCATTTTTACCTCCTGATAATATTATATATCATTTTTATAAATAATTATATAGTTTTTTAATTGAATTAAATTTAACCAATAAAAAAGGTTTGATAAAGTACTCAATATAAGTTACATTATCATAACCATCTTTTTATAACTTCAATGTTTTTTCTTTCTCTTCTGTTAAATTACATTCACTTTCTAATAACTTTTCTCTTGGAATGAATGATTTTATTGTAGGTTCTAATTTTTTATCATTTCCTAAAAAATCATTTTCACTGATTAAAAAGTGCATATGCCCATTATTAATTGTAATAAATTGTCTATCATTAGATATTTCATCAACTATAAACAATCGTGTAATTCTTTTATTATGTCTAGGTGAGAAATATTCAATTCTAACTAAGTCTTCTTCTTCTAATAAATCTAAAATATTATTGCTATATCTAAATTCTGAATAATTAATTAATTCTTCTTCACTATCTACTAATAATATTTCACCAGATGTTAACCTTACAAACATTTTATTATTTGCCCCCTCTTTTTAATTTAACTAGTTATTATTTTAATTCTAACGTTAACTCTCTATTTGACTTTAAAACTAATGATTGATTTTGTTCATTTAACTCAAAACCATATTCTCTAAGAATCTCTTCTTTATTATCTATACTGCTATATTTACAAGATATTTGTAAATATGCTATATAACCATCCATTTCAATATCAGACTTATCAAATCCTTTATTTATATCAGCAATCATGAATTCGATATATGATTCTCTTAATTTTTCAATTTCACTTCTAAATCTAGATTCTTCTTTAGTATATCCTTTTTTAGATTTTTTAGTCATAGATTCATAATATTGATCTAATGTAATTTCATATATTCCTTCAAATTGTTCTTTCGTTAATGAAGAAATAACAATAATATATGTACCCATATCACGTTTTTCTTTTAAAGATATATCTAAAAATAAATTGTCTTTTCTTGCTAATTTATTTAATTCAGAAACTAGTTTTTTATAATAATATGGATTATATCCATATTCATATTCCATTAGTGTATCTGTTTCATTAATTAATTTACCACTTGATGTAAATACTTGACTATTATATGCAACACTATAACAATTAATTCTAATAATTGCAGAATCAATTATACTATAGTAACTATTATTTTCACTATTAAGAAGCTTACTATAAATATATTTAGCCTCGCTTTTAATTAATCTTTTTTCCTCTTTAGTTTCATATTTATTAAATTCTGGTTTTAAATCTTCTCTATGAAAACATTTCTTTGAAATAATTATCTTATTTCCTAAATTTGTATTATGAATATTTTTCATATTATCCCCCTTTTTAAAACGCACATATTATAACATATTTATGGTATAATGTCAAAATTATGTGAATTTTTTATTTTAAACTATCAAATATGACTGTATCTTTTAAAATAGGATAATATTTTAATATTTCACTTTTTTCATATTCTGCCTTCTTTAATAAATATTTATTATCTTTAATGTCAGAAGTAGTATTCATACAAATGTTTTCAAATATTCTAGCTCTATCTTCATGCTCATTAGTTTGTGAATAATTATCTATAAAATAAACATCACCTTTTCCATAGTTAATAGTGTATTTATAAGGTTCCTCATAATCTTGAAAAATAATTTTATAGTTAAAATCTTTTGGATTATATTTATTCCATTTTGTGAACATAAGTTTATCTTTTACACTAGCAGCATCTTCTAATGAATGCAATAATTCATGACATAGTGTTCTCTTATATTCAGATGAATTAGCAATAATAGCATAATTGTCATAATATCTAAATGCTTCACCACTTTTACTAAAGTCATTTGACTGTATTTCGCTTGTTAAATAAATTCTTAATCCCTTATATTCATCATGAATAAACTCTTTAAAAAAATCACTTCCAAACATTTTAAAAACTTCTTCTGTATAATCTAATGAATCATTTATAAGATCATATGATCTTTCACCTATCATAAATTTCAAGTCTGCTTCTTCTTTTATCTTAATCTCGACATTATAATCATTTTTAATACTATTAATTCTATCAATTAGTCTATTATTTAACTTTGTCTCTAACTCCTTGTAAGTCATTTCTTCAAGAATTATTTCGTTTAAATTTACTATATATACTCTATCTGACTCAATTAAATATAATAAGCCATCATTTAGATATATATCATCAATATATTCATTTAATCTATAATCTAAAAAACTAACTTTGTTATTATCTAAATTATATATTTTTAAATAATCATCTACAAAATTATATAATTTATTATTATATAATTGACTTAATGCTAATAATGCATCATCAAATGGATTTTTATATTCTTTTATTTTTTTTGTATTTACATCAAGAATTTTAATATTTTCTTTATCTATAAAATATAAACCATTATTATACTTTTTTACATTAGTATATGAATAATCTTCACATTTATTATCCATTACATTTAATAAACAACCGCCTAAATCTCTATAACCAGAAAAGAATAAATAGATATTATTATCAAAAGATTCATGACGATAATAATTATATTCTGTTAAATCCTCTTTTACTATTTTAAATTTTTTATCATCATAATAAATGGTATTATTTTCAAACTTCATTAATTTCTTTTTATAAGGTATTACTGTTTTAATGTCACCTTCATATAATTTTTTAAAATTAAAATCATAAAGAATCATTTTATCATCATTCGAACATTCAATGTAGTCTTCTTCAAAATAACAATAAAAATCTTTTCCATGTAAATCACCTATTTTAGTACTTTTATTATTATAGATATTGATTTTATAAAAATCAAAACCATTATTATTTTCTATCCAATAATATATATTTTTATCATATACTCTAACTCCATGGGTTTGATCTCCTACATCTAATTTATATAGATACATTCCATCAAATATTTTTTCTCCAGATAACTCTTTATTTCTATATTTATCATAAAGAAAATATGCTCCAATTAAAATCCAAAGTACTATTAATATACTTGTTAATATCTTTAATGTTTTTTTCATATTTACACCATCCATATACTATTAATGATTATATCATAAGTATCAGTTAATTAAACTAAGTAAAACTATTATTTACATGATCTGTTTTCTAATTAAAAACAGGAATCAAAGATTCCTATTTAAATGTATTTTTTTTATAATATTATTCAACATTTACTCCTTTATTAAGTGCTTTTTTGCATAACATACTCATTATAAATATAATAATCACATACAATAATGATGTTATAACTAATAACACTTTAAATGCATTAGCATCAATACTTGTTGGTGCAGTTTTAAATAATTCCATAATTGAAGGATTAAATAAACCATACACAAACACTAACAATAAAACAGTAAATTGTGATATTAAGTATAAAACAAATCCAAATAATATAGAATAACCAAGTTTATTATTATTTTTTCTATATCCTAAAATAATACCATAAAAACCACATTGAATAGCATTAAAGACTTCTAAAAACACAACAATTATAAACATAGTTACAAAAAATATAGTCTTCATGTTTAAACCAATAGTAATATTTTTTACAAAATTTGTAATAGCCAACCAGTTTTCTTTACTATAATATGCTATAAATAAACTAATTAAAATAATAATAAAGCCCACAAAGAAAAATATTAATGTTAATAAAAATTTTGAATTATATAAGTCATTTTTAGTTACAGGTAAAGTATGCGTTAAATATGATTCATCTTTGTACAAAGAATCTCTAAATCTAATCCAACTTCTCATCATAGTGTTTATTAATGTGTTTACAATCATAGCAAACATACACCCAACACTTATTTGACCAATTATTTTAATTATTACAGATTGTTCTACATCAAATAATAATCTAGTTGTTATAGCAAAAAATATAGATAATATATATAATATAGACATATTCTTAATCATATATTTTAAATCATATTTTAACAATTTATTTAACATTTAAACATCCTCCTAAAGATTTCATCAATTGAAGATTTTTCTTTGTTTCTAAGTTTATCTGCTTCGCTTTGTAATATAACTTTTCCTTTATCAATAAATATTACCTCATCTAAAATACGTTCTATATCAGATATTAAATGTGTTGAGATAATTACACTAGCATTTTCATTAAAATTAGAAAGAATTGTATCTAATATATAATCTCTAGTTGCAGGGTCTACTCCACCAAGTGGTTCATCTAAAATATACAAATCTGCACACCTTGACATTACAAGTACTAGCCCTACTTTTTCTTGCATTCCCTTACTCATTTTAGTTAAATGCTCATTTATATCTAAATCTAAATCATTTAACAATTTTTTTGCTTTATTTTCATCAAAATCTTCATAAAAGTCTTTAAAATAGTCAACTATTTCTGAAACTTTCATTTGTTTATTTAAGTATGTTCTTTCAGGTAAATAAGATATTACTTTTTTTGTTTCAACACCTATTTTTTTACCCTTAATTAATATTTCTCCACTTGTAGGTGTTAATAAATCATTTATTAATTTAATTAATGTTGTTTTCCCAGCCCCATTTTTACCAAGCAAACCAACTATTTTACCACTAGGAATACTTATGTTAATATCTTTAAGAATGGTTTTTTTATCAAAAGATTTATTTAAATTTTTAATTTCTAAAAGATTCATATTAATCATCTATCCTCTCTAAATATTTTATAGAATCGGCTTTACCTAAGCCTATTTTTCTCATGCCTTGAAAATAGCTTTTAGCAAGAGTTAAAGCATACTCATCTTTTAATTTTTCAATTAACTTTTCATCCTTTGTAACATATTTCCCATTAGTTCTTTCAGTGTATATTAATTTCATACTTTCAAGTTCCGCTAATGCTTTTTGCATAGTATTAGGATTAACTTTAAAATTAGTTGCAAACTCTCTTACTGACGGTAGTTTCTCACCACATTTAAATACTCCAGATATGAGATATATTTTCATATATTCTAGTAATTGAATATATATTGGAATATTATTATCAAATGTTAATTCCATAATTATCCTCCTTGTATTATTTAATTAATACAATAATATTGTATTCTATGTTTTTTATTTTGTCAATATAAAAGGAATTGATAACTCAATTCCTTTTGTTTTTATAACAATATTCAAATAATTCTTCATGTGTATATTTTTTGTTCTTTACAATATTGAACTTTTCATTACATTTAATAACATCATAGAATGGTGCATCATAATAAAGAAGTTCTTCATCTCCACCAAGATACATTGAAGTTGCTCTAAACATTGGTGCTACATTATTTCTTTTGACATTAATATAATCTGTAAAAAATAATATACCTAACGTTCCTAAAAATATTAATAATACCAATAATAATCTTTTCCACATCTTCATTTTATTAGTTAATTTTGAAATACCAATTATAAATATTATTACTCCAAAAACTGAATAAATTGATCCCCAACTACTCTCACTTGGAAATATCATAATAGCTGACATTGATATAAATAGTCCAAATATAACAAATAACAATCCTATTACATTACTATATTTATTTATCCTTTTAGTTGAATAATCAATTGTATTAACAATATTCTCTTCAAATTTTTCTTGATACTCTTCTTTATTTATTTTTTCACCACTTAATAAATCATTAATATTTATTCCAAGTTCATCACATAGTGGCTTAAATAAAGACAAGTCAGGCATATTTCTACCATTCTCCCAATTACCAATTGATTTATCTGTAACACCTAACTTTTCTGCCAAATCTGATTGTGTCATTTTTTTATCTTTTCGACACTTTGCAATAAATTTTCCAATCTTTTCCTGATTCATAAATTATCTCCTTTCCAATAAAACTATATAATTAATTTAAATAATTTTACAGGAAACAAACCTAGGGTACATAATTAGATACCTATAAATGGTATTCTTATTAAGAATGATAAAATAATTCCAATAACTAAGCTAATAATCATATTAAATGTTTTTTTATATAAAACAACACACGTTAAGACAAATGAAATTAAATATAATATTCCTTTAAAATCAAAATACCACATTCCTATACTAAAACAGCTAGAAAACATTACAAATAATATCAAACTACTAATAACAATTGATAATCTATTATCACTCTTACTATACCAACATATATATGCAAGTATTGGGGATATTAATGTTAACCCATACCATATAAGCATATAGTTTTTAGGATTAAATCCACTAAATATAATTGTATATAAATGATAGCTTATACACAATCCCATAAAAAATGAAAAAACATTAATACTTGCTCTCAAAGGAGATTTACTAAATACTGAAATACAAATAGCAATAAATAACCAAACAGCCATTTGAGAAAAGAAATTAATTAAATCAAACTTTTCAATAATATTCATCCACCATATAGAATTATCTATTGATAAATTATCTAACCACTTTGAAAATGTTCCTAAAAAGATTCCAAGTAAAAAGAATAATAATGTATAAATTATTTTATTACTTATTTTTAAATTACTTTCTTTTTTTCTGATATTATCCAAAAATTTATTCATGTATATATTATATCATCTTTTAATTGTCTTTATTAAATTAATAATAATTATTTAAACAATCCTTTCACTTTATCCCAAAAAGAGTCTTTCTTTTCTATCTTTTTAGTTTCAGTTTTTGTTTCTTTTGGCATTTCTTTTGAATCAATCATAAATATTATTTTTGATGAACTTTTTGATTTGTTTGGAATCTTATCTACTGTCTTATTATCTTTGCTTAATTTTACAAGTGCATCCAATCTCTTTTGAAGAGTTTTAACATCTCCGTTAACTAATTTACTTATTTTTTTAATTCCTTCTTTATTGTATTTATCTAATCCATTAGATAATGCATTAATACCAGAAGACATTTGTTTAGATCCATCATTTAATTTATTTAATGAATCTGATAATGTATTAATTGTATCATCCAAAATAGTTACTTTTTGATTTATATCATCATCATATATATCAAGTAACTCTCTTAATTTAGTATCAACATTTTCTTCACTAAACTCTTTTTCAATAACGTTTCTAACAACTTTATTTGTATATTCTTCTGTATATTTTTCTGATAAATCACTAGCAGTATTATCAATTATTTTATCAACTAATCCAGATAAATAATTTTTAACATCTATATTTAAATATATACTTTCATTTTCTAAATCTTTATTTATTGCAATTAATATTTTTTCTTTTAATTCCTTAGAATACTCTTCAATTGTTGTATCTTTATTTAATGATTCACTTAATTTATCATTTAATTTTTTTATATAATTATTAACTAAATTTGAAACATAATTCTTATCATTTAAAGCATTTATTATTTTATCTGTAATATTAGATTTACTAATATTCGTTTTAATTTGATTAATAGTATCTGTTTGAACTTCTCCTACAATACCTTCTGCTTGTTCATAAGTTATCCCATATTTTTCTGCAATATTTTTAATATAACCATCTCTTTCTGATTGAGACATATCACTATTAATATATTCATTTATTTTGTTAAATTCATTAACTATTATATTTTTTAATTCTTTATTAATATCTTCTTTAAGCATATTAGTAAGGTCATTAATTTCTGAATCATTTTTTAGTAAATTAAATAAATTACTATTAATTACTCTTTGTATCAAACTATCAACATCGATTTTGTTTACTATATTATTAACCTCTTCATCAATTACTAATTTTGTATTCTTTTTTGTATAAGTTAAAACTGATGCTTCTAATTCTTTTTTGTTGTCCTTTATAACTTTACTTGTTTCATTTTTAATTTCTTCTTCTAGTGCAGGAGTAATTGTATTAATATTTTTCTCAACTATTTTAATTAATTCTTCTTTTAATACATTTTGATCTTGATTTCTATAATATTTATACTTTTTAGTTAATTCTTGAATTTTATTATTTAACTCTGTTATACCTGCATCCATTTGTTCTCCACCAACACTTAATTTCTTAGATGCATCTACAATAGTGTTCATATTACTTTGTAATAAATCAATACTTTTATATAGATTATTTATTTCTCCTAGCATATCAAAATTACCATTACTAAATAAATCTGTTGTAGCAACTGAATAAATAGAATTTAATTCAAAATTATCAGTATCATATGTTATTTCCACTTTATTTATATCTTTTAAATCATCTATTTTTAAAGACTCATATAATCCAGGTGAAGAAATAGCTGTTATTACTGAGCTTTGTCCATTATTTATGATTTTACCATTTGTAACCTTAATATTTTTATTATCTGAATTATTTAATATTGATGTTGTCATAATAACATATGGTACATACATCTTTTCATATTTACCATTTATATTAACTTTTTTATATATATTATTTTTATAAGTTAAAACAATTTTAATATTTCCTTTTTTACCTAAAATATTATCTATTTTTTCCTCATTTCCATTTAAATAGTATTTAACGCTTAAGCTTATTGGTAAATCTTTTTTATATGTTCCTTGGTAGTAAATATCATTACCATTAGTTTCCCATATATATTCATTTCCTTTTTGAATATATTTTTCTTCTCCATTTAAATTTTTAATATCAATCAAATCACTTTTATCAGTAATAGTTTTGCCAGAATAATCAAATAGATGCTCCGTAATAGATACACTTTCTACATTCCCAGATTCATCTAATTTTGCATATACATTTTCTTCTTTAGTTAATGCATAAACTAAAGTATTTTGAAATAATCCTGATATTATTATTGTTAAAACTATAAATCTTTTAAATATTTTTTTCATATTCTCATTCCTTTCTTAAATCCTAATGTAGTTTTAATTATTAATTTATCAAACATTAATAACACACTAGGAACAACAAACATAACAACTAACATACTTATAATTGCACCTCTTGCGATTAATAGACATATAGAACTAATCATATCTATTTTAGATATTGCAAATACAGCAATTGTTGCTGCAAAGAAGCACATAGCACTTACAAAAATTGATGATACAGATGAACTCAAAACTTCACCCATAGCTGTTTTTTTATCCACGCCTTTTTTTCTTTCTTCTAAATATTTTGTAGTCATCAAAATTGCATAATCTATTGTAGCTCCTAATTGTATTGTCCCAATAACTATAGAAGATATAAATGGAATACTAGTTCCATGCCAATAAGGCACACCCATATTTATAAATATTGCAAATTCAATAGATAATACAAGTAGTAATGGTAAACTTAATGATTTTAAAACAAAAAACATTATGAAGAAAATAATTCCAATTGAAACATAATTTACATTTCTAAAATCAATCGCTGTTATTTCAACTAAATCATTCATTAAAGGTCCTTCACCTGCCAGAATTGAATTACTATCATACTTTTTAATTATTGAATTAATCTTTTCAATCTGATTATTTAGTTCATCACTAGCTATTTCATAATTAGAATTAATAAGCAACAACTTATATTTATCACTTTCCAAAACACTTTTTAATTTTGAAGGTATTGCATTATCTGAAATACCATATTTATTAAGCAAACTAGTTGATATCACACTATCAATACCATCTATATCATTAATTTCATCAATCATTTTACTCATACTAGAATTGCTTAAAGATGATGGAACCAAAACCATCGATTGTGATATAAGACCATATTCATTCATTAATTTTTTACTAACAATTGAATAATTATAATCTTCTGGAATAGATGAATCTAATTTATAATAAACTTCAGTATTTTTTTGAGATAAATATGCAGGAATTAATAAGATTAAAAATATAATAAAAATCCATTTATATCCTTTCAAAACAATTGGCTTAACAAATTTAAACTCAGGTATCAATGGTTTATGTTTTGTTTTTTGTATCCATTTATCAAATATTAAAAGTAATACTGGATAAATAGTTAATACTGTTAAAACACCAAATAAAACACCTTTTGCCATTACTAAACCAATATCTTTTCCAAGACCAAATTTCATACTACATAATGCCAAGAATCCAGCAATTGTTGTAAGTGATGAACCAATTACAGAAACCATTGTTTCATTAATTGCATTATTCATTGCTTCATCATTTGATTTATTATCTTTTTTAGCAGCTTCATATTTATGATACAAGAATATAGAAAAATCTGTCGTAACACCTAATTGTAAAACAGCAGCTATTGCTTTTGTAATATATGATATTTCTCCTAAAAGCAAATTGCTTCCCATATTATATAGAATTGATATTCCAATATTAATAAGTAATAATATTGGTACTATATATGAATCTAAAGATAACATTAATACTACTAAACAAAAAACTACAGCTACAGCCACATAAGCAAAAGTTTGGCTTTCAACTAATTTTCTAGTATCCAAAGACATTGCACTCATACCACCAACCTTAATGCTATTAGAAAGCTCTTCTATTTCTTTTACAGCATCAGTAGTTTCTTCATCACTAGTACCAGTTGAAAAGGTAATTAATATTAACTTTGAATCTTTACTTACAACATGATCAATTATTTTTTTAGGTAATATTTCTATTGGTATAGTAGTTCCTGTAATATCATTTATGCTGATAACATTAGTGACACAATCTATTTCTCTAATTTTATTTTCTAACGTCATTAATTCTTTATCACTTATATCATTATCTACTAAAGAAACAGAAAAAGCACCCATATTGAAATCATCTTTCAATATATTTTGACCTTTTAAAGTTTCAATATCACTTGGTAAATATACTAAAACATCATAATTTGTTTTAGTTAATAAATAACCAATTATAGCTGGTATTAATAATATCAAACTTAAAAGTAAAATTATTTTTTTATTATTTACTACAAAATTTGAAAACTTATTCATCATTTCACCTCGACAATATATTTTATTATAATGAGAAATTAAATACCACATCATGATTATATATATGTTGGTTATCCAACATTTTTTAAAATGTATATGTATATTTATCATACAATTTGTATGTTATTTGACTTTTTACTAATTAAAAACTATAATTAGGCATGAGGTGTTTAAAAATGACTAGAAAAAATGATCTAAGAGTAATTAAAACAAAAAAAATATTATTTGATACATTACTTAAATTAATGAAACAAAAAAATTTTGAAAAAATTAAAATATCAGATATATGTGAAGAAGCACTTATTAATCGTTCAACTTTTTATGCGCATTATGAAGATAAATATGAATTATTAATTGATTTGTTTGAAAATCAAAAACAATTATTATTAAATGAACTTGAATTAAAAGAAACAGAATTATCATCAAAGAAATACATAATGAAATTACTAAGTGTTTTGATAGATTATATTGATAATAATAGAGAAATCTATAGTGCAATTATAACGTATAATAAAAATGGCTTTTTAATTGATATTCTAATAGATGTAATAGAAAAAGATGCATTAGTAAGATTAAAAAATATTAATGACATTAAAGAAACTAATTTACCACTTGATGTTATTGTTAAATTTTATGCAGGTGGAATAATTAATATTGGAATTTCATGGTTAACAGGTACCGAGAATTATACAAAAGAAGAATTACTAAATTATATGGATAAACTAATTCCAGATAAATTATAATTTACTATTTAAAAAAGATTAGAATTAATTTCTAATCTTTTTTATCTCTTTATTAAAACTTCTTCTAGATTATATTCTGTATATTTAAAATGATTTTTAACTGCGAATTCTAAATAATTGTCTATTGATTGCAATCATTCTCTTAACCATTTAGAAATATATAAAAATGGTGTATCACATAAAGCAATTACTATTTCTATAATTGTTGTTGTAGTAGCTATTGAAATAATAACAGGAACAGAAAATATTCCTACAAAAGCTAAAAAATTAAATAAGTAGTTTTCTAAACAATTACACAATATTGTTGATAAATTATTTCTAAACCACAATTTGTTTGGATATTTTACTTTTAAATAATTATAAATATGAATATCCATCATATTACTTATAAAAAACATAAGCATACTTGCAAAAGTTGTTCTAATGCTAACATTAAATAAAGTTTTCATAGCATCACTCACAACATCATCAGCACTTGGAATAAACAAAAGAGTTATTTGCGTAACTATTATAAATGTGATACCACTAAATAAACTTATATATATTCCTTTCTTAGCATCTTCCTTACTGTATTTTTCAGACATAATGTCTGTTGCTAAAAAAGTTGAAGCAAATAGTACATTGCCTAAACTTGTAGTAAAACCAAACACATCAATCATTTTACATACAGTCAAGTTTGCAAGTATAATTGCTATACTAAGCCACACATATAAGCCTTCTCTTTTAAATAATTTTTCTATTAATACTACAAAACTAAATACTACTATAATATTAATAAATCCATAAAATATATTCATTTTCTCTCCTTCCCTTTTTTATACTAGGATGTGTAGGTTAACTAGTACTAAACTATTATACAATATTATTTATATAAATTAAAAATAATATTTTTTACTTTTTTTTCACATCATATGAGGATCTTCTTATTGATACATCAAATGTAGTTTTATTTCCTTCTTTATCTTCCAAAATCATTTCAGTCTTTCCTGCTTTCTTAAAGTCTGCATGAATTACCCAATCTTCTATTGCCGCCTCATATTTAACACTTAAATCTCCATATTTTTTATCTGTTAAATAAACCCTATAGGAATCATCAAATTGATATTTTTCACCATTAAATAATATATCTGTACTATATATAGGAGGATTGCATATACATACAACTAATACTATAGCAATCAACAATCCACTTATTATTACACCAGTCGTTTTTATTTTTTTATTTTTAAATATAGCTAATGGATAAATTATTAACATGCATATACAAAAAATAGTAGTTAATAAATGTCTTGGAAAAGAAAACATAGTTTCAGAGAAGTACCCTGAACATTCTGCTGCTGTAAAAACTAGCATAGGTACAAGAATTAATAATCCCCACCATTTATCTTTTTTCATATAATATCCAATAAAGCCCATTGGAATACACGCAATTGTCCAAAGAACCCAAAATCTATAGTAAGTTAAAAACAAATTACTATGATTTATTACGTCTTGAACTAAATATACCAATGGCTGACTTATTAAGAAAAACACAAAACATTTTAATGCCGAATCTTTTGCAGATTTACTATTCATTATAATGATTATTCCAAAGAAAATCCATACTTCAAATGTAACCGTCAAATCACTAAATGATGTATCCATTGCTATTGGTAGCATTGCCATTATACCTGTATAAACACCTGCTAATATTGCAAATATAATTAATTTCATCCAAGTCAAATTAATTCCACCAAATAATTTTTTCACTATATCACACCCATCTCTTTTATTATTATATCATGCTATTATAAAAATTAAAAAGATGAATTTTTACTCATCTATATTCTAAATTATTTTTTCCCTTCAGATCTTTCATTTAATAATAATGAAATATCAATATTGATAACATAATAATTAAATCTCTTACAAACAATTGATTCATTATATTTAATAACATAATTATTCATACAATCAACTTTATTTTATTATATCAAAAAAGTAGGATTCCTCCTACTTGATTAAATGTAACATATAATTATTTTGTTAATTCTAATTTTTTAAATTGTTTAAACTTATTTTTACCATATATGAATTTCTTATCATTAATGTTTTCAGGCAATTCAATTACCTCAAGAATATAATCATGAATATTTACTAGTAATTTTAAACCATCTTTTTTTATTAAATAATATGGTGTTATATCATTTAATGCATCTATAGTTTCCATTGCACCCGCACCAATTATAAAGTCACTTACAATACTAGCAAGCCTGCCTTTATTTTCACTTCTTAATAATTCATAAATTTCCCAAGGCTCAGTATAATATTCTTTTAATATTTGTTTATAACCCTTTCCATTCATTTCATATTTATCTTTATCTAATTCTTTCTTCATAGATAAAGCAGGTAATGAATTATCATTATCTAATAAATAATCAACCGTAAGATTAAATACTTTTGATAATTCTTGTAAATTGCTTACATCTGGAAGTCCTTCATCACTTTCCCATTTAGTTATTGCTTGTCTTGAAACATTCATTATTTCAGCAAGACTTTCTTGAGATAATCCAAATCTTTTTCTTATCTCTTTTAATTTTTGACCTAGTGTCATAATATCTCCTTCTTTCTGACTTTAATTCTACATTGATGTCTCATTTAATAACAGCAACATTGTTTTACATTTATGCTATTTATCGTAGCAATCACTATATCTATATAATATTTTATCACAGAAAAAGAGAATTTTTACCAGTTCCATGAAAATTAATAAACGAATGACGATCATAAACATAATTACCATTACTATCAATTAATGGGGCGAGATGTGGGAATCGAACCCACGCATAACGGGACCACAATCCGCCGTGTTAACCACTTCACCAAACTCGCCATAACTTGAAGTTCGATACTAATATTAACATAAAAAGATATTTAAGTCAATAAAAAGGAAGTATTTCTACTTCCTAAATCTTAAATTCTTCAAAGAAATCACTCATAGTTAATTGTGTTTCTTTTTTTTCTTCTTTTTCCACTTTAATAATTGTTTCTTTTTTAGGTTTATTTTCTTTTACAATATCTGTTTTCTCAACTTCAATCATATCTTCATCATTGACTATTTTTACTGCTTCTTCTTTTGCTTCTTCAATTTCTTTATTTTGATTAGTTATGTCAGTAAACTTAGTAAGTATAAATATATCATCTACATTCTTTTTAGTAAATGTTGTTCCTGTAGAAGACTTATCTAAAATACTAATATCACTTGATTTTAAATATCCTATTTCCTTATCAATAATACCAAATATATTTTTACTACCAATATTAAATGCATGAGTTATAATATATGGTTTTGATTTTGGACTCTTAAGAATACTTGTTCCTTTTTTAGCACGAGTTGTTTTATCAATATCAGTAATATGTAATCTTTTAGCAGTATTTCTATCAGTAAATAAACATAGATACTCTTTTTGTTCATTTATTACAAATGCACTTATTACTTCACTGCCAGCATTTAATTTTATTGATTTAACTCCTCCAGCTTTAAGACCTAAAACAGGTATTTCTGAAGTGTTATATTTTAATGCATATCCATCTTTTGTTACGACTAATGTTTCAGCAGAATCGCATCTACTTACACTAACAAGTTCATCGCCATCCTTTAATTTCATGCAATTAACTGGTTTTGAATAACGACTAACTTCCAAATCTTTAAGTGGTACTCTTTTTACCATACCAAATTTAGTAAATAAAGTTATAGGAGAAGAATCAAATTTATTTACAGCTATAGACTTAACAATTTTTTCTCCATCACTAACTTTAATAATATTTGATATATGTGCTCCAATATCCTTGTATTTTGCTTCTGGTATTTCATGAACTGGTACATATAAGTAATTGCCTAAATTAGTAAATAATAGTATTGTATCTAAGTTATTTACTTTATAAAGACCTTCAATATAATCCCCTTCTTTAACAGCGGGATACTCATTCTCATTTGCTGTGAATGCCTTAATTGAATGCTTTTTAACATATCCAGCACCAGATATACATACAACAAAATTATCTTTGCTAACCATATCAAGTTCATCTATTTTTATTTCAGTTATTTCATCTTTAATAATAGTTTTTCTTGGTATTCCATATGTCTTTTTAATTTCACGAAGTTCATTTTTCATTACATTTTTAAGTTCATTTTCATCTTCTAAAATATGTTCACATTCTTTAATTAGTTCTTGTAATGTTTTACTTCTTTCTTCTAATGTAACAATATCAGTATTTGTTAATTTATATAATTGTAACATTACAATTGCTTCTGCTTGTTCTTCTGTAAATTTATATTTATCAACTAAATTATATTTAGCATCAACTTTATTCTTACTAGCACGAATTGTTTTAATTACTTCATCTAATATAGATATTGCTTTAATTAATCCTGAAACAATATTATATTCTTTCTTATATGCTGCAAGATCAAATTCTGTTCTCTTAGTAATTACTTCTTTAAAGTGTTCAATATAAGCATCTATTATTGGAATAATACCAAGTGTTTTAGGTGTTCTATTGACAATAGCTACCATATTATAATTGTATGATACTTGTAAATCTGTATTTTTAAGTAAATAATTTAATACTAAATCCTTATTTGCTCCACTTTTTAAATCTATAACTATTCTAAGTCCTTCTCTATCAGTTTCATCCCTTACTTCACTTATTCCATCTATTTTTTTATCTATTCTTAGTGAATCTATTTTCTGAACTAATAAAGCTTTATTAACTTCAAAAGGTATTTCATGAATAATGATTTGTTCCTTACCTTTTTCTTTTTTAAATTCTGTTTTACTTTTAACAATTACCTTTCCACGTCCAGTTGTAAATGCATCTATTATTCCTTGTTTTCCTTCTACTATTCCACCAGTTGGAAAATCAGGACCTTTTACTATTTCTAAAATTGTGTCAAGTCGTGAATTAGGTGAATCTATTCTCTTAATAGTCGCATCAATTATTTCACTTAAATTATGAGGTGGAATATTTGTTGCATAACCTGCTGAAATTCCATTTGATCCATTAACAAGTAAATTAGGGAATTTTGCAGGAAGAACAGTAGGCTCTAGAAATCTATCATCAAAGTTTGGAGCCCATTTAACTGTATTTTTATCTAAATCTCCAAGTAATTCTCCACTTATTTTAGCAAGACGTGCTTCTGTATAACGATATGCAGCAGCAGAATCTCCATCTATTGATCCATTATTACCTTGAATATCAACTAATATATGATTTTGTTTCCACCATTGGCTCATACGAACCATAGCATCATAAACACTTGAATCACCATGTGGATGGAATTTACCTAATACATCTCCAACTGTTGCTGCACATTTAATATAACTTTTATCCCAAGTATTTCCTGCTTTATACATTGCATATAGAATTCTTCTTTGGACTGGTTTTAATCCATCTCTTACATCTGGAATGGCTCTATCTAATATTATTTCTTTAGCATATGAACCAAATCTATCACCCATTATTTCTTCAAGGGCATAATTTTGTATTCTTTTTAAAATGTCATTTTTCATCTCTTACACCCCACTAATTCCTATAATCGTCTTCCATAGTGAATTCAACATTTTCATTAATCCACTCTTTCCTTGGCTCGACTTTATCTCCCATTAAAACATTAACTCTTTTTTCTGCAAGAGCTGCATCTGTTATATTTACTCTAATTAAACTTCTTGATTCAGGATTCATTGTTGTTTCCCAAAGTTGATCTGCATTCATTTCTCCAAGACCTTTATATCTTTGGATTGCAGCTTTTCCAGTATTTTTAGCTTTTATTTCATTTAATTCATCATCTGAATATGCATAAAATCTTTTACCTTTACCATAATCAACTTTATAAAGAGGAGGAAGTGCTATATATAATTTTCCTTCTTCAATCAGTGGACGCATATAATGATAAAAGAATGTAAGTAGTAATATTTGAATATGTGCTCCATCAACATCTGCATCTGTCATTATAATTACTTTATCGTAATTTGAATCATCTGCATCAAAACTTTGACCAACACCTGCTCCAATTGTATATATTAATGTATTTAATTCTTCATTTTTATACACTTCATCCATTGTAGCTTTACTTGTATTTAATACTTTTCCTCTAAGTGGTAATATTGCTTGAAATTTTCTATCTCTACCGCTTTTAGCAGATCCACCCGCACTATCACCCTCAACTATAAACAATTCATTAATTTTAGGATTTTTACTTCCAGCAGGGGCAAGCTTACCAGATAAATTCTTTTCAACTTTGCTCTTATTTTTACCATTTCTTGCTTCCATTCTTGCTTTTCTAGCAGCTTCACGAGCAAGTTTGCTTTTTAAGGCTTTATCCATTATTGTAGTTGCTGTTTCTTTGTTTTCTTCTAAATAATAAGATAATTTCTCATAGACTAAACTCTCAACAACATTTCTTGCTTGAGGAGTTCCAAGTTTTCCTTTTGTCTGTCCTTCAAATTGAAGTAAACTTTCAGGTACTTTTAAACTAACTATAGCGCTTAATCCTTCTCTTGCATCACTACCATCTAAAGTATCATTTCCTTTAAGTAAATTATTCTTTTTAATATACTCATTAAACACTTTTGTAAGTCCAGTTTTAAAACCTACTTCATGGGTACCACCATCTATTGTTTTAACATTATTAACAAAAGACATGATATTTTCATTATATGTATCAGTATATTGCATTGCAATATCAACAATTATTCCATTTTTTTCACCATTGAAACTAATTACTTTATGAAGAGGTTCTTTTCCTTCATTTATATATTCAACGAAAGATACTAAACCATTTTCATAATGAAAAACACTTTTTTTATCATCTTCTTCATCAATTACTTCCATTGTAAGATCATTAATTAAAAAAGCACTTTCCTGCATTCTTTCACAAATAGTTGTATAACTAAATCTTGCATTACCAAAAATTTCTTGATCTGGATAAAACTCTACTGTTGTACCCGTTTGTTTAGTAGTTCCAATTTGTTTTAAATCACTATCAACATGTCCTCCATCTTTAAAAGATATTTCATGTATTTTACCATCTCTATAAATTGTAACTTTCATCCATTTAGACAAAGCATTAACTACAGAAGATCCAACTCCATGTAGTCCACCAGATACTTTATACCCAGAATTTTCAAATTTTCCTCCTGCATGAAGAACAGTATAAATAACTTCTGGAGTACTTTTCCCAGAAGCATGACGACCAGTTGGAACACCACGTCCTTCATCTTTAACAATAACACTACCTTTTTTTGTAAGTGTTACAGTTATTTTATTTCCATAACCATTTATCGCTTCGTCAATTGCATTATCAACGATTTCCCATACTAAATGATGAAGACCTCTTTTATCAGTAGAACCTATATACATACCAGGTCTTTTTCTTACAGCTTCTAATCCTTCTAATATTTTAATTGATGATTCATCATATTTTGCCATACATTCACCTTATCTCTATTCTTAATTATACAAAATTAAATAAAAAGTGTAAACAATCACTTTACACTTTTATAAGTCAACCATTTCAAATTCATTTTTCTTTTCTTCTTTATTTTGAACATCAGTAGTTGAATTGTTTATATCTTTTTTATCTTCATTTTGAAGTACATCTTCAATTTCATTGTTATCTTTTAATCTTTCCATACCTAATAAATCTATTTTTACAGCTTTATATGGAGCTGCTTTTTCAGATACCTCAAAGTCTGATTTGAATACTGAATCAACTTCTTCAGTCTCTTCAGTCACATCTGTTGGAGTTGGAATATCGAAATCAGTTTCTAAACTTTTTATATTTGCTTTTGAACTATCTAATGCTTTAAAATATTCTTCATCTGTTAATTTATAGCTTCTATCACTAAAAGCAAGTACAGGATAAAAGATAATTGGTAAAATCATTAAGCCTATTCTAAATCCGATGCCAGTATTAAAAACATATCCAAGTTTATATGACATCCATAAGAGTATCAATATATTTATACCAGGAACAAATAATAATATTCCAAAAAATGTTGATATATCAGCAACTTCTAACATGGTAAATAAATTAATTACAGGATATAAGGCAGTCTTTTCACTTTTAGAAGCCTTTTTAAAAATTCTACTACCCCCAATCATGATTAGTAATGACCATCCTAATGTTAATAACCATATTATTAATATAATTGTTAATACTTTCGATGTTGTTGTAAGTGACATATTACATACCTCCTAGTATCATATTAATAATACTATATTAGATAATTTTTTGCAATTATTTATTCAAATTTGGCGTTTTTTTCGAAAAAAGTGTTGCAAAAATAAAAAAAATATTATACAATGATGAAGACAGCCGAAATAATGGCGATGTGGGCTTGTAGCTCAGCTGGTTAGAGCGTTCGTCTGATAAGCGAAAGGTCGATGGTTCAAGTCCATTCAGGCCCACCATATTAATTGGCCCGTTGGTGAAACGGTTAACACACACGCCTTTCACGCGTGCATTTATGGGTTCAAATCCCGTACGGGTCACCATTAGAAAAATAACCACTCTTATGAGTGGTTTTTTTATTATTTCAAAAATGTGTATTACCTTAGTCCTTTAAATAATACTCTAACTTTTCCACCTACTTCATGTGCTTCAAACTCATTTATAAATGTATCATTAAAGTCATTTTCATATTCACCATGTTCTATTACAACTTTAGCCTCTCTACTAACATTCATCCTATAATTTTGATAGTAGTTTAATATTTCAGCATTTATATAACCGCCTACTATGGATAAATAAGTTTTAATAGAATCATAATCTTTTAAAGTAATAATCCCAGAAGTAGATACACTTCTAAGTTCTTCTAATCTTAATCTTGATAAAAGCATCTTTACATCAGTTGCTCTAACATTTATCTTTTTTATAGATACATCAGAAATATCTATATCAAAAGAAGTTCCACTTACATTTATTTCTTCCATTTTAAAACCGCATGGAACAAGTACTTCTGCAGAACCACTTGTTGTGTATATCTTTAATTCATCTAAAAAACTAACAATCTCTACATTTCCACTATTGTGATAAGAAAATAAACCACGTTTGCATTTTATAGTTGGAGACTGTATATCATCTTCATGTACAATAAGTTTCCCACAGGTACCAGAAAAATTAATACTTTTAACTTCATCAATATTTGTTATATTACTTCCAATCATGACATAACCCCTTAAATAAATTTGTAATATTATACCATAAAACAAACAAAAAGTCATCATCAGATGACTATTTACTTTTTAAATACTCTAATAATTTCTTAGTAGCTCTTGCTCTATGTGATATTTTATTTTTATCGTTTTCACTTAAATTAGCAGTGGTAACTTTTTGATTTTCTCCTATAAATATTGGATCATAACCAAAACCATTATCACCAGATATGCACTCAGCTATTGTTCCATTCCATATTCCTTTAAACATTTCTTCATGGCCACTATCATCTATATAACATATTGTACAAATAAATCTAGCACTTCTATCAGCTGCATCTTTTAATTTTTCAAGTACATATTTGTTTCTTTCTAAAGCAGTTTTAATTCCTTTATATCTTGCTGAATACACTCCTGGTTCATTATTCAAATAACTTATTTCTAAACCACTATCATCTGCTATAACATTTTTATGTGTCAAATTATATATTGCTTTAGCTTTTAATAATGAATTTTCTTCAAAAGTTGTACCAGTTTCTTCTACTTCAATATCTATACCTGCTTCACTTTGGCTTAACACATTAAATCCAAGTGGTTCAAGAATATATTTATATTCTTTTATTTTTCCTTGATTATTACTTGCTATTATTAACTCTTTCATTACAACCTCTCATTATTAAATGATTTATTTATAAGTTTTAATGATACTCCTTTTTCTTTTAAAAGATTAACTTCATCATCAATGTTTCCAAATATACTTTTAATTTCCTTTTCATCTTCAGTAAGACTATTATTTTTCATTCTTTCATAATCTATATATTTTAAAACCATTTCACCTTTTTTAACTAGTCTTACATAATACATTACTTCTGGACCATAAATATATCCTACTTGATAAAACTTACCATTATATTTTAAATAATAGCCCTCATCTTTTCCATCTAACAAATAGTTATTAACAACAAATCTATTTACTTCATCATATAATTCTTTTACTTCATCTTTATTTAGACTTGTTAAAAAAGTTAATCTTTCACTAAGTCTATCTAATATTTCACATTTCATTTTATCTACCTCTACCTACTTTTACTTCTTCTTCATAATAATTATTATAATTCATAAGCATTTTTTCATTATAATTTCTTTTAAATTCTTCTTCAATTAATATTAGTTTTGTTAATATTTCTTTATATTCACTTTCCAACATATACAATCTATATTTATTAATTATAATTCCTTTTAATCTGTTAATCTCATCTAGAACCATACCTGTATCTTCATCAGTTGTCCCTTCATCATTTAAAATACGAAGCATAAATTTTATAATTTTATCTATTTTTCTATTGATTCTCTTTTTTATATAGTTCTTTTGTAATTCATCATCAATTAGGATCACTTTTTTAGCCTTGATTTTAAGACCAGGAACTTCATTTATAGGATTAACATTTAATCCTACCATATTAACACTATAATACATAAGTCTCATATCATCATTGTTTTTATCTATTAAGTATTTCATATTACCACCCTTATAATAAATCGTCTCTATATTCCTTTGTTATCCTTCTTCTTTCTTTATCTCTATATTCATTTATTAATTTATGATTCCCACTTACTAATACTTCTGGAACTTCCATTCCTCTAAAATTTCTCGGTTTTGTATATACAGGATAATCAAGTAAGTTATCATTAAAGCTTTCATATAATAAACTATTACTTGTAATTACTCCATCTATTAATCTTATAACAGAATCGCTAATCATCATTGCTGCAAGTTCTCCGCCCGTTAGTATAAAATCACCAATACTAACTAGTTCATCAGCCAGAGTATATATTCTTTCATCAAATCCTTCATAATGGCCACAAATTATTATTAAATGCTTTTTATCTTTTAATTCATATGCTTTTTTCTCACTATATGTTTTACCTCTTGGAGTTAAAAGTATAACATGAGATTCTTTAGTTCTTATGCTTTCAACAGCATTAAATACTGGTTCACACATAAGAATCATACCACCGCCTCCTCCAAATTGATAATCATCAACTTGATTATTTTTATATGGTGTATAATCTCTAATGTCAATAATATTTATTTCTACTTTATCTTTTTCAATAGCCCTTTTAATAATACTTTCAGTTTTAAAACCTTCAAACATATTAGGAAATAAAGTAAGTATATCTATTCTCATAAAAACACCTCTATATCATGCATATATATAATTTTATGTTCTTTATCTATTTTACTAATAAAGTCTCTATTATATGGAATATATTTATTATTTAATTTAATCATCTTATTTCCATTATCGCATCTATATTCTTCTATTTGACCAATATTTTTTTCACCTACATAAACTAGATAGTTAACATAATCGCTTTCTAATATTTCGTTATCATTTAATTTTAAATCTTCTTCATTTATATAAACAACCTCACCTTTATATTTTAAAACATCATTTATATAATTAATACCAACAAATTTAATCATATCATATTGTTTATGTATTCTATGTGTCTCTATTACTTCTGGTATTTTAAATTGACCAATATACAAAATAAAGTCTTTTATAAAAACTCTATCTTTATATTCAAAATCACTAATTAGTCTTACTTCACCTTTTAAAGCATGAGTATTAACAATTCTACCAATTCTAATATATTTCATTTTTACCTCTTATACATATGATATAAAACTATTCCACTTGATACTCCTACATTTAAACTTTCACATTTATCATTCATATCAATTCTAATATTTAAATCACATTTATCTAAATATCTATTATTAACGCCATTACCTTCATTACCAAATATTATAGCAAACTCATTTGTTTTTTCAACATTTAAAAGTGAAGTGGATGATTTTAATGATGTTCCATACAATTTAATGTTCTCTTTTTTAATATGTTCAATAACACTGTCTAAATCACTAATAATAATGTTGATATTATATATCATACCACCAGTACTTCTTAATACTTTTTCATTATATGGACTAACACTATTTTTAGAAAAAACTATAGTATCGACTCCAAATGCAACACTATTCCTAATAATAGTACCAGCATTCCCTGGATCTTGAATATCATCTAATAAAACTATTCTTTTACCAAAATCATTTTTATTTATATATTTAGATATTCCAATTAACCTAGGAATACTTTTCATGTTTGTTATACTTTTCATTACTTCATTAGTTATATAAGTATAAGGAAAATCATATTTTATATTTATTCCATCTAAAACATATAATTCCACTAGTAAATTATTTTTTATAGCTTCTTCAATAAGATTTTCACCTTCTATTACAAAAAGTCCTTCACTCATTGAATCTTTTTTATTAAGTAATTTTCTTATATGTTTAATTTTGTTATTATCTTTTGAAGTTATTAACATTATTATTCCTCCTTTAAGACCTTCTGATTTTCCTTGTAATTTGGTTTATATTTTTTAACATATTTCCAAAAAGCCTTTGAATGATTAAACTCTAACAAATGACACAATTCATGTATTATTACATAATCAATTTCATCTATACTATATTTTATTAATTCAAAATTTAATTTAATTAATTCCTGTCTTTTGTTACAATAACCCCATTTTCTAGTCATTTTACCAATTAAAACTTTAGGATAAGGAATATCTTCCTCAAATAAGTCATAACACACTTTAACTCTTTCATTAAAAATTCTTGTTGCTTCATTTTTCAAAAATGTATTTAAATAGGTTTTATTTTTTACAAATACTCTATCATCTACAAATTCAATTTTTGATATTGTATTTAATAGAATAACATCATATTTTTTACCCAAATAATAAAATTCTTCTTTCTTTTGTTCTTTTCTTTGAAGTCTACTATCACTTTCTATTATTGATTCTTCATTTGCGGTAATAAAAGATAAAATCATACCTTTCGTAACAAAATAATTACAAGAAATATATATACCATCAGGTTTAACTCTTAAATACATATTTTTATTATTCTTACGAGTTATATAAACATTAAATACTTTACCACCAAGTTCTATTTGCATAATTACCTCTATAAAAATTATATCATTTTTAATTACATAAAAAAAGAAGTTCAATAGAACTTCTTATATTTTATTCACCAGTTTCTTCAACTTCAGTAACTTCTACTGGAGCTGGAGTTTCTTCTTGAGGCTTTTCAGTTTCTTTTGGCTCTTCAACTGCTGGTTTAGTATTTTCAGTTTTTGGCTCTTCTACTACTGGTTTTTCTTCTTCAGGAGTTGGAGTATCAATTACTGGTTCTTCAACAGCAGGAGCTGGAGTAGAATCTTCTACATTATTTGATTCTGTTGATTCATCAGTAGTAACTGGTTCTGCTGGTTGACTTTCATCTGCTGGAGCAGGTTCTTTATTTTCATTTTGTTCACCAGCTACGCTACTAGAATCTTCAACTTTAGTTCCTTCATCCCCATTATCAGTTGAAGCTGGTTCTGATGCTTCAGATGTATCACTAGAATCAGTACTTGCACCTCCTGAAACTTTATCATTTTCATTTTCAGTAGCAGTAGTATCTACTACTTTATCTTGTCCTTCTTCATTTTCTCCGGTTTCATCAGCTGCACCTTGACTTTCAATAGGATCAGTTGTTTCTTCCCTATCTACTACTGTTTCACTTCCGCTAGTTTCTTCATCTGCTAATACTTCATCACTATTAGTAGTAAATACAGCATATAGATTAATTACATTTTCACTATTTGCATAATTAACTATATTTTTATCAAGAGTTGCTACTTTATCTCCATTTTCTTTTGCAGTATACCATCCATCAAACACACCTTCATCACTTTGTGCAGGATTTAGTGCTACGATTTCATCTTCTACGGTATAAGTTGTAGGATTTCCTTCAACTTCTGTATCATATACAACTGTATACTCAACTAACTCACATACCATATAAATATTAGTATTTTCAGTGATAGCGTTAAACTCGTATTCACTAGTCATTTCTTCATCTGAATAATAACTACAATTAGTGTATCCTACTGGTTCATATTTTTCTGCAGGATTACCATCTTCAACACTAGTAATTTCATTTGTACCATTTACTATAAATGTTACCATATGAGTTAATGGTTCAGTTTCGCCTTCACCTTCTTCTGTCGTTTCAGTTTCTTTAGTAGTTTTAGTCTTTTTTGTTACTTTTCTAACTACTGGTAAAGGTTTTTCATAATCATAATCATAATTATTTGATTCTTCCTTTTTATCATCTTTTTTGTTATCTGGAACCACAATATCATCATTTGGCTTTTCTGGTTCTGGAGTCTTTTCTTTTTGACATCCAACTAATAAACCAATAACAGTTCCAACAATAACTAAAATTGCTATTGCTATAAAGACAATTAATCTCTTATCTCCATCCTCTTCTAAGAAATTTTCTTCAAATTCTTCAGCTTTAACTTCTCTTACTTTTGGTGCTTCTTTTACACCTCTAGAAGTATGATTTCGAGTATTATTATATGTCTTCTTTTTAGCAGTAGTCTTGGTAGTCTTACCTTCTTTCATATAACCCTCCTTCATGTAAGCACCCGCTTACTACTCTAATAATCATTATAGTAGTGTTACTTTTATAAATCAATAAAAAATGTAAATTTTTTGTAAAATCATCTTAAAAATATAGACATAAAAAAAAGAAGTTATTTCTAACTTCTAAAAATCTCTATTTCTTAAGAATGAAGGAAGTTCTAATTCCTCATCTTCTTCTACTTCCTTTTCAGGAATTCTTTTTTCTCTTGTTTCTCTTTCTCCTTCAATTGAACGATAAAGTGGTTCTGTTGAATCTTCAAATCCTGTAGCTATTACTGTAACAATAATTTCATCAGTTAATGATTCATTAATAACAGCACCAAATATGATGTTAACATCTGTATTAGCAGCAGCTCTAACAACTTCTACAGCATCTTCTGCTTCGAAAAGTCCCATTGAATTACCACCTGTAATATTTACAATACAATCTGTTGCTCCATTAATTGTTTGTTCAAGAAGTGGACTATTTACTGCTTGTTTAGCAGCTTCAACAGCTCTATTATCACCAAATCCTACTCCAATACCAATTAATGCATCTCCCTTTTCTTCCATTATTGTTCTAACATCAGCGAAATCTAAGTTAACAAGTCCTGGAACACTAATTAAGTCAGATATTGATTGAACTCCAAGTCTTAATACATTATCTACTTCTTGGAATGCTAAATTAAGTGGTGTTGATCTATCAATTAAATCTCTTAATCTATCATTTGGTATTACTACAATTGTATCAACATGTTTTCTAAGTTCATCTAATCCAACTAAAGCATAATCCATTCTTTTCTTACCTTCAAACTTGAATGGCTTTGTTACTATTGCTACTGTTAAACATCCTAAATTTTGTGCAATTTCAGCAATTACAGGAGCTGCTCCAGTACCAGTTCCACCACCAAGTCCACAAGTAATGAATACCATATCTGCTCCACGTAAAGCATCTTCAATTTCTTGTTTTGCTTCTAATGCAGCTTCTCTTCCTACTTCTGGTCTTGTTCCAGCACCTCTTCCTTTTGTAATTGTCTCACCTAATTGGATTTTATGCTCAGCATGAGAAACATTTAGTACCTGTTGATCAGTATTGGCAACAATAAATTCTACTCCTCTAAGTCCAGAATCAATCATTCTATTAACAGCATTACATCCGCCGCCACCAACGCCTATAACTTTAATATCAGCTATTTGATCCATTTCTAATTTGTTATTCATATTTCACTCCTTAATTATTGAAAAAGTAACCATATACTTTTCCGAGTATTGTACTATTATTTGCTTTTTTTGTATTTATTAATTCATTTTGACTTTCTTCATCCACAGTATAAGCTAACTTATTTCTAAATGATAACTTATCATGATAATATTTGATAAAACCTAAGGCACTAGAATATTTATTATGTCTACAGCCTATTTCTTTTACTTTATAAATTTCCATTTCTCTTCCAAATACTTCATCAACTACTAGATTAAAGTCATTTGCTTCGCTTACTCCCCCTGTAACTATTATATAACTTATTTCAAGCTTTGTTAAGAGGTTAATTTGTTTTTTAGATAGTTCTAAAATTTCTTTAATTCTTGAATAAATTATTTCACTAATTTCATATTGATTTATCTTTATGTCCTCTTCTTGATTAGTTATTACATCCTCACTCCAAGATGTAGAAGCATTTCTTTTATGAGCTAGTGCAAATTTTTCTTTTAATTCTCTTGCTCTAGATCTACTAATATCATATATATAACATATATCTCTATCTATATTTTTACTGCCAAGTTCAATATTTTCTGTTTCTACAAGTATACCTTTTTTAAATATACTTACTTCTGTTTTCTCATCTCCAATATTAATTACTGCAGTATTCTTTTTATCAAGTTCACTATTTTTAAATTCATAGTAATCACAAACACATCCAAAATTAATATCTACTACACTAACATTAATGTTTTCAAGTAGTGATATTGCAGTATAAACATTTCTTTTTGGAG
The DNA here is from genome assembly GCA_902764145.1 of uncultured Erysipelotrichaceae bacterium. Classification (GTDB taxonomy): domain Bacteria; phylum Bacillota_I; class Bacilli_A; order RF39; family UBA660; genus CAG-1000. Next base: position 58,768 of record CACWUS010000002.1, on the reverse strand, counting down.
CTAAGCTTAATACAGCTTTACACTTAAGTTTTTCCGCTTTCATTCCTTTAGGATCTTTAGTTTTTTTATCTTCATCTATTATAAATTCAATTGGCATTATTGAAATAAATTCTTTATTATTTGGAACTTTATTATAAACACAAGCTTGTAAACATCTAACTATATCTACGCTATCAACAATTCCTTCTGGATTTGTTATTGTGCTCATTCCTTCAGTCATTAAAAATTCTGCATAATATGAAGGAACTATTAATATAACTTTATTAATTTTAATATTAAGTTTTTCTTCGCTTCTTGAAAATAATTCTTTTAATGATATTAAAGCTTCTTCAGGATTAGTAATAATGCCTTTTTTTATTCCTTTTGATTTAACTTCGGATACACACAAAACATGTACTTCATTTTTATATACTTCGCCTACTACTAATTTTACTGTAGATGAACCAATATCTAAACTTGAAATTATTTCTTTCATGTATCCTCCTTATAATCTACCTTTCATTATATCAAAATTAATTATTTTTTCAAAGCTTTACTTCATTAAATACATAATTAATATTAAAGTTATAATATGAATTATCTATTTTTTCTTTACCATTATATTTTATCTTAATAAATAGTTTTTTACTTTCTCCACCTTTAATAACGTCATTTTTTTCTATTGAAGAAGTTATTTCAACTTTAGATAAATCAACATTACTATCAATATTCATATAATAATAATTATCAACAATCACGTCTCTAGAACCAATATTTTTCATATCAAGTGATAATTCTATTTCTTTATTTTCTATTATATTATTAACTTCTATATGAATAGAATCACTTCCATCATTAGTTTTAATCATTAAATCATTATTCTCAACTAAAATATTACTAAAAACAATATCATAATAGCTATTATTTATTTTTATTGTTCCTTTTTCAAAATAATGTATTTTTAAATATGTAAATGTAATACATACAACTAATATAATTGATAAAATTAATAATAATATATACTTAACTGTATTTTTCATTAATACCCTTCCATTCTATTAAAATAATAACACAAAAGCATAAAAAAAGCATTAGTTTTTTACTAATACTTATTTGGTAATTGAAACGGCTGATGTTGATGATGCTACTTTTAATAATTCTTCATTTGTTAAATTAGTTCCTATTAAATAATAATCTTTTCCATCCATAGACCAATTTAATGAAGAATCATTTAAATTACCTAATACATTTTCATAGAAAACAAGTTCTCCTGATGTGGTTGTTACTTCAAAATCTTCTGGATTTTTTGATGCTTCTTCTATCAATATAAATGATTTATCTCCACTAAATGTTAATATTACTCTTTCAGCATCATTTGTTTTAACAGTTTCCTCACTTTTAAACTTAGTTCCATTTGGTAAATACATAGGATACACAACTTCATCTAATGAACTAACACTCTTATCACTATCATTATTTTCAATATTAATATTTTCTATTTCAAAATAATCACTATTAATTTTAGAACCAAATTCAATTTTTGATATTTTAAATGTTATACTTTCTTCACCATTTCTATCAAACACCTGAACAAGTTCTGGAATCATATTCTTATCAAACGTAATTTTTTGACTAATTAAATTAGTATTATTTGGATAGTCAACAGTAGATGATAATAAATATTTTTCATCTTTTTCTTCAAATATTACATTTGAATCATTTTCTAAATCTTTTAATAATGATGATAATATATATGCTTGACTACTATTATATGGCCATTCACTTTGAAATTTAAAGCTTTTATTTAAACTTGGAGTTATTACATAGACACCAGATTTATTTTTAAGAATAATTTGTTCATGATTAGTTTCTTTATTCTTTAAACTAGCTTTATAATAATCATCTTTCATATAATCAACTACTACATCATACGAATAAATATCTTCATTACTAACTATGTCCATTTGTCCAGTTAAAGTATAAGTATTGTCACCTTCTATATTGCTTTTAAACTTATTAATGGCAGTTTTACTATCCATTTTATTACAACCTACTAACATTAAGCATGATATTAATAATAATATAATTTTTTTAATAATAATTCCTCCTTCTTGATAAATTATATTTTTTATTTTTATTTTATATGAATATTATTTATAAAATAGCACAAAATATTAATAAGTAAGGAGGAATAATGAATACACTATACAAAGTATGTTTAACACTTATTATAATTGGCGCTATCAACTGGGGTATGATAGGACTTTTCAATGTTAACTTAGTTACACTTTTATTTGGTGAAGATTCAGTTTTAACTAACATTGTATATGCTCTTGTTGGTATTAGTGGCCTAATATGTACAGGACTATTATTAAAACCATTAGATGAACATCATGCCTAATGGTTTTAATATAATAAAAAGCCGTTTTAACGGCTTTTATAATGTCATACTTTTGTTTTTTGATAATTGATTAATTATTTCTTTATATATTCTTTCAATTCCATATTCTTCATCAATATGGCCATATAATTCATAATTACCATCTTTAAAATATTTTCTTTCAAGTAAAAAATATTCTTCTTCTCTTAATTCTTTTATTAAAAATAAATCATCATTAGCATACAATACTAAATAATTATAATAATCTGGATTAACAAATGAATAATCTTTATCGTTTCTATAGACTAATGGTTTTACCCTTCTAAAATACATTCCTACATATGTTGATGAAACTAAATAATCATATAATCTAATAAATTTATTATCAGGATTATTATTAAATAATTTAATATTATTTGGATTACTTTTTTGAACTAATGCAGAATAATTTCCATCTGTTAATAAAATCCAAAAACTATCACAACCACTATAATCAATAATAGCTTCATTTCCATTTCTACCAATTCTCTTTTCATCACCACCAGATAATATATAATTAAAAATGGTATTAATTAATCTTTTAGTTCTTTCACTAATTAACGATTTAGTACTTTCATCTAAATCATTTATTTCACTAATTATATAGTTTAATGACAGTATTTCATCTTCTTCTATCTCTTCTGGCAAAACTATTTCATATCCAGTTTGACCATTAACATACATAATTATCTTATTAATTATACTCAAATATTCTTCATGCTCTTTTTCATATAAAACATCAGGCTTTATTTTTAAGTAAATATCACCATTTATTAAATAATTCATATTGTCCACCTCAAAAAATTATTACTTATTATAACATAATATTTTTTGCAGTCAAAATAAAAAAGTAGATTTCTCTACTTTAATTATTTAATTATAATCCTAATGAATTTCTATCAATTCTAATTCCAGGACTCATAGTTGATGATAAATTTACACTCTTAATGAATGTTCCTTTTACACCAGTAGGTTTATTTTTAACGATTTCATTAACTATTGCTCTTAAGTTTTCTTCAAGTTTTGCTTCAGTAAATGATAATTTACCTATTGAAACATGAACATTTCCATATGAATCGTTCTTATATTCAACCATACCTTTTTTAATGTTACTAATAGCATCTTTAACATTAGTAGTAACTGTTCCAAGTTTAGGATTTGGCATTAAACCTTTAGGACCTAAAACTTTACCAAGTTTTCCTAATGCAGGCATCATTTCTGGAGTAGCAACGATAGTATCGAATTCAAACCAATTTTCTTTTTCGATTTTTTCTAACATATCTTCAGCTCCAACAAATTCAGCTTCTCCTGCTTCATCTGCTTTAGTTTTAGTAACAACTAATACTCTTTTAGTCTTTCCAGTTCCATTTGGTAAAACAAAGCTTCCTCTAACATTCATGTCAGTTTTCTTAGCATCTATATTTAAATTTAATGCTAAATCTACAGTTTCATCAAATTTTCTAGTTTTAAGACTCTTAAGTAATTTGATCGCTTCGCTAACATCATATTCTTTATTTTTATCAACGCTAGCTTGTGCTTCCACATACATCTTACTATGTTTCTTCATAAACTTACCTCCTTATGTGGTGTTTGGATTATCTATTTTCTCACGATTAATAATTAAATTTTATTCTTCGCTTTCTTTTTCTTCTGTTTCAGTTTCTTCTTTATCTTGATGAGTTGTTTCAACTTCAACATTAGCACCTTCAGCCATTGCTTTAGCGCTTTCTTCAGCTTCTTCAAGTTCTGCTTCTAATTTAGCAGCTTGTGCTTCAGCTTTTTCTGCTTCTCTTTCTTGTGCTTCTAATTCAGAATCATTAAGACCTTTAACAGCAACACCCATGTTTCTTGCTGTTCCTGCTACAATTTTAATTGCAGATTCAATATCATATGCATTTAAATCTGGCATTTTAATTTCAGCTATCTTTCTGATTTCGTCTTTAGTTATAGTTGCAACAATATGATTAGCACCTTTTGTACTTCCTTTTTCAATTCCAGCTGCTTTTAATATTAAAGATGCAGTTGGTGGAGTTTTAAGTACGAAATCGAATGTTCTATCTTCATAAATAGAAATTTCAACTGGTACTATATCTCCCATCTTATCTCTAGTTGCTTCATTGTACTTAGTACAAAATTCTTGTAAGTTAATTCCTGCAGGACCTAATACAGTTCCAACTGGTGGAGCTGGTGTAGCCTTACCTGCTTGAATTTGTAATTTGATTTTCTTTACAACATTCTTTGCCACGAAAAACACCTCCTATATAATTTTAGATATTTTTTTCCGCGAGTGGTTCGCGATAATCCATATAATCTCCCACTTCTAATTTATATTAAAAATATAAATCGACTAGTACATAATATCACACAAGTCCCATAAAATCAAGCAAAAACAAATAAAAAGAGTAAAAATTACTCTCATATTTCAACTATTTTATATTTATTTGGATCTACTAGTATTTTAACTGCATCATCTACTCCACTAGTAAGTCTTTCAAAAGACTTTTGAACGTCTTCCAAAGTAACTATATCATCAATAAATTTTTCAAGATTTATTTTCTTTTCTGATACAAATTTTATAACTGCATCAAATTCAATAGGTTTATATGCAATTGAACCTTTAATATTTATTTCTTTTGTTACTGCTAATGCACTTGGAATGCTTACTGTATTTAATGATATTCCTACCATTATTAAATTACCATTTGGTTTTGTATACATTACTGCACTACTAAGAGCAGGACTATTTCCGACACAATCACAAACTACATCAAATCCATTTCCATTAGTAGTTTTACTCATTAATTTTTCAGTAATTTTTGGATCCATTGCATTAAACCATTCATCTGCAACGCCAAGTTTAACACTTTTTTGCCCTCTAGCAGGGTTTGTTTCAGTTAAGACAACATATGAAGCACCTTTTGCTTTCAAAAAATATGCTGTTAAAAGTCCAATAATACCTCCACCTATAACAAGTGCTTTGTCTCCTTTTTTAAGTCCTGAAATATTAGCAGCTCTTAATGCAACACTAGCAGGCTCTATCATAGCCCCGCTTTCATATGATACATTATCAGGTAAGTGTCTAACCATATCTTCACGAACTAACACTCTTCCACCAAACGCACCCGGGTTATCCAATGATAAACCAATTGCTTGTTCCCATGTATGACTGCATATTTGTACTTCACCACTTTTACATTCAGCACACTCTAAACAAGGAGAAATTGGTAACGCTGTTACTCTATCGCCTTCTTTAAAATTTTTACTTCCACCATTATCAATTACAATACCACTAAATTCATGGCCCATAACAAGTCCTTTTGGTTCACCTGAAACCCAGTAATGTATATCAGAACCACATATTCCTGCTTTTATAACATCAATTAAAATATACCCTTGTTTTCCAACCTTAGGTTCCCTATTTTCAAGAATTAATTTCTTAGGACCACTTATTGCTACACATCTCATATACATCCCTCTATTCTCTGATTATTTTACCATATTAAAAATAAAAAATGCATTAGTAATAATGCATTTTACATATAATTTTCAGATTTTACTTCCATATAACTTTCTGGATGTTTACATACAGGACATACTTTTAAAGCTTTCTTTCCTTTATATACATGTCCACAATTTCTACAAATCCAAATCTTTTCTTCACCTTTTTCAAATACTAAATTATTTTCAATATTATCAACTAATTTCATAAATCTTTCTTCATGATGTTTTTCAATTTCACCAACCATTTTAAATAATGATGCAATTTCTTTAAATCCTTCTTCTTTAGCTACACGAGCAAATTCTTCATACATTTCAGTCCATTCATAATTTTCTCCACTTGCAGCATCTTTTAAATTAGTTAATGTTTCTGGTACTTCTCCATTATGAAGTTGCTTAAACCATAATTTAGCATGTTCTTTTTCATTGTTAGCTGTTTCTTCAAATATAGCAGCAATTTGTTCATAACCATCCTTTTTAGCTTTTGAAGCATAATAAGTATATTTATTTCTTGCTTGACTTTCTCCTGCAAATGCAGCCATTAAATTTTTTTCTGTTTTACTTCCTTTTAATTCCATAATAAACCTCTTTCTAATTAAAATTATAACATGCAAAAAAGGTAATATCAATTGATATTACCTTAATTTTTTCATTTCAAAATATAATAGTATACTTATTCCAATTGTTATTAAAACTTCATTTGGTTTCATCTTAACAGCATCATAGTATTGATAAGCTGTTTCTATTACGGCTTCTTGATATTCTTTTCTTAAAATATTTGTATTTGTACTTAATGTTAACGTTTTATTGCTAGATGAATACAAACAAAAGCCAACAACTATAAATATTGTTAATAATAATAAGATTAAATATAATTTGTTTTTCATATTAGTCTACTACTATAAAAAATATACCACCACATGTCTTTTTTATCAATAAAAAAGCGCCTATAATTAGGCGCTAGTAAATTACATTTTTGTTACTTGAATTAAATCTACTTCAACTGGAGTTTCTTGTCCAAATAAGTCAATAAGAACAGTAAGTTTTTCATTTTCTTTATCTTCACTTTCAATCTTACCTGACATACCTTTAAATGGACCATCTATAATAGATACCATATCTCCAACTTCAACATTTGTATTAATTGGTTTAGCTTTTTCTTCACCATCACCAATAAATTTCTTAACTTCTTCAGGACTTAGTGGAATTGGTTTAGCTCCTTTACCAGAAGAACCTATAAAACCTGTTACTCCTGGGGTATTACGAACAACATACCAAGCTTCATCACTCATAACCATTTCTATTAAAACGTATCCTGGAAACATTTTACGAACCTTTTCCTTTTTAACACCATCTTTAATTTCTACTTCAGTTCTTTCTGGAATAATAACTCTAAAAATATTATTTTCCATTCCCATACTTTCACGTCTAGATTCTAAATAATCTTTAACCTTTTGTTCATGTCCAGAATAAGCATTAACAACATACCATAATTTCTTTTCTTCCATTAGAATAGCCCTCCTAATAATGAGAATATAGCATCAAGCGCATAAAAGAATAATCCAAAAAATACAAGCATTACAATTGTAATACAAGAATATTTAACTAATCCTTTTGCATCTGGCCATCTAACAGTCTTACTTTCTTTTTTAACTCCCTTAAAGAATTTTTTAATTGACTTCACAAAAATCCCTCCAAAAAAAAACACTTCTTTGTGTAATTAAATATTATCATAATAATTTAATTAATTCAAGTGTTTTTATTTAATTTCTAATATATTTTGAATATAAATTTTTTCGCCATCTATTGTAAGTAAATAATCAAAACTTTTCGATATTATTGTATAATATCCTTCTCCATATTTTGTTTTAATAAAAACTTTCTTTTTATAAATGAAATCATTTGATCTAAATATATCATCTATTTTATCTTGTAACTCATATAAATCTGGATATTCTATTTCTTTTTTATCATCATTATTATCTTTATATGAATAAAATACCTCTTTATTATTATTAATTTTACTAATGTTGTTTACATATATTTTAGGTATTTCTTTTTTCATATAATCACCTAAAATATTATATGGTTTTATATTCTAAAATATTCTTGTCTTTTCATATCTTTTTCTTTTAATGATTCTCTTTTATCATATAGTTTTTTACCTTGACATATACCAAGTTCTATTTTAACTTTATTCTTTTTAAAATATAATTTTAATGGTATAAGTGTATATCTATTGGTAGTTATTTCATGATTTATCTTTACTATTTCTTTTTTATGAAGTAATAATTTTCTTTCTCTTCTTTCATCATGATTGAATCTATTACCTTCTTCATATTTAGCAATATACATATTTGTTAAATATACTTCATTATTTTTAATTCTTGCATATGAATCATTTATATTACAAGAGCCAGCTCTTATACTTTTAATTTCAGTACCTTTTAACTCAATTCCTGCTTCATATGTACTTTTAATAAAATAGTCATGATGTGCTTTTCTATTAACAATTTCCATATTATAACTTCCTTACCAATGTAAAATCTACTTCTCTTTTATCTGGATATGCTCCTGTACAACAAACTAATACTTTATCACCAAATCTTAAATACATTCTTCCATTTCTTGAGTAACCATATAATTTTTCATTATAATCATAGTATCCACTAAATACTTTTTTATGCTCCTCTACAAAAGCAAATATTTCATCTTTATCAGTTAATTTCATTAATTCATTAGCATCTTGTTCAGTTAAGAAGAAATCTACTCTACCATCAACAAGTTTTTCTGTACTTGCAAAGAAACCACCAGGAAACATATTATCAATAGTTGCTTCCTCTATAATACCGATTCTTTTTTCCATATATAAAGCATTTAAATAATCATTAACTGCATATTCACATTTTTCCGAGTCTACCTCACACATAGATATTTTTTCACAAATATCATTTAGATAATTACCCCAGAATTTTAATGTATTAGAATCATGATTTTTCTCAACAACAAATACTTTAAATAATGTATGAACAAGTAAATCAGCCATTCTTCTAATTGGAGAAGTAAAATGACAATATAGTGGGCTTGCTATACCAAAATGTCCATAGTTTTCAGGAGTATAACGAGCTTTTTGCATACATCTTAATAATTTATCATTGAATGCACTAAAGTTATTTTTATCTCTCAAATATTCAACTATTTGTGCTACTTGTTTACTTGAAATATTATCAGGATCTATGTTAAATGGTAATTTAATTCCATAAACTTCTAACATATCCAAAAATTCTTCTATTTTCTTTGGATTTGGATTTCCATGTGTTCTAAATACAAATGGAACTAAACTACTTGTTATTTCGGATAATTTTCCTACCATAAATGAAGCAAAAGCTTCATTAGCATAAATCATTTTACATTCAATTATTTTCTCTGCTTCTCTTTGTACTCTTGGAACAATATCTATAACATTATCATTTTCATCAAATATATGTTTTGGTTCTTTACCTTCAAAATTGATTTTTCCTCTTCTTCTTAAGGCATCTTCCATTATTTTATAAGTCACATAATGATTCTTTATATATTTTCTTGTAGGAATATTTATTTCATTTCCACATTTAAAATCTTCTATATTATTAAATTTAAGTAATTCATCAGTAGTAAGATTATATTTAAATGCTATATCATCAATAGTTTCATCATCTTTAACTGTATATTTTAAAGTAACATAATCTTTTGTATCTTCTGTTTCTTTATCATCAATGATATCTTGTACTGCATCATAATTCATTTTTTGTTTTGATCTAATTACTGAAATAAATACATTTGGATTTATTATTTTACCAGAGTGATCAAGTTCATATTCTACACTTACTGCAAATCTATCTTCATTAGGATTTAATGAACAAATACCATTTGAAAGTTCTATTGGAAGCATTGGAGCAACTTTATTACCCCAATAATCTGAATTACCCTTTTCTTCTGCATATTTCCAAATAGCACTACCCATTTTAACTTTATCACTTACATCAGCAATAGCTACAGTTTCTAAGTAATTCCCATTTGGTGAAATTATTGTATTAATAGCATCATCAATATCTTTTGTGTCTTTACCATCTATTGTAATAATAGTTTCCCCTCTTTGGTCTACTCTACCTTCTTTAATAGATTTTTCTACATCTTCAGGTCTTTCATTAGTTCTAAACTTTTTAGCTTCTTCTAATACCTCTTCTGGGAAAACAGAACGTCTTCCAAATTCACTACCAATCATTGCAAAAGCTGTATCATTTCCAACTGCATTTTTATGACCAATTGGATAGTCTATATAAGCAAGAACCTTTCTTTTACTTATATCTTTTGCATATTCTAAATGAACAATTAATCCATCTACTAAATTTATATTATTTGGATTTTCAACTTCTACTTCATATGGTAAATTTTCATCAAGCATTTTAACATATATTCTTCCATTGTCATCTACCACTTCACCAAGACTTCTTCCAAGGGATCTTTTTAATATATTAACAATTCTTCCTTCATTTTTTGATTCATCAGTTATTTCAATTGAAACAGTATCTTTATCTTGAGCACCTTTCATTAAATCTCTTCTAATAAATATATCATCATGATTAGGTATAATAACATGAGCATTTCCTTTTTCATGCAAATCTACTGTTCCAATTAATAAATCATTTAATATATATGTGTTTCCTGTAGAACATCTAAGTATCCCATCTCTACACATTAAATCAAGTTCATGAATTAATTCTCTTAATTCTTCAACTGTATTATCTTCCTTAATCATATCCATTATTTCTTTTGGATTTAGTTTTCTGTTTGTACTATTCAATATCTTTAATATTTCTTCTCTCATAATTATCCCTCTAAATTATTTTAACATATAAATTAAAAAAGTTCATAATAATATGAACTTTTATTTACTAATTATTTTAAAACTACTGATATAACAAATGCAACTATAATAAATGCAAAACCTAATACATAAGTTAGTCTTGTTATGAATTTTTCTGCTCCTCTTTCTTTAGTCTTACCAAGTAATACAGCATTACCACCAGTAATAATTTGACTAGAATCACTAGCTTTATTACTTTGAAATAAAACTATAACTATTAATGCAATTGAAATACCAATTAATACTTTCATTAATATATCTTCCATTTTCATCCCTCGCCAACATATTATACTATAAAGAATCTTTTTGTGTCAATTCCTCTTCTATTTTTAATAATCTATTAAATTTACAAATTCTTTCTCCTCTTGATACAGAACCAGTTTTAACAAAAGGTATATTTAAAGCAACAGCCATATCTATTATAAATGTATCTGTTGTTTCTCCACTTCTATGAGACATTATTGTAGTATAGTGATTCTTTTTAGCAAGCAAAACAGTTTCAAGTGTTTCTAAAAATGTACCTATTTGATTTGGTTTTATTAAAACTGAATTACATAATTTATTATCTATTCCATATTGTAATTCTTTTTTATTAGTAACAAATAAATCATCACCTACTATATTTAATCCTTTGCCAAGTTTCTCAGTCATGATTTTAAATCCTTCATAATCATTTTCATCAAAAGGATCTTCTATAGATATAATTGGATAACTTTTTAATAAATCAATATAGTAATCCAACAATTCTTCTCTTGTCAAAAATTTATCTTCTATTTTATATTTATCATTTGCTTTATTATAGAAAGAAGATGCAGCTACATCAAGCGCTAAAAATACATCTTTACCTGGTTTATAGCCAGCACTTTCTATAGACTTGATAATGTAATTTAATGCACTTTTATTATTATCTAAATTTGGTGCAAAACCACCTTCATCACCAACTGAAGTTGCTAAATTTTCATCATCAAGTATTTTCTTAAGAGAATGAAATACTTCACTTGCACATCTAAGAGACTCTTTAAAACTATCTCTTTTAGGAACAATCATAAATTCTTGAATATCCAAATTATTTCTAGCATGCATTCCACCATTAACAATATTAAACATAAGTCTTGGAATTTTCTTTTCTCTAGGATTTAAATATTCATATATTTCCTTTTTTGCTTCATTACTAGATGCTTTAATACAAGCTATACTAACTCCAAGGATTGCATTTGCACCTAGATTACTTTTATTATCTGTTCCATCCAATTCAATTAATTTAGTATCTATTTCTTTTTGATGAGATACTTCCATACCTACTAGTGCATTTTTAATGATTGTATTGACATTATTAACAGCTTTTAATACACCTTTTCCAAAATACCTTTCATCATTATCTCTAAGTTCAAGAGCCTCTCTTGTGCCTGTAGATGCTCCTGATGGTACACTTGCAACACCTTTAAAGCCTTTTTCAGTAGTCACTTCTACTTCAACAGTTGGATACCCTCTTGAGTCCAATATTTCTCTTGCATATATATTAGTAATTTTGCTCATATGCTCACTCCCATTATTTACAATTACATTATACTATTTTTTGAATAATTATGCTATAATAATCTTAAAGAATGGAGAATTAATATGATAATAAAAGAAATAGATGGTAATACATTTAATGAGTTTGCCAACAATCATACACTTAAAAATTTTTATCAAACATATGAATATGGTGAGTTAATGTCTCATAGTGATTTTTCATCCATGTATATTGGTGGATTTATTAATGAAACAATGGTCGCAGGAAGCTTAATTCTTTATAAGACAATTGGCCCAAGCATGAAATATGGTTATGCACCTAGAGGTTTTTTAGTAGATTATTATGATAATGAACAATTAACTAAATTTACTAAAGGTGTCAAAGATTTCTTTTTTAAAAAAGGATTTGCATTCATAAAAATAAATCCAGAAATAACATATTCAACAATCGATTTTGATAGTAAAAGTAAAGTTGTTAATTCAAGAAATAAAAAGTTAATAGAAGACTTAAAAAAACTTGGATATGATAAATTAAAAGATAATTTGTATTTTGAATCATTACTTCCTAAATATACACCAGTTATATACTTACCAACATATAATTTTGATTTGTTAGATCAAAGTATCACAAATAATGTAAAAGAAGCAGAACTTGGTGGTATTAGATTAATTAGTGGTGATGAAAAAGATATACCAACACTTTATTCTTTTATTGAAGATAAAAACAATAAAACTGAAGCATACTATAAATATTTTTATGATATCTTCAAAAAAAGTAATATGGTAGATTTATTAATGGTTGAACTAAACTATGATAATTATGTTAAGTATTTACAAAAACAATATGTTTATGAACAAGAAAAAAATGAAAAAATAAACCAAGAATTTGAAGAAAATCCTAATAGTACTGATACATATAATAGAAAGATGAGATCAGATCAATTAATGGCAAAAATTTCTTCTCAAATTACTGTAGCTAATACTAAAATGCAAGAAAATCATATTAGAGAAATACTTGGTGCTGCATTTGTTATTAAGCATCAAGGAAGAATTACTATTTATATAACTGGAAATAAAAATGATTTTGAAGGAATAGATGTTAAAACATTTATGTTTTATAAAATAATAGAAAGTTATAAAAATGCTCATTATTTGTACATAGACTTATATGGAATAACAGCAGATTTTACTGATAGTAACCCATACAAAGAATTAAATAAGTTCAAATTACAATTTAAACCTAATGTTTATGAATACATTGGTGAACTTGATTTAATAGTAAATAAACCATTCCATCAAATATTGTGGTCAACAAATAAGATTCAAAAAGAATTTTATAAACCAGCAGTTAAAAAAGCAGAATAATAATTATTCTGCTTTTTATTATATTTTAACTAATTATACATATTTTTCTATATCTTTAGGCACTTTATCATTAACTATCATACTGATAATTTTATTTTCTTTTTCTTCACTTACTTCTTTACCAGTAATATTTGACAGTTCATGAATTATTTCTCTTAAAGTACCTTCATTTTTATAATCTCCATTTTGAAGTTTACTTGCAAGATTTATTATTGTATCTTTATCTACCTTTGTTTTTTCCTCTATTCTATTTAATAAATTTTCATTCATACACATATCACCTATTTTATTATATGTAATATATGTTTTGTTGTACTAAAAATTAAACATTAACCATTCTGGTTTAACCATAATTAAGAAACCAATTAATAACATTATCAATCCACCAATTAAATGAGAATATTTTCCAAATTTATTAGATATAACTTTAATTTCCATTGTTTTCATTGCTATTATAAAAATAACAATATCATCTATTAGGAAAAATAATATATATATTAATGAATAAATAATTTTTCCTGTATTAGATACTTCATTTAAAGTAAGTATTTCACTAAACATAACTGGAAGTCCTAGTGAACATAAAAGTTCAATTATGTTTACAGATATTGCAAGTAATACAATTCCAAGAAGAGCTAAAATAAACGACTTTTCTTTTACTATCTTTTTTATTGAATTAATAATTCTTTTTCTATTTTTTGAATCAACAACCTCACAACCATCATTATTTGTATTAAGATTCTTAATAAATTTAATAACTGAATATGCTCCAAAAATAATGGCTATAAATGCGATTGCTAATCTAATATAAATAATATTATTTAGAAATACAGCGAGATTTAACCAAGATATAAGAAATAAGAAATATGTTGCTGCTGATGATACTAAAAAAGTTATTCCAAGAGCCCATTTTCTTTTTTTATTACTCATACCAAGTAACATAGATATCAAAAATATTAAAATCCACATTGCACATGGATTAAAACCATCCACAAGTCCTATTATAATTGTTGATAATAGCAATGGAACCTCTTTTCCATTCATTAAACCAAGTATTGGAATGTCGACATTTTCATCAACTAATTCTTGAGTTTCTTCAGTTTCTTCTTCGTTTTCACTAACAATTCCCAAATAAATTCCAACTTCATCTTTTATTTTAACTTGTCTATAATAATTAACAGCATTTTTTATCTTTTCAGGAGTATTTTCTCCATAACCAGTTATTGTATTTTTACCTATAATTAAATATGGAACTCCACTTCCATTATCGTTTAATATTTTATGAACATCTGCATACTTCTTTTGATTTTCTTTTTCATACCATACTTCATATTTATATAAGTTAACATCATCATTATCTTTTACATAAGGTTCTAAAAATTCTTCAAGAGCAGCACAATGAGGGCAACCATTTCCATAGAACAAATACATATTTACTTCATTTTCACTACCATTAACAAATAATGGTAAAAATAAAAAAGTAAATAATAATGTATATATAAACTTTTTCATTATTTTAGCATCCTTTCAAATTCTTCATATTTATGTTCACCAATAAGTCTACCTACTTCTTTTCCATTTTTATAAAATATATAAACAGGCATAACTTTACCAGAATTAAATTTTTCTATATCATCAAAATCATAATCATATTCTTCTAAATCAAAAGTATATTCTTTTTTAATTTGATTAAATACTTTATTCATAATTATACAAGAAGGACATCCTAAAGATGATATTTTAACTATTTTCATTATTTGGTCTTCCTTTCTTGAATATTATATATCACTTTTAATAATAGCTTTCTTGGCATCAATCTAACACCAAAAACAGCCATTTTCATTCTAAAGCTAGGAACAATTAATAATTTGTTTCTTTTTAATTTTTTAATAGTATAACTAGTTACATAATCACTTGTTAAAGATTTTACTCCAAAATTAACTCTAGCTCTAGTATTAAAACCTGTATCAGTTGGCCCAGGACATAAAACACTTATTTTAACATGGCTTTTCTTACGTCTTAACTCTTCATAAATAGCCATTGTTAAATTATAAACATAAGATTTTGTACTATAATATGTTGCCATTAAAGGACCAGGTTCAAATGCAGCAAGTGAAGCAACATTTAATATTTGACCTTTATCAACTTTTACAAAATCTGATAAAAATAATTTAGTTAATATATGTAAAGATATAATATTTAAATCTATCATATTAAGCTCATTATCAAGACTTGTTTTAGTAAATAATCCACATTCACCAAAGCCAGCATTATTAATTAATAAATCAATACTTCCTTTGTATTTTTCATATAATTTATATACATTATCTTTAATGCTTAAATCCATTACTTCAGTAACTACATTAACTTTATCTTTTAAATCATTTTGAATGTGATCTAATTTTTCTTCACTTCTAGCTACTAAAACTAAGTCATAACCCTTATCAGCAAGTTTAAATGCAAAATCACGACCAAGTCCATTAGAAGCACCAGAAATTAAAGCTCTCATTTTATCACCAAAAATATTTTAACATAAAAAAGAAAGTATTACTACTTTTAATTTAATACTAACTTCTTTTCATTATCTACTATTTGACTTCCAAAAAACTCATTTATTCTATCTATATTACTAATATCTAATTTATCAATAAGTCTAAATTCAACAATACTTAATAATTTATCAAAATATTCTCTGCTTGGTTTTTGATGCTTATTATAATCTCTAATTTTATGATATTCATTTAGTTTCCTATTTAATTCATCAATTTTTTTTGTAATTTCATTATCCATATTGGTTATCTCTTGTTCAATTTTTTCTATTAATTCTTGTAGTTGTTTATAATTCTTAGAAATTGGTTCATGTTTTTCATTAAATTTTTTATATCTTCTATTTAACTCATTTAACTTTTTTCTTTTATTACTTACATAATATGATTGACAGGTAAATAACTCATTTTCTAAACTTTTTATTTTTTCTTCAACTGTTGGAAATTCTTTAATTGAAGAAAAATCTCTATCAAATAATACTCTTATATATTCTTCTTTCCCTAATAATAATTCATCAATAAAACTAACAATATATGGACAAATATACTTTGTATAATCAAAATAATATAAGTCTACTTCATACTCATCATAATGATCATATTCAACACCTTTATTACCAGATTTTCTTTTTTCTATATCTTCACAATGAACGATGCTAACATTCATACTATGATTAGCCCAATTTTCACCATCTAAATAGATGTATCTATCACCTCCTCTAAATTGACTCAATTTTAATTCTTCGTGCATTTTGTGAACTTCAGCACAATTTCTAATAATTCTCGCCCTTAATTTTAATAATGCATCTCTGTCAAATAACACTTCATATTTTTCAATTTCATTTTCGTTTTTTCTAAAATATATCATTTTTTACCTCCCTATTATTTTAGATTTTTAAATCATTTTTATATTATTTTCATCGCCTCCTTATTATGTGTATTTTATACACATATATATCGTTTTTTAAAAGCATTAAAATATGCTTTTATTATTAACTTTATTATTAAATATATATAATTTAGCAGGCTTCCTACCTTTATAATTCACAGTTTTATTTGTATCAATAACTAAGTTACTATTTACCATTTTCTTTCTAAAATTTCTTCTATCAATTGAAGTGTTAAGTATTGACTCATATACTTGATGAAGTTCAGCTAAAGTAAATACTTCAGGAAACAAAGATTTTAAAATATCAGTTGTTTGAATTAATTCTTTTAATCTATCAATAGCTCCATTAAGTATTTCATTATAATCATATGCTAATTCGGGAATACTTTTAATATCAAACCAATCTGAAGCAGATGTTTTATTAGTTTGTGATATTATTGATGCTTTCTTTTTATCAATCACTCCAATGAATGCAATAGCTATCATTCTTTTAAGTGGTGATCTATCTACTCTATCAAATATTTTATACATTGATAATTCTACATTACTAACACCAGTTTTTTCCTTTAGTTCTCTCTTAGCACCATCAAGAACTAATTCATTATTATAAAGACAACCTCCTGGTAAAGCCCAATATCCTTTATACGGTTCATTAGTTCTTTTAATAAGTAATACTTTAACAACTCCATTATCTACTGTGAATATAGAGTTAACTAAATGAATACCAATATTTTTATATAATGGATTATTTACTCTCATAACCTCATCTCCAATTTAATTATATGTGTATTTTATACACTTGTCAACACTTTTTATTAAAAAAAGTATAACATATTAGGTGAAAACAATGTGAAATGCCTCAATAAAAAAGAAGTTACTATTTAGCAACTTCTTCTGCTCTTGTTTCTCTGATAACTACTACTTTAATAGTACCAGGATATTGCATTGTTTCTTCAATCTTTTCCTTTATTTCTCTTGCAACTTTATAACTTGTTAAATCATCGATTTCTTCAGGCTTAACAACTACTCTTAATTCTCTACCTGCTTGCATTGCGAATGTTTTATCAACACCCTCAATTTCATTTCCAATCTTTTCTAATTCTTCAAGTCTCTTAACATAGTTTTCTAATGAATCATTTCTAGCTCCTGGTCTTGCAGCACTTAATGTGTCAGCAATAGCAACAAGTTCTGAAATGACATATTCACTTTTCTTATCTCCGTGATGTGACTCAATTGCATTAATAACAACTTTATCTTCACCATATTTTTTAGCTATGTCAGCTCCAATTTCCACATGAGAACCTTCAACTTCAAAATCAATTGCTTTTCCAATATCATGAAGTAAACCGGCTCTTTTAGCAAGATTGACATTTTCACCAAGCTCACTAGCCATAAGTCCACTTAAGTGTGCAACTTCAATACTATGTTGTAAAGCATTTTGACCATAACTTGTTCTAAATGCAAGTTTACCAATTGTTTCAACTAATTCAGGATCGACTTTAGATAAACCAAGTTCAAATAAAGCTTCTTCTCCTTTTTCACGTATAATTTTCTTATAATCTTCACAAACTTTATCATAAAGTTCTTCAATTCTAGCTGGATGTATACGTCCATCTTTAATCAATGTTTCAAGTGTTACTTTAGCAATCTCTCTTCTCAATGGATCAAACGAAGATAATACTATTACTTCAGGAGTATCATCAATGATTAAATCCACTCCAGTAACAGCCTCAATTGTTCTAATATTTCTTCCTTCTCTACCAATAATTCTTCCTTTCATTTCATCATTAGGAAGTTCTACTGTACTAACAGTTTGTTCACCAGCTACATCATTTGAGTATCTATGCATACTAGAAACTAATATTTCTCTAGCTTTTTTATCAGCTTCTAATTTTGCATTATCCTCTCTCTCTTTTAGGTATGCAGAGATTTCTCTATTCATCTCTTCTTCTACCTTTTTCATTACTAACTCTCTAGCTTTTTCCTTAGAAAAACCAGAGATTTTTTCTAAAAGAGCTATTTGCTCTTTTATGATACTCTCCATTTTTGCATCTTTTTCTTGAATTTCTTTTTGTTGTGCCAATAAATCTTTATCTTTTTGTTCTAAGTTTTTTTCTCTTTCAGTTAATAATTCATCACGTTTGTCTAAACTTTTTTCTCTGTTATCAATTCTTTGATTAAGATCATTAAGTTCTTTTTTCTTTTCCTTAATTTCTTCATCAGTTTGTTTTTTTAATTTAAAACTTTCTTCTTTTAATTCTAAAATACCATCTCTTTTAGCTTTTTCAGCTTCCCTTTTAGCATCTTGAATTAATTTATTAGCTTCCTTTTGTGCTGCGCTAACTTTTAGCTTGTTAAAAATTAATACAATAGTAGCACCCACAAATAATCCAACTACTACAAGCAAAATGGAGAAAACTGTGCTATCCATAATTTTTCCTCCATTATATCTCTTTCTAGAGGTATTAAAACCTCTAATATCATTTTAAAGTTTTAATCACTTATTGTCAACTTATTAAACATAATTGTTTTTATTTTTTTACATTATTAAAACTTTTATTTTTATGAATGTTTATGTTTATGATACTTCTTTTTTTTGTCATTTTTTGTATATATTAACAAGAAAATAAATAGCAAAGAAAACAATATCCATAATTTATTAATCCATAAAAATGCTAATATGCTAAATGTCAATTTTCCATGATATATTAAATCAAATTCATCTAATGTTTCGCCATTATAATTTACTTTAACAATTCCTAATTTTGTACCTTGATGAGTAAAATAAGATACTTCATCTTTACCATTATAAATGTATTCTATTTTAGATTTATCAAAATCATTTTTTAAATATTTACTTATTGAAACATTTGATTTTATATCAATATTTTTTTCTTTTGCATATTTTGTTTTTATTGTTGTTATTATATCTTCATCATCTACTATTTTTTTATAACTATAGTTATTATTAAAATAATTGTATGCTTTAATATGATCTTTTATATGAATACTCGATTCATTAGAAAAAGCATTTAATGTAATCAACAAATAATTAACATTGTTTAATGTTGCTGTTGATGCTAAACAAAAACCAGCTTTACTAATATAACCAGTTTTAGAACCAGTTATAAATGATATATTTAAATTATTATTTTGATTATATTTTTCTATTGTACTTTTAATCTTTTTTCCATTTGATAATTTATAATTATTTGTTTCAAATATGGTTTTAAACTTTTTATTTTTTAATGCATATGTTAATATTTGAGCCATATCATATGCACTACTATAATTTGATTTACTATATAAACCTATTGCATTTTGAAAGTGAGTATTTTTAAGCCCTAATTCATTAACTTTCTGGTTCATTAAGTTAACAAATTCATTTCTGCTCCCAGAAATACTTTCAGCAAGGGCATTTACCGCATCTGCTCCACTTGATAATATTGCTGCATATAGCAAATCATCATATGAAACTTTTTCACCAACCTTAAAGCCTGTAATAGCAACATCCCAATCAATGTCTTCTATCATACTTTTCTTTATAGTAATTTTATCATTATAATCACTAATATTTTCAATAGCCACTATTACTGTCATTATCTTAGTAAGACTTGCTATACTAACTTCATCATGGCTACCTTTTTGAAGTAATATACTATTATCATTCATATTATATAAAATATATCTTTCACTAACTAAATCTACTTCACTTGCACAAACAACTTCAAAAAATACTACTACTGCTAATAATATTTTAATTGTTTTGTTTTCCATATTTCCTTTTCTCTTTCATCATAAAATCTGTTATTGTAGTTTCTATTTCTATTGCAGCTGCAGGATCTAAATTAGATATGTATACATTTTCTTTAACTGTATCAATTTCTACATCGCTCCATATTAAATTCTTTCTTACTTTTAAATCATTATATAAATCTGGTGTTATTGTTGTAAAAAAGTAACCCCATAATAATCTTTTTTGACCAATCATTATTCTTTTGTTTGTTAGTGCTACTACACAAGAATTAATTAACATAAATGAACTAACATTTTTTTGGCCACAAAAAACATATGATATTTTTTCATCAGGATTTAAATGCATTTCAATAATTTTAGAATGCTTTCTAGTTCTAAAAGCTACTGTAAGAGGAAACCTACGTTTGAACTCTTTTACCAATTTAAATACATCATTCATTATTATCACCTTCCTTTATATATTTTAACACATCATTTAATATTGTTGTTGCTCTTGATGCAATAAAATCATATTTAAACTCTTTAATTTTACTTTTATAATTAAAAATTACATAAGTTTTATTACTTTTATAATCTTTCCATATACCAAAAAATGATTCAATCTTCGATATTAAATTTTTATATTTTTTTAGTCCTTTAATTCCATATGCATTAATAGAACTACTTTCTATTTCTATTTTATCAAAATTATATTTTTTATATGAAGTATATAATGCTTTTTTTACGCCTTTTGATAAATTTGTTGTTTTAAAAAATTTCTTAAAGTATTTTTCATAATCATGTCCGAATCCTAATTCATCTGCAATAACGCCATCTTCTATTCTGTATTTTGAAGATTTTCCATATGTTGAATCACATAAAAAAGCAAGAAATATTTGATACTTTTGTTCCTTTGAAAAATTATAATCCTTTTTAAAAATATTATATATGAATAATGCATTAGAACACATATTGCTTAACATTATATTTTTTAACTGATTAGAGTTAATATGATGATCAATGCATCCAATTACATTAGTTTTTATTTTTATTGATTGTGATACATCATTATGATCTACTAAAAACCAATTGTATTTTTCTATATCTTTTCTTTTAACTATTACTGGACCATAGTCCATACATTCATCTATCATACTTTTATTATATTCATCTATTTCATAGTCACTATCCAAAATTGCATAGTACGCTTTTATACCCGCATCATTAAATATATTGCATAGTATTTTAGAAGATACAATAGAATCTATATCAGAGTGTTCGTGGCCAATAATGTAGATTGGTTCAAACTTCTTATATATAGTTATATTCATTTTCTCTCCTTACATGTTTTTGATAATATTTTTAATTATATTATTTATAGACTCAATAACAAAATTATAATTGTTTCTATTAAATTCATTTAATATTTCTTTTACATCATTAGTTATTCTAGTAGTTATTTCACTATTTAATTCTTTATTATCATAAACATAAATCATTGAATTAATACTTTCTAAAAAATTAGCACTACAGCTAGGATTAATAAATGTTTTATTCTTCATTGATATTTTTTCAATAAATCCCATTGTAGATTTTTTAATTTCTTCTGTTTTAGTATTACTTTTAACATATTGATATATTATTTTTTCATAATTAGATAATAATTTCACATATTTTTCTATTATTTCTTTATTAGCATCATTTAAATTATTAATTAAATTTTCCTCCATATTTTTTTTAATAATACTCTTGTTAATAGGAAGTTTATATTTATCAAATATATGAGATAATCTTATAACTAATCTATTTTCAAAAGCTGCAAACAAAAAATTATTATCTTTGATAATATCTTTAGCATTTTCATTAATTTTATTAACTATACTATTTTCCATACAAATATTATAACACACTAAATTAGAGTGTATCTTTGTTTACAATCAACTTAACATTTATTTAACACAAAAAGAATTTCACTAACGAAATTCTTTTACTCTGTTCTAAGTGCAACTACTGGATCTTGCTTACTTGCTTTTCTTGAAGGAATTAAACCTCCAATTAATGTTAATATAACACTAAGTATAATTAATGTAATTGAAGATACAACAGAAATCGTAGCGCTTATATTTACATTATCAGTAAGACTATGAATAATATAATTTATTATAGGAATAAATATTAATGTAATTCCAATTCCCATTAAACCACTTAGTAATCCAATAATAAATGTTTCTGCATTAAATATTGAAGATACATTTCTCTTAGACGCTCCAATCGCACGTAATATACCTATTTCTTTTGTTCTTTCAAGAACAGAAATATATGTAATAATTCCAATCATTATAGATGAAACTACCAATGATATAGAAACAAAAGCTATAAGAACGTAGCTAACACTATTTACAACTTTTTTAACTGATGACATAAGTATTCCAGTAGCATCAGTATAGTTTAATGTTTTATCTTTTTCATTCATTTTTTCCATTTTATCATTATAGTTATCAATGAAATCAATAAAACGTTCTTTAGAATCAAAACTCTTAAAATAAAATGCTATAGATGTTGGTTCATCTTTATCTTGATAACCAAGTTTAATTAAATTAGATTTTAAAGTTCTTGGAGTATTACTACTTGTCATAGCATTCATAATACGCTTAAGCTCATCTTCAGATAAATCAAATTTAAATGCTTCTGCAAGTGTATTAGGATTAACATTAAATGAATTAGCTAAACTAGACATTAAATTTGTTGTAAGTTCACCTACTTTAGTTAGTATTTCTTTTTGCATTAAAGCCTCTGTCATTTTTTCTGCCATTGCATCAGAAGCACTAACTATAACAGCTTGTTTCATAAATTCTTCTAACATTTTATCAGTCATTGCATCACTAATTATGGCGCCTTCATTAGATTTATCTTTAGTATATGTAGTATCCATTTGATTATATGTTGCTATATATCCTTTTAATAATCCTGATATTAAGCTTGTATAAGTATTTTCATAAATGCTTGATGGTATTATATATTTTTTCTCCATATCACTTAAAATACTCTTTGTTTCATTCTTCTTCATATAATCAGAAACTATGCTATCAACATCATTTTCATAAATAACTGGTATAGTCATACTTGGCATTAAAGGATTTGAATATGTTTCTTTTGGATTTTTAACATAATTAGATATTAATGATTTTGTAATACTCTTTAAATTATCATCAAACATTTTCTTAGCAGAAGATGTATCAGCAGTAATAGAAGATGATATTTCATTCATATAATTTGTTGTAGTATTTTTAATAGTATTTTCATCAATTTTTATATTAAATGCACTTTCTATTTTCTTTTTATCTACTTTAATTAAATCTTCAAAATCTAAATTTGAATTTTTCTTTTTATCATCAAAATTAGTATTTGAAAAAACATCTACTTTTTTATTTCTTAATTGTTTTTTCACTATTTCTGCTTTACTTGAATTGTTAATTATATAATCTGTTAATTTTGGAGTATATGCTATTCCATTTTGAAGAGCTAATGATGATGTTCCATCTTTAGGACACACAATCCCAACTATTTTAAATTTTAATGCATTATCATATAATTTATTAACATAATCTGTGTCTTCGCTCATATCTTCATATATGTCATACTTTGAATTATATTTATATAAATCAGCATTATTAATAAGTCTTAAATCTAATTTCATTAATTCTTCATATGTAAATTCAAATGGCTCATTATCTATTTTAATTTCTTCACCAGCCATCATTTTTTTAATCATATCATTTATTTCATCTGTATCTCTAAGGCCTAAATAATATACTAACATATCCGCTATTGTATGAGGTTCAGATAATACTATTATTAATTCATTATAGTTTTTAGGCCAATTTCCCGCTAAAACAGTAAACTTCTCATTTAAAGTATCAGTGTCATCCATCATTTCATAATATATATTTGAATATTGTGAGTATATAGAATTTGAACCAAAAGATGAAAACATAGAATTTGGATTTAATTTAACTAATTTTTTATTATATTTTGAATAAATAATCGGACTAATACTATAGCTATATCTATATGATGATATATCTTTTTCTACTAATTTATAATTTTTTTCAAAATAATTTTTAAAGTTCTTTAAATCATTCTTACTTACATTACCAAATACAGAAGATATAAATTGTCTTTCATATACTTTATTATCTTCCATATTATTATCTTCCTTACTACCCATCATTGATAATAACATTTGTGTCATATCAGCATTTTCTTCATAAATAGTTAACGGATAAGAAGATAGTGTATCTTCTTGTATTTTATCTATATAATTTTGGAATCCCGTTGATAATGCAAGTATTAAAGCAATACCAATAATTCCAATTGAACCAGCAAGAGATATAAGAATTGTTCTTCCTTTTTTAGTCATTAAATTATTAAATGATAATGACAATGCTGTTAGAAAAGACATAGAAGTTTTACCTGTTTTATTTGTTTTATCTTCAACTTCTTCTTTTCCATCATATGGATTACTATCACTAATTATCTTTCCATCTTTTAACTTAATAATTCTATTTGAATATTCATTAGCTAAATCCGGATTATGAGTAACCATAATAACAAGCTTATTATTAGAAATTTTCTTCAATAAATCCATTATTTGAATACTAGTTTCTGAATCAAGAGCTCCAGTTGGTTCATCAGCAAGTAAAATATCAGGATCATTTACAAGTGCCCTTGCAATAGCTACTCTTTGCATTTGACCACCAGATAATTGATTTGGTTTTTTATATATATGTTCAGATAATCCTACTTCTTTTAAAGCCTTCTTTGCTCTTGTAATTCCTTCTTTTTTAGAAATACCTGAAAGAGTCAAAGCAAGAGTTACATTTTGTAATACTGTTTGATGAGATATCAAATTATAACTTTGAAATACAAAACCAATTCTATGATTTCTATATGAATCCCAATTAGAATCTTTATATTTTTTCGTTGATATATCATTTATTATTAAATCTCCACTAGTATATTTATCAAGACCACCAATAATATTTAAAAGTGTAGTTTTTCCACTACCTGAAGGACCTAAAATAGATGCAAATTCACTTTTTCTAAAGTTTACACTTACACCATCTAATGCTTTTTGTTTAAGACTACCAGCTTCATAAATTTTAGTAATTTTCTTAAGTTCAAGCATGCTATTCCTCCTTAAATCATATGTATTTTAACATAAAATATCTCAATAATCTATAAAAATATAAAAATATCACTTTATAAAATCAATTATATCTCTTAAAACAACTTCATTATCTTCTTCAAACAATATAGCATGTTTCATTTTATCATATAATTTATATTTAATATTTTTATAACCAATACTAGTTAAAAAATTAATACTTTTCATCCACATCTTTTCATTTTTAATAATAATATCTTCTTTACCTGCAATAAAAAATATAGGTAAATTTTTGTTTTTTAAAATCCAATTTTTTCTAGAATAAACATCAACCATCAAATTAGTTAAATTTATAAAACCATTTGTAGTAAATACATATCCACATAATTTATCATGACTATACTTATTTATATATTCTTTGTTATTTGACAACCAAGAATTTGTTCTATCATTTGATAATGCAAGATTATTTAATATATTACTCCTATGTCTGTCACCTTTAATTAACTTTATTATTTTGGATAATATAAGACCAATCTTAGACATTTTATTTATACTTGGTGAGCCACAAACTATTAATTTATCTATTTCATAATCATATTTTTTTAAATACTTTCTTACTATTAATGAACCCATACTATGACCAAATAATATTATTTTTTTATTTGGATATTTTTCTTTTATATATTTTGTTATTTGATGCAAATCTTCTACTAAATAATCTGAGGTTTCATCATATAAATATCCTAAATCCCTTTCACTTTTTACGCTCTTACCATGACCTCTATGGTCATTAATTATACATGCAAATCCGTTATCTACTAAATATTTCATAAAATCATAATAATATTCCTTATGTTCGACCATTCCATGTGATAATTGTACAATTCCTTTTATTTCTTTAGGAATAAATAACGCAACATCTAATTCTAAACCATCACAATTTGATTTAATTTTAAAAAATTCTTTTTTCATTTTACCTCCTAAGAAAAAAAGCCTTTTTTAAAGGCTATTTTGTAAATGAAACGGAAGCTGATCCATTTCCTAAATCAGGTAATCCATCTATATGCCCTATTTTAATAAACTTTCCACTAGATTTAGTTGATTTATAAAATACAACAACTGTACTATTTCCAGATAGAGCTATATCTCCTGCTTGCATATCTTTTATTTTTAAAGTATTTGTATTTAGTCCTGAATACATATAACTATATTTTCTATTACCTTCAGAATCAGTCATACTAAGAGACAATGGTAAAATGTCTAAAAATTCTTTTGCCGTATTGTTTGATTCAATTTTAGCATCATATGTTTTTCCATTAATGCTTACTTTTATTGTACCTAAATCACCAACGCTTTCAGCTACCTTAGCAGCTGCCTCAATTTTATGATTTTCAACTATATTCATAATTGCATAAATACATACACCTAAAACTATTAATACTGTTAACCAAGAGATAACTGTTGATTTTGCATCTTTTGTCATAATCCACCTACTTTAAACAAATTATAACACAATATTTTTTCATAATATTATTATAATTTGTTGCTTGTCATTATTTTTGTAAATCACTTTTTTTATCAGTTTTTTCTTCTATTACTTTTACTTCTCTTACTTCAACTAAGTTATTTTCTTTTTTATTTTTATTTAAGATAAATAAATTTACAATATTAATTACTCCATATAATAAAATTAATAACCCAATTAATTTTAAAAACATATCTGGAACAATCAATTTACCTATTCCACATAGAATTGCAATTCCCATTCCAACTGCTGATAAAAGTATTGATCTTTTTTGACTAATTCCTGTTTCTTTTTGTATATCTATTGCTTCAACTAATTTTGAAATACTTGAAAGTAAAATATACACACCAATTATAAATGAAATAAACTCTTTTAAAAATGATGATTTAACTATCAAAAATATACCTATAGCCATTTCAACTGTTCCAAGAATTAAACTTGCACTACTTTTAGTTTCTTTAAAATAACTTACTGCGTTAATTAAACCCATAACAATTAATGCAACACCAATCATTATTGATAATGCGCTTGTTACTTTGTCAGCATATATTATTAAACATACTCCCAATATAATTAATACCCCTGATAATACAATTTCTTTTGTTTTTAATTTATTCATTTTACCTCTTCACCTATTTTCCAATATTAATTAGTTTTCCATCCTTAAATGTATAAACAACTTTATTTAATACATTTTTATATTTATTTAAATCCTCATTGTTATAATCTAATATTTCAGCATTATCTGTAATATTATATAATTTATTATCTATTACTAATCCTTCTACTGTTGTAATAACTATATTGTCTCCTACTTTTATATCAACAATTTCTCTTTTTATGTTAGTTCCATTATTAGTAATTAAAGCATTTGATATATATGAATTCATCATACTTAAATATCTTATTTTATTGCCATTATAATCAAAACTTACATTTTCAAAATCATTAAATATTTTTAAATATGTTTCTTTAAAATTATCTTCACTAAACATATTATAATCTTCAACATTATCTATATGTTCACTGCCAAGATTATTTAATGCTATATAACTTTTGATTTCATTAGTTAATTTTCCATTATAATAGTCACTAATATAAATACTATTTTCATCTATATAAATATTATCAAGTAAATAAGAATATTGATTAATTAATGTCTGTAATGTTACTTCTTCTTTTTCTTCAACTTTCTCTTTTTCAGTTTTCTCTACTACATTTTCACTAACCACATTATCATTAGTAAAATATTTATTAAAATAATTAGCTTTATATAATAAGAATAATAAAAAACATACTAATGCTAATAAAATAATAATTGTAATATTTTTAAAAATAATTTTTTTATTTTTCTCTCTAATTAGTCTTTTATTTGCCTTTTCTAATTCTTCATTAAATCCTTTTTTAATTTGTAAATCTACATATTCTTTTAATTCATCTTTAATACCAGTTAGATCTACATCAACTTTTTCTTTCTTTGAAACTTCTTTTGCTTTTGCCATAACACAAATCCTCCCTATATATAATTTTAGCATATACTAATTAAAAAAAGATAGTTATTTTTATAACTATCTTTAATTTATTTTCCAAATGGATGTTTTAATTTATCAATAAGCCCATCTTTTAGTAATTCTGCAAAAGAATTATATATTCTATTTGCTTCTACTTCATCAATTTTAATTACTTCCATTAATCTTGAAATAATTTTCTCTTTATTTTTCTTTCCTATTATAAAATTTTCTTCAAGAACATCATTAATTCTGGTTGTATCTTCAACACTATATCCTATTTTAGAAGATAATGCTTTAATTAATTCGCTTTTATTCATAATATCACCTAAATTCATTATAAATAAAAATAGACTAAAAGTCTATTAACAATTCTTTTTTTCTACATTTTTAAATGTATTTTCAATTATATTATTTTTTACATTTTCAACATCATACCATCCATACTCACACATAGTATCATATGTATTTGCTTGATGTTTTAATGTTTCATCTAACCCTTTTTTTAAAAGTTTTCGAACATCTTCATTTGAGCTTTCTAATGTTCCATGAACATATACTTCAACAGTACTTTTTAAAATCATTAAATAATTATCTAAATATAAGCAATCATTCATCTTTTTTATCCTCCAAAAAACTTAATAATTTTTCTTTCATACTAACATGTTTTTTTATTTCGTCTTTCATAAAAGATGCTATTTCTGGATTGCTAATTATATCAATATTATTTTCGCATATCATAATTATATTATTTTCATGGCCAATAGCATCTTCTAAGTATAATAATTCTTTTTGTGTCATATTATCCTCCTGCTATTATTATTTACAAAAATAAAATAATTATGTAAAAAAAAATTCCAAAAGGAATTTATTTAAAAATTAATCTTGCAACAAAAACTAATAAACAAGCACCAATAACAGATTGAATAATTGTTCCAATGTAACCTGCAAAACTAACTCCAAGTAATCCTAACACATATCCACCAACAAGTCCTCCAAGTACACCTAGAATAATGTTTCTAATTAATCCACCCTTAGTGCCCATAAGAATTCCTGCTAACCATCCAGAAATTGCTCCTATTACTAAAGAAATTAAAAAATTAATCATTTCACTACCTCCTATAATAAATATATCATAAAAAATTAATTTTATTCAATTCTTTTAAAATAATATGCCACTTTAAAATATGAAATTAATGTGAGAGAAATTATAACTCCACCAATAATATCACTAATCCAATGTACTCCTGATAATGTTCTAGTGATTAATACTAAACTCATTAATACTATTGTAATAATATTGATAGTATTAATATATTTTTTATTAAAATACTTTTGGCTTATTATTAATGAACTAAGACCAACGCATAATGATAGTATTGTATGGCTTGAAGGATATGAAGCTTCAAGTTCACCATCTATTAATATAGGTCTATAATTAATAGCACATTTTTCAAAGAATATATAAACAATCATCATCAAAACATAAAAACATCCTAATATAATTATTTCTTTGTCAACTTTTAACAAATTTTTTCTTTTAATTAATTGATATAAGCCAATGCATCCATATATTAATACTAATAGTAATATTAAATATCCAAATATTTCACTTATTTTATAAATAGTATTAGATGAACCAACCAAATTTTTAAACAACTCATTAATTGTACTAAAACCAACACTACTATTGTTTGGACCTATTTCTTTAACATCAACAACTTTTACTAAATATGTATAAACAATTGATAAAACAGTTAAAACTACTGAAATGATAATATTTTTTTTATTTTTCATATTTACCTACTTTCTATATAAGTATATCACATTAATTATCAAATAGAATAATATAATTATTTTTTAAAATAAAAAGTCCCATTAAAGGACAATTTTTAATCTTTTGTTAAATCATTAATAATTCTATCTTCTGCACAGTAAAATTTATCATCTGTACCAGTAAATTTAAAATCTTTAATTCCAACAAATAATTCATCTTTATTAGATATATCTTTTACCTTAAAAGTATATTGTATTCCATCATAAACAGGGCTTGGATTATTTACTATTATTTTTCTTACATTACCCTCTACTTTTGCAGAGTCTTGTGCTTTTACCAATTTTAATCCATTACCATAATCAAGTTGATATGATATAGTTTTAAAATAGTGTACATCCCCTCTTATTTCTGCACCAATATAACATATAAATTCTAAACCTTTGTAAACTTTCTTAATATCTTTATAACTATGTCCACCATAACTATTTGGCTCCAATATAGCACAATGAAAACCATATACAGGTAAATCATATTTTTCATATTTTTGCCATGATGCAATTAAACTAGTGTTTTCAGTAATAGGAGTATCAAAATCAAAAGTATTATTCTCTTTTGTCCATCCTAAGAAATCGCTTGCTTTTTTATAAGGGTTTTCTGGTTTAATTACTTTGTTACCCTTTTCTATTGTTTGAGATGGACTTAACTCACTTTCATCTTCATCCAAAAATTTTACATCATAAAAATATTTCCATTCTGCAACTAAAGTAACATTTTCATTAACTATAGAATCAAAATTATAAGTTTTACCATCTTTTCTCCATTCTATAAATTCACAATTATGCTTAGTTGGTGTTTCAGGCATAGTTACCTTTTCACCTTTTTTTAGTTTTATTTCTTGAAGAACACTTCCATTATCATCCTTAAAAGTAACATATCTAGTAATATAATGGTAATAAAAACCAGCACCAGATGCTACAAGGCTTAATATAAATAAAATAATTAACAAAAATATAATAACTTTTTTCATATTTACCTACTTTCTATACAAGTATATCATATTTATTTAATAAAAACATTATATAAAAAAATATAAAAGTAAGAACTTAATACTTTTATATTTTAATATGTCATTATTTCCATTTTGCATATATTGTTGTTTGTGTTTTATAACAACCTACTTTAGCCCATTCAACATTTGTTATACTATTTAAACCGCCTTCAACCTTTTTGGTGAATGTTTTGTCTGAATACCAGCCATCAAATATATAACCTTTTCTCTTTGGTACTGGTAGTTCTATCATTCTAGCTGGGCATGATACACATATTGTTAGATTTTCTATTTTATCTCCACCTAATGTATCAAATATAACAACGCTACTATTAACTCCATCCATATCAGGGCAATCTTTTTCATTTTTCCATTTTGCATATATTGTTGTTTGATGATTATGACAGCCTGCTTTTGTCCATTCAACATTTGTTAAATCATTTGAAACAACTTCTACTTTTTTTGTAAGTGATTGATCTGTATACCATCCATCAAATATATAACCATTTCTTTTTGGTACAGGTAATATAATATCTTGATTTCTACATGATAAGCATATAATAAGATCCTCTATTTTATTTCCACCTAATGTATTAAACTTAATTGTTTTTGAATCTACTCCGTCCACATCAGGACATTCATTTTCGTTTTTCCATTTTGCATATATTGTTGTTTGTGTTTTATAACAACCTACTTTAGTCCATTCAACATTTGTTATACTATTTAAACCACCTTCAACCTTTTTGGTAAATGTTTTGTCTGAATACCATCCATCAAATATATAACCATTTCTCTTTGGTACTGGTAGTTCTATCATTCTAGCTGGACATGATACACATATTGTTAGATTTTCTATTTTATCTCCACCTAATGTATCAAATATAACAACGCTACTATTAACTCCATCCATATCAGGACAATCTTTTTCATTTTTCCATTTTGCATATATTGTTGTTTGATGATTATGACAACCTGCTTTTGTCCATTCAACATTTGTTAAATCATTTGAAACAACTTCTACTTTTTTTGTAAGTGATTGATCTGTATACCATCCATCAAATATATAACCTTTTCTTTTTGGTACAGGTAATATAATATCTTGATTTCTACATGACAAGCATATAATAAGATCCTCTATTTTATTTCCACCTAATGTATTAAACTTAATTGTTTTTGAATCTACTCCATCCACATCAGGACATTCATTTTCGTTTTTCCATTTTGCATATAAAATAGTTTCTTCATTTTTCCATACTGCATCATTTATTTTATTTGAAGTTACATCTACTTTTTGTGATAATTCTTCATCAGCATACCATCCATCAAAAACATATCCTTCTTTTTGTGGAATTGGTAGTTCAACAATTGTATTGTCACAATTTTCACAATAACTCATTTCTTCCAAAGAATTATCACTATTAGTTTCAAAAACAACATTCTTTATTATTTTAGTATCTTCATTTTTCTGAGGTGACTCATTATTTCTATTACATCCATATATCACTATTAACATCGAGAATAACAATAAAAACTTTAAACCATTTTTCATATTTTTTCACCATTTCTAGTATAACATAAATATCTAGATTATTACGTTAATTATTTATGTTAATTATTTATTTTACATTTAAATTTACAAAATAAAAAAGTCTTTATAATTAAAGACTTTATTAAACTAATGGTCGGGAAGACAGGATTTGAACCTGCAACCCCTCGGTCCCAAACCGAATGCTCTACCAAGTTGAGCCACTTCCCGATACTGTACTTTTCAGTACAGGTATAATATTAACATATTTTTTTTATTTTGTGAACACTTTTTTTAATTTTTATGCTTTTTTTGAATTTTTTTAAATCTATCTTCTGCTTTTTTTCTTAATTTGCTTATTTTATATTCGTTTTCAAGCCTTAATTTAGCAATCTTTGCTTCTGTATCTATTCTAATCTTTTCCTGTTCATATTTTTCTTTACTAATAACTTTATTAATATTTTCTTTTATAATTAGTTTAATATTAGGATAAGCACTAAGTACTCTTCTATATAATCGATTTTTACTAAATAAAAAATCTTTTATTCTAGACGCAATCTCTGCAGTATTATCTTTCTCATAAAATTTTATATCACTTTTTATACTTATAAGAGTGAATAATGTTATTAAACAATCTATTGTAAAAACAATGATTATTATAATGCTTACTTTATGTAATACAGGTTGTGACATAAGTGAATATAACTTAAATAATAATGGATTTATAAGATATATCATAACTAGTCCTAATAAACCAAATGGTAACATAGTTTCAGCACAAATTCTTCCATTAATATTATATTTTCTATTACTATAATCCCACCATCTAAGATTAAATAATTTTTCCATTAAATAACTTGCCAAATATTCTAATACTGAACATATAACTACAGCTAATATAAATAATGTAATAGGATGACTATAGTACTTAGATAAGAATATTGTTATTAATACTCCACCGCATCCATATATTGGACAATATGGTCCGATTAAAAAACCTCTGTTTACAAATCTATGACAAGTAATAATTTCATTAATTACTTCAATTATCCATCCAAATATTGAATAACTAATAAATAACAATACATATATTTCAAAGCATAAATGCATAACTATCACCTATAAAAATTATATCATATTACAATATATTATTAAAATTTTAAAAAAAAAGAACAAAAGTTCTTAAATTTAAAAGTGGTGCGCCCAAGAGGAGTCGGACCCCTAACCTTTTGATCCGTAGTCAAATGCTCTATCCAATTGAGCTATGAGCGCTCAGTAAACCACATCTCCAAATAAAAAAAGTGGTGGCTTCAGTTGGAATCGAACCAACGACACCAAGATTTTCAGTCTTGTGCTCTGCCAACTGAGCTATGAAGCCACATGGCGGTTCGTACGGGACTTGAACCCGTGATCTCTCGCGTGACAGGCGAGCGTGATAACCACTACACCAACGAACCATGGTTGCGGGAGCCGGATTTGAACCAACAACCTCTGGGTTATGAGCCCAGCGAGCTACCAGATTGCTCCATCCCGCGATATTAATAAATTGGCGGAGGAAAAGGGATTCGAACCCCTGCGCCGATTTCTCGACCTCCCGGTTTTCAAGACCGGTCCCTTCAACCAGACTTGGGTATTCCTCCAAAATTATGGTGCCCCAGGCCGGAGTCGAACCGGCACGAGCTTTTACACTCGCAGGATTTTAAGTCCTGTGCGTCTACCTATTCCGCCACTAAGGCACACCTGGTGTCTCGCTGGGGATTCGAACCCCAGACCCCTTGATTAAAAGTCAAGTGCTCTACCGACTGAGCTAGCGAGACGTATTTTAAAAAAATGGTTGCCTCGGCTGGATTCGAACCAGCGGAATGCAAGAGTCAAAGTCTTGTGCCTTACCACTTGGCTACGAGGCAAAAAAACAAGTGGTGGAGAGACATGGATTCGAACCATGGAACCCGAAGGAACAGATTTACAGTCTGCCGCGTTTAGCCACTTCGCTATCTCTCCAAAACATGGTGCCGAAAACAGGAATCGAACCCGTAACCTACTGATTACAAGTCAGTTGCTCTACCAATTGAGCTATTTCGGCGAAAAAAAATAAAATTATGGTGGGCGATGAGAGACTCGAACTCCCGACCCCCTGCTTGTAAGGCAGATGCTCTAACCAACTGAGCTAATCGCCCATAATTTTCCTGTTGACGTTAATAAATATATCATTTATTGTATTTTATGTCAAGATTAAATGTGATTTTTATGGCGTTTTTGTCTCTTTTTCCAGTTCTTTAAGTTTTTCTTTAACCCAATTATCTAAGTTTTCTTTTAAAGGTTCAAAGCCCTTTCCCTTCTCTTGAATTGTTTTTTTTCTTTTCTTATTTCCTTTAATACTTTTAATTGATAATTTCACCTGAGATTTTTCATCGTCAATTTCAATTATTTTTGCTTCAACTATATCGCCCGGAATAAACAACTTTTCTAAATTACTTACAAATTTACTTGATACTTCTGATATATGTATTAATCCATCAAATCCATTTTCCAATTTAACAAAAACACCATAACTAGTAACACCTGTTACTTCACACTTTACTAAGTCTCCAATATTTAATTCTTCCATAAAAATCACATCAACATTATTATAACATACTTTGTATTATTATTCACTTATCCATGATATTAATTGTATTTCCTTTACATTTTTCAATCTATTTTGAATATATATTAATAATTCTTTATAATTCTTTATATTAT
Source organism: uncultured Erysipelotrichaceae bacterium (assembly GCA_902764145.1). GTDB lineage: Bacteria > Bacillota_I > Bacilli_A > RF39 > UBA660 > CAG-1000. Next base: position 22,621 of record CACWUS010000002.1, on the reverse strand, counting down.
TTATAAAAACATTTAATTTTTCTTCATTAACAATATTATTTAATATATCTACTACCATATCAAAATAAAATTTAGGAAATAACAAATTGGAAAAAAGAAATATTGCTTCATATTCATTTCTTATGCTTTTTATCATTTTTTCTATTTCATCATAATCATTTTTATTTGTATAAAATTTATATTGAATATAATTAGATAAATCATACATTCTATTCGTTTTTATAAAATTAAATGGATTATCTAAATTAGTATTAGTTAATTTTATTTTATGCCCAATTGAATTATTATTATTTATTATCTCTTTCTTATAGTTATTTAGTAATGATATTGCATTTTCTGCCATTCCAATAAAATAATTTATACTATTTTGAATTATAGGAAACTCCTTGTTATACTCTATCATTTCTTTTTCTAAATTATCAACAGTTTTTTTCCACTCATTAACAATATCATAATCATCCAAATTACAATTAAAGTTTTCGAATTTATTTATATAATCTAGTGTATAATTGCTTTCCATATTATTTACTTTTAATATACAAATATTATTTCCATCTTTATTTGTCAAATATTTATTTTCATTATTTAAAATAAAAGTATTAATAGTTAGATTATTATAGTAAAGTCTATTTGTTAAATTAAACAAATTATCAACAAAATTTATATCTTTAATATTTTCTACAATATAATATTTTGTGTTATTATAGAAAAAATATTTTTCTTTGCCTTTCACAAAGATTTTATCTATTTTTATTCCATAATTTAAATAAATATAGTTTTTCATAGTTAATTATATGTTAAAAATAAAAAACTAGTCATAAGACTAGTTATTTTTAAAAGAATTTTCCACCTTGTATTGGTGTTGAATCAATACTTGGTATTTCCATATTAGCAATTTGATCCATTGCATCTTTCATCAACACTTCCTCAGTTGTAGGAGTTGCCACAGCTGATTGAGCTATTGGATTTTCAAGTACTGGAACTGCAGCTGGTTCTTGTGGTGCAGCTTCTACTGTAGCACTTGAAGTCTCAGTTGGAATTATTTCTTCTAAAGTTGGAAGTGAAACATTCTCTGGTGCAACTGGAGCTTGTGGAGCTAATTCTGGTGTAGCAGGTACAGATGCTGGAGTAGATGTTTCAACCACAGGTAATTCTACAGTTGGAACAGTTTCTGTTTGCGCAACTGCAGGTGTATCAAGTGGTATTTCTTCCAAAACTGGAATTGCTGGACTTACAGGCTCAGGAGTTACCTCAGTAGTAGCTGCAACTGGTATAGTTTCAGTCACTGGTGTTTCAGTTACTTGTGGAACTGGTGTAGTTTCAGCTACTGGCTCTTGAACTGGCTCTTGCTTTGGTTCTTCCAAACTTATATTAGTTAATTTTTCATTCATTTCAACTTTAAATTTATTGATTCTTTCAATCAAATCATCTGTAAATTTAACTACATCTGCAATATATTCTTTAGATACTTGTAATTTATTTTCGCCTACACTAGGTAATTCTGAAGTTAATTCTGGAACAGATACATCAGAAGCATTACTTTCAGAATTTGTAACTACTTGTTCTTCAGCTTGTGGCGCAACAATATTTCCAGCTAAAACTGGTGCTGGTGCAACTGGAGTTGAAACAGGTTCAGGAGTTGGTGCAACTGGAGCTTGTGGTACAACTTCTGGAGTTACTTCAGGTGTTTGCACCTCTGCTGATTTTACTTCTTGTGATTCAACTGGTGTAGTTGCAAACATACTATTATTAATAGAAGTTGGCTCTTCAGCTAATACTGTTTCAGGCATTTGTGGCATATCAATATTTAATGGAACATCTACTTTTTCTTCTGCTGGAAGTTCTTCACTTACTAATGGTGTTTCTGGTGAAGGTATATTAAATGTTCCCATATTATCTGTTGCTGCAACAGCTATAGGTACTTCTTCTAATGTATCTTTTGGAGCTTGACTAGGAGCTACAGCAGGTGTTTCTAATTTAAAAGCTGACTGACTAGATAGTGGAACTATACCATTTTCATTTGGCTGTAAATTAATTGTAGATACACCAATTGCTTTGTCTACAGCGCCTTCTTTTCTTACAACGCTACCATTCATAATTGCTTCTACTTCACTTGTTAATTGCATATCTAACACCTATCCTTCCACTATTTCTTTCATAGCTTGTTTTACTTTTTGCCATACATCATCATCATTAATTCCAATCAAACTATAAATACCAGGTGTTTCTTCAACAAACTCTGATATATAGATTTTACTCATTCCTTCACTAACCACTTCGCCTTTTGATAATATTACAAATCTTTTATTAATATCGCCAATTTTAAAAGCATTGACTAAGTCTACTTCTTCAATTGTGCCATCAACATTTTTAATAGATATCTTCTTCATACGCACCTTCCTATCATATTTAATTTTAACACACAAAAAAAATAATATCAATTACTTGACATTATTTTCTTTAGTTATTTTCTCTAAAATAAAGTATTTACAACCATAAGCACAATTTTCTTTTATATATTTTTCTACATTATTATAATCATTTATTTTATTAAAATTTTTATTTGTTTTTTTATTAAAGCCTTTTAATCTTAACTTTGAATATGCTACATCTCCTACAATATAATCATAATTTTCAAAATAATTTGTATATTTTTCAAGAAATAAATCTTTATCAAAACCTTCTCTATAATCTTTTATTAATTTATATTGGTTATTATCAACTTCAATAATCATTGTTTCACCCTCAATCTAAAAGTATTATATCATTTTTTTTAAAACATTTAAACTTTTAATTAGTTCTATTAGAAATCAATCCTCCATAATAATTAGGTATTTTTCCTTGTATTATTTTACTATCTAATAAAATATTTTTACTAACATTGAATGTTTCTGATCTAAATGGTAGTATTATTTGCACTTTTAAATTTAAATTAATAAATACTTCTACCATTGAACTATTTATTCCATATTCTTTTATATTTGTAATTGTTTTATTATCTACACTACCTAAAAAGTCTAATTTAAATGGTATCTTTGGACCAATATTAACTAATACTGGATTATCATGAATTACTCCTATTGGCACATAATATATAGAATCTTTATTAGAAATATATTTATCCTTATATTTTCCATTTTCTAATTGTTTTATATTATTTAATATATCATTAGTTACCAAATATAATATCTTATTTATGTTCTTATTATTAATATTTAAGTTAGTTATATTACCATAATTATCTTTTTCAATTTTTATAATTTCATCATAAGTATCATTATAAATATTTTTATTAATTGAGTTATTTATTATTGAACTTATTATATTAGTTGATTTATTTTTAGCATAGTCTAGTAATATTGGTTCGCTTTTAGATGCAAATAATCTAATAAAAATAAATGATACTATTATTATAAGAATTATGACTATTAATACAATGTCACTTTTTTTCAATTTAATCTTCATAATAAATAATATGCAAAAGAAAAGAACTTATATTAAGTTCCAATCAAATATAAAATTTAATATTAATACTATTGTTGCTATTAAAAGTAAAATAATAATAGCAATGGCAATTTTAGTAAATACTCCATTCTTTTTAACATCTTTTTCCAAATCTTCATATCCTTCAAAATCTGCTTTACTAAATGTAGTAGAATTTGTAAAGAATGATTTATCTATTTCTGTCATTTGAGGAGCTTCACTTGTTTCTTCAAACTCATCTGTATTTTCTAAATCTTGTGAATCTTCAAGTTTAGATAACTCTTTTTCAATATCTTCGCTTGATAATTCTTTCAAAGCTTCTTTTTCAACATTTATTTCATGAGTAAATTCATTAGCTGGCTCTTTTATCATTTCTAGATCTTGAGTCATTCCAAGTAATACTTCTTTCATATCTTCTTTACTTGCCTCAGTATCTATAGGAGCAACTATAGTATCATCAGAACCACCCATTAAATCTTCAAATAAATCTTTTTTCTTACTATTTTCACTGCCTTTTTGAATATCTTGTATCAAATCAACTATAGTTTTTTCCTCAGTGTTTAATTCATCTATTGGACCAGTTATATCAGGATCTGCATCTACTTCCTCTTCTTCCTTAAGATGAATATTTTTCAAAATATCTATTCCAGTATTATCTAACTTACGATGTCTATTTTCTTCATAGTCTGTTTCTCTTTTATCTTTTGCTCTTTCAAGAATAGAATTAATATCGTAATCTTTTACTTCTTTTCTTTTAACTTCTACTTTTTCTTCTTCTGGAAGTTCTAATGAGACTCTCTTTCTTTTTTCTTCTTTACTATCATTAAGAGAATCAACATATCTTCTTATTTTTTCTATATCAATTTCTTTTTTAGCATCAGAAATAACACTAACATTATTATTAGTTTTAATTCTAGATAGTTCGCCAATATCAGAAGAATTATATATTTCTTGATTTCTTTTTGTACGACTCATTTCATCTAGTGCAACATTATCATATTTGTCCATCCTTGAACTCATATTCTTCACCATTATAATAATAGCACAAATATATTATATTTTCAACAAACATATTTTATGTTATAATAATCATATAATTTATTATTAAGGAGAAGTAAAATGGAAAAATTAAAAGTTAAAGATTCATGCATAGGATGTGGACTATGTGTTGCTCAAAATGAAAAATATTTTGAATTTAATGATGAAGGATTAAGTTCAGTAAAAAAAGAAGTAGTTGATCCAGAAGATAAAGAAGAATTATTAAATCTTGTTGAATCTTGTCCTGGTGAAGCAATTGTTATTGAAGAAGAAAAATAAGCTTATTATTAAGCTTATTTTATTTTACATAATTATATAATTGCCTTACTTCTTTAATTGTTAACATTCTGTATTCACCTGTACTTAAACCCTCTAAATCAAATATAGCATATCTAATTCTTTTTAGTTTTAATACTTTATGATTAAAGTAAGCAAACATATTTTTAACTTGGTGATTTCTTCCTTCTGTAATAGTTAATTCTACATAGCTTTTATTATTCTTTTTATCAATTTTTCTTATTTTAGCTTGAGCTTTTTTAGTTTTTACTCCATCAAGAACTATCCCTTTTTCTAATTCTTTAATTTCATTAGGCATAATAATTCCTTCAACTTTAGCATAATATGTTTTTGTTACATTTTTACTAGGATGTGTTAATTTATTTGATAATTCTCCATCATTTGTTAGCAATAATAAACCACTTGTATCATAATCTAATCTTCCAACTGGAAAGATTTTTTCTTTAGTATTTATTAAATCAATTACTGTACGTCTACCCTTCTCATCATGAACAGAACATATAGTCTTTTCAGGCTTATATAGTAAGTAATATAGTTTTTCTTGTTTTTCTACTTTAACATCATCAACTAAAACAATATCTTTTTCATTAACTTTAAATCCTAAGTCTTTTATAATTACATCATTTACTTTAACTTTTCCTTTTAGTATCAATTCTTCACTTTTACGTCTTGAAGCAACACCACATTCACTTAAGTATTTCTGTAATCTTTCCATAAAAATCACCAGTTCAAATTATACATTATTATTTAAAAAATGACAATAAACTTTTAACTTTATTATTTCTCTGTTTATATGACAATTTATATATTTTTACTGTATTTAATAATTTATCATTCAAATAAATATTAACATAATTATAATTATCACTTAGATTTACTTTAATATTTAAATCATCTATTTCTTCTTTCATAAGCAACATATAAAAATCATTTTTAATATAATAATGATCATAATTATTATTTTTTACTTTAAATGAGAAAGTATTTTTATCTAATATTTTATATCTATCGTATAATGAAAAATATTTATTATATAAATTCTTATGTAGATTAAATTTATCATTTTCATTAATTGTCACTATTATCAAAGTTTTGTTATTCTTTTTTGCTGCGGATACAAAAACTTGACCACTTAATTTTGTATATCCGATTTTACCTGATATTAAATATTTATAATCTGTAAGTAATTTATTTTTGTTATACCAAATATAATTTTTAACTTTATATTTTTTTGCTTGTGTTATTCTTAAAAAATCTTTATTTTTAATTGCATATCTCATAAGAAGAGCCATATCATAAGCAGTAGAATAATTTTTAGTATCATCATTTAATCCATGAGGATTTTCAAAACTTGTATTATACATTCCAATACTATATGCTTTTAAATTCATTTGAGCAATAAAATCTTCATATTTTAAAGTATTATTTGATATCACCATTGCTGCATCATTTCCACTTTGTAACATTAAGCCATGTAATAGATCATTTAATTTAAATTTTTCATTCTTTTTAATATATGTCATAGAACCATATATATTATCAATTTCATTACCTACTACGTATTCATCATCTAAATTACCATTTTCAAGAGCAATAATACTTGTCATGATTTTTGTGGTTGATGCGATTAGTTTTTGTTCGTTCATATTTTTTGAATATAATACTCTTTTTGATTCAGCATCCATTACTACTATTGATGCATTTACTTTTATACAAAATAAAAACAATAATATAAATAATATTTTTTTCATACTAATTATATTATTGTAATAATATTTTTATTCAATTAATCAGATAGTATTTTTTCATTAACAATACTAATAAAATTATATTCTTTCATTCTTAAAAATTTTAATTTTTTATTTTTAACATAACATTCTATTTTTTTAACATTATTATATTTTTTATTTTCTCCATCAAATACAGCAAGTAAAGTTTTCTTTAATGGAAATATTTCTATATGCATCTTTTCAGGTAAAATTACAGGGTTTAAAAAACTTCTATATGCTTTTGTATTTATTGGAGCAATTGGTGTAATTTGAAGTGTATGAAGTGTATTATAAACAATTGCGCCTCTTAAACTAGTATTATATGCTGTTGAACCAACTGATGTTGTTATTAATAATCCATCACCAACAAAATTTTCTAATTTTTCCCCACCAACATAAATACCTGCATTAAATACATTTAATTCTAATTCTCTTAATACAAGTTCATTCATTGAATAATACCTTGATATTGAATCTTCTGTTGTTATTTTTGTTTCAAGAACACCTATTTTATCTATTTTAAAACTATTAGAATTTAGTGATTCAACAAATTCTTTTAATCTATCTGGTCTTATTTCTTGTAAGAAGCCAAGTGTTCCAGTATTAATACCAATATAATAAACATCACTATTGAAATTAGCAAATTTCACCATTTTTAAGAAAGCACCATCTCCACCAAGAGCAATTGCTAAATCATAATCTTCATCTTCAACTACTTTAAATTTATACTCATCAAATAATACTCTTAATTCTTTTTCTATTTGATTAGATAACTCAAGTCCATTTGAAAAAAATCTTATTTTATTAATCTCTCTCATAATTTTCACCTGAATACTTAAATAATACACTAGGTCTGTGTCCTTCGCCAGTTTGCATTTTATCAGTTTTAACTACTTTATTTTTAATTATTCTTCTAAAAGCTGGATCTAATAGTTTTTTACCTAATATTACTTCATAAACTTGTTGTAACTCACCTAAAGTAAAATATTCACTCATCATATTAAATACTATATCTGTATATTTTATTTTACTTTTTAGTCTTGCCATACCAGCAGCAATTACCCTTGCATGATCGAAAGCTAACATATCATTTTTTTCTATTTCAAAATAATATCTATCAGTAGTAGACTCTTTTAATACTTTCTTAATTACAAACTTAATTTGTTCATTTCCATTATCTAATGTTACATGAATATATTTTTCATCTTCAAGTGATGTTATATTAAACCATGAAGCATTTGGAAAAATAGTATCATCTAATTTGTTCTTATCAACAAGACCTACATATGCAATACTAATTACTCTAGTTCTTGGATCTCTATCTAGACTATCAAATGTATATAACTGTTCTAAAAAAACATTATGTAAGTTTGTTTCACTAGCAAGAACTCTTCTTGCTGCTTCTTCACTTGTCTCATTATTTGATATAAAGCCACCTGGTAAGCACCATTTGTCTTTAAATGGATAGTTATTTCTTTTAACAAGCAATACACTAAAATATTTTTGCTTTAACTTTCTATAATTTGATTGAGACCCATCAGATACACTAAATAATGCTATATCACTAGTAACAGAAGGTCTTTCATATTTACTATTATCATAATTCTTTAAAAATTCTTCTTCACTTTTATATTCCATTATCTTCACTTCCTTTTTCTATAACTAATATATAAGTACTATCTGGTAATTTAACTGTATTATAATTTTCATCATAATAATTAATTTTATTTTCTAAATGAGTTTGATATCCTTCTTGTAAGAATGATTTAGAATAAATAATCTTTGAATTTTTCAAATTATTCTTTATCATTTCTTCATATTCATTTTGAGTATAGTATCCAAATTGTTCTTGTACTTCTAATGGATATGCTTCTTCACCCCAAGTATATGTATATAAAAATTCCATTGAATCATTTATATTCATAATTACTTTATTTTTATCAATTAATTCATATTCAATCTTTCTTCCTTTAAAATCATTTACATACCTTTTTAATATATTAATATCTTCTTTATTTTTAAATTCTATTATTCTTTTTTCATTGGAGTTAGTCATTATACCATCTCTGATAATAATTCTTCCACCAACTTTAATTATATTGTAAGCACTTTTTAAAGTTTTAATGATAACTTCATGATTAAACTTTTTATTATTATAATTAATATATGAAAATAATTCATGTATTATTGAAGAATAAATAACTGTATCAAAACTATTTTTTTCAAAATAATCTTCAAGATTTAATGCATTTCCTTTTACCAAATTGTAATTTCTTTTTTCTTTTATTTTCTTTTTATTTAATTCTTCTATTACATTACTAGATATGTCTATTCCATATACACTTTTATCATTATAAGTATCAAGTATTAAATCCATTAATGCTCCTCCACCAGGTCCTACATCTAATACTTTATCTCCAACTATATAATCTAATATTATTGATTTATTATTAATTGTTGAATTCATTGTTTCTAAATATTCTATTTCATTATAAAATCTATCATAGTTGTCTTTTCTAAATCCAAATAAATCATATAACAATATAACTGATTTATTATATAAACTATCGCTTGTATATGCCACTTCACAAAACTCTATTAGTTTTTTTGCAACTTTTGAAAAAATAAAGTTAAATTCTATTGTTGTATTTGTTCTTTTAATTGAATAAGTTAAATTTATATTATTATTTATTTTATTGTTAATAATTTGTTCAAATGATAAATCTTTTAAATATGCAGATATTATTCTTTGTTTATAAATGTTAACAACTTTAATTTTTTTATAATTCAAATATATATTTTCCATTAATGGAGCAAATGTTATTTCTTTACTTCCTTTAATATTATTTGATAATAATAATAGTATTTTTATTTGACTCTCAATGTCAAATGCTTTAAGAGCTGATTTATAATACCAAAGTTCATTATTTAAAAATAAATATTCTAATCTCTTACTAATATCTTCATTCTTTATAATATCTTTAATTACTTTTCTATCAGTATTACTTATACCTTCATTTAATCTATCTAATCTATCAACTATTGATATTTTTTCATCAAAATCATTATTTATTATTTTATTTATAATACTATCTATTTGAGTCTTTTCTCTTTCATAGATTTTAATAGATACATCACTAATAATACATTCATTTAATATTGTTAGTATTTCTTTTAATTCATTTTTAGTTAATAGTTTCTTTTCTATTAAATCATATAGTTCTTTATTTGTATCTAAATTAACTTCTCCTTTAATATATTGTCCAATAAGTCCATGAGTTTTAATTAAAATATATGTTATTTCATTATAGTTAGGTGAATATTTTTTATATATTTCACTTGACCCAATATTATGTGTAAATAAATTATAACCAAGTCTCTTCCATTCTTTTCTATCTTCTTTTGTTCCACATTTAGCAGTATCCATCCATATTAATACTTCTGCAATTAAATCCTTAAATCTAGTTTCTTTTGTATTTAATATTTCCAATGTATTTAATACAGATTTATAAACTAAACTTGTTTTTAAATCATTTAATGATTTTATCCTATCTAAATTATAATTCTTTTCACTTGTTAAAACTAATTGTTTAATTGGATATATATAAATATTTTTATTCTTTAACTCTTCTAATAGTCTCATATTATTCACCTATTATTTCATTTAATTTTTCTAACACTTTATTTACAATGAATTCTTTACATTCAATTCTTTTTTTATTAGGACATATTATTTTAATATCATAATATTTTTTATTTTTTTTATTATAAATTGTTGCAAAAATTTGATTATTTTTTCCTCCTGGATTAAATTCATCAAATCTATTAATCATTCCACTTATACCTACTCCATATGTACTTTTAGTATAATCACTTATACATTTACTCATTTCATGAGTAGTTTCAAAACTATAAACTGAATATTTGTCTATTGTTTCTTTTTTTACACCCATTTTAATTTTATATTCATTTGAATATGTAATAGCAGAAAACTTAAGTACATTTGATGAACCATCCACATTAGTAATAGTAGTAGCAAAATAACCAGCTGTGCATGATTCCATGCTTGATATTGTTTCTTTATTTTTAATTAATTTGTTTACAACTTTTGTTTCCATATTATCCCTTCTTTATTCAAGTTTTTGTGAATAACTCCAATCAATATAAATATCCCCATTTGGTGCTAGAACCAGTTCTAATATATATTTGTTTTCATTATAATAATTAATAAGTGTTTTAGCCGAATTTACTTCACTATTACTCTTAAACACAAGTACTATACCATCTTTTTCTAATATTTTGACGAAATGTGAATATCCTATTATTTCTTTTATCAAATTATATCCTTTATTAATTAATATTTGTTGAAAATCATCGAATTCTTTATCAGATAATCTATTATTATTTGTAAATTGAACTAAATATTCATCGTGAAAAGAATCTTTTTTTAAATTTGTTAAATTTGCAAACATAAATTGTTTAATTCCAAATGATTTAAAAACATTTACAAACTTTTCTATCTTTTCTACAGAATCTATTCCATATTTAAAACACGTAATATTAATTCTAATCTTTTCTTTTAAATCACTATCCATATTTTTAAAATCTTCAAGACTTAGCAAATTATCTGATTTAATAATTTTTTGGTTTTCATAGTCATCTACAGAATGCCTACTTATATCTATATGATCAAATTTTTTTAACATATCTATACTATTATACCACTCAGTTCTAATACCATTTGTAACTATAACTTTCTTTTTGCATTCTATAATATCTAACATCTTTCTTATATTATCAGAGTATAACAATGGTTCACCACCAACAAATTCAACACTATGATAAAGTCCAGATATTCTCTTTAATGATTTCAATTGTTTTTCTAAATTTGTTTTTCTCTTTTCAGAATATCTTTCTTTAGTTCTTGTAATACAAAAATTACAATTTCCATTACATTTATAGCCTAAATCAATATATAGATTCAATCGTTTATGAACATTATAACCTTTAACACTCTTAATTTCATTTAACATCTTATGATTTTTAAATTTTTTTTCGATTTCATTAGACATACTATCTACTCCTAAATAAAGGTATTATTTGTACAAATTATTTTCCATTATATAATCTAACACTTTTTTATCAAGCATTTCTTCTAATACTTCTTTTCTATTAATACTTTCTCTTATTTTAGTACTTGATATATTAATGTTGTCAACATTATCAATAACAATAAAATTATCTTTTTTATTTAATTTATCTAAATAATAATTAATATTTAGATTATCTCTTTTATATATAATTAATCCTAAACTTAATAATTCTTTATAATGTTTCCATTCATCAAATGAAACTATATTATCAGCACCCATTATTAAGAATAATTCATCTTCCTTATACTTTTTTTTAAGTTCTCTAATTACTTGATATGTGTATGGAAGATTGATTAGTTTTCTTTCAATAATAATGTTATCAGTTTCATAATTTTCTAACATTTTAATTCTATGTTTTACATCTATTATATCTTTTTTATTCCAATAATTAGGTGTTGGAATTATTAACACTTTATCAACATATTTATTTTTTAATATATAATTTACAATTCTAATATGTCCTTTGTGTACAGGATTAAAACTACCAACAAATACTCCTAGTTTCATATAATCACCTATCTTAGTCTTCTTTGCATTGCTTTTTCTTTTAATTTAACATCTAAACCTTCAAAGTAAGCTTCTTCATATTCATCCCTAAAATATCCTGCAAGCCTTACTCCACCTTTATATTTAAATGACTCAAATTCATAATCAGAAGAACTTACATAATCTTTAATTGCTTCCTCCAAATCATTTTGATCTAAATATGTTGTTGTAGTAGCAGTAACTTTTCCATTACTAATTACTTCTTTAATGAAAAATACAATATCTGGTACAGCTTCACAATCATCATAACCATATGAAACATGCTTAATTGTTACATTACAATCAACATTAACATTTCTACCTAGTTTTTCACTAAAATAATCACTTAAAATAATAAGTAAATTTTCTTTATCAATATCCATTTTTATTTGTTTTACTTCTTTCATAAAAACCCCCTATTTTCTATCATATACTGGAATATTAAATTTGTGCAATGAATTATTATGCAATTTTTCTATTTTGTTTTTAGTTTCTAAATCTAAATTTTCATTGTTCATATATGAAGCAATATCTTTATATTTAACACCTAGTTTATCTTCATCTGTTTGTCCACTAAGACCATCGCTTGGAGCTTTGTGTAATACTTGATCAGGAACTTCTAAATATTCACCTATTTCAATTACTTCATCAACTGTATAATTGTTTAATATACCAATATCATATGTTGAATCTCCGCCTTTAGTAAAATATCCAACATATAACTCACATTTATTACCAGTTCCTGCTACTATATATGTACCACCTTTAAGTTCACTATATAATGCAGCTAAATAATATACACTTGCCATTCTAAATCTTGGTTTAATATTAGTATTACTATTGTTTAATTCTTTATCACTAAAACTACCAAGTTTATTTACTTCACTAATAAATGAATCATATACATTTGTTAAATCTAAGTTAATTAATTCAAAATTATATTTGTTAGCAACTAAAATAGCATCACTTTTATCAGTTTCTATAGAATGACAAGGAAGTGTTACTCCAAGAACATTTTCACTACCTATTGCACGTGCAAATAATGCTGCCACTACTGCAGAATCTTTTCCTCCACTTATACCTAACACTACACCTTTTAAATTGTTCTTTTCAAAATAATCTTTAATAAATTTTGTAATACCATCTACTTCTTTTTTAACATCAAACATTTCTTACCTCCTATAATAATCTTTTATTTTAGCTAGAGTTAATTTAGTATTTGATCCACTTACATAACCCATTTTCTCAACTTCTAATATTTCATCAAGAGTTAATGACATATACTTAACTATTTCATTTTCACCAAGTTCTTGTTCATATTTTCTTTCTGAATCGAGTGCTAAAAACGAATGATTAAATGCTGCACTTACACCTTCATCTTGATAAAATGAATCTAATAAAACAAATTCTCTAGCAGTGTAACCAGTTTCTTCTCTTAATTCTCTCATTGCTGCTTCAATAGGTTTTTCACCGCTTTCTATGTATCCTGCAGGGAAAGATACAGCTACTCCTTCATGAGTAAATACACGTGGTTCAATATTAACAATAAATTCATCGCTATCTTTTATTTGAGGTGCTACCATTACTGCAGAACCAGATATTCCATTTTTTAATAATTGCTCACGAGGAATTACTCTTCCATTTCTTAATGTAAATAGATATGGAGTACTACTAATAAATCTTTTTTTAACATTATCATTAAAAACCTTTTTAATTGTTTCTAGTTCATAAATATATTCTTTTAATTCTTCTAATTTTTCTCTTCTCATTTTCTTTTATCCTTTGCTTCTTCAATCATATTTTTCTTTAAGTTTATATATTCATCAGTACCATCAACAAAGTACTCATGTGGATTCAATAATCTTTTAACTTCAGGATATATTTTATTCATTGATTCATTACAATATTTTTTCTTTTCAAAAATGTCTTTATCTTTATACACAAGCTTTCCATTTATAAATATAGGTTCTTGTAATTTAACTAATTCAAAATTATCAATTGTCGTACTCTTTACAAATTCTTTTACACTTGTAATGTTAAGATTATCTCTTTTTATATCTTCATCTTTTAAACACATTACATCCGCAATTGCATAACCACTTTCTTTATCATATGCTCTATATAATTCTTTAAAACCTGGATTTACTATTTTAATAATATCATTGCTAAGTTTTATTTTAGGTATTACTTTTCCATTTTCAATTATAGCTACTTCCTTATAAACACAACCCATTCTTCCTTCTGGCTTAGATATATTATCACCTACTCCAAGTGAATCAAACTTTGCTCCTTGTACAATTAATGATTCTATTGTTTGTGCATTAAGACCATTACTTAAACAAATTTTAGCATTTTTAAATCCTGCTTTATCAAGCATTTCTCTTGATTTAATTGATAAATATGCAAGGTCTCCTGAATCTATTCTAATACCAATATTGTCTGTAGTAATATTATTTTCCTTCATCCAGTTAAATGTTTTAATTGCATTTGGTACACCAACTCTTAAAGTATCATATGTGTCTACTAAAAGTGTAGCATTATTTGGATGAGTGCTAGCAAACTCTTTAAATGCTTCTAATTCACTATCATATGTTTCTACAAAACTATGTGCCATAGTTCCAAGAGCTTTAATTCCTAACATATTAGCTGCAAGTACATTACTAGTTCCAGCACATCCAGCCATTATTCCATATATTGAAGCATCTATTGCTGCTTCAAGTCCATCAGCTCTTCTTGCTCCAAATTCCATAATTGGAACATTTTTAGGAGTAGATTCAACTACTCTTCTTGCTCCAGTAGCATGTTCCATAGCTCCATTAATTATTGATAATAATGCTGTTTCAATTATTTGTGCTTCAATTAAAGGAGCTTTAACAGTTACAAGTGGTTCATTTGGAAATACAGGTGTTCCATCAGGAATAGCATAAATATCTCCACTAAATTTAAAATTGCGTAAATAATCTAAAAATTCATCACTAAAATTATAACCACTTTCTTTAAAATATTTAATGTCTTCTTCATCAAAGTGTAAATTTTGTATATAGTCAATTAACTTATCAACACCAGCCATAATTGCATATCCACCCTTATTTGGAACAACTCTAAAGAATGCATCAAATATACCAATTGTTTCTTTTTTACTTTTAACATATGAATCTGACATAAATAATTCATATGCATCTGCTAATAAACTATAATTTCTTGGTAATCTCTCTTTCATATTATCCTCCATATTACTTTTTAACATTTTGTTAAAAACAAACTTTCTTATAAAAGAAGATCTTGTCTTCCTCTAATTAAATTATATTAAAAACCATTATTTTTGTCAATAAAAAAGAATACATTTAGTATTCTTTTTAATTACATTGTCTTCCATCAATTACACAACAACTATATGATTTGCCTGTAGTTCCTGAATAACAAGTTCCACTACATGTTCCACGTCCACAATCAGAATTTGAGAAACATTGACCACACAATCCTTCTCCTCCGTCTGAACCTCCAGATGGACATTCTCCATTTGTTAGTTTATTAATATATTCTTCTGGTACATAACAATCATACCTCATAGCATGTCTCCATTTTACAGTTTTTGTTGTTCCATTAGTATATTTATATGGTCCAGTTACTTCATAATCCGTATTGAAATATTGATTATCATACTGGATTACTAATGATGAACTATTATCAGGACTCTTTCTACATACTACTGCACCTATTGATTTATAACATGCAACACTATAAGTCCACTTTGCATATAATGTAACATTTGCATTTGTACTATAAGTTTCTCCTTTAGAATAATTTTTTCCACTTTCATCTTTCTTTGTATTCCATCCTGTAAATGTGTATCCTATTCTTGTTGGAACAGTATTTGATAATGTTAAATTAATACCATGTATTTTTGTCTGAGAATTTGGCGCTCCATTTCCACCATTAGCATCATACGATACTATATAATTACCTTTTGAATTAATGTTAGATATATTTCCTGCTTGATCTTTGCAAAATACATAATATGTTTTGCCAGCTGTTACTCCACTTGTCCAACTCTTACTTGTTGCAGTTGTTGTAGTATAATCACTTGAAGAAGGATTATTACTTGTTCCAAAATAATATCCTGAAAGTCCTACATTATCTTCACATTTTAATGTAGCTTCACTAGATGATATATTAAATGTTGAAGTTGGTTTAGTGCTATCAATCTTAACAATAACTTTTATTGTCAATATATTATTTTCATTATCTGTAATTATCCATTCACATCTTCTATATCCATCAGATGACACAGATGTATATATAGTATCAAAAGGAGATGAATAAGTTGTTGAACCATTATAAGTTTCACCTGAATCTGTATAAACGCCTTGTTTATTCCATTTAAATTCAACATTTTTTATTCCTGAACCAATATCTTCTATTTCTAGTTTGAATGTTACTCCATTATCTAACCAATTATCGCTTACTATTAATGTTTTGTTATCAGAAAATGTTTGTAATGATTTTACTATTTTTGATCCAACTTTGTTATTTTTAGTTGAGTCATAATTATATGTTGTTATTTTGACACTAGGTTTTGCTATATCTTTCCATTGAGCATAAAGTACTATTGTTTCATTTTCGCTATATAATGAGCCTTTTAGATAATCTGTTCCACTTCCATCTCTTTTTGTATTCCATCCTTTAAATGTATATCCACTTCTTATAGGAGTTTCATTTGATAATGTTAGATTAGCACCATTTAACTTTAATTGTTGATTTGGAGCATTAGTTCCACCATTAGCATCATATGACACAGTATAATATTCTTTTGAACTAGATCCAGAAACATTTCCTGCTTGATCTTTACAAAATACATAATATGTTCCGCTACTATTTATATTTGAATTCCACTCTTTAATTGTTCCATTTGTTTTATTATAATCTGAATCTAACAATAAGCTTTTAGTACCAAAATAATATCCGGATAATTCCAAATTATCTTCGCATTTTAATAATGCTTGATTTGAAGATGCAGTATAATAAGCAGCAGGACTTATACTATCTATTTTTGCAATTATTGTAATTATAATTGTATTATTATTTTTATCTGTAACATCCCATTGTCCTTTTCTATATCCATTTGCTACAAAATAAGGATATTTAATAGCCATATGTTCTTTATAAGTACTAGAAGAAGTATATTCATTTCCAGTATCACTAATACTTCCTGATTTATTCCAACTCCATTTAATACTATCAATTCCAGATTCATCATCTTCAGTTTCTATTTTAAATGTTATTCCATTATTTAACCATTCACTACTTACTATATATTCTCCATTTTCTATAAACGTTTGTTCATCTAATATAATATTTGTTCCAACTTTATTTTCTCTATTTTCATCATAATTATAAGCAGTAATTTTTACTTTTGGTTTAACTGAATCTTTCCACTTTGCATACAAAGTAATACTTTCATTATTAGAATAAGTACTACCACTTTGATAATCTAATCCACTTCCATCGCTTTTACTATTCCATCCTTCAAAGATATATCCATTTCTTGTAGGTATAATATCTGATAAAGTGATATCTTTATCTTTATCTTTAGTTTGACTATTTGGTGCATTTTCTCCACCATTAGCATCATATGTTATTATAAATGTATCTTGAGGATAAATAGGATCATCTGGAATAATAGGTTCTGGTGTTTCTCCCTCTTTAATTTCATGAACATTATCTTCATTTATATTTTTGATATTATCAGCATCTTCTCCATATGCTACATAATAAAATGATCCATCATATACTACTATATATAATATTACTCCATTACTTGATACTTCTGCATAATAATTCTTTGTTGTTGTCAAATCTAATTTCTCACATATATCTAATTTAGGTTCCCCTTCTATTGTAAAATCTGTCTTTATATCTTCTATTTGACAATAATATTTATAACCGCTTGTATTAAAACTATCCTTAACATAATCAGAAGAAACTTGTTTATGTATTATTTTCGCTTCTGATATAAATGTACTCTTCTTAGCATCATTAAACATTCTCATTACATTTGGTAATGCTATTATTACAAGTATTGCAAGTATCGCTATTACTGCTAGTAATTCCACTAAAGTAAATCCTACTCTTTTCTTCATACACCATTCACCTATTATAATTATAAAATAAAAAGTTCTTTTTTAAAAGAGCTTTTCATTCGTTACTATAATTATATAATCCATTTAATTTTTCTAACATAACCCTATCAGGAGTTTCTAGTATCCATTCTCCATTTTTCTTATTTAAATTGAATGTTATTTCATAATCTACCATATCTTTTGCTTCAAGCATTTTATTTAATCTATATTCATCATATAAATCTGTATCAAATGTATTATCCGTTTTAAAAAATTCAGTTGTATTTTCATTCATATAATTATCTGATTCTTTCTTTACTTTATATAAATCATACACAGATATTTTAGTCACTACTATAGCTTTATCTCCATTTATACTTTCATCTTTTATTTCATATTTCATATCTTGGTAAACTCTAGATAAAACCTTTTTGTAAGTATCCTTATTCTTATTAGACAAGTTTTCATTTGATACTTTTGCTTCAACATCCAAAATAACATCATCGGTTAACTTATTAAAATTATCTAAATACATACTAACTTTACTACTAGGGGTATTTGTTAAACTACATCCAAATAGAATTAATGTTACTAAAAAGATTGTAATTATTCTTTTCATAATTTCCTCCTAGTTATATTATTTGTAAAAATTATTTAGTTATACTAATAATTTAATAAGATTTCTAAGTTTATCACCCATTTGTAAATAATCATTATCAATTTTAGAAATTATCTTTTCATATTTATTACTAGCTCTTGAACTATGAAATATTTCATAATATATATAATCAATTACTTCAATATTATCTTTATTATTTTTTAAATATTCTTTAATTACTTTAATATCTTCATTTTGTTCTTTAGTATTTAATGAATAGTTATTTGATGCATCTATCCTTTTATAATTTAAATCTATCTTATTTTTATTACTAATTTCATTTAATACTTCTAATTCTTCTTCTAAATCAAGTTTACTAATAAGGTCTATACATCCATTATTATTAAACTTAATACATACAACATCTATATCATTTGTAAATAAACACATATTATCAAATGTTTTTAATTCATTTAAAAAGGTATTATCAACTTTTGCATTCATATTAATAATGTCATTATATGTTGTATCATCAACTAAATATATTTTGATTCTATTTATACATGTTATTTCACTATCCCACTCATAAAAATTATATAATTTATTTTTTAAATTAACTTTTATATTATAAATGTAATTCATTTTTCCTCCATAATGATATATATATAAATATTATTCCCAAAAATATTATTAAACACTCAAAACTTGTAAATATATGTTTTATATAATCCAATAATGAATAATCCATTTTTAATAAATTAAGATAAATTATAATAAACATTAAAGAATATGAACATATAATTATACCTAATATAAAAAAAATAATTCTTTTAACCATATTTAATTTTATTGTCTATATATTAATAATATGATAGAATAACTTTCATTAGAGGTGTCTATGATAGATGTTGAAACATTAAAAAGATGGGAATATGAATATATTGAAGATGTAAATCTAGATGATAGATTGTATTTAAATTTGAATAAAGAAGAAATGATTAATTTTATTAAAAATAATTATTATGATAAAATAAATAATTGCTTTGTTACTGGTAAAAGTTATGGAATGGTAATGGGACTACAATATATAGATACTGCCTGTATGCTTACAAGAGGTGAAAGCATACGATATTTAATTTGTGTTTCTAAAAATAATAAAGGTACATATACAATACTTTCTGATATTATTTATCATGATAATTGTTTAAATGTTGTAGACAATCAAGTTATACCTGTTACATTGCTTGAATATTCAGAATGTAATCAATATTTTAGAAATAGAGGTTTAAATAAATCTACACTAAATGTATTTGCTCATACTATTGACTATGATAAAATGCTTTTAACTACTTCTCTTAGTGTATTAGGATGTAAATATCATGTGTTTGATACATTGAAAGAATTTATGCTAGAAAATGGATTTGATAAAGATATAAGAATGCTTTCTGGTATAGACCAAGAATATATGGATACTTTACGTGGAAAGAAACCATTAATATTAAAAAAGTAAGTATTAATCACTAATACTTACTTTTTACTATAAAATCACTAATATACATAACCATTAATATCCGAATCTCCACATGCATAATTATTATTTGTACATCTTCCTTTAGAATCAAATGTATAAGATGTTCCATTAATTGTTTTTGTTGTATTTACATATGGTTTTCCATCAGAGCCACTATATTGCCAATATCTTCTATTTACCCAATTACCACTTGCATCTTTTTCATATAGATATCCTGTTCTTAGCCACACATTTACGCAGGCATTATCACCACTTTTATCACATGCTCCGCTTGTTCCAAGCTGAATTTTTTTGTTTTTATCCCATATACCATATGTAGTTTTATAGTCTGAATTTCCACCAACAATTCTATCATGATACATCATACCACTACGATTTTGCATTAAAGTACCGTCATCTATTTGATTATTGTTAAAATAATACCAATTTCCATTAATATAATGCCATCCAGAAATCATATACCCATATTCATTTAAATAATAGAAATTATCTTTATGATTTTTATAACGAGTCGAATTATAAATTTGAGATAAATATGAATTCCAATTAACATAATTAATATTTTCAAGACCACTATCAGGATTATTAAGCCCTAAATCATTTGATGTATATATCCAACCTGTCAATTTATTACAATTTCTATAAAATTCCCATCTTTGCTTCTCAATTGGGCTTTGATCACCAACACGAACCCATCTATTACAAATCATTGTAATTGCATACCAAGTTTTATTATCATTACTACTTGTAAGTGTTAATTTCTTAGTACTTGTATTATAACTTGAATTATTTGTTGTAGCACTTGCCGAAGTGTTAAATCCTATAATCGAATATCCACTTCTTGTTATTGTTGGTGCATTTACTGTACAACTTGTTTCCTGAGTTGCTCCATTATATACCGCTGCCAAATCACATGTACTATTGGCTGTAGAACTTAGTGTACTACCATTAGCATTCCATTTAGCTGTTAGTGTTACTTTAGCTTTACTTGATTGCGCATAGTATGTTGCATCGTCACTTACATCTTTTTCTGTGTCATGATTCCAACTACTTGTATGAGTTCCTGCTGCTGTTGAATATCCAACTACACTAAATCCACTTGGCGCTGTTATTGCTGGACTTGTTATACTACATGCACCAGCCTGACTTTCCCCATTATATACTGTTTCAAGTTGACATGATTTAGATGTAGATGCTATTGTATTTCCATTTGCATTAAATGTTATTGTAATTGTCTTACCTGCTTTACTTGATTGTGCATAGTATGTTGCATTATCACTTACATTTTTAACAGTATTTTGATCCCAACTACTTGTATGACTACTAGCAGAAGTTGAGTATCCTATTACACTAAATCCACTTGTTGTTATTGTTGGACTTGTTATACTACATGTTGTATTATTGTTCCTTATTGTACAACTCTTTGACGTATCAGAAACTGTATTTCCATTTGCATTAAATGTTATTACAACATCTTTATGTGTTATTGCATAATATGTTGTATTTGCACTTAATGTTATATTGTTTCCTACTTTTGTTCCACTTGTTGCACTTGAAGATGTACTCCATCCATCTACTATATATCCACTTCTTGTTATACTAGGGGATACAACTGTACAACTACTTCCACTTGTTACTTTACAACTAAGATTAGTACTTCCTATACTTGTTGCTCCATTTTTATTAAATGATGCTGTATATGTATTTCCATCCCATCCTGCATATAAACTTATTTCTATATCTCCATTTTCAAAATCTACTCTTTTACCTAATGCGTTCATTGCATCTTGTACTTTATTATATTTCGTATCAACATTGATTTTTGTTGTTCCAGTACCACTTCCTAAATGCCAGTATCCTGTTGCTGTCCATCCACTCTTTGTTAGTCTCCAATACCCATTTCCTGTATAGTTTGGTAGTCCATTTTCTTTGAAGTTTTCTCCATCATAATTGTATGTCCATGTGGCTAGTTTCTCACTTACTGTTGTTCCACTTTCATTTGTTCCTACTCCACCATTTGCATAATATGTTATCTTTAATGTATTTGCACTCCATCTTGCATATATTGTATGATTCTCTGGATTTGTTACTTTTGTTTCATTTGTTAC
>CACWUS010000001.1:3022-170909 GCA_902764145.1 uncultured Erysipelotrichaceae bacterium | reverse complement strand
ATTTCTATCAAATGTTAATTTAGACATCCTACTTTCATTTTGAAAAATTTCATCTCTATAAATTTGTAATTTTCTTTTTTCCTCTTGTAATCCAGAAGATACAATTAATTCTTTTAATTCATTATTCACAAAAACCACCTAATATAATTATATTATATTTTCAAATAAAAAACATCATAATTGATGTTGATTACTATTTCTTTCATTTTCTAAAAAAGCATTAATTACACTATCTACTAATTCTTTCATTTTTATATTTGTATTACTTACATCTAGTTCAGCACTTAATAAAACTTTGCTATAAAAGAATCTGCTTCTTCTTCACTAAGATTACACATGTTAATAAGCATCTCTTTACCATGATCAGGAGAATATAAAACTGCATTAGATATATAATGATAGGCCATATTATTTATTTCATTCTGTGAAGAGTAATAGCCACTTTCTATTTTATTTACCATCATATTTCTATGATAGCCACTATTTAATTTTTTATAAGAAAAACTTAACATTTTAGCCACAAATAATGGAAAATTATATCTAGTACTAAGTTCACTATCATTATCATAAATTAGCATATTTATAATTTCTTCTTTCATATATTTCACCATATTTATTATACAAAAATAGTATTCTTATTTATATTAATTAAAAAAGATTTTACGTTAAACTTGTAAAATCATTTTTTTAAATCACTAAATAAAACAACAATTGGAAATATCTCAAGTCTACCAAGTAACATACCAAGACTTAAAACTATTTTTGAAAGAGAACTAAACATTGAAAAATTAGAAATGTCAAAACATAAGCCAGTATTAGCAAATGTTGAAAAAACTGCATTAATATTAGTATCAAGTGAAAAACCATCAAAACTAACAATAAACATTATAATTACAATTAATATTACATATAATGATAAAAACGTTGAATTGCTATTAATTAAATCATCATCTACTCTTTTACCTTCTAATTTTATAATATGTACACTATTAGGATGTATCACTTTTAATATATCCCTTCTAATAGTTTTTAGACTTAATAATAATCTAGAAATTTTAAAACCACCACATGTACTACCAGCACAAGCACTTATAAGCATAAGTATTAAGAATAATATTTTACAAGAAGATGGATATAGATTTATATTACCAATCGAAAATCCAGTACTAGTCATTATTGATGCAGTATGAAATATTGAACCAGATAGAGAAACAGATATATCTTTATAAATATCATATGTCTTTATAAAAACAAACAAACTTGATAAAACAAATATTAAAATATAAGCTTTTAATTCTTCACTTTTAACAATATTTTTGAATTTTCTCATAACTATTAAAAAATATATATTAAAGTTAATACCAGATAAAAACATATAAAGCGCTACTATAAACTTACTTTTTAAACTTAATGTAGATAAACTAGAATTTAAATAAGAAAAACCACCTGTACTAACTGTAGACATAGATATTAAAGTACTCTTAAATAAACCATTGTTATCAACAACTAAAAATAATATTTCACTTGCTAACAATATAAAATATATTAAATATAAATAAATAACTGTTTTCTTTGTACTTGGTACTAATTTACCAACTGAATTACCAGGCATTTCAGCATTTAATAAATGAAGTGATTTATCATTTCTAGATAGTGGAATAATAGCCATAACAAAAGTAATAACACCCATACCACCAATTAATTGTAAATAACTTCTATAAAAAAGCAAACTTTTAGGTAATGCTTCAACATTATCAAAAATAGTTGACCCTGTAGTTGTAATAGCTGAAATTGTTTCAAATAAAGAATTTACATATGTCGTATTTTTACTTATGAAAAAAGGTAGTGCTCCTATTATACTAATTATAATCCAAGATAAAGAGACAATGATAAATCCATCTTTAGCATAAATATTATTATTATCAGTTTTAATTCTATTTAATAATATACCCATTATTAAACTAATTATTAAAGGAATAATGAATTCTATAATACTATTCTTATAATAAAGAGCAATAACGATAGGAACTATCATCATTAATGAATATACTATTAATACTTTTCCTAAATATTTATAAATAATCTTATTTTTCATAAATTACCCCAATATATCATTTATATTTTTGATAGAATCATTTCCATCGATTAGCACAATTGTATCATTTAATTTAATTGTTTCTTCACCACTAGGCATTATAATATTCTTGCCTCTTTGTATTGCTACTATTAAAATATTTTCTTTTATATTCATATCTTTAATCTTCTTATTTTTACCTTTAAAATCATTTTTAACAAAAAATTCCTGCATTTCAAAAATATCATCGCCTAATTTATATATTGCTTCACAACTACTTTTCTTGCTATTTTGCATAGCACGCACAAATTTTACAACGTGATTAGCAGCTATCCTATGTGGTGTTATAACAGTATCAATATTAGCTTTATCAGTAATACCTTCTAAATCAATATGATTAATCTTAGTTATAATTTTTGGAACCTTTTTCATAGACGCAAACATAGAATAAACAATATTTTCTTCATCTATATTAGTTAATGAAATAAATGCATCGGCTGATTCTATTCCCTCTTCATATAGAATATTTTGATCAGAAACATCAGCATTTATTATTAAAGCACCAGGTAATTTTTCACTTAGTTCACGGCATTTTTCTTCATCTATCTCAATTATCTTGACCTTCATTTTCATATCAATCAAACTTTGAGCTAAATATATACTTGTTGAAGAACCACCTGCTATAATAACATTCTTTGTTTTTTCACTAATTAAATTTGCAAAATTTAAAAATTCACTGATATATTTAATAGAACCAGCAACACTAATTATATCACCTGATTTAATTCTTTCTTTACCACTAGGAATAATAGTTTCACCATCTCTTTGAATAGCACAAACTATTACACTAAGATTATACTTTTTAGATAAATTGTGTACTTTTAAATTATCAAGTACACTTTTTCCCTTTACTTTTAATGAAATTACCTGAAGTTTACCTCTTAAAAAAGATGTTGCTTCAAGAGCACTTGGAATGCTTAGTGCCCTTGCTATACTAGCTGCAGTTAATTGTTCTGGATTTATTCTCATAGATAAACCTAAGTCTGATTTTAATAAATTTACTGAAGTCGAATATTCAATAGAACGAATTCTTGCAATTGTATGTTTTACTCCTAATTTATTAGCTATCATAGCACAAATAATATTATGTTCATCCTTTTCCATAACACTTATTAACAAATCTGCATCTTCTACTCCCGCTTCAATTAACACATTTGCATCTAATGCATTACCATATACATAATTAACATCTTCATTATTTATTAAATCTTTATTAGTAGAAAAATCTAAATCAACTATTGTAACATCATTTCCATCCTTAACAAGACTTTTTGTTAGATATTCTCCTAACTTTCCTATACCTGCAATTATTATTTTCATATTTATTTACCTCACTACATTAATCTATTTTACCACATTAATAAAAAAAAGAAACAATTCTTATATTTTCTGAATTGTTTCATCAATAATAGAGTACAAATATAAATTAACTTTTTTATCACTTACAGAAGTTATGTATTTTTTATATCCATTTAATTGCTTAATATATTTTTCATCCTCTATATTTTTAAGTTTGTAATCTATTATATCTATATATTCTTCATGTTCTATCATTAAATCTATTACTCCATGATATTTAGTATTATCTTCATAATATATAAATTCATATTCTTTATAAACATTACAATTCTTTATATCTTTTAAAATATCACTTTTTAAAAATTTACTAATTTTTTCACGAACATATTCATTATCAATTAATTCTTCATTATAATTATAAAAATCGATCAATTCTAATGTTTCATGCACCTTAGTTCCAAAATCTAATAATTTTATTTCATCTTTATCTAATAATTTAATATCTTCTTTAGAAAAATGTTCATCATTTAATTCATCATTATTAACTTTAATTTCATTAACAACAAAATTTTCATTGCTATTTAGTAACTTATTATTAGATGATTTGTTATATAAATAATCTTTAGTTAAATTTATATCTTCTAAATTACAGGATTTAAAATAATCTAAATTATAATCCTTAATGCCATAAATAAAATCTGATAATTTATTAAAACTAAGTCTCCTTATTTCATCAATAACTCCATTTTCATTCTTTTCAAGTTTAATAGTTTCTTTATAAGGTAATACTATAATCATTTTTTCACGAGCCCTTGTTAGTGCAACATATAACAATCTAATTTTTTCATCTATTTCATCTCTAACATAGTCATATTTGTATAATTTTTTAAGAATACTATTATCACTATCATCCATTGTATTAGGAACAATTAATCCATACTTATTAGAAACAACAAACAAATCATCAGCATCTTTCATATTAAATTTGTGATCTAAATCAGCAAAATAACATATTGGATATTCAAGACCTTTTGATTTATGAATTGTTAATATTTTAACACTATCACTACTTGAATTATAAGCATTATACTTTATAGAAATATCTTCTTCATTAACATTTTCTAAATAATCTCTTATTTCTTCTATACCAAGACCTAATTCATTTAATGAACTAAACATACTATGTAATGTTTTAATTCTTACATTAACATTCTCATAATCACCAACTTTATAAATTTTATTATAAAAATCAGTCTTATCTAATATTAATTCAAATAATTCAGAAGATGTAATACTATTAATATTTATATTATTAAAATTTCTAAATAATTCACTATTATTAAAATTATTGTTTTTAAATAAATCGAATAGATATGAATCATTATATTCATATAGAAAACTTCGTCCTATACTCATAAAATCATATTTAAATATTTCACCATAATCTTTATTATTAATTCTCAATATAAAATCAATAATATTCTTAATTAATAAAATATCATCACTACTATTTAATTTCTCATCCTTTAAAATATTTAAAGGTATTCCTTCATACTCAAATATTTTCTTAAACAAATCAAAATATTTACTTCTATCTAATATAATAACAAAGTCACTATACTTAATATTTCTCATAGATGATGTGTTTTTATCAAAAACTTTAATTTTGTTTGAATATTTATTTTTAATATCATTTGCTATTATAAATATTTCTTTTTCAATATTACTAAATTTATCAAATATTTCAGTATCATATTCTATGATATCCACATTGTAATTTATATCATCATATAAGGTGTCATACTTTTTATTTCCATAAATCATTTCATGACTTTCTTTATAATTAGCTCCACCTAAATCATAATCCATTATTAATCCAAATATATCATTAATATTATTAAGAACTTCATTTCTGCTTCTAAAATTCTTAATTAAATCAATTTTATATCCAGCGTTACCTTTAGAATACTCATCATACTTTTCTTTAAATATATTGGGATTAGATCCTCTAAATTTATAAATAGATTGCTTTATATCACCAACCATATATACATTATTATTTTCAATTAAACTAATAAATATATCTTGAACATCATTTGTATCTTGATATTCATCTATCATAATTTCTTTAAAAGCATATTTAAGTTCATCACGAGCACTTTTATTGTTTTTAAGTATATTAATAGCTGAATAAGCAATGTCAGAAAATGTATATATACTATTATTCCTTTTATAATTATCTAATCTATTAATAAATTCTTTGACAATATTTATTATTTCAAAAACAATACTTTTATTATTTAAAATAGACTCTTTAATTCTAAATTTATCTCCATATTCACCTAACCCAACAAGTTCATCTAATAAATCTTTAACATTCTTTTTCTTTTCCTTTGCTTCATCTGATGTATTATTAGGAACTCTTGGCAAAGATACTTTACTAAATAATGGTAATGCATCGATATCAGAATTTAACAAATCACTAGTACTTTCTAATATTTTAGAAACATAATCCGAATCAAAATAATAACTTAAATTACTAATTTCATATCTAATTATTTTCTTCTTTCCTTCAATAAATTTTCTATACTCATCTATTATTTTATCAATATTATCATCATTAAAATAATTATTTTCAATATAATCAAATAACTCTTCTTTGTTTATCTTATTATTTATATTTTTAGCTAACTTTAAAACACTTTGTCTTAAAGTTTTATCATTTTTATAACAATAATTATTAATCATATTTAAAAAAACTAAATCTTTTTTAGAATATAATTCTTCAAAAATATTATCAATTATTTTTTTCTCTTCAAGTAATACAAGCGATTCATCACTAATACTTATATCAGATGAAACATTTATTAAATAATGATATTTCTTAACAACAGATAAAGCAAATGAATCAAATGTAGTAATATAAGAACTATTTATTAAATTAAGTTCATCTTTTAAACTATCTATATTTTTAATTTTACTTCTTATTCTATCTTTCATTTCACTTGCTGCTGCTGAAGTAAATGTAAGTATTAATAACTCATTTATATGATTACCATTCATAACCTTCTGTAATACTCTTTCAGATAAAACAGCTGTTTTACCACTACCTGCTCCTGCACTTACTATTATATTTGTTCCAGATTTATATATTGCCTCTTTTTGCTCATTGGTAAAATCCGCCATTATTCTTCACCTCCAAATATATTAGTTACTACAGGAAGTTCAACAACATCTTCATTTCTCATATAACATATATCTTTATATTTACAATATTTACATGCCTTATTTTCTTTTCCAATTTTTTTAGGATTTATATCAAACTTAGCATCCAAAATATCAATACTAGCACTCTTAATTTTATCGCTAACTATTTTTTCTAAAGCATCTATTTCATCATCATTAATAGTTTTAGAATAATAATAAAAGCCATTACTACCATATTTCATTCCTTTAATTAATTCAGAATCAACATAACTAGAATCAACTTTCTCTAAAACATTCAAATCGCTATTAGTATATCCTTGAAGCTTTAACAAATTTTTTTCTTCATCTTCATCATTAACTTTGTTCAATATTTTTTGTAAATAAAAGCCACCTATTCTGACATTAGATATAGAATTTTTAATTAAGTAAACATACACTGGTAACTGCATGTCAAGTCCATACACACTATTATTTATATTTAACATTGGATTTCCAGTCTTATAATCAATGATTATAGATAATATTTGACCATCAAATTCATCGTACAATATTTTGTCAACTATTCCTTTAAAAGTTACGTTCATATCATCATCTATTTTAATTATTATCTCTTTTTCACACATAATTTTATTTAATTGTGTATAATTTAGTTGATTTTTAACAATATCTATTATTTTTACTAATTTTTCCTTCAATAATCCCAAAAAGTATTTTTCACATTCATCAAATTCATAGTCTAAACTATCTATTTCAATATTCCAACTATATTCAAAATTAAAGCCATCACTAAAACATTTAGATAAAATATGATGATATATATTTCCAATAATTATTTCAAAACTATCTTCATATTTATTTATTCTCAATATATAATTCAAATAATATTTAAATGCACACTCATAATAATTATTAATGCTACTATAGGATAAAGATAATTTTCTTCCAATAAAATCATATAATTCATTTTTAGAAATTGGTGTATATTTATTAGAATATCCAAGATAATTATAATCTTTATAATGATTATTAAGTTTAATTAAATCATCACTTATTACACCATACTTTTTATTTTCATCTAACAGGCTTGTAAGCACATTTTTATTAAATGAATTAGAATTACTATAATCTATATTTATTTCTTTTTTATTAAATAGGTTTTCATCATAAGAAGAAGAAATATATATTTCACTTAACCCATCAAATTTACTATAAGTAACAACCAGATTCTTAATTCTTTTGATACTGGAAATTACATTCTTTATTCCTTTACTATTTAAGTCAAATGATGTACTAACACCAATTTTAGATTTAATATTATCGCTTAAATAGTCAATGTCTTTATAATTAACTGGAATTACTCCTTCATTATAATTAATTAAAAATACATATTCATCATCAAGAATAATATCATTACAAATATCAATTACTTCAACTGCATTTTTATATTCAACATTTTTTGTCCTAATACTATCAATATCTTCAAATATTAAATCTTTAACACTCATTATATCAGCAAAAGAATATGAATTTATTATATTAACAATCTTTTTATAAATATCTTCATCTTTTTTGTTTTTAACAAGTTCGAATACTTTACTTAAAGTATTTTCAATATCATAAGAAAAATTTTCTTTAAAGCACTTTACTATTTTTGTTCCTTTTATACTATTATTACTTTTAATATTTATTGAAATGTTAAACATTTTAAACACTTTTTTAATAATAAAATAATAATTACTATTTACATTAGCAAGTTTAATATTATTAATTAATACTCCATTTTTAATTAGTTTGCAGATTTCACTAGCCACAAATGATATTTCTTCTTCACTATTATTTGCTTCATATAAATCTTTTTTACCAAAATTACTATTAATCTGATAATCAACAACTCTGTTTTTTTCTCTTAATTTATCAAAAATACCCAAATAAAACTTACTAACATATTCTAAATCAAATAATACTATGTCTTTATCTACTAAATAATTAGAAAACAATTTATTATATATTAACAAATTATTATCATCTAACTCCTTTTTAATCTTATTTAAAAAAACCATTTTTTCATCATCTATATCAGCAATATAATATAAATTTTCAATATATTTTTTTGCTATATCACTAACAATATTATATTTGTTACACAAATAATATATTGTTTCATTATTATAATCAAAATAAAGATTCTTTTTAAGTTCGCTTAAAGTAATGATCTTAATATTTAATAATTTAAAAGATTTATGTATTAATTTAAGTAAACTATTCTTCATAGAATCTTTAACAATAACAATTTTATTATTAAGTAAACTTACATCCATATTAACCTCTAATAAAAATTATACCATTTATTAATTACATAAACCACCAAAAGTGATATAATCATTTCTAAGGGATGTGATATTATGTCATTAGATAAAGCAAAAGATTATTTAAAAAAATTTGATTTAGATAACAAAATACAAGTATTTGATGTAAGTAGTGCTACTGTAGAAGATGCTGCTAAAGCATTAAATACAGAAGGTAAAAGGATAGCAAAATCATTATCATTTAAAACTAAAGATAAAATATTACTAATTGTATTAGCAGGTGATGCTAAAGTTAGCAATTCAAAATATAAAGCACTCTTTCATGAAAAAGCACATATGTTATCATATGATGAAGTAAGTGAATTAATTGGGCATCCAGTTGGTGGAGTTTGTCCGTTTGGAATTAATGATGGTGTTGAGGTTTACTTAGATGAATCACTTAAAAGATTTGAAACAGTATTTCCAGCATGTGGAACTACTAATTCAGCAATAGAGTTAACAATTCCGGAACTAGAAAAAACTTCAAATTATGTTTCATGGATAGATGTTTCAACATATTAAAAAAGCACTAAGTGCTTTTTTTATTGTATATTTTGATTATTGTTGATATTTTGTACTTCTGCTGTTTGATTAACAACAGGACTGCTCACTGGTACTTGCTCTACTTGTGGATGAGTAACAGTTGGTTCAACTATATTTTGTACTTGATTTTCTACATTGTTTACTTGATTGTTAATAACTTGTGAATTATCATTATTAATAATACCTTCAATGCTAGGATCATAATCTTTATGAATTAATGTTTCCTTAGAAGATTTTTTCTTTTTTAATACTATTATTAATACTATTAAAATTATAATTACAGCTATTATAGAACCACCAAGAATCAATATATTTGTCATATTAAAAATTGAGAATTCAAATTCTATATTACTAGCTGAATCTACACCTAAATTCCATATAAGACTTTTTCCGTCACTCTTTGATTCAGTAGCATTATTACTTATTGCTTTATAAGGAAGATTCACTTTAAATGTAAATTCCATTTCTCCCATTAAATTTATATAATCATTCATATTTTCTGATGAAATATCATTTTCAATACTATCTTCATCAGTATTTTCTAAATCACTTTCATCATTAGTAGTAATATTTTCTGAAGTAGTATTTTCTTCTAATTCATTATATTCACTTGTATCAATGCTATATTTAAACTTAGCAGTATAAGTATCTTTTAAAAAACCAGACTTCTTTTTAAACATTATACTCTTATCAAAATCATTATTTAAAAAATTTGAAATTATTACTTCTTCACCTTTATTATTAGAATAATCATCTATATTATTAAACTTTTTAGTTACTTTAATACCTTGATACCCGTCTTCTTTTACTACAGTAACTTTATATCCATCTTTTTCATAACTTTCACTATCTAGCATAGTAGTCATATCGTCGCCCAATTCATTAGAAAACAAAATTTCATTTTCATATGTCATAGACTTATCTTTACCAATTCCAATAGTAGTATGATTTTTAACACAACCACTTAAAAAAACAACACAAAATAATACTAAAAATATATATTTAAACTTCTTCATTTTACACCTCTATTTTAAAACATTATAGCACAAATCAATATAAATAAAAAGACATTTCACATGAATGTCTTTAATTTATTAATCTCATTTTCTTGAAATAATTTAAAATCTCTAGCCATCTTAATGACACCTCTATTAGCAATGTTTTTATACTGACTTATCTTAGTTTCCATCTCAATTACACCCATTGTAAATCCCTCAACCAACATAGATGCTATCGCAGCATCACTATTATCTTTCATTGTTTCATACATAATTCCCATGTCATTACCCATTTTGGCCATAATACCACTTTTTTTAGGTGTTACTTTTCTCTTAACAAGGATTTCTTCACTCTCTTTCATGAACTTTTCATATCCTTTTAATTCACACTCTAAAACATGTTTAATCTTATTATCCTTATTTTTTAAAGCATTAATTAATCCAGTTGTCGAATAAACTCCCATTTCAGCACTTTTATAAATATGCATAAGTAATTCATTATTTTCATTCATAATATTCACCAATACTATTATGTACTATTAATATTTTTTTATTCATTGATATTAATATTTAAAATGATATAATTAAGAAAAGAGGTATGTTATGATTAAAAAAAATGAACAAGGATTACTTATTGTTGTATCAGGTCCTAGTGGCTGTGGAAAAAGTACACTTGATCAACTATTATTAAATAAAAGAAAGAATATTGTAATGTCTATATCAGATACAACTAGAAAACCTAGAGGTGAAGAAAAAGATGGTGTAGATTACAATTTCATATCACCAGAACAATTCAAAGAAAATATTAAAAATGATAAATATTTAGAATATGCAATGGTATACACAGATAAATATTACGGCACTCCAGTAGATTTTGTAAATGAAAAATTAAAAAAAGGAATTGATGTAATACTAGAAATAGATATAGAAGGAGCAAGAAAAGTAAATGAAAAAAGAAAAGATGCTGTATTTATATTTATAATGCCACCATCTATGAAAGTATTAAAAGAACGATTAATAGGCAGAAAAACTGAAACAAAAGAACAAGTCATTGAAAGATTTAAAACTGCTTACAAAGAAATTAATGAAGTATCAAAATATAATTATGTAATAGTTAATGATAATTTAGATGATGCATTATCTAAAATGGATGCTATTATAACATGTGAAAAATGTAGAGTTGATAGAATAGAAGAAGTTGAAATAGGAAATCAAGAAGAAATAATACATGAAATATTAATGGATTTTGATAATTAAAAAAGACATTTTACAAAAATGTCTTTTATCTTGTCATACTATTTTCTAATACATCATCTAATGATACACTTTTAGTATTCCAACCATTATTTAGCATACTAAATATATTTTCAGGTGTAGTTCTCACTAAACCACTATTAATGTCATATAAATACCAAGCTTCATCACCAAAATTATTTGATAATAAATAGCATGTTATCATTTGATTATCTTTTCCTCTTAAATTAAATTCTCTATAATTACATCTTACAATTCTAGACAATAACATTTTAATATAATTTTTTCCTTCATGAAGCCCTCTAAAGCCAACCATAACACTATTTAAATAATGTATTTTAGTAAACATTGCCTCTTCAAAAGACATCTCACTAAAATCAATTTGATTTACTTTATTTGACAATTCATTAATTATTGAATCTCTATATCCTTCATTTCTAATAAGGCCTAATTTTCTATCCATTTCTTCACATTCTCTAAGAGAAATTATATCTTCATCACCAGACATAGTAGTATATCCAAACTCCATTGTTTTACAACCGCTTTGTATTAAATGAAGATCTAAAGTCAAATCTAAAATATACTTTTCACCAGAAGATAATGTAACTAAATTAGCTAAATGACTATTTTCGTCATCTCCTCTAATAAACATTTTTGATCTATTAATAACTTCACACTTAATATTGTCTCTGTCAATATTATTTAACATAAGAGCTAAAACTTGGCTTACCTCTCTACATGTTATATATCTATCAATATAGTCATCTTCAAATCTTACTTTATATGTGTCTTGATTCTCTAAATAGTAATAATCATAACTAAAAACTTCCCCAACTTTCATGTATACATATCTTATTTTTTCTATCAATGTAGCATTAGATGGAATATTTAGCATTATAGAATTTAATTCATCAATTACATTCTCATGTACCATAAATCACCTACTTATCAAGCGCATCCATTATATATGGTGCGATTTGTACCTTTCTTGATACTACCCCAGCAAGCTCAACACCTTCATAAACTTTATCCAATTTAAAACTAATTTTAATTATATCACTAGCGCTTTCATTAAATAGACAATATGATTTTTTTTCAAATATATCAGTAATAAATAAAGTTAATACCCTATATTTTTCTTTTTCTGCTTCTTCATTTAAGAAAGAAACTAAATCATTGATCTTCTTTTTCATACTATTATAATCAGATGTTAAAATTTGTCCTATTCCAATAAAATTATCATCGATTTTATAAGTTTTAAAATCCTTGTGTAATAGTTGTATATTAGAAAGCCCTTTTACACTCATACCTGCTTTTAATAATTCAATTCCATATTTTCTTGCTTTTATTTTTGCTATTTTACATAATTCATCTAAAGCAACCCTATCTATATCAGTTGTTGTGGGAGAAGTTAATAACAATGTGTCTGATATAATTGCTGACGCTAATAATCCAGCTATATTTTTAGGAATATCCACATGATTTTCTTTATACATTGTATAAACAATTGTACTAGCACTTCCGCATACAGAAATTCTAAAACTAATTGGTTTTTTAGTACTAATATCTCCAACATTATGGTGATCTATTACTTCTAAAATATCTGCTTCATCCAACCCTTCAACACTTTGCGAAATATTATTGTGATCTACTAACATCACTTGTTTTCTATTAACATTATTTGTATCAGTAATACTCATCATACCAGTGCATTCATTTTTCTTATTTAATATTGGATAATTTGTATGTTTTAAACTTCTAGTTATTTCTAAAAAATCCGATAAATAATCAACTTCATTAAAAGTAACAAATTCACTTTCATTCCTAACATAATTCTTAATATAATTAGATAATGATATCATTTTACCAACTTCATAACTAGAAAGAGGAGTACTAATAATATTAACACTATTTATCCTAGCTTTATTTAATAAATCATCAGATATTAATGCATTAGCAACAAGAATAATTAATTTTACTTTATTACTAATAGCATAATTTAATATAGTTTTTCTATCCCCTATTATTAATATACTACTATTATCAAGTTTAACTTTTTGAATAAATGATTCATTACCATAAGTTGCTGCTAATACTGAACCTTCAATCTCTTTATCAAATTTTAATACTTTTGTACCTTTTAATACATTTAATAAATTACCATATGAAGTATCAATTTTATGATAATCTCCATTTATAATTTCTTTTGCAATTTCCTTTAAAGATACATATCCATAATACTTATTTTTATTTTCAACTACTGGAATACCAGTTAATTTATGTTTACTCATATAATCAAAAGCATCTTTAATAGACAAATTTTTATCAATAAAACAATTTTTATGATAATTTACATCTTTTATTTGTAATCTCACATCATTTAAGTGATTAGGTGATTTAAAATCAAAATAATCAAGAGCAAACTTAGTTTCAGCATTAACACTACCAAGTACACAAGGAATAGTATTATACCCTAATTTATTTTTAAGGTATGATAAACCTATTGAAGCACACACTGAATCCGTATCAGGATTTTTATGTCCAAAAATATACACCTTATTATTCACTTTAACACCCTCTATCTTCTTTTTATATCATTTACTATACCATCAGACTCATATATATTACTTACAAGCCTAAAAATTTTAGATAATTCACTTTCAATTTGATATTCACTTGTATCCATTTTAGAAATATATTCTACACTTCTAAATGAAGAATCAAATTCAGGAAACATTTCACTTTCCAGTAAGAATAAATATATTTTAGCAAAATCCCCTAACTTTTCCTCATCATATTCCATTATCCTTCTAATTCTACTGTCATAATATGATTCATCAAACTCAATGTGATTATCCATAATATATCTACTTAATCTAAACAATTCTTCACTTACTTTTTTAGATTCATCATTAACAGATAGAATTCTATTCTCATCATCCAATGCGTCAGTAAAATTAGAATACTCTCTATCTTTTTTATTTGACCTTTTATATTCTCTAAACTTACTTAATAATCTTTTATCTTTTTCAGTAGGCTTTGAGCTAAGACTTCTATTTTCACTAACAATCTTCTCCTCAGTTTCCTTAGCACTTTTTACATAGTCGTTCTTAATACCTTGTCGACTAGGATTTACATCTATTGTTTGCAAGTTATTGGCAATGTTTTGCTCTTGCAATATAGATGTACTATACATTCCACCACCATCTGTAGATATAACATAATTAATCTTATTCTTATGATAATAATCAAGTGGCAATTTACTTAAATCATCAACATGGCCTAATGCAAAATTAGAAGATATGTTAAATTCAATAGTTGCATCAAATTCATGAATAAGATTTATTAATTCAGGATTTTTTTCAATATTTATTCCATGACCAATTCTAATTCTTGGTGGTGGTACTACACCCCATTCTTCACCAAACAAATCTACACAGCTTTCATTAATTTTATTACTAACTTCCTTAATTGCTTTTAAAGTCTTATAAACATTTTCAGTAGATTCACTAAACTCTCCAGCATGTATTCTAAGTACACTATTAGGATGAATATGTAAAACTGGTAAAATCCATTCAAGTTTATCCTTAAACTCTTCATATTCTCCACCATCAAGACTATGTTCCTCTCCTAGAATATCTGCTCCTATTACAAGTCCATCATTAAGAAGAGATTCAAGATCTCTACTCATTTTATCAAACTCTTTTGTTTTTTTAAGCCTGTCCATTCCAAATAGAATCTTAAATCTATCATCATTCCTATGCATATCACTTATATACTTTATTCTTTTTTCATTGCAATAACTTATTTCTGCATACTTAATACCTTCAGATGATAGTTTACTTAAACACTCATCAAATAGTTCATTACATACAACAGAAGAACTATACGTAGCTTTATAATTCTTTAACTTTGTAAGTTCATTATTTAATCTATTTATTGAATCATTTATTCTTCCATGATATTTGCGTGGTTTTGTCTTTTTTAATTCTTGAAGATCATTAATCTTTTCAGTTAATTTCTTTTTATTATCTTCAATTATATCCAAAGTCTTTAACCATTCCCTATCTTCATCTAATCTTAAGGCATACTTTTTAGAACATCTACTTATTAAATTGTCCCTAAAACTATTGACTATTTGCAATCTATTAAAATCACTTACTTCATCATATCTTAAACTTAAGCTTTCAGCTAACTTTTTATCCCAACCATTAAATATAACATCTTTAAAAGAATACTCTATACCATTTTCAAAATCAAGATCACCATTATCATTCATTGGAAAATTAATTTCATATCTATTAACAAAATCAAGAAATTCTTGACCATTTAATATTTCAACAAAGTGAGTATGAAATTCAGTATGTATTTTTTGCCTGTCTTCCCATGGCTTCCTATTTAAACTTTTCATATTATTCATAGAAATATCTATTTTATTTTTTATTTCCTTAAAGAAATCAGTAATACCCTTCTTACTCTTTAATTCATCTAAAGCATTATAATATGCTCTTAAAACTCTTATTTCAGTAGTAGATATTGGAAGTATTCTTTCTATTTTATTATTGCTTATTTTAAGAATCTTTTTTAAACCTAAGTAAACAAGCTTAAAATCTCTAATCTTTTCTACTCTTAATAGTTTACTTAAAAAAGAAATACTTTTATCAAACTCAAAAGAAATATCATCTCCATCAATGATACATTTTACTTTAATACCTTGATCATTTAATAATACTTCCTCTTCTATCATAAACTCTCCTATTATAAATTATAACATTTTTTTCTACTCATGAAAATGATTTCTATTAAAATATGCTTATAGATATTATAATTAGTATTATATATGAAAAAGTATTATTAAATTTTTCATTCATTATTTTTAATTCTTATATGATTAAATATAATTTTAGGAATGACATAAACAGCAGATAAAAGAATTAAAATAGCTGCAAACACTACAAAAAAATAATTAATCTCTTCTCCTAAAAATAATCCAGAAGAAATAAATCCACTACCAGCACATCCAAATACAAATATTCCTATATTTCCTAGTCTTCTTCTATCATGTATTTTAGAAGAAATAGAGATAGTTAAAAAAACTATACCCATCAAACCTGAAACAAAAAATTTGATAATTTCTTTTCCATAAATATAATATAAGAAAAAAGATATTACATATGAAAAAATAATCGTATTAAATATCTTGTCTATTGCCTTTATACTTCCATCGCTTTTATTAAACCTTACGATAAAATAAGCTATTGCTATACATACTAAACCAGCTAAGCAAGTAATAATGTTAACACTCCTACTATAACTATCAATTAATTCAAAAACATTAGGTAAAGCAAACAAAATATTTATTAAAAAAATAGAATCCCTAACAAAATAATCATTATTATTTTCATCTAGCATTAATATAAACAACGAGTTTATTATTATAGAAATAATAGATATTATCTTTAAATCAATTTTGAAATAATATAATATTAAAAAAACAGCAATGATAATACAAGCAATTATTCTAAACATAATGTTCATATAATTTTTCATACACTCACCTACGTTAAAAGTATATCAAAAATATATTATAAAATAAATGTTAAAAGCTCTAATTTGTAGTATAATTATTATTGGTGATGAAGATGTTTGAAAATAAAAAAATATTTATTCTAGGTATGGCTAGAAGTGGATATGAAGCAGCTAAAGTATTAGCCAAAAGAAATAATCAAATAATATTATGTGACATAAATCCTAATCAGAATGAAGAACATATCAAAGAATTAGAAAAATTAGGTATAAAACTATATTTAGGTACAGATAGAGAAGATATATTAGATGAATCATTTGATTATATTATTAAAAATCCTGGAGTAAAATTTGATAATAAATATGTATTATACGCACAGAAACATAATATAAAAGTTATTAATGAAATTGAAATGGCTTTTCATTTACTTCCAAAAAATGTTAAATTAATTGCTATAACTGGTACAAATGGCAAAACAACTACTACAACATTAACTTATGAAATCATATCTAATGCATTTCCACATAGAACACATTTAGCTGGTAATATTGGATTTCCACTTTGTGAAGTTCTTGAAGATATAAAAGAAAATGACTATTTAGTAATGGAAATTGGAGTCCCTCAATTACATGATTTCTATGATTTTAATCCAGATATAGCTATACTTACAAATATATTTGAAGCACACTTAGATATGTTTAAAACAAGAGAATATTATAATGAAACTAAACTAAGAATGTTTCAAAATCATACAAGCAAAAATATAGCAATAATTAATCATGATAATGAAGATGCATTTAGAATTACAAAAGATATTAAAAGTACAAAAAAATATTTCTCAAGTAACGAAAAAATTGATGGTGCTTATTTAAAAGACAATTCAATTTATTACTATGATGAAAAAATAATAGATACAAAAGATATTAAATTACAAGGAAAACATAATTATGAAAATATAATGTGTGCTATTATGGTTGCCAAAGAATTAAATATTTCAAATGACATTATAATAGATACAATTAAAAACTTCAGTGGTGTAGAACATAGAATAGAATATTCAGGCACAATAAATAATATAGAATTTTACAATGACTCAAAAGCAACAAACGTAACATCAACTCAAATAGCTCTTTCTTCTTTCAAAAAACCAACAATATTATTATTAGGTGGTCTTGATAGAGGACATTCATTTGATGGTTTAATTCCTTATATGAATAATGTTAAATTAGTTTGTTCATTTGGTCAAACAAAAAATAGAATTAAAGATTTTTGTGATAAACAAAATACAAAATGTATCGTAAATGAAACACTAAAAGAAGCACTTAATAGCGCTTATGAAAATGCTAAATCAGGTGATGTAATACTTCTTAGTCCTGCATGTGCATCCTGGGATCAATATAAATGCTTTGAAGACAGAGGTACTGAATTTAAAAAGTTAGTAAAAGAATTAAAGGAGAAATAATATGAAGATAACATGTGAACATTGTGGTGCAGTTATTGACACAGAAAATGATAAAAAATGTACTAATTGTGGTGCACCATATTCATCAAATAAAGAATATAAAGATGTAAGAGAAAATAGAAAAAGAAACTCTGACTATGATTTTAGAGAAAGAGAAGCAGATATTAAAACAAAAGAATTAAGTAATGAAATAATAGAAAAAACCCTAAAAGCACATAATAGTTTTAAAATATTTCCAATTATTTTTGCAATAATATTTATAATGGCATTTGCCTTTATAATCTATGTAGCATCAAATATGTTTAATTAAAAAAATATTCACAAAAGTGAATATTTTTTATTGTATCAAATCAATATCATCTTCTCTTAAATACTCAGGTTCACATGTAACATTAATTTTAAGACCCTTTAAAGTTTTTTTATCCCCATTATTTACAATATACGTAGCATGAGCTTCACAATCTTTTAATTTACTTAAACATGATAATGCTTTTTCAGTCATAGCATTAGTTGCAGAACAAATACTAAGTGCGGTTAAAACCTCTGGAAGAGTCAACCTATTTCCATTATTCAATTCATCCTTAAGTTTTAACATAGGTTCTAATACCTTAGGAGACAATAAATTTATATCATCTGGTATTTTACTTAACAATTTAATTGCATTTAATATTACACTACTAGCAGGAGTTAATAATTCTGTTTGTTTTCCTGTGATAATCTTCTTTCCTAACTTAAGAGAAATAACAGGAACACCATCTTTATCTCTCTTATCTAGTGCAGGTTTAATAACATCCAAATAATTTTCATCCACTCCAACTTCATTCATTAATAGTTTTACTTTTTCACAAGTATCTGCATCACTTAATCCTAATTTATAATTATTTGTTTCATTATAATAACGTCTAACTATTTCTTTTTTAGCAGCTTCCTCAACAACATCATTATCAGTTATACAATAACCAATCATATTTACACCCATATCTGTTGGTGAAGAATAAATATCTTTTCCACTAACTTTATTTAAAATATTCTTAAGAATTGGAAATGTTTCAACATCTCTATTATAATTAATAGCTGTTTCACCATATGCTTCCAAATGAAATGGATCAATCATATTAACATCTTTTAAATCTGCAGTTGCTGCCTCATAAGCAAGGTTAACAGGATGCTTTAAAGGTAAATTCCAAACTGGAAAAGTTTCAAACTTTGCATACCCTGCATTTACACCTCTTTTATGCTCATGATAAATCTGTGATAAACAAGTAGCTAGTTTACCACTTCCTGGTCCTGGAGCATTAACCAAAATTAATGGTTTAGTAGTTTCAACATATGGATTAGCTCCATATCCTTCATCACTAACAATAGTATCTACATCAGTAGGATATCCTTTAGTAAATGTATGAATATATGTTTTAATACCATTTCTATTTAATTTTTTAATAAACTTATCAACACTAACTTGATTTTTATATAAAGTTATTACCACACTATTAACAGAAAAACCAAGTTTTTTAGAATTATTAATAAGCTTAATTATTTCAGTATCATAAGTAATTCCATACTCACCACGAGTTTTATTTCTTTCAATATCACCAGCATTAATACAAAAAATTATTTCTAAATCTTTTTTTAGTTCCAAAAACATATTGATTTTTGCATCATTTTTAAAACCTGGCAACACCCTTGCAGCATGAGAATCATCAAATAGTTTTCCACCAACTTCAAGATAAAGTTTATCAAACAAACCAAACCTCTCCCTGATTTTAGCGCTCTGTAT
The DNA here is from genome assembly GCA_902764145.1 of uncultured Erysipelotrichaceae bacterium. Taxonomy (GTDB): domain Bacteria; phylum Bacillota_I; class Bacilli_A; order RF39; family UBA660; genus CAG-1000. The sequence continues at coordinate 150,363 of CACWUS010000001.1, read as the reverse complement.
TTTTACATACTTAGCGTTATCAAATCCTTTCTTCATATTACCTTCACCTAGTTTAAATTATACATAATGTGTTTATGATGAACAAGCAAACAAAATTATTTTTCATATCTTTTTTAAAAAATTTACATTTTTTTATGTAAACTAAAAAAGACCATTAAAAAGTCTTTTCCTAAAACTATCCTATATTCATTACATATTCTTTTTCTAATCTATTTTTAGAATTAACTAAAAGCACATAGTATCTAGCAACATCATAAATTGATAAAGATTTGTTTTCAATATCACTACTCATAACACTATTTGCATAATTAATATCCAACCCCTTAGATATAACAGAATCCTTAAGCTCAAGTAAATCACCACATTCCATTAAATACCATATAATATCACTATTAAACTCACTAATTTTTCTATAATCTTTTGTAGTAAATAATACTTTTCCATCAAATGCATCAACAAAAGTATAAATAGTATCAATAACCTTTTTATCTTCATCAAGAATATAATCTACATAAGATTTAACTATTGCATATCTTTCCCTACTATCAAAATCAACAAATCTAATATATTTATAACAATTATATGGTGAACTACTATCATTAACAATTCCTAATTTGTTGATTTCCTCATTTTCATCAATCGTATCATTATAATAATGAAATTCATATACAATTGGTTCATAAGTAGTAGTTTCTTCAACAAATGTTTCTTCACTATCATTATCTTTTTTTCTATTGTTAACATCGATTCTTGTTGACACTACGCTTCCCAAAACAATACCTGCCGATATAATTGACATTAATTGTATTTTTCTTCTTCTATTCATAACTCCTCCAGAGTAGATTGATATTATAAATTAAATAATTAAAAATATCAATATCTTCTTTAAAAAATAATTTATTTATGATATAAATATTACATGAAGAATAAAAAAATGATAATAATTGGTTTAATTATATTAATAATAATAGATATATTTCTATTATATTTTTCTTTAAATAAAAAAGATAATAAGAATAATCCTACTACTTTTGAAAGCAACAATAATAGCAAAAATTTAAATGTAGTAAAACTAGATAACTTAATATTTGAATATGATTCAAATATTTATTTAAAAGATATTCTTGAAATTGATACAGAAGGTATCCTAGATACTCAAAAACTTGGTAATCAATCTAAGGAAGTAATTATAGATAATAATAAATATATAATTAACTATAAAATAATAGATTCAACTTCTCCAATTATACTAGGTGGATCAACTAAAACAACAACAAAAGGTAAAAAAATTAACTTAGTAAATAAATTTATGTGTGGAGACAATTATGATGATAAACCAAATTGCTATATTGAAGGAGACTATGATATTAATAAAATTGGAACATATAGTTTAAAATATATAGCAAAAGATTCTAGTGGAAATAAAACTACAAAAAATTTTAAATTAAAAGTAGTAGAGCCAGCAAAATCAAGTGGAACTTCATCATCATCTAGCGGAACAGTAAAAAGAACTAAAATAAGTAAATATATAAAAAAGTATAAAAAAGAAAATACTAAAATAGGAATAGACGTATCCGCATGGCAAGATAATATAGATTGGAACAAAGCTAAAAAAGCAGGCGTAGAATTCGCTATGATAAGAATAGGATATGGGCCAACAAGCGATAATGAAATAAAAGAAGACAAATGGTTTAAGAATAACATTAAAGGTGCTAAAAAAGCAGGTATACCAGTTGGAATATACTTATACTCTTACGCAAAGACAAAAGAAGACGCTATTAATCAAGTTAAATGGATTAATGATAAACTTAATGGAGAAAAATTAGAACTTCCAATAGCATTTGATTGGGAAAACTGGAATTCTTTTAATAAATATAATGTTAGCTTTAAAAAGTTAAATGACATAGCTAAAACATTTATAGATGAAACAGAAAAATATGGATATGAAGGCATGCTTTATTCAAGTGCTTACTATTTAAATCACATATGGAAAGAATATGATAATACATGGTTAGCTTATTACACAAGCAACAATGATTTTTCTAAATCATATATAATGTGGCAATTATCTAGCAAAGGTAGTGTAGATGGAATTAGTGGATCTGTAGATATAAATGTATTATATGATAATAAAAATGAGCACTAAAAAGATACTATTTATTAGTATCTTTTAGTTTGTTATATATTTCAATATACTCTTTATATTTATTTGTATCTTTTAAAATTTTTAATTCTTCACAACCACTCTTGTAAAAATACTCAGCTAAATTTTTATATGCATAAGCACACCTTTCTTTTATTGGTGAAGAAATAGATTTACAATAGTACATATATGCAAGTTCGATATTACCATTTTTTCTATAATACTCTCCAACTTTATTTTGAGCCCAACTATCACCTAAATCAGCACTAATAGAATAATTTTTAAAAGCTTCTTCTGAGTTATTCTCTTCTTCATAAATTTTTCCTAAATTGTTAAAAGCAAATGAATACCCATAATCACAAGCTAAATTAAAATAATATTTTGCTTTTTCTAAATCAACTATATTGTCAATATTATTACCATTTTTATAACACAATCCCATAGTATTATATCCCGCTGCACTTCCAAGTTCTATTGACTTATTTAAATATTTCCACATAGTATCAAAATCATAATTAACTCTTTTAGTTAAAATTAAATTAGCTATCATCCAACATGCTTTAGGATGATTCTTATTTGCTGCTTTCATATAGTATTTATAAGATTCATTGTAATCAGATTTTCCATTAATACTTCCATCAAACCACATAGAGCCAAGATCAGCACACGCATACATATTATTTTTTCTTGATAGTTCAATCAATGAACTAATATAATTTACACCATAATATAACTTAATTTTTAAATATTCATCTAATTCTTTTTTATTAATTTTAATGTTAATATCTTGTGTAAAAATAGGCTGTTTATTATTGTTAATAGCATAATTTAATAATTCAATAAAAGCATCATAATTATCCATTAACTTAATATTATTTATAAATTCAGCACTAATATGCTCATCATTACTTGCTATTAAAAGAAGCTCTTTTATTACCTCACTCAATTTTTGATTATGATTTATTTCATTATAACTATTATCATCGATAAAATATATTTTATCATCCAAAATACTTATTATTGATAAAACATTAGTCAAAAATAATCTTTTATCATCTCTATACTTATCCAAAAATATTTTTTTATATTCAAGACCAATTGCTCTAATACCAATACAATAATTATTAATTGTTGTATTATTAACATTATTAACATCAAATATACTAGCAAATATTTCAAATTGCATAGCATTCTTATTATTAGAAACTTTTTTAATAATTCTAACTATATTACCAAATGATAAATATTTATCATTATTATTCATTTTAATATAATTCTTTTTCATATATTCACCACTTAAATTATATTTTATATTCTTTTTATATTTAATTCAATAATAAATGTGGATTTAGTGTGGAAGCTAAAATATGGACTTTTTTTGAATTAAATTTATATAATTATTATTGAAAGGAGTATTTATGAAAAAATTCATAAAAAATTATAAATCTTCATTAATATTGCTTGGTTCAATAATACTTGGTACTATTGTAGGACTAATATTTAAAGAAAAAGCTACTATACTTAGTCCATTTGGAGATTTATTCTTAAATCTATTATTAGTAATCATCGTACCATTGATATTCTTAACAATAACTACTTCAATTGGTAAGATGAAACAACCAAAAAGAATTGGAAAAATTTTAGGAGCTATATTTGCAGTTTTCATTGTAACTTCACTTGTGAGTGTACTAGTTGGAATTGGAAGTACAAAAGCATTTAAACTAGTAAATGCACAAGATAGTAATGCAATAAAAGAAGTTCTTAAAGAAGAAGCAAATGAAGAAACTGAAAAAGTAAATTTCTTAAGTAGAACAGTTGATACAATTAGCGTATCAGATTTTGCAAAAGTATTAACAAGAGATAATATAGTTGCAGTAATTGTTTTTTCAGTACTAATTGGTATTAGTATCAATTTATCAAAAGAGAAAGGAACAAAACTATTAGAGGTATTAGATAGTGCAAATAATGTAGTACAATCATTTATAAAAATAATTATGTATTATGCACCTATTGGACTTGGATGTTATTTTGCAGCATTAGTTGGAACATTCGGTGGTGAAATAGCAATAGGATATGGAAAAACATTTATAATTTATACAATAGTTGCTGTATTATTCTACTTTATTGCTTATTCATTATATGCATTTATAGCTGCTGGAAAAGAAGGCTTTATTGCATATTGGAAAAATATTATTCCAGCCACACTAACTTCACTAGCAACATGTTCATCAGCCGCAAGTATTCCAGTAAATACTACATGTGCTAAAAATATAGGAGTTCCAGAAGAAATAGCTGATACTACTATTCCACTTGGAACAAGTTTCCATAAAGATGGTTCTATTATTGGTAGTGTATTTAAAATAATGTTCTTAGTTAATTTATTTGGAACAGATGTATCTACACTTAAAGTTCTTGGAATTGCATTGCTTGCTACATTACTTGTAACAGCAGTACCAATTGGTGGAGGAACAATTTCAGAAACACTAATTATAACAATGTTAGGATTCCCAATGGCATCTTTAGGAATGCTTACTATAATAGCTACAATTATTGACCCACCAGCAACAATGCTAAATGTTGTAGGTGACTCAGCATCAAGTATGTTAGTAGCAAGAATTGTTGATGGAAAAAATTGGTTGAAAACAAAAATATCAAAAAAGAAACATTAAAAAAAGGAATTTAGTAAAATCTAAATTCCTTTTATTTATTAATTAATCTTTTTAAAAATTCATTCAATATTCTTTGATATAACATTTTATCATAAATATCATTAAGTGCCATATCTTCCTTATTTAATACATTATTATAATAACAAACAATATAGTTATTAGTTGTTGATTCAATATCGTTATCAACTTGCATTGCAAATATGTAAGTTTTTTTGCCTTCAATAATCTCATCAACCACATAATATTGTAATCCATTTTTTAATCTTAATACTTTATCTTTCATATTTGCCTCCACTACATTGTAGGTCCACTCATAGTAACACCATTTACAAGTTCTTCAACACTTATCCAAGCTTGAGGTGTTCCATTTTTAGCAACATCCAATACAACATTTGAATAATTAACACCATATTGTGCACATACTTCATCTAAACTAAGTCCAGGTGTACTAATTCTTTGAATTAATTTTCCACTATCATCAACAATGGCAAATTCACTAAATACAGAATCACTATTAACCAAGTTTTGATTTAGTTTTAGTGGGTCCCATCCTCCAAATGCTTTTGATGCTTGTCTATGTCCTATGCTAACATTATAGTTTCCAACATTATCACCAAGTTTTATACCACTATATACACTATCAGTCGGAACTGAACTTGGCTGTGGAGTTTGAGCAACAACAGTATTTGTAACTTCCGGAGTTGGCTCTATATGACCAGTAGGTATTTCAGTGGTTGACTCAGTAGTGTTAATTGGAGTTTGTTCAGGATTTACAATTGGTTTTGCTGATTGACTTGCAATTATTTTGTTTCTAACCACACTTCCAATAGATAATGCATTACCTGTAATAATTGCAGCAGTAAGCATCCATGAAATATCCCTAAGTCCCTCTTCTGACTTAATATATTTTTTAAACTTGTCGATGGAAGCTTTAAGTCCTTTTTTAGGTTCCTCTATTTCCTCAACTTCTATTTCTCCACCCAATATGTTCATTCTATTAGCAGCAGCTTTTGCTCTTGCACTACTAACAAATTTATTAGTAATACCATTTATAATAGACATAATAGCTACACCAGTTGGTCCAGTTGTAAAGAACACAGTTGCACCAATTCCAACACCAGCTGCAAGTGCTAAAGCAGTCTTCCATGTTAATTCTGGTTTATTATACTTAACTTTTGGAACATTCATAATATTTGGAGCTAATCCATTAGGTTTTCTTCTAGATATTTCATCAGGTAATATCATTTCTTCACTATCTTTAGAAGGTTTACTTTCTTTCTTTTTTCGTCCTGAAGAATTCCCTCTTCCTCCACTTTTTATCTTAGTTGTCTTATTATCAACATTTTCTAAATCTTCTTTATACTTTTCAAGTTGCTTATTATATGCTTCTATTTCTTTTTCTATAGACTTTATTGTTTCTTCATATACTTTTCTAACACTAGGATCTTTTTCATTTGATAAACTATTTTTTAAAGACTCTAGTGTCTTATTCTTCTCTTTTATTAAATCATTTAATGTTTGAACTATAGATTTAGTTTTCCTTTCATGAACTATTAATTCGTTATTTAAAGCCCTCTTCTCATTTAATTTTTCATAAGGTTCTATCATAGAAGTTCTAATATCATCATATAATTTATTTGATTCATTTAATAACTCATTATATAAAGATGTATCAACTTGACTATTAAATCTCACATCATTAATAAATTTTAAATTATCTTTATGTAATTGTTCAAACTCTTTATATATTTGCTCTAGTTCATCAACACCCAATTCATCTATATTTCTTCCAGCTAATCTAGATACAATCTCATCATACTTATTTTTTAATACACTCATTTGATCTTTTGCATACAATTCTGAATCTAAATTAGTATTTACTTCAGGATCATTAGAAACTACTTCTTCATTATCAACATCTAATTTACCACCATTGTTTATAATTTCCACTTTTCTATTAGTGTCATTTATTATATTTCTTAATTCACTTAAAATATTTTGCTCATTTTGTAGTGATTTATTTAAAGCATCGAGTGTTTCTTGATATGATTTAAGTACAATTTCATCTGTTGTATTCTTCATTACTTCTTCTAATCTAGATATTTGATTTTGAGTACTTGTAATCAACCCTTCTTGAACTCTTATTCTTTCATTAGTTTCATTTATTTCAGAATTATAATTTTGCAATAAATTATTTTTTGCTTCAATAGCTCTATCAATACTAGCGACTTGATTTCTTACACCATTCCAAATTTCTTCTGCTTTAATAAGAGAATTTCTAAGTTCATTTATATCAATTTCAGGATTCATTCTATTTCTATTTTGCAAATCTTGACTTAAATTATGAGCTGCTATTAAGTCTGCTCTGATTGAATTTAATTCACCTAAACCAATTTCATTAATATTTCTATTTTCTAATCTTTTTAATATTTCATCATATTCACTTGTAAGAACACTAGATTCACCAAAACTATTATCTTCTAAATCTATATTTCCTTCATTAATTACAGTTTCAGATAGTTCAGATAGTTCTCCACCATTATTTATAATATCAATAGTTGCATGTAAAGATTCAATATTATCATTTCTATCTTCAATTAATTTTTCTTCAGAAGTAATTCTATCTCTAGTCTGACTAATCGCACTTTGTAATACACTTCTTACATTATTATCACTAATATTGTTTACTTCTTTTTCAAGTTCAATTAAATGAGCTCTATCAAGTGTTAATAAATTGTTAATTTCACTTACATGAGTTTCTTCCATTGTAATTTGCTCATTTTTAGATTCAATCAATCTTTCTTTAGCATCTATCATTTGATTTACTCTATATATTTCATTTGAAGTACTATTCCACAAATCATTTCCAGATACCAAAACATCTCTTAATTCATTATCATCTAAATCAGTATTTAGTCTTGCTTGACTTTGAACTTCAAAAATCTTTTGATGCAGATCAGTTAATTCATTAATGATTTCTCTTAACCTAACAAGACCGATTGATAACCCTTGTGACTCAAGTTCTTCATGAATACGATTGAATTCTTCAGTAACAGAATTAATATTCATTTCATTATTTGCTTGAATTTCACTAGCATCATCAATAATAAAGTTTCTTAAAAGATTATTTCTTATAAAAGATAAGTCAGTATCAGTTAAAGTATTATTTCTATTACTTCTTCTAATACCTTCAAGCATTGTATCAAGTCTACTCACTCTTCCAAGTCCTAACATCTCATTAAATAAATTATTTTTAATTCTTCTTCCCTCTATAATATTATTAAATAATATATCTAAAAATATATTTACTTCTTCTTCAGATAGCACTCTTCCAGAATAGTCTTTTAATGTATTTTTAAATTCATCATTAAATGTAGATGAATCAATTATTTCACTTACAACATCATTATTTAATACAAACATTATGCTTCACCTCCACTATTTTTAATAGTATCGATTTTCTTGTTCATATTATCACTAAATATTTTAAGAACAACTTTAAGCATCTTCTCTTCTTTTTCCTCTATAAATCCTTCAGCTGGATCATCTTTATAAACAAAAAATTCTCTACTTGGAGTTTTTTCGTCTTTAAGCTTATTTACAAAATAATAAGTTATATCGGCATATTTAATTTTATCTAGTGTTATATAGTCTTTTCCATTTAATTCAAATACATCATTTAACTCTAAACTATCTTTCATACTATCACCTATTCTATCTATTTAAATATATCATATTTATAGACAAGAGTAAATAAAGAAAAATCATTAATAACATTTATTTTTATATGATTTTATGTTATATTTTTAATATATTAGAGGATTATATGAATGAGGAAGAAATAAGAGCACAATTTTACGTGGATAATCCAGATGGTAGTAGTACTTGTAGAATTTCAAATACTGAAGTAGATAATGTTCAAGTAAGTGATGGTGGAATAGCACAAGTAACTTTTAACATACAAGAAAATCCAAATAGTACTCCTCATCAAGTAACAATAACATATAATCCAAATGATACTGCAAGTATGCAAAATATATTAACAATGAATGTAGGATCAGGTGGATATGGAGATGTTGGTACTGATTTAGACCATATGGCTCTAAATGAAGGTTTAAACCACATAACAGTCACTTATCACAATGCATATACTGAAAACCAGAATTCAAATTTAGCAGTAAAAGAAGTATTAACAATTCTTAGCAAAGACTATGGTGTTGAATATCAAAGTATGGTTTCAAGTGGAGCTAGTGCAGGAGCACAAAATTCTGCAGATTTAGCTTTATTATGCCAAGATATTGTAAGTAAACCAGTTAATATCATGTTAATAGATGCTGCTGATGATGCAAGTAGATTTACTAATCATTTACTTAATAATCCAGATTTATTAGAGGATTTCATCTCAAATGGTGGTACTGTATATGCATATGAAGCAGATAAATTTAGTCAATACTCACCTAGAAATGTAAGCGGCGCTAAAACTAATTTAGCTAAACTTGCAGAAGCTGGAGTAAATATAGTATTAGTCGAAAATCCTAATGCAGATTTTCATATGTCACAATATGGAATAAACGTTAAAAGTGGAGAGGTATATAATGTATTCAATGACTTTAATCAAGAAATGATTGTTAGAAACACTTCAGTTACAACTGATTATACATCACAAAAATATTTTGAAGGATATAATGCTTATGCAAATGAAAATATTTATGAACACTATTATGATGGAAAATGGAATCAGACTACTACACTTGCCATAAATAGATATCAAAATTCGAGATATAGGCAAATGAGAAGCGACTATTTTAATTTAACTCAATTACAGGATATAAACAATTTACAAAATATAGATGGTTTTACATCCCTAGCTTATAGTGATAATCTACCTATATCAGTCGAATATAAAAGTGTAGCAGATAATACAAATGCAATTATAAACGCAATTGGAAACACATCATTTTTAAATGATACATTTGGATACCAATTATGTCAAAGTACATCATCATTTCCAGATAGTCTAAATAATAGTAATGCTTTCTTATTTAACACAACAGGAAAAATGCTATTTAGTCTTGCTGGTGAAACAAAAGCAATAGAAAGTATTTTAAGAAACTATTCATATATGGACAAAGATCTTGCATTAAAAGCTCAATTACTAGGCAATGGTATTGATGAATACATAATTACAAATGATGATTTAATACAAGATACAAGACCAATAGAAATAGATAATATATATTTAGATACATTTCCTACAAACATTCAAAAAGGAACAGTAGGAATAATAAATGTATCTGATATTAATAATATTTTGGAAAATGGATCATTAACTGGCGTAATTGGTAATAGTTTACAAAATGAAATAAATGATGCTAATTATTTAAAAGAAGTTATAAATAATTTAATAACTAATAATAATATACAAGGACCTGGCTGGGATAGTGTATTAAATCATTTAAATTCATATAATAATTATTGTGATATGAGATTGAAAGCTGCTAATATTTTACAAGATGCATATGTAAGATCACTAAATTTAGTTAAAGAGTACATGTATCCTGATACAGAATTAGATGATAGTAAAATTGCAGAATTAAATGCTCAAATAAGTAGACAAAAAAGAATAATAGCAAATTTAATAGCAAAAGCTAATACTTTTGTTTATCAGACTTGTTACGATTCCTGGGATAAAGAATTCAAAAATGGATACCAAATAAAAGTTTATCCATTTAGATACTTATTAGATAGAGTTCCTATATATGAAGAAATAGTAGATGATTTGACAAAAGAAGTACAAAAACTTGAAGGATTAGCTGATATAATGAACCAAGCTAATCAAATAGTTCAAGATGCTATAGTTGAAGTAAACAATATTTATAATACCCCAGTATCACATATTAATCCTATTATTGTACAAGATTACTCATCTTTAATAACAATATAAAAAAGAGGAAACCCTCTTTTTTTTATAAACTCATTAGTATTCTATAATATTCACTTTTAAATTTATCTTTTTCTATACCAAGTTTATCATAGAAAATATCTACATATTCCTTGCCATAATTTCTTTCAATTGACATTTCACATATAACTAAATCAAAATAAATATCACAAAGACCCGCGTTTCCAACATCAATTAAACCACTAAAATGATTATTAAGAGCAAATATATTTGGCAAAGACATATCACCATGAGTAAACCCAATAATCTGTTTTGGTTTATTGCCTTTTAAATATCTAATAATTGCTTCCTTTGAATGAAATCTATTAAATATATCTTTATCAATTTCAGCTTCTTTAATATTAGCTAAATTACTCTCTATTTCTTTTATTTTAGTATCAATAGTTTCATCAAATAAACAATCACTATAATCTATATTATAAATTGCATTAAATGCTTCAACTATGATATCAATTCCTATTAAAGGATTGTTTTCAAAATATTCACTACATAACATTTCTCCTTTAACTTCCTTAGTTAGAAGATATGACTTGTTATTATATTTTTCATAAAATACCTTTTCTGGAACACTAATTTTATCATTTAAATAATCTAATCTCATACTTTCTTTACTTAAATGATTTGCAATTTTAAGATAAAAAACCTTACTTTTTTTGCGTATCTTGTATACATTTGAATTACATCCTATAGTTATTTCCTCAATTTTATTAGCATCTTTCAAAAACTCATTTAATCTATTACTACCTTTTATTATTATTTCTTTTTTAGTTTCCTTAACATTTTTATTATCTTCTTTTTCTTTTATACTCTCATAATTTCCATCATAAGTTACTAATTTTTTATTTTCAATTCTTACTATTTTAGTAGCTATCTTATTTATAAAATATCTATCATGAGAAATAAATAAAATTGTTCCGTCAAACTCAAGTAATGAATTTTCAAGTATTTCTCTTGTGTCAATATCAATATGATTAGTAGGTTCATCTAAAATTAGAAAATTTGCTTTCTTAAGAATTAATTCTAATAATTTAATTCTAACCTTTTCACCACCACTAATATTTTTTAATTTCTTATAAATTGATTCTTCACTAAAATAAAACTTATAAAGCTTACTTCTAATTTCACTTTCACTTCCAACATAAAACTGTCTAACATAGTCATATATTGTCAAATCATCATTGTCAAATCTAATTTCTTGTGGAATATAACCAATTATAGTATTTGTACCTATTTTAATCGAATTGTGTGTATTATTTATAACATTTTTTATTAAAGTGGTCTTCCCACTTCCATTTTTTCCAAGAAGACATACTCTTTCTTTATAATATACACTCATACTTGACTTAATTAATAATTCCTTATCACCTATATGTAAATCAAGATTATCAATAGTTAAAACGTGATTAGCACTTCTTTCTTCAAATGATAAATTAATTTTAAGCTCGCTCTTTTCTCTAGGCTTTTCAATCACATTCATTCTTTCTAGTCTTTTTTCAATCGCATGTGCTCTTCTAAAAAACATTGGATTATCACTTTTAGTACCCCATTCTTTTAACCTAATTATTGCTTCCTTTAAAGCTTTGATTTCTTTTTGTTGATTCTTATATGATTGAAACTGTAATAAAAATCTTTTCTCAGATTCTTCCATATAATAACTATAGTTGCCATGATAAATATCTTCATGTCCATTTTCAATACAAATTATTTTATTTACAACTTTATCTAGAAAATATCTATCATGACTAACAATTATAACAGTACCATTATAATTTTTAAGATAATCTTCAAACCATTCTAGAGTTTCAATATCTAGATGATTTGTTGGCTCATCTAAAAGCAATATATCAGGATTTGATAATATAAGTGAAGCCAAATTAACAATTGTTTTTTCACCACCTGATAAAAAGTTATAATCAGTATTTAATAATTCATTTGATAATTTAAATCCATGCTTAATCTTCTCAACCTTTTCCTTTAGTTGATATCCACCTTTAATCCTAAATTCTTCTTGAAGATTGGATAATTTCTTAATAGATTTTTCTGAATCATCCATATTATTAACAAAATTATTTATAATATTTTCAAGTTCGATTAAATCATTTATTCCTCTTAAATACACGTCAATTGCTTTAGTGCCATCATTTTCTAGTGGTGGAATTTGGGTTAAATATCCAATACTAGCTCCATTTCTAATATTAATTTTTCCACTATCAGGAATTTCTTCTCCCATAATAAGTCTGAATGTAGTACTTTTACCACATCCATTACTTCCAATTAATGCGACTCTTTCATTAGTCTTTATATCAAAAGATAAATCTTTTAAGACACTATTAAAACCAAAATTTTTATTTATTTTATTTAAACTTATTTCTATCATAATTATCTCCTTTAAATTTTCAACATGCAAAAAAATTCACACTTGTTATTATCTTAAAGGATTCTAACAAAGTGTGATACTATTTGTATAAATAATTACTGTATCTTTATATATACACATAATATCACCTTCGAGAGTATTATAGCATATTTATTATTTTTTTCAAAATAAAAAAGAACTAACGTTCTTTATTTTAAAGCATTATATAAAATTTCATATTCTTCATTAGATAAATTTTCCATTCTTTTATTAAGCATTTCCTTTGGTAAATTATATCCTTCTATTATGCCTTTACTTTCCTTCTTAGTTAATTTTTTGCCATGTAATTTAACAAATTCAATTAAAGATTCCATTAGATTATTCTTAAGTTTTCTATCTCTATAAAAGAACATTTCTCTAAATATAAACTTTTTAAAACTATGACTCATATCTTCTCTTTTAATAGGAGTTAATCTTATCATAGATGACATAACCCTAGGTTCTGGATCAAATGCATCTGGAGCTATATCCATAATTTTTTCAACAACAAAGAATGAATTAGTTAATAAAGCAAGTTTATTCATCTTCTTTTCTACTACATTATCTGCAAATTTCTTACCAACTATTAATATTGCTTCTTTAAAATTACATCTAAGTAGTTTTTCAATAAATGGCTCAGTTATTGAATATGGAAGAGCAGAAATAATCTTGTCACAATCAGGAATAAAAACATTTAATGCATTTCCATATATTACATCAACATTATCAAATCTATCTTTTAATACATTAATAAATGGTTCTAAATTTCTATCTATTTCAATACAAGTTAAATGATTAACTCTTCTTGCAATAGTATCACTTATTTCACCTTTCCCAGGACCTATTTCAACAACATTTTCATTTATACTTAATTTAGATGCATCTATAAAAGCATTGATAATTGACTTATCAATCAAAAAATGTTGATCCAAATAATTAATATCATTTTCAAATTCTTTTTCCATATTCCCTTTTACTCCTTAAACATATTAAATGGTTTTCTATCTGGTAAATCCAATTCAAAACTCATTAATTCATTACTAATTGGATGATAAAACTCTAACTTTTTAGCAAATAAAGCAAGTTGTTCACCAACATGAGAGTTCTTATTATATTTTTGATCTCCATATAATGGATTACCATTATAGGATAATTGTACTCTAATTTGATGACTTCTTCCAGTCTCAAGTTTAATTTTTATTAAATTTAATTTATTTTTCTCACTTACCTTTTCATAATACAATATTGACTTTTTACCATTTTTGTCCACTTTAACTATATTTTTTTTGCCATCTTTGAGCAAGTAATTTTCTAATTTACCACTATTATTTATTTCATTTTCTACAACAGCATAGTAAATTTTATTTAATTTATTATTTCGTATTTGTTCAGACAGTCTTGATGAACATTTACTAGTTTTAGCAAAAACCATTACTCCACCTACTGGTCTATCAAGCCGATGAACAAGCCCTAAATACACATTTCCAGGCTTATTATATTTCTGTTTTAAATACTCTTTTAATATACTTAGTAAATCATTATCATGACTACTATCCTCTTGAACAGGAATATTAATTGGTTTTTCAACCACTAATAAATGATTATCTTCATATAATATATTAATATTATTTTTCATCTTTTACCACTTTTAATCCATGCTCAATTAAAGACTCAATTGTTACTTTACTAATTTTTAAATCAAATTCAAGAGAATCTCTTGCGCCATCATCCCATAAAATAAATATATTGCTATTAGAACAATTTAAATAGTAATTATTTTTTTCATCACTATATATTAAATATTTATTATTGTCACAATCTGCTGTTTCATCAATTATTTTATAATCATTTAAAACTAATGGACTATATATATGAGCTCCTGTTCCAGCCTTATCAAAAATAATAAATATAAGACCAATTAAAATAATAAGTAACATACCTACAAATATACTTTTAAACATAATTTTACTATTCATTACTTTCCCACCTTCCATAAACTCCACAAGGTAGTATCATATTAGTTTTAGTTATCTTAAGACCTATTTCATCAGTACTAATTTTACCATCAAGTCTACCATCACAAGCAGTTATTAACACATTTTTAAGAATCTCAGGAGTAATTCCTTTAGTATATGAACTAATAAGTAAAAATAATGGTTTATCACTTAGAATATCAATGCAAGAATCGATTAATTTATTCAAGCTATCTTCAAATCTCCACAGTTCCTTAGATGGACCTCTTCCATAAGTTGGTGGATCCATTATTATAGCATCATATCTATTTCCTCTTCTTTTTTCTCTTTCAACAAATTTTAAACAATCATCACATATATATCTAATTTTATTATTTTCTAAATGAGATAATTTTGCATTCTCTTTAGCCCATTCATTCATTCCAATTGATGCATCAACATGCACAACTTCTATAGCTCCTGCAGATGAAGCAGCCATTGTTGCACACCCTGTATATGCAAATAAATTAAGTACTTTAATATTTCTATTAGCACTCTTAATTTTAGAAATAATAAAATCCCAATTAGCAGCCTGTTCTGGAAATAAACCAGTATGTTTAAATCCAGTTGGACTAACTTTAAACTTTAAATTCTTGTAATTTATAGTCCAAAACTCTGAAAAACTTTTTACATTTTCCCAGTATCCACCACCTTTATCATTTCTATGATATATAGCATGATAATTATTCCAAATATTATTATCCTTATGAGTCCATAGTGCCCAAGGATCAGGTCTTCTTAAAATTATATCGCCCCAACGTTCTAATTTTTCACCATTTCCTGCATCTATACACTCATAATCTTTCCAACTATTACTTACAAGCATATTTCCTCCTAATAATTAACCGTGTCTTCCACCACTAATGTGTCCAACTCCTGAAGAACCAAATCCACTGTGAGAACTACCACTTCCTGAAGATGAAGATATTTTATGGTGTGTAGTTATAGTAGAAACTAATTTATCAGATTTATTAATATATTCTACAGAAGATTTAACTAAATAATCATTAGCATTACTAGCTTTCTTAACCATTTTATTCTTTTTCACTAATCCAAGCATTCCTAATAACGTTGCAAAAGCACCTGAAATGATACTTGGAATATAATTCAATGATTTTTTTTCTTTTAAAGAACCATTTTCATCAATATAATACTTATCTTCGTCATATCCTTTATTAAAAAATGTATTAAAAGAATGTATATATTGAATTATTCCCTCCTTATATTTTTCAGAATGAAAATTATCATATATTTCATCTAATATATAATCAGAGCAATTTTCATTACAATATAACTGCGCTTCACCAGTATATACTGTAACATAATATGGATTACTAGAATAAACATTTCTATATAATACAATTCCACCATTTTTTAATGTATTTTTACCAAAATCATTATAATCATAAAAATTTTGAGCATAAATCTCATTTTCCTCATCTTCAGAATAAGGCATATCAACACTTACAAATACAAAATCTAAATTTGTATTATTAATAAAATTATCAATTATATTTTTAAGTTCTTTCTCATCTTCACTACTTAATATATTTGCAAAATCATATATTTTTTCACTTGAATCAACATAAGGTGTATTAATAACATCTTGCATATTATTTGAATCAACATTAATATTTTTACTAACTCCATAATTGTTTGATTCATTTCTCTCATACCCATCACTATTATGACCTAGTTCATCAGCATATAATGGAGTAATCAATAATAAGAAAGTAATTAAAACTAGTAATATCTTTTTCATTACATACCTCCTTTATATACTAGAAAACTGATAAATAAAACAATTAATGCTATTACTAAGAAAATACCTATTCCAAATAAAATTGCTCTTTCTTTAGATATTGGAATATCACCAATAAATTCACCTGTTTGCGCATTCATAGCAAAAGTATAATATTTATCTTTATACTTAACATTTACCATCCATACTGGAAGTAATACATATTCAATATTATCAATAGTATTATTAATGTTAGAATTTTTGATTACTGTACTTGCATACCCTTTAATAGATTCAAGAAAAGTATTTTTAATAGTCTCTTCTGCTCTCTTTTTAGCAACTTCCTCGCCTTTTGAGCTATCAACATCATATTTTTCTGCAAGAAAACCAGATAAGTATGCATGATTATAATCTACCATTTCATCATAATTAAAAGGCTCAATTGTATTCATTAAATCATCCTCAAAATGAGTGGAACCATCAACAGGAATCCTATCAAATTTCATTTTACCTTCTCTATTAACATCATAAGTATCTGTTTTAGTATAATTAGTATCTCCACTAGTCCAAGTAATAACCTTAGTAGCACTAACATCTATATTTCCAGAACTTGATATTGAATACAACCAAAATGGTATATAAACACCTGATAACTTTTCAATATTTTCACTCTTATTGAAAAACTTTGGCATTAATGGTTTTCCTTTACTCAAATTTTTAAAAGCTTCAAGAGCCTCATCCTTACTCTTCTTAAAAGGAATTATTTTAGAAGGTGCAAATTTACCAGATAATTTACTTTTTAATATTGCTGTATTTCCACAATAGACACAAAAAGTTGAAGCAGTATTTTCATCAGCTACTATTTTGGCTCCACAATTTTTGCAATGATATTCTACATAATTTGTATCAATGTCTTCTTCAATATTTTTGTTATTTTCAGCACTACTAGCATTATTGTACTTCTTAAGAGTTTCTAAATCAAACTCTCCCTTGCAGTTATCACACTTCCATTTTCCTAATTCAGGAACAAAAACTATTTTTGCTCCACAATTTGGACATTTATGATCAATAGCTCTTTCTCTTAATTCCTTATTCATAATTCACCTACTATATAAAGTATAACATAAATTGCACATAACTAAAATATATTACATCAAATAATTAGTATGAAAAATAATGTAAAGTAAATAAAACATTATAAATAAATAATATATTTTTATGGTATTATTTAATTGGTGATTATATGAATAATAAAGAATTGGAAATAAGAGAATACTTAAAAAAACTATCAAATGAAGATATAGCAAATTCAGTATATCTAGTAGGTATTGATTTTGATAATTGTGCTCTAGATATAATAATAAATAGTATTATTCAACTTCTCAATGAAGTAATATCTTTAAAAAATATATATGACTCATTTAAAGAAGAACCAAAAGTATTAAGCCCAATTCCTAAAATAAGTCATAATCCAAAAGAAAGTCCACAATATAGACAAGCCATTTCAGAAGAATATTTTAGAAAAAGTAGTGCATTAACAAAAATAGTATCTAACAACTATATATATGAAGAAGTGTTTAGAAAAATGACATTGCCTGAAGAAGAAGGAATGAAATTATAAAAAGATATTCAATATAGAATATCTTTTTATATATAATTAATAACCAAAAAAGGACTACTACAGTCCTAATTTTTCTAATTGTTTAATAGTTCTATATTTAGAAATGTTAAACTCTTCCCAACTATTTATTTTATTAGTATCTCTAATCACTTCAAAATAATCTAACAATTCACTTTTAATTTTATTATCATCAGTACTATTATATAAGTTAATTAATATTGGAATATTATCAGTTGTATATGTTTCTAAATATTCTATATCAAGTTTACTTCCATTATTATACCTATTAATGTTTTTATTTGCTATGAAACAATCAATATTAATATAATTAACACAACAATATACACATATAATAATTATTAAAAATGCTTTACTTATATTAAATTCAGAATTAATAATATACATAACAGTTGGAATCATTAATAACACCTCAGTTATTAAAACAACATCAACTAACAATCTTAATACAGTATATCCATAAGCAACTTCATACAAATGCATTCTTATAAATGATGACACTATTATTATTAGTGTTAAAAATAACATTAAAATACTCATAATATTCATATATTTAGTATTCTTTTTATCAGTTTTATAATTTTTAGAAATAAGAATTATAGTCATATTAATTAAAGATACAACCATCAATTCGAAAAAACCACTTCTTGCATAACTCGCATAATTAATATAACTGCTAGAACTATGAATAAACAAAGATTTGATTTGAATAATATCAAATATAATATATATAATATTTAAAACAGTTACTAAAACCTTAATGGTATAGATATCTTTGTTCTTTCTTTCTTTTACTTTATAACTTTCTTTACCATAATCTTTGATTAAATACATAGTACTTGTGCCTATTACAAAAATCATTACAATAAACATAAATATCTTACCAAGTAACTTGTCTATAAACTCAAATTTTAATATATCAGTTATAAAATCAATGACTATTTTAAATAAATTTTTAAAATTTGGATCAGCATTTGATAAAAGCAATAAAACAATTATTACAATTGGTAAAATTATCAATAAAGTTTTAATAAGTCTTTTGCCATTATCGGATATTTTAATTCCCTTAAAAAATTTTTTAAGATGCTCTTTATAAAATTCACCTATATATATAAATGGCTTATAAACAAACTTTGCAAAATCAAATAATATTTCCTTAAAATTATAAGTTGGTTTAACAGTTAATACATACATCAATAATAATAAGAATAATATAACAATATAATTCAAGACATTAAATGTATTATTATTAAATAGTAAATAATGCAAAGAAAGAATTATTATAGGTACACTTAATAAAAGTCCATGCCAATTCTTAATCTTATTATTCTTACTTAAAAAATAATAAATAAATGCTATCAATGGAACCATAAATAAAATTACTGAAATTCCCAAACTGTGTCCAAAAAATAAAACTACATGCCATAAAGCTAAAAGCAATATAAATATTAATAATCCGCTCATATCTTCACCTCATTACATTAATTTTATCACATTTTAAATTATTTTTAAATATATGCTATAATCAATATAGGAGAAAAATATGAAAAGTAAAATAGAAAAAGCAAAAGAGTATGCCACTAGAATGCATAAAGGGCAATACAGAAAAGATGGAAAAGATTATATTGTTCATCCCATAAATGTAGCAAATTATGTAAGACAATTTAAAGAATCAAGTGAGTTAGATATGCTAATAGAGGCGGCTTATCTACACGATACCATCGAAGATACAAATGCAACATACTATGATATTGTTCATGAATTTGGACCAGGAGTTGCAAGCATAGTTTTAGAATTAACAACAGATGAAGATATGAAAAATGAATTAGGTAAAAAAAGATATCTTCAAATCAAATTAAAAAATATGAGTAGTTGGGCACTAGTAATAAAACTTTGCGATAGATTAGATAATGTAATAGATATGAAAAATTGCTCAAAAGAATTCATAGAAAAGTATAAAGAAGAAACAATAGATATAATAAAATATTTAAAAGATAACAGAGAATTATCAAATACACATATAAAAATAATAAAAGAAATCGAAAAAAAATTAGAATATTACAATTAATATGATATAATAACTACTTATCAGGGGAGGTATTTATGAATTACAAATTAAAGTTATTAGATAACACATTTATGAATTCTGAAGATATCCAAGTATTAAACAATGCTTGTGAATATTACAAATCAATGCTTTATTATTTAAGTGCTATGGATGAAACTCAAGATAATAATCTATTTTTTAGATTAGTAAATATTTGTTACACAATTCAAGAAGATAACTTCCAAGAAAATACAATGACATCAAAAGCCATATCATTAATGACTGATTTCTACATAAATCAAAAAGGAATAGTCAATAATGATTTCAAATCATTTCTAAATACTATTAAATTAAATTACTTTAGTAAGGAAAGATTACAAAAAGATATAGAGTATATCAGTATGACACTTGGACAGTACTATATAGCTCTTAAAAATGCAATTGAAAATAAACAAACAAAAAACTTATGAAACTCATAAGTTTTATTTTTTTAATAATGTCCCTGCTAAATCCATTACCTTTGATAATCCATCATTATTACTCGATTTTTTAGTACTTTTTGTAGATTTCTTAGTACCTTTTTTACTTGTCTTACTACCAATAACTTTACTAGTTATTATATCAGTAACACCTTCTTTAATTTTTCTTACTGCTTCAGGATTGTCATCGATAATCTTTTTAATTTTGCCTAAATCAATTTTACTTTTAGATTTAGATTTAGTCTTTTTCTCTTCTTTAACTTCAACCAACTTAGCCATTATTGTTTTTCCTCTTCAGTATGCTCTTCTTCAAGTTCATGAATACATCTTCTACAAGGTTCAGTTAAACCTTTTTCATAAGCAGCTTTAACAGTTCCAAAATATACATTTTCACTATTTTGTAATGCAGGACAATCTTTATCTACATGGTACTTCTTACTATGTTCAGCCCAATAAACAATAGCTTCTCCATCTTCATTAACATCATAATTTCCTGTTGCTAAAACTTCTTGTTGTGCTTTTTCAACTTGTTCCATAGATACTGGATTAAAATCATAACTACCTATACCAGCAACTAATAAAGCTACAATTGCTACAACTGAAACAATAGTCTTATTTTTCTTATCCATATCTTTATCAGTTAGAACAAAAATGATAATTGGTAAAAATGCGATAACTGATATGATTGATCCTAAGTTATTTTGAATCCAGAACTTAGTTGGGTTCTTTTCACTAGCAGGATCAATATGATTTGCTTTCTTCCAGAATTGAGAACCAATAAGAACAGCAATACAATCTAGTACTAAGCAAACAATTAAGAATACTGTTTCACTCATACTTGGTATCCAATCAATAGTTCCCTTCAATCTTAGTATAGCTACTACTTCAAAGAAAATACCAACTAACCATAAGCAAATAGCTATTATTCTCTTAGTTTTAGCACCTTCTTTTGGTGTTTCTTTTACTTCAACAAGCTTGCCTTTTGAATCAACACCAATTTTTTTGTTGCTTTCATTTTTTTCAGCAACTTCAATAATATTTCTTTCCTTCTTTGCCATAACAACTCTCCTTTATGTCTATAATATATCACAATAAACTTCAAAAATCTACATATTATTTTTGTCTTTTAATTGTTCATAAGTATTAACTAGTGTATTAGATAAAGTTTGTATCTTATCACAAAAAAACTAATCCGTTTCTGGATTAGTTATTTATCAAAACTCGAAAAGTTCGAGCAGATTTCACTATGGAGCGGTTGCCGTAGATATTTACAACTTTAAATATATTAACTATAATATAAGCGGTGATGAATATGAATTTTTATAAATTAAATCATGAAGCAACAATAGAAGATATTAATAAATTTCAATATAATAATCAAAAAATAGGAGTTATAATCCATATTGAGAATAATGAAGGAAAAATATTATTGCAACAAAGAGGAGTTAAATCACGCGATGAAAATGGATTGTTTGAAGATGTTGGCGGCAAATTTGATGATACTGATGCAACTTTTAAAAGTGCAATTATACGTGAATTAAAAGAAGAAATTGGTAGCGATGCCATTATAGATATAAGTAATTCAATTGGAATTTATCATTGTTATAAAAATGATATTAATTGGATTTTTATTATATATTTAGGAAAATATATTCAAGGTAAAATAAAAATTATGGAACCTGAAAAATGTCTAGGTTATCAATTTTTTACATATGAAGATGCAATAACTTCAGAATTAGTTACTGAAAGCTGTAAATTTTTAATTAAAAGTATAAAAGAAAATGCTTAGTAAATTTTGACAAAACGACAAAATATTTAACCCCCTAGGTATTTTGACACGAGTATCAAAATAACCATTGGGGATTTTTTATATAGTAAAAAAATCAGCCGTATTTCAGACTGAAATTTATATTAAGTTCGAAAAGTTCGAACAGATTCGTCAATGGAGCAAGTGAAGGGAGTCGAACCCTCGCCTCAGCCTTGGCAAGGCCACGTACTAGCCGTTGTACTACACCTGCATCAGTAATAATATTTTAACACATTATATTATTTTTTCAAGCAAATATTAATAAAAAGTAGAATTATTCAAATTCTACTTTTATATTTTTAATAAAGTCATAGTAAATATTTTTTCTATTACCAGCATATCTATACTTAAGTCTTGTAATTAAGTATGGTAAATTATAGATTCTAAATCTTTCTATTTTAGATTCACTGCATATCTTCTCTATTACATTAAGTATAAAATCTTTATTTGATTTTGGTTTTTTTCCCTTATTTAGAATCTTAATCATTCTATTTAATGTATTTTTATCAAATAAATTATCATAATATTCATCACTATAATGTTTAAAATAGTATTTATTTCCATCTAGATTATCTAAATATTTAATCATATCAAAATATCCTAGATTAAATCTATATTCTGCTGTTTGCTTTTCAAATAACATAATAGAACCCAAATCTTCTCTAGGGCCAATTATATGTATTTTAGCTTTTTTTGTATTTTTATATTTTAGTTTATTTTGCCATGCTCTTAATACATATATTTCATCATATCCTGCTTCAACAAACAAATCAATTGGGCAATTTGAATATACACCACCATCAACATAATATTTGTCGTCAATTATTCTTTCAAATTTAAATATAGGCAAATAAGCACTAGATAATATATATTCATGCATCTTACCAACAGGTATGTCTTTTTTAAATACTTCAACTGGTTTTCTATCACTCAAGGAATATGTATTTAAAGCATAATCAATTTTACTTCTTCTAATTCTATCTTCCTTAACATATTTTTTCAAAAATTTCATTATATTTTCAGTATCAATACCCTTATTTTTAATAATTTTGCCAACAGTAGTTAATCCTTTTTTTATATTATCTATTGTTACATTTCTATTTTGAAAATCTAATAATAATTTAGGTTCAATACCAAATAACTCTTGACTATCAACACTTAGCCATAGTTTGTACATTCCATTAAAATTTTTTTGTGCATAAAAGGCAGCATTAAAAGCTCCAATTGATGTTCCACCTACACCATCAAAATAAATTTTTTTCTTATTTAATGCCTTAACTGCACCTGCTTCATAAGCTCCTTTAGCTCCCCCACCTTCAAATAATAATGCTTTCATAACTTCTCCTTAAAATTCTTCTCAATAATGTTTATTATCATCATTAAACATGGTATACCAAGAATAAAACCACCTACTACATCAGTAAAATAATGTACTCCTAAATATATCCTAGATATTGCAACAATAGATATTATTATAAGTGATAATATAAAACCAACTATTTTAGTTGTCTTACTAGAATGTATACTTACTAAGTAAAATAATAATCCATAAAACACAATAGATGTTAATGTATGTCCACTAGGAAAACTGAAACTACTAGGTATTTCTATTAAAGCTTCAAGTGGTCTTGGTCTAGATGCTAGTAATTTTGCAATATAAGTAATGATACCAGAAAACATGTATGATGCTGCTTCAATATAAAAATACCATTTATTTTTAACGAAAATTAAAATACAAAACAGTATAAATACTGGTATATAAAAATCACCAAAATTAGTAACAAACTTAAATAATAAACTTAATTTATCACTACTATATTCATTTATAAAACTAATAAATTTATAATCAAAAGTTGCTATACTATCTAGTACAGATAAATTCATAATTATAGATAATATTATTAATAAAAATAATATTACAAATATATAATAATAATTTTCTTTTATTATTTTCTTTATCATATGATTAATTATAGCATAAAAATTATTAGATAAATATAAAAAGCAGTAAAATTACTGCTTATTTTGTACCATACACTCTATCTCCAGCATCACCCAGGCCTGGTAGAATATATCCTACATCATTCAATTTTCTATCAACTGAAGCACAATATATTTGAACATCAGGGTGCTTTGATTGAACTGCTTTTACTCCATCTGGAGCAGCTATTACACACAAGAATTTAATATTTTTTACTCCATCTTTCTTTAATCTATCAATAGTAGCTATAGCACTTCCTCCAGTTGCAAGCATAGGATCTAGTATAAATACTTGCCTTTTTTTTATGTTTTCTGGCATTTTATAATAATACTCCACAGGTTCCAAAGTTTCTTCATTTCTATACAAACCTATATGTCCTATTTTTGCATTTGGTATAACTTTAATTATTCCTTCTACCATGCTCATTCCTGCTCTTAATATTGGAACAAATGCATAGTCATCTTCATTTAATTTCTTTGTTTTATATTTTTCTAAAGGTGTTTCTATTTCTGCACTATGTAACTTAGCATCCTTTGTAGCTTCATAGCATAGTAATATAGATATTTCACTTATTAATTCTCTAAATTCTTTTGTACCAGTATTTTTATCTCTTAAAATTGCTAATTTATGCGTTATTAATGGATGATTTAAAACAATTTCTTTCATTATTTTTCCTCCGGTACTAAAAGATTTAATAATATACCAATTATAGCTGCAAGTGACATTCCTGAAATTGATACATTTACATTTTTAGTTATAATTGAAATTGCAGCTCCACCTAATCCTAATACTAACATTGAAGCAGCTACAATTACATTTTTAGTATTTCCAAAATCAACTTGATTCTGTATTAATATTTTAAGACCATTTACTGAAATAAATCCATAAAGAAGAATTGCAACTCCACCTAGTACAGCATTTGGAATTGATGATATAATTGCTGATAATTGACCTAAGAATCCAAATATAATTGCTATTACTGCAGCAAGTCCTGTTACCCAAACAGATGCTACTTTTGTCATACCAACTACAGATGTATTTTCACCATAAGTTGTGTTGGCAGGTCCTCCAATTAATCCAGCTGCAAATGTTGCAAATCCATCTCCCATTAGTGTTCTATCAAGCCCAGGATCTTCAATTAAGTCTTTATCTATAATAGAACCTAATACTTTATGATCTCCAATATGTTCTGCCATAGTAACAAGTGCTATTGGAACAATTGTTAATAATGCTTTAGCGCTTAACTTATAATGAACAAATGGTACATAAAATGCAGGTGTACTTATTATTTTAGCACTAGTTATTGCGCTAAAATCAACTATTCCTAAAATCATTGAAGTAATATATCCTGCAATCATACCTATTAAAAATGGTATTACTTTAAAAAATCCTTTTCCTCTTACAGCAAGTATTGCAGTAGTTAAAAATGAAACTAATGCAACAACTACATTTTTCCATGGTACACTTGCTTCATTTAATCCAATTTCACTAACTGCTGTTGGTGCAAGTGATAAACCAATTATCATAATCATTGGTCCAACTACTATTGGTGGTAATAATTTATTAAGCCATTTTTTACCTGCAGCTTTTACTATTAATGCAACAAGTACATATACAAGACCAACTGCCATGATTCCAGAAAACACACCAGCTTTACCAGCAGATGCAAAGCCTACTATCATAGGTGTTATAAAAGCAAATGAACTACCTAAATATACTGGACTTTTTCCTCTAGTACAAACAATATAAATAAGTGTTCCTATACCAGAAGATACTAATGCAACTGGTATTGATAAAACTTCACTTCCTGCAGCTCCATTAACAAGAATAGGTACTAGAATAGTTGCCCCAAACATAGCAAATACATGTTGCATAGATAAAAGCAACCATTTTAGTATCGGTGGCCTGTCATTAACATCTAGTAACATTTTACTGTTTCTTTTCATTTTTTCCTCCTTATAAAAACAATAAATTAAGCAAAAAAAAATCTCACCAATAAATGATGAGACTAAATATCAAAGAAATCAACAACAGTAGTATCTAATAAAATACTACATTTAACAAAAACAATTTTGTTAGTTAATTCTCTCATATCTTTTTTCCTCTTTTAAAAGGATATCACAACTACTTATTAATTGCAACTATTTTTTTAATTTTGGAACAAAAGCTTTTGTTGTACTACATAATTTATCACTATCTTGAATAAAATTGAACTGTTTAGTTTCCTCAAGTATTCTTCTCATACAAGGTAATTTACTATATCTTGATTTGTCATACTCATAATGAACATCAAATACGCTTTGTGCACCTCTACTAATAATATCTTGTACCCTATTGCTTTCTGTTACAACATTTCTAGGATAACTTTCAAAATCATACATATTATTATCGTCATAAACTTTTACTTGCATATCATATTCTAATTTATCAATTAAATTAGCATATTCTGATTCAAGAGTTGAACCTAAATTAAATTCATCTAACAGATTTATCAAACTATCTCCACCATACAGTTTAGATAGAATTTCTACTACTCCTTCTCTTTCCTTTTTACTTTTTTCTTCCTTACTAATATCCCATTCAGTTAAATCACCTATTTTTATTTCGCCTGTCTCATGTAATAATAACATTTTAAATAATTTTTTATAGTCGATACTATATGAATATTCTGATTCTATTCCAACAGCCAATACTAAGCATCCATAAATATGTTCTAATATACTTTCTAATCTTTCAGCTTTGCATCCCCAGTATATATGTCCTTTTCTAATTAATTCTCTTAAACGCAAATTTTCAAAAACAAATACTTCCTCTTTATATACAGGATCTAATATAGGGTTAAAATTATCAATCATTCCTCTATAAACTATATTAGCTCCATAAGCAGGCCCCATTTCCATATTTTTATATGACTCAATTAAATTTGAGTATTCTTTTTCCTTTTTAAGACCAGAAATTTTGCCATCTAAACTATTAATAATTAATATTTTTATTACTTCATCGTAATCTACTTCTTTTGGTAAAGCAGGCATTTTTGAATATTCTGCTTCTCTAGCAACTATAGCTAAACATGCTAAAACTGTCATCTCAGCTCTACTAAAATCTCTACCATCTTCATTGTATAATACAATTTCTTCCTTATTAGAATTTGCTTTATTATATAGTTCTACTATTTTCTTTGCTTCATTTTCCATAATACCACCCCTAAGTACGCTATATTATAATCCTTTTAACAAAAAAAATCAATAAAAAAGAACTATTTTAAGTTCCTCTTACTATGAAACATATATTGTATTACTAAACCAGAATATCCCTTAAAATTGTCTCTAGCAAATTTTTCAATAGATTTTACATCGTTTTTAATTTTATAATTATCTGATATATAATGCTTTACCCAAGTATCAATAGGAAAAATATCTAACCTTTTGTAACCAAATAATAAGATACAAGATGCTACTTTTAAGCCAATTCCTTTTATATTCATTAATACAGCTAAAGCATTTTCAGTACTCAAATTATCTATTTCTTTTAATAGTGGATATTTAGACATAAAATCAACTAAATATTTATCTCTAAAGCCAACGCCAAGACTTCTAAAATCATCAATACTCAAATTTTTTAAATCATCATATCTTGGAAATAAATAATACTTTTTTTTATTAAAAATTATCTCTTTACCATACTTTTCACATAACAAATTAATACTCTTACTTATTCTTTTTACATTATTATTTTGACTAATAATATAACTAACGCACATTTCAAATGAATCTTGATTTAAAATTCTATAATCAAGACATTTATCTATCATTTCTTTTAAATCTTTATTATTGCTTATTAATTCACTATTGATTTTTTCATAGTCTCTATTTAAATCAAAGTATTCTCTAATAACACTATCCAAATTATCATAATTGCTTGATAAGACATCAATATATTTTCCATTTTGTTTTAGATTAATAACTCTATCAGATAATATATTTGTAATACTCCCATCTTCTTCTTTAATAGCTCTAAAACATGAACCACTAAATAATATTTCTTCTACATTTATATTTCCTACTTCTATTTTCATATTAATACCCTAACTTTTTATAATAATTTTTTTCAAGTATAGCAGATGAAACACTTACCTTTTCACTAACAATATTATTTATTCTATCTACATAATCATCATTCACTCTTTTTTTAGATGAAAATTTGTTGCTAATACTATCATAAGTACCATAATCGCTTATCCAACTTCGATCTGACAGTATTGCTATTCCTTCTTTATCACTTAATGCATCTACTCCCATTAATAATCTTGAATCATATTCTATTCCAAATAAATTGAATATAGTTGGTAATATATCTATTCCAGAAACAACTTTATTTACTTCAGTTTTCTTAATATCTGGATTATACATTATTAATGATGTATGATATAACTCAAATTTATTGCATCTATCATTATCACTTATTTCATTTAGTTCATCACAAGTTAATCCATATGGATAATGATCTGGTGAAATAACTATTAAAGTATCATCTAATAATTTTTTATTATCTAAATAATTAATTAAATATTCCATTGCTAAATCCAATTCCTTATTTGCGGCAATATAAGATTTCATTTTATTACTATAATTTAAAGAAGAAACACTTTCTTTATTTTTGATTGACATTGCATTTTCTTTAAAATTGTAATTTAAATGTCCACTCACCGTCATATAGTAAACTGCAAATGGATTATTATTATTTGTATAAAAATCAACGGTTGATTTAATCATTTCATAATCACTATTTGGCCAATTATTACAATTCATTACTTTTTCTAGACCATTTCCACAAGCCATATAATCAAAGCCCATTTTAGGATGAGTTTGTTCTCTTTCATAAAAATTATACACGTGATTGTGATATGCATGTGTGTTATATCCTATTTTTTTGAAAACATTTCCATATACAAAAGGCATTACTTTGTCACTTGACACCCTTAAACTCCATACGCCCTCTTTTGGTATTAGGCTAGTAAGATTCATATATTCACCATCAAATGTTGATATTGGATATAAAGGTTGATAATAATTATTAAAAACAAAACCATTATTAACCATTTTATATAAAGTTGGAGTTATATTTTTATCTATAGCTGTAATATCAAAAGATTCAGCATTTATTAAAATAATATTTTTTCCTTTAAATATTCCAGTATATTGATTTTTATTACTTGGTTCAATTGTACTAAAATACTTATGCATTTTTTTTATATCAACATCTTTTTCACTATTAATCAATTTTTCAAAGTTGATATTTAACATATTATACTTTTCATCATATTTATAGACATCATATTTTTCTTCAATAACAATATTTTCACTAAATCCAAAAAAATATCTATATAAATCCAAAATTTCCATTGTTAACAATCCTGTTTTATTAATAGTTAACATAGAAGAATAAGTATCATTAATTAATCTCTTAGTTGAATACAAACTCTTATCAACATTGAGTTCAATAAATATTCCTACGATTGAAAATATAAAAATTATAAAATACGTAATTAATCCCTTATAATTTATTCTTCCATACTTAATTTTATTTTTAAATACAAAAACAACTATCAAAGGAATAAGAACAATCGCAAAAATATACCAAATTCTCAAAATCACTTCAATTATCATTGTATAAAATTGGAAAACTTGACCTGTTCCTCCACCAGTTAAAGAGAAAAAAGAAAACATAGAAGAATAAAAATTATAATATACAATTTGAGCTAAAGTTAAAATTATTAAAAATGATGTTAATAAAATGTTTATTATTTTATTTATCTTTTCATTAAATATACTTGTTACTATAGTTAAAATAATTATCCAAGGAATTGTAAATAAAATAACCGAAAAAGTTGTCCAAGTAAAAAAGTTTTTAATTATAAAAACCTTATATACTAATTCTAGAAAAACGAGCCAAAAACTCCACCATAAAATCATATTGTTTTTTTTCATATTATTTATCCTTAAGTTTTTTTATTATAGTTAATATTATTATTGATAGTATTAAAAGTATTCCAATTATTAAACAAATTGCTATTTCTGTTTCATAACCCGGATCTAATGTCATTAATCTTTCAGTCATATAGCTCATAAAAATTCACCAAGATTATTATACTAAAAATAGAATGCATATTCAATAATGTGATATAATTAATTAGGTGAAGTATATGAAAAAAGAAATACATAATCATCATTCAGTTATTCATAATGATAGAGCAGAAGAAAATATTAAAGTTGCATTTTTACTTAATTTATTATTCTCTATATTAGAAGTTATTGGAGGCTTTTTAACTAATAGTATTTCAATATTTACTGATTCAATACATGATTTTGGAGATTCAATTTCCATTGGTGTATCCTACTTGCTTGAAAAGAAAAGTAAAAAGAAATCAGATAATAATTACACATATGGATATTTGAGATATTCTTTACTTGGAGCTATTATAACATCAATAGTTCTTTTAACAGGATCTATTATAGTTTTATATAATGCTATACCAAGATTAATGCATGTAGAAAAAATAAATTATGATGCCATGATAATATTTGCTATTTTTGGTGTATTTATAAATGGTTATGCAGCTTATAGAACATCACACGCAAAAAAGCACAATGAAAAAGCAATAAACTTACATATGTTAGAAGATGTAATGGGCTGGATAGCAGTTTTAATTGGAAGTATTCTTATAAAATTATTCAAGCTATATATTATTGATCCAATATTGTCAATACTTATTGCTATATATATTCTGTATCATGTTTATAAATATATGAAAGAAGTCTTTTATATATTTATGGAAAAAGTTCCAGATAATATTAACATCGATTCAATAAAAGTTGATATTAAAGAAAAATTCAATTTAGTAAAAGACATACACCATATACATATATGGACACTGGATGGAATAAACAATTATTTAACAGCTCACATCTTGATAGATGATAATATAAATAAAAAAGATTTAATAACATTAAAACATGATATTAAAGAATATTTGGAAACAAATAATATTAAACATTCTACTCTAGAATTTGAATTTATAAATGAAGAATGTGAATCAAAAAATTGTAGTAACTAAACTACAATTTTTTGATCTAACTTCTTTTCTCTAACAGAGTATTTGCATCCACAATAATCCTGTCTATAGAGTCCGTACTTCTTAGATAGTTCAATTGAATGTTTATATCCATCTTCTTTTTTAAAATCAGAATATAACCATTTAATATTATATTTTTCTTCCATTTTTTTACCAATTTCATTTATTAATTTAGAATTTTTATATGGACTTACAGTTAACGTACTACAAAAATAATCATATTTAAGTTCGCTTGCCATTTTGGCAGTTTTATCAAGTCTCAAATTAAAACATATAGTACATCTATTACCTCTTTCAGGACAATCCTCATAACCTTTAATTAACTTTTCATATAAATCATTATCATAATCACAATCAATAATGTTTATTTTATTTTCCTTATCTATTTCTTTAATTAATCTTATTTGCTCACTTTTTCTCTTATCATACTCACTTTTAGGGGAAATATTTGGATTATAATAAAGTATAGTAATATCAAAATACTTTGTTAAATATGATATTACATGACTACTACAAGGAGCACAACAACTATGTAATAGTATTTTTTTAGGTTTATCTATTTTTTTTAATTCTTCTAAACATAATTTATAATATGACTCATTCATTTAAATCACCGGCTATATTATATAAAATTTGAAAATTATTATCAACTATGAGATAATAAAAACAGGTAGGTGAACTATGAAAAAATTTATTATTTCTTTATTCTTACTATTAATTTTATATGGTTGTGGAAGAATAACACCAATTGATATTGAACAATTTCAAAAAATAATGACAAATAACAATTTAACCACTTCAGATATAACAAATAATTATCAAGACTCTGTTTTAATAAAATATGCATTTGAAGCAAAAGAAAATGATAATTATGTAATTCAATTTGTAAAAGCAACAGAAGAAGAAAATGCAGTAACACTATTTAATATGAATAAAAATAATGTAGAAAAACAATATAAATATGGTGCATATACTAATGGTACTGTTAGTGATATTAATAGTATTAAATTTACTTTAAAAAACAATGATTTGTACTTCTATATAATACAAGTTGATGATACTTTACTATATGCATCAGCAAAAAAAGACTATGAAAAAACAATTAAAAAGATAATAAAAGAACTTGGATATTAAAAAAGATTCTACTTAATAGAATCTTTTAATTTTTCTAAAACTTTTACCATTGCATATGTATCAAGTTCACAGTATTTTAGCATATTTTCTCTTAATTCCTCTAGTTCCTTTCCTTCAAGCATAGATAATTTAAAATAACTATCACTTGCTTCACTTCCATTATGTACCATATCAAGATTATGATAATCCAAATCAGGATCATCAGGATATAAAGCAGGAAGAACATATTTTATTGAATAAGAACCATGCATCTCTTTACTATAATAATCCCTATTTTTAAATGGTATCATTAAATCTCTAATATTATCATAAATATTCATTAAATGTTCACTTAAATCATCATATAAACTAGCTAAATATTTTATAATACTTTTTTCAAAAGCCATGTTATATGCAAGTATACAAGAATTTTTAGGAATATCATTTATTAGTTTTAAAGCAAGTTCTCTTCTTGAATCACCAGTTCCAGAAGCTAAAAATTCTTTATGTTCTATATTTCCATTCTTATCTTCTATATGAAGTGAATATTGAAATGGTATTTGCATATAAGGTCTAATTCCATCATATGAAGGAATAGCTTCCTGATAAGACTCAAAATCAAGATGATAAATAGGATAAGATAAAGTATCTAAAAAGTTTTTAATCATCTTTTTATTTACTTTATCTTTTTTACCATTTAATTCAAAATCAATTACATCCTTATACTTATCTGCTAAATTACTATTGATTAAGTCTTCATAGCTAACAATTCCATTGTTATAAAATTCAACTTTTTTATTTAAATTTAAACCTTTTAAATCAAATACATTCTTTTCAGGTAAATTCCTTGAACAATATTTAAAAAATGGACAATCATATGGTGAAAAGCAATGACTACCTATATCTATATTAGGCTCGCTCTTATTACTTAAAAATTCTTTTGTTTCTTTAATGTTTGCTTCTACTTCTCTTTTTTTAGATTCAACAATCTCAGTTACATCTTTAGTTATAAATAATTTATCTAATTCAAGATCACCATTTCTTACATAGTCACTATTAATATATATTATAAATGCTTTCTTTACATTCATTCCTAAACTAGTAAGAACATAATATTGGTATGAAATGTCTTCTAAATAAATATCACTAACATGAGTTGAACTTTTGACTTCATACATCATATACTCATCATTCTCTTTTTTTAGTATATCAACACTACAAAAATTATTATCATAAACAAATGAAGCTTCAGTTATAATAGTGTTTTTTTCTTTAAGAGCTTCCTTGGTATCACTTATCATTTTATTTAAATCACTATTATATTCAATATCAACATACTTTCCAAATAATCTTTTAGCTAACTCACCAACATTAGTACCATTTTCTAAAACACTTTTGTTATCTATTTCTTCCTTTACTTCTCTTTTGTATTTATCAAGCCACAATATTTTTTTACATTGAACTGCCTGACAATATTTGGATTTAGATAAATTCATATTAATCACATCCTACATAAAAATTATAGCATAAAAAAAGAAACTCAAAAATGAGTTTTTTTAAAATTGGAGGAACCAGCCGGATTCGAACCGGCGATGACGGTGTTGCAGACCGGGGCCTTACCACTTGGCTATGGTTCCACATGCATATAATTATAACAAATTATATGCATTAATTCAAGATAAATGTGTATTTTACCCCTCTAATTAGGAGAATTATTTCAAATTTACTAGCTTCTTCAATGTTCTTAGGAACCTGCAAATAAGAATAATTACTTTTATCATAATTAGTGTTTATTTTACTAAATTTTATTGAAACATATTTTCCTTGATACCTATACTTTAATATTCCATATCTTAAAAACAAATCTTCTGGATTATCAATATAATTAGAAAGTGCGCTAGATTTGTCTAATTCTAGTGTATTTTTAATTTTGATTATTAAAGATTCACCTCTATTACTTGATTCAGGAAGAATAAATTGAGTTCCTTTCTTAACTTCTCCATTAATAGTATACTCATATTCTTCTTTAAACTTTTCAGCAATTTCTATATTACCAATTGTTAAAGTACTATTTTTTAATATTGAATCATTAAATGTTACTTTTGCTGGTAAATTATATGATCCCATATCTTTAGAAGAACTAATATTACTTGGTGTAACAATTATCTCTTTGTATCTATCATTACTATTTTCAGTTTTTATTTTAAAAATATAATCTTTACTCTCATCACTATTCTTAATTTCAAATACAACTAGTGATTCTTTATCATTACCAGAATAAACTATATCAGGCGTAAAAATTTCTCCTAAATCTGAAAATTTTTCTTGATAACTAAAAACAGGTAGTAAAAAATCACTTTTTGTTTGCAACCTAAATGTATCCCTATTCAAAGAATAATTTAATCTTGATTTATTGCTAATATTAACTCTAACAAGAATGTATTTTTTACCATTGTTAATTACAACATTATTATAATCAGAATCTGTTATATAACTTTCTATTACATTATATGACACACCTGAAGCAATTATTTCTTCATTCTCTGTATATGTTACACCAAACACATCAACCTTACTATATATTGATATCCCAACAGCTAAAACAATAATAGAACATACCGCTATTACAAATGTCTTATTCTCTATAATAAAATACTTAGATAATCTTAAAAATTTTCTAAAAAATCTTGCTATTTTATAAGTATCTGTTCCTAATGTAACTTCAACCTCTTCATTATCTGAAGTATCAATTTCTAATTCTTCTAAATCTTTTTTAAAATCAAATTGCTTTAAATTAAAGCCAAGAGCTCTTAGCATAATTATAAATATAAATACAATTTGAGGTAATATTGCTATTAAAGAAATATCTCTAAATGCTCTTTGTGTTTCAGAATTCATAGCTTTAGTTTCAAGTCCTAAAAAAATATTATACATATAAATGAAATATGCAAATAATATTATATAAAATAAAATAAGTATTAAATATAATCTATTCTCTCTATCTTTTATTGATAAAATATAATATATTACAAAAGAAATTAATACAGTTAAAATTGCTAACAAATACATAGGTACGCTAACGTAATTAGATGCAATATCAGCAAAATTCACGTAATAATGATTAGTAACATAAGCACTAAAAAAATCATATATACCAACACTTTTTACTGCTAAAAAAACAAGCATCACAAATAATAGACCATGAATAAGTCTAAAATTTTTAATTATGAAAGCATATGGTTTTTTAATTATCAACCTAACCAACTCCTATTATAAATTGTATCATATTCATAAAAAAAAGACTAGTATTAGTCTCTTATAAAATATATCATTTGACCATTTGATAAATATATAGTTTTATTTTGATTAATTATTTCACTCTCACTTACACCAAATATATCACTTATATTAGATAAAGTATCTCCCTCTTTAGTAATATAATAACTTACATTCTTTTTAGGAACATAAATAATTTGATTTGGATAAATATAATCATCTAAATTAAGGCCATTTAGCTCAGCTAATAATTTTGTATTTACATTATACTTTTTAGATATTTCATATAAAGTATCTCCATTTTTAATTTCATAAGTATCATAGAATGGACTTTCTAAACTTTTTTTAACATCATACATTATTAATCACCTAAAGTATTATATGTAAATTATTAAAATTAGTTATCATTATAAACATAAATTGTACTTTCTGTATTAAATGTTAACTCATAATTATAAAATATCTTTTTACTACCATTAATAGGACTATATAAATAAAAGTCATCCTTATCTACATAATAAATATTATTTTTATATTCTTTAATAATAGATACATCAGTATTTAATATTTTTTCAGTTATACTTTTATTATTATTAATTACTTTATATATTCCATTGTTTTTTGAATAACTATAATTTGATTCAGTATTATTAAATTTAATCTTATTTACTTTATACTCATTTTTACTACATGGAACCATTTTACCATTTTCATATTTAATAAATCCTTTTTCATTATCACCAATAATATTCACTTTTTTATTTTTAATATTTATTTCATACAATTTTGAATACTTATCATCATATATGTATATATTATTCTTAATATTTCCTACAAAATATGAATCAAAATCAATGTTATTCTTTAAATTAATTGTATTAATATCATTATTTTTCAAATCAAGAACTTTTAAACTTGTATACTCATGCTCATCATCATAATTAGCCATATATATTTTGCTATCTAATATAAATGAAAGAGAATTATCATATTTTTCTTTATTAAAAATTTTAATATTTTTATAACTACTACCATTCATTACTATATATCCATTATAATTCCATAAAGCAACGTATTCATCCTTATTCAAATTGTTATAAAAAATAAAATCCTTTGATGATTTTTCCACATCCACTCTTTCCGACTTGTATTTTTCTAACAACTCCGAATCAATTAAATTATAATCTGTAAATACTCCATCAACATAACATAATGGATAAGTTTCTACATTTTTTATTTTTGGATAAATACATTTTATTTCTTCATTATTAATTTCAATAATACTATCAATTTTAGTTTTGCTTAAACTTCTTTTTTTATAATAATCAAAATTAAATTTTAAATCATCATTATATATTTCATAATAAAATCTACCATTATTATAATTTGTTTTAACATTATAGCCAGAAACTACATAATCAATATTATAATTTGAAAAACAATACTTAATGGTAATTATAATAAATATTATAATAATAAAATATACTAATAATTTTTTCATGATTATCTCCTATATAAATTATACAATATATAAAATAAA
Source organism: uncultured Erysipelotrichaceae bacterium (assembly GCA_902764145.1). Classification (GTDB taxonomy): domain Bacteria; phylum Bacillota_I; class Bacilli_A; order RF39; family UBA660; genus CAG-1000. The sequence goes on along the minus strand of CACWUS010000001.1, from coordinate 112,427 downwards.
AAAACTAGTTGCCTAGTTTTTTATAACACCATTTTCCTTAAGAAAATTAATAGTAGTTTCTTTATCAGCAAAACCTGATGTGGATATTTGTGGTTTTCCATCTTTAATAATTACTGTATATGGAACATATCCTTCAAAATCAGGTAATTCAAAAGTATTATATAATACATTTTGATCTTCTTTTCCAAGTGTATCAGATTCAAAGAAATATAAATTAAATTTGTATTTTCTAGCTAATGATCTAATTACAGGTTTATATTCTTGACAATGTGAACAATATGAAGCTCCTATTACAGTTACAACTACGCCTCCCTTATTAACATCAGTGTGCCAATCTGATACAGTTCTTTTATCTTCTGGTATTTTTGTAAATACTATTAATATTGCAAATAAATATATTAAAAACCCAATAATAGAGCCTGTTAATAATTCCTTAGATTTCATTTTATCTTGCTTTCTATTTATAAAAAACAAAATAATTCCAATTGGTGGTAATACTACTCCAAGTAGCCACCATAATATACTATTATTTTTAATTTTTTCTTTCTTCTTCATCGTACACCTCTATAATATATTTTATACTAACATGACAATAAAAACAAGAAAAAAGAGGTTTATTCACAAACCTCTTCACCATTAACAACTCTTGTTTTTCCAGTCTTAGTATATCCACTTAATGAAGTCTTTTCACTCCACTTATAAACATAATAAGATGATTTTGTAGTCTTAGCACTAGCTTTAACTTTTGTTGTTTTATATAAATTACATTTATTACCTTCTAATTTATATCCTTTGTCTTTACATTCTTTATGAGTTGTTGTACTCTTTATAGTTTTAACACAAGATTTTCCATCTAATTTATAAGAACTATCTTCACAAGTATAACTAATGCTACCAGCTGTAACTTTATAACATTTTAAGTTAGCTCCACTACCTTCTTGAGCATCTGTTCCACTTGGACAACTATAAGTTGTTTGATTCTTATAACATTTCATACTAGCACCACTACCTGTTGAAGTAGCACCAGCTGGACATTTATAAGTTGTTGTTCCAGGAATTGTCTCTGTTACATCCTTATAACATGTTTTTGGAGTTTTCTTTTCTACTTCTCTATAACATGTATCAGTATATGTCTTTTGAACATCCCTACAAGATTGAACTGGTACTGATTTATAACATGTATTACAAGTAGTTACATTTTTTCCTCTTGATGTAGTTGTTTTACAATTACAACTATATGCTTCTTGTTGATAAGTTGTTGAACAACTAGTTTCAGTTTTTGTTTTAGTACAATCATATGATTCTCTAACTTTTTCAGTTGTTGAACAATCATAAGCTTTTTTAACTGTTCTTGTTGTAGATGGAGTTGTATTTTTAATAACTGAAACTTCTACTTTTTTAGTAGTTGATAAAGTAGTAAGTTTAGTTAATTTAGCTTCACCTTGAACAATCTTAGCAGCTTTTTTAATTGTTGTTGTCTCAGTTTTACTTACTACAGCACTTTTAGAATCTAATAATTTAGATTTATAACAGTACTTTCCTTTTAAAGTATATCCTTTAGCACAACTATATTTAGTTTTGTTACCATTTACTAATTTTTTATATTGATATTCAGTAATTTTTGCAATTGTACAAGATTTATCTGGATTACAATTTCCAGTAGGACAATAAGTATGACATCCTAGTGTTTTAATTGTATAATTAGATTCCTTTCCACAAGATAAGAAAGTCTTTAATTCATATCCAGATTCTAATTTAGTTATTGTTACATAAGATGCATTTTTATCACAAGCTTTACCATCTTGATCAACAAATGGTAATACTAAGTTTTTAGCTTCCATTTCTGAAAGTGTTAACTTATATGATTCACCAACTTCACTTGGCATTTTATCATCAGTGAAATAATTTTCACCAGCTTCTTGCATATACTTGATGTTTTCTCTAAATACATTGCTATAGAATGGAGTCATATTAACATTTGGCATTTTCTTATTAAATAACCAAATTAGTATAAATATGAAAACCCCAGCAAAAATAATTTTTACTAATAGATCTAGTATACTAAACCCATTTTTTCTTTCATTACTATACATAATCAAAACCCCCTATTAATTAACTTAATTTCAATGTATTAGCATGACTATATTCAAAATTTAATTGAGCATCTAATGCTTCCCAGAAACCAACAAGCATTGGTTCAGTTGGAACTTCAATACCAGCAGATCTAGCAATTATATCATTCCATACACCATCATTAATTGCTGTATAAATAGCTGGAATACTTAATTCTTCTAAAGTTTTAGTGCTGTAATCTACACAAGCTGGTATACAAATTGTTGCCATTTGATTAAATTCAGCTTCTTTTATAAATGAACCATATCTAGCCATTGTTGCTTGATATGCAAAGTATCTACTTGTTGCATCAAAGTTATGTGGATTAGTTACTTGATATACTTCTAAATTCTTTTCAATTTCTAAAGTATCAGGATTATAATGTACTAATCTTCCATATTGATCACTAAATGCTACATTATTATTGTCATATGTAATTTCATCAGTTTCATTGTTATATAAGATGTTTCCACCCATTCCTTGTAAGAACCATTCTGTCCAATATTTAGCAGCCATAACTTTTCCAGCAGCTCTATATTCATCAGAATTTCTATTATTTCTACCTTCTGCTATTCTTGCATAAACATCATCATAAGATTTAATAAAGTATTGTAAGTCACTACCATCTTCAGCAAATAAATATGCAGGTACTAATTCAATTGTTCCCATTACATCAGAAGATGGAATATTAGCAGTTAATTCTATAAATGCTTGACCATAAGTATCTACTGTATTAGCATCTAATTCCATATATCCATTTTCATCAACTGGACAATGTCCATTCATAACTCTAATAGTATTAGCAATTCTATCAACTGTTATAAAATCTCTTTCAGATTGACTTAATTTAGGCATGAATTTTAAATAATAATTATCAAATAAGTATTGAGCTCTAGCCATAACTTGTTCTTCATTAGATGCATCGAAGAATGTTCCATATTCTCCAAGAACAAGATTTTCTGCTACAACTTCATTTACAGATTGTTCTACATCACTGATAACAGTAGCTTTTTCACCATTATTTTGGTTTTTGTTACTTGTAATAACTAAACGACCATTTTCAGTTTCTTCAACTACAGCCTCATTATTTGATGCAATTACTCTATTTACTTCAGCATTATTTTCATTTGTTTTAGTATCTTTATTACAACTAGATAATCCCATACCAGCTAAAATTCCTAAAGCAGCAGCACCTAGTCCTACTCCTAGAAGTGCTCCACCATTTGATTTTTTGCTATCAACTGGAGTATCTTCATCTAAACTGCTTATTTCAGTACTATACATTTTAGTTTCAAGTTTAACTCCATATTTTTCTGTAAATTCTTTTTGTAGTTTTTCTGTTTCACCTTCATAATAAATTACTTTTTGTAGTTTTTCTGTTTCACCTTCATGATGCATTACATTACTTTCAGAAACTCCCTCATAAATCTTAAGAGCCTTATTAACATCTCTTACAATATCATTTCTTTCACTTTTAGCAGCGTCTCCAAGTTTTAAAAGTTCGTTATATCTTGGTTGTACGCTGTCATACATTTCTTGACAAGCTTTTTTTACTAGTTCTACCCTAGCTTCATTATTCATATATATATCCCCCTTTGTAAATTCGTATAGATTATACCACAAACTTACCAATTTGTCAAATGTTTTCAATAAACACTCTCTGACATAGTGCTATATATTATAACATAAAAAAAGCATTAGTCAATACTTTTATTAACAACGCTTTTCTTAATTAAATCATCTAATTTAAATTCAAATGTAGTAAACACAATGAGTAAAAATGCTATTATTGGCTTTAGAATATTTTTATATATAAATATGCTTTTAATAAAATCTTTTGAAAAATCAACATAACCCATTGATTTAAATAATACATGTTCAAGTATAAAACTATCAAATATTATCAATAAGATTACAATTATTAGTTTACTTATCCTAGCACTAGAATAATACTTTTTATAGTTATAAGCACAAGGTACAATTAAAAAGATTATCAATAAACTTATATATAAATAATACAATCCAAATAAATTATTACCAAACAATAAATACTTAATGACCTCAATAATGGTAATTAAAAAATATATAATTGTAATTAAATAAATTGACATTTTTTTATATTTAAACATATATACTCCTTTAATAAATTATATCACATTACTTGTTTTTAATAAACTTAATATGATATATTTAATTAGATGAGGTATGTATGCAAAATAATGAATTATTTAACAAATTTGTAAAAAAAGAAGATTTTTCATTAGAATCAATTATTGAATTTGAACTTTTTGCTGCTATGAATCACAAACAATTAATTAGAAAGTCTTTTAAACAGTTAAATTCAACTTTAGGAAAATTTGAAAATACTGAGATTATTGTGCATTACATAGAAAACTATGTGAATCTAATTTCTACGCTTTGTAATATAGTTGAATTTAATGAAGAAGAAGTAATAATTAACAAAAATAGAGTTAAGAAATCAAGAGAAGCTATTTTAGCATATGCTAATAAATATCAAAATGATAAATTATTTGAATGTGCAAATAAATTAGATGAGATTGTTTTAGATAAAAATATTGATGTTAATGATCTTATTTTGCTTATTAAAAAATTAATAATTAAAAAAGAAGATATAAATATAATTAAAAAACTGTTAAATACAAATAAAGGTGCAATTATAAAAGATCAAAATGTTTTATTTGATTACTCTTTTAATTTAGCAATTGATTCATTAATAAAAAATAGTGAAAATATCTATTATTATATTGCCCTTCTAAAAATATTTTATAGTACTACTATAGATAAAAATAAATATATAAAAATATTAAATTCAGTAAGTAATGATAAAAATGAATTTGCAAATGAGATATACATGATATTATTTGGTATTAAAAGAGGATTGAAACCAGATGAAATATTAAATAAATATGGGATAATTAGTAACTTTAAAAGTCAAAGCATTTTTTTGCCAAATAAAAGAACTAATAATGAAATAGTTATAACAATAGATGATGAAAAAACAAATGTTAGAGACGATGCTATTAGTATAACTAAAGATGGAAATAAAACTATAGTTGGAATATATATAACTGATGTTGCTGCTTTTATTAATCCAAATAGTGAAATAGATAAACAGGCTCTAAATAATTATAAATGCATATATTTACCAAATGCTTCAACAAGGATGTTTTCTACTAATGTTGAAAATGCCATATCTTTAAATAAAAATAGGAATAAAAAAGTTTTTGCTTTATATGTAGTTTTTGATGAGAATGCTAAAATTGAAGATTATTTTTTGAAAGAAGAAGTAATATCCATAAAAGATAATCTAACTTATGACAAAGTTGATTTAATTTTAGATAACACTAAAAAAAGTGAATTAGAAATTCAACTTAAAGAACTATATACAATTGCTTGCTCATTAGATAATAAAAATAAGAAGAAAAAAGAATACTGGAAGAGAAAAGATAAACAAACACATCAAGAAGAACATAAGGAGCATAAAAGTAATAAAATAATAAGTGAATTTATGCTTCTATATGGTCATTTAATTGCAAAAATAATGTGTGAAAATAATTCACCATATGTTTATAGAGTACAACATCCTTCATATATTGATTCACTTATTAAAAAAATGAATATAAAAATTGATGAATCTACTAAAAAAGTAATAGATGACATATATCTTCCAAGTAGATATTCAAATATTCCTTTGTTTCATAATGGATTAAACTTAGATATATATTCACACTCAACCGATCCAGCAAGAAGATATTCTGATTTATATAATCAATACTTAGTTCATAAATTCTACTTTTATGATAAAGATTTCTGCTTTGATTATGATGAATATTTAGATTATATTGATTATTTTAATCAAAGAAATGCTGAATTATCATTAATGCGAGCAGAATATGTAAGAGCATTAAAAATACAAAAAAAGAGTTAAACACCCATATCTACTCTTTTTTTCTTTAGTATTATCTTTCTTATTATATCAAAAGGTATTAAAAGAAATGCTATTGATATCATAAATTCAAATTCATAAAATGTTAATCCCGTTGTTCTAAATATTTCACCACCAAAATAGATTAATAAGATTTGGACAGTAGTTATAAATAAAAATATAATAATAAATATTTTATTCTTAAAAATACCTCCAAATGTATTTATTCTGTGCGTTCTAGAATTAAAAGCAATAAATATGTCTATGAATATAAATAATCCAAAAAATGCAGTCATTAAATAATCATTACCCCTATATAAAGAAGATACAAAATTAGATTTTAAAAACCATATACAAAGTAACATTGAAAATATGCCATCAAAAAATATTTGATTTTTCATATAACCATTAATAATTCTTTCATTTTTATTTTTAGGATTCTCAGTCATATATTCTTTTAATGCTGGTTCAAAAGAAAAAGCAAGTCCAGCAAAAGTATCCATTACCATATTAACCCAAAGAACTTGAACAACTGTTATTGGAGACAATATTCCGATAAAAGGACCTATTATGCTTAAAAGAACCGCACAACAATTAACACTTAATTGAAATATAACAAATTTTCTTATACTTTTAAAAATAGTTCTTCCATATAATATGGCATTAGAAATTGATTTAATATTATTATCCAAAATAACAATGTCACTTGTTTCTTTTGCTATTTCGGTACCACTTCCCATAGAAAAACCTACACTTGATTTCTTTAATGCAGGTGCATCATTTATACCATCTCCAGTCATTCCTACTACAAGATTATTCTCAAGAGCAAGACTTACTAATCTATTTTTATCTTGTGGAAGGCTTCTATATAAAACTCTTAATTTTGGAAGTACCTTTTTTAATTCAATATCACTTAATTTATTAAATTCATTACTTGACATTACAATATCATTATCATTATCTATTATTTTTAATTTACTAGCAACACTAACTGCTGTGTTTTTTGCATCACCTGTAACCATAACAACCTGTATACCCGCTTTTTTGATATCACTTATTCCTTCATAAGCTTTTTCTCTAATGTTATCTTTTAAAACAATAAATCCTACTAAATCCAAATCATTTAAATTATCATTTTTACTTATACCAAATGCAATAACTCTATATCCTTGAATTGTTTTATTAGAAATAAATTTTTCTATTTTTTCTTTGTTAACTAACACTTTTCTAAATCCATTTTCATCTATGTAGTAATTACATTTGTCTAATATTACTTCATAAGCGCCTTTATAAAATACTTTGTTGTTGTCATAGTTAGTCATAACACTAGAGTATTTTAATTTGCTCGAAAAACTAACTCTTTTTAAAATTTTGTATTTATTTCTATTATCATTGTTAACAAATTTTAATATTGCTCTATCAGTAGTATTTCCACCTTGAGCTTCACCATTTATTAAAAAAGATTCATTGTTGTATACTAGTGACTGGTAGATTATTTCATTATTTATAAAACTTTTAAAATCCTTATATTCATTTAATATTGGATCTATAAAACATTCAACCTTAAGCTTTCCTTCAGTCAATGTACCAGTTTTATCAGTGAACAATATATTTAATGATCCAGCTGTCTCAATACCTACTAATTTTCTAACAAGAACATTCTTTCTAAGTAGCCTTTTCATATTGGATGATAATACTAGTGTTATCATCATTGGTAATCCTTCTGGAACAGCCATTACAATTACAGCTACACTCAATGTTAATGCATACATCAGATGTGGAAGAATTATTTTCATATCTAAGATATAACTTAAGTCAAAATTATATGGAATAAAAACAGCATTAATCATATATGATAAAAATACTAATAAAGCTCCTATATAACCAAATTTACTAATGACTTTTGCTAATATTGTCAATCTATCTTTTAATGGACTTGAAGCACTCTTTTCTTGAATATCAGTTGCTACTTTACCATAAAAAGTCTTTTCTCCAACATTTGTCACTTTTATAACAGCATTTTTTTCACAAACTATAGAGCCCATTAATACAGTATCATTAGCATTTTTTTGTTTTTCATCGCTTTCTCCTGTTAATGCACTTTCATCAACACTTATATTTCCATCGAGAATTATCCCATCAGCGGGTATTTTATCACCTTCAGATATTTGTACAATATCTCCAACTACTACATCATTCATATTTATTATTTCAATCTTTGAATTTCTAATAACTTTAACAGATATTTTGTTGTTTTCTTTTGATAATTTTTCAAAAGCTTTTTCACTTCCATATTCTGATATTGCAGATATAAAAGAAGCTAAGAAAACAGCTATAGCAATACCTAAAGTTTCATAAATATTAGAATCATTAAATAGAAAAATAACTTTAACTGCTAAAGCAATTAGCAATATTTTAATAATTGGGTCATTTAAAGATTCTATTATAAGACTTAAAAAACTATTTTTTCCCCTCTTAATAATTTCATTACAACCATGTTTTTTTCTAGACTCTATAACTTCTTTATTACTAAGACCATTATATTTATTAGTATTCATTTTTTTCCTCAATAAAGTCTACTCATATGAATAATAAATAATGACAAAAATATTTAAATATTAACTTTATTATGCTAAAATGTTTTATAAGAGGTAGTAAAATGAAAAGAATAGATAAAAACAATTATTATTTGGATTTAGCAGAAGCTGCCCTTGAAAGGTCAACTTGCTTAAGAAGAAAATGGGGTGCTGTTATAGTTAAAGATGATGAAATAATATCTACAGGTTATAATGGTGCGCCAAGAGGAAGAAAAAACTGTACTGATATTGGAACATGCATAAGAGAGGAATTAAACATTCCAAGAGGAGAAAGATATGAACTTTGTAGAAGCGTTCATGCAGAACAAAATGCAATCATATCAGCAGCAAGAAAAGATATGATTGGTTCAACTCTTTATGAAGTTGGTGTTGATGCTAAAACAGGTGAATATGTTAAAAATTCAATGCCATGTGCTATGTGCAAAAGATTTATTATTAATAGTGGTATAGAAAAAATGATTTTTAGAGATTCAAAAGATAAATATAGAGAAATAATGGTTAGTGAATTAATAGAAAATGATGATAGTTTAAATGGGACAAAAGGTTATTAGGAGTGATTAATTGTGACATTAGATATTATTATACCTTTGTATAACAAAGAAAAAAGCATATTAAATTACTACAATAAAATTAATGATGAACTAAAAAATGTAAAACATAAATTTATTTTTGTAGATGATTCATCAAATGATAAAACACTAGATATATTAAAAGAAATATATTCTAATGATGATGAAAATGTAAAAATAATTAGTTTATCAAATAATTGTGGTAAAGATTTATCTATTAAAGCAGGTCTAGAATATAGTAATAGTGAATTAGTATGTGTTTTTGATTTAGATTTACAAGCAAATGTAACACATATAACAAAGATGTATGATTTTCTAATTGAACATACAAATTATGACTGTGTTTGTATGTATTCAAATTACGAAGAAAATAAATTTTTTAAAAAACTAAAAATCAAATTATTAAATAAATTATTTAAATTAAATATTGATATTAATAAAACTAATTATAAAATATTTAGAAAAAATATTAAAAATGCTATTTTAAAATATCCTAGTAATTATTTTTCACAATATATATTTGAACTTGTCGGTTTTAATATTTATTATTCAAAATATGATAATAAAAATCACCTAAAAGATATTGATACAACAAAATTAATTTCTTACTCAGAAAAACCATATAATTTTATTAAATTTATTAATTATTTTTTAATAGCAATATTCTTCATATTATTAATATTAAGAGTAACAAAAGTATTAAAAATTGGCAATAGTACTTGCTTATTTGGTTTATTTTTATTAATTATATTACAACAATTTTTAACAAGTTTTATTATTTGCTCATTAAATGTCAAAAATAAAAAACATGATTACTATATCAGAGAACTAATAGGATTCGATGATAATATTTTATGAGGTGAAATATGAAAAACCTAAAAGATATAACTGATTTAAATGAAATTGCTAATATTATTAAAAACTATATTATTAATACTAAATTATCTGAAGATTACCTTATTAATTTTGATTGTCCAATTGACATTCTTACAATGCTTGTAAATGATAGTAATGTATTAGTAAGAAAACTAGGAGTTCAAAACAAAAATTGTTCTGTTCAAACATTAGAAAGAATTATAAAATTCGATTCTAACTCAACTATTAAAAAAACTGCTATACAAAATCCAAACTGTTCTTTTGAGTTATTAGATAGACTGTTAATGGATAGCGATTTTTTTATAAGAGATGCTGCTAAAAAAAGATTGGATTCAAAAGATAAAACTGAGCAAAAAGAGATTAAAAAAGGAAAACATGAAGAAGAACTTGATAACATGATTGCTTATTATAATGAACTGAAAGAAATAGAAAAACAAAAAGAAAAGCAAAATAAACCAAAAGTAATGGCTGATCCAAATGAACTTGCCGCTGCTAGAAGAATGGCAACACAAAATGTTGGTAGATTAAATATAAATAATGATATTACACCAAATGAAAATGCTAATTCAAATATTTCTTACACTCAAACACCAGACAATTTGGTCCAAAAAAGTGAGCCAGCTACTCTTCAACAATCAATTGATGCTAAAATTGAAATAAATAGTGAAAGTGAAGAAGACAGATTATTTGAAGCAGAAATAGAAAGAGAATTAGAGCAAGAAGAAAAAAGTAAGTCTCCTTCTAAACTATTAATTACAATTGATAAATTAAAAAGAAGTAACAAAACTTTTGTCAGAAAATTCTATCATAGTTTTAAAATAGATAATGATACTTTTCTTACTAAAGTTGATGATCATTATGAAATTAAAAGTGAATTTCTATCAGTACTTAATTTTCTGAATTTAGAGAATATTGATACTAATAATTTAAAAGTTTGTGGTATTGATATAAGTGAATCAAATCTAAAAATAGATCCACAACTTATTTATAATAAAGATTTAAGTAATACCACACTTGATGACAAGAATCTTGCTTCTTATAATTTTGATGGTGTAAATATGGAAGGAACTAATGTAGGAGTTAAAAAATATTAAAAATAAAGAGTAGTTATTAAAACTACTCTTTTTTAAAATTCATTTCCAAACTTGCATGACTTTGTGCATTAGTTGATAATGGAGCAAATTGCTTGTTTTTATATAACACATAAGCTGCAGCTCCAATCATAGCTGCATTGTCTGTACAGTATTTTTTTTCTGGCATATACATATTTACACCTATACTTTCACACATCTCTTTTAATGAAGTACGTATAAATGTATTTGCTGCAACACCACCACTTATTAAAAATGTCTTTAAATTATATTTTAATAATGCTTTTTTAGTTTTATCTACTAAATGTGATGTAACACAATTTTGAAAAGAACAAGCAAGGTCATACTTATTTATTTCATGTCCCCTTTGATGTTCATTATGAACTAAATTATTTATATGGCTTTTAATACCACTGAAACTAAAATTAAAAGAATCATCATTTAGTATTTGAGGCATTTTATATGAGGGTGTACCTTCTAATGCATATTTTTCTACATTAGGACCTCCTGGATAAGGTAAATCAAGTATTCTTGCCACTTTATCATAAGCTTCACCTATTGCATCATCTAAAGTTTGTCCTAAATATTCAAATTCATTTTCACTTTTCATTAATATTAAATCTGTATGTCCACCTGATACAATTAATGAAATTAATGGATAATCATATTCATTTCCAATCATATTGGCATATATATGTCCCATCATATGATTTGTTGCTATAAATGGCTTATTATATACAAATGAAAGGGCCTTTGTAGCTTCAACTCCTACAAGCAAACTACCAAGTAAACCAGGAGCATAAGTACATGCAAAAGCATCAATATCTTCAAGTGACATATTTGCCCTATCTAAACATTCATCAATTACCATAGTAATATTTTCTAAATGAAGTCTACTAGCTACTTCTGGAACCACACCACCATATTTAGTATGTACATCTATTTGTGAGTTAATAACTGTAGCTATATCCTCATGGCCATTTTTTATTATACTCACACTTGTTTCATCACAAGATGATTCTACAGCCAAAATATATACATCTTTCATTATTTCACCTTCTCCATAATAATAGCGGTATCTTCACCATAATATCTCTCTCTTAAACTAATCTCTTTAAATCCTAACTTATTATATAAACGTAATGCTTCATTGTTATTTTCATTTACTTCAAGCATAATTCTGCTATATTCTTCTTTTTCAATAACTTCATTCATAAGTGAAGTTGCTATTCCTTTATGCCTGTTTTCTTCATTTACATAAAGGTTCATAATATCAATAACATTATCAACGTTTCTTATTTCTAAATAACCTAATACTTTTTCGCCATCCATATAATTGTAAATAGAATCTGTATCACTTAATATTTCTTTTTCAATCATTTTTCCACCTCTATTTTCTTAACATAATTTGCTTTAACAAAATGAGGATTTTCACTTTTGATATTTTTACAATAGTCAATTATTCTATTTATATCTAATTTTTGCTCAACAACATCATATTTACAATCATTTACTTCACTATAGTATTCTTTATTAATAGGATTATTGTTTTTATCAAATACACTTATGTAATATCCTTTGTTGTCTTCAATTACAGAAGCTTTATTTTTATTTGTTTCATTACTTACTAAATAAGCAGTTAAACTAGATATAGTATTAATATCTATTTTAAGAGCATAAGCCATGGTTTTAGCAATAGATAAACCAATTCTTATACCAGTAAAACTACCTGGACCATTTACCACTATTATTTTTTTTAAATCTCTAATATTTAGATTGTTTTCCTTAAAAATTTCTTCTATCATAGGCATAGTATAAACAGAATGACTGAATTCACTCTCTTTAGTTTTAATGTACAAATCATCATTGTTCTTTAGCGCAATTGTAATTAATTCTGAATGTGTATCAATAAATAATATCATAATATTCCTCTTTCCCAATTAACTTTAGGTATTATATATTAAATTGCTATTTAAGTCAATTCCACAAATCTTTACTATAAATACCTTTCTTTATTAATTCATTAATATAATTAATAACCATATCTTTATCTTCTTTATAAGTAACTCCAACCCACTTAGCTGGTGTTTTAACTACTTCAAAATCATATTTTTTCTCAGCAATTGATTTTGTAATAACATCAGGTATTAAATATTCATCTTTTTCTAAATCACTATTTTCCATAAAATAGCTTAAATTTGATTCTATATAATCAAAAAATTCGGGTATAAATATAATCATATTCATTGAAACTAAAGTATCAGGTTCAATGATATATTCTTCACCATTACTCAATTTTGTGGCTTTAATTGTTTTTTTGTCTTTTACTATACTTGATTCTATTAATTCATTTAATTTATTATTAATAATTTTGATTACTCCTCTTTTAACAGAACCATTTTCACTCATTGTATTTGTCACTTTATATCCAAGTATTGCCATTTTATCTTTATTATTATCTATATAATTACTTGCTATTTCAAATGATTCATACCCATAATAATCATCAGCATTTATCATAACAAATGGCTCTTTAATAACTTCTTTAGCACATAATATAGCATGAGCGGTTCCCATAGGTTTAATCCTACTTGAAGGTATTTTATCATTATTTGGAATATTATCTATTTTTTGGAAAACATATTCTACTTTAATATGATTTTCTATTCTTTTACCTACTGTATTTCTAAATAAATCATAATTTTCTTCTTTAATAATAAATACCACTTTATTGAAACCGCATCTTATTGCATCATATATTGAATAGTCAATAATATATTCCCCGTTTGGTCCAAAAGAAGTTGCTTGCTTAAGTCCTCCAAATCTACTTCCCATACCAGCTGCAAGTATTAATAATGTTTTATTCTTCATATTTTCTCCTTATACAAAAAGAGATTACTGATAATCAGTAACCTCAAATTATTCCTTATCTGTTTCTTCAGTATGTTTCTTTTCCTTTTTTTCAGATTCTTCATTATCAGGATTATCTTCTTTTTTTACTTTATAATTACTATTTTCTTCAACTAATTTCTCAATTTCTTCTTTAGTTAAAGTTTCCTTTGTAATAAGTGCATCTGCAAGTACACTTATCAATTTCTTTTCGCCCAAAACAATTTTTTTCGCTTCTTTATAGCATTCATCAATTATTTTTTTAACCTCTTGATCTATTTGTAATGCTACTTGATCAGAGAAGTTTTTAGTTTGATTATAATCTCTTCCTAAGAAAACACTTTCACTTCTATGTTCAAATTGCATAGGTCCAAGTGAACTCATTCCGTATTCAGTAACCATACTTCTTGCTATCTTAGTTGCACGTTTCAAATCATCGCTTGCCCCTGTAGATATTTCATTCATATAAGTCTCTTCACTTGCACGACCAGATAATAATGTAATTATTTGTTCTTCTAATTCCTTCTTTGTATATACAAGTGTTCTTTCTTCTTTAGGAAGCATTTGAGTATATCCACCAGCCATTCCACGAGGAATAATAGTTATTTTATGTACTTCTTCTCCATTAGGAAGTATAATTCCACTAACAGCATGTCCAGCTTCATGATAAGCTACAATTTTCTTTTCATAATCTGTTACTTTTCTGCTTGTTTTAGCAGGTCCCATTAATACTCTATCGCTTGCTTCATCAATTTCATCCATAGAAATAGCATTTTTATTTCTTCTTACAGCTAATAATGCAGCTTCATTAAGTAAATTTTCTAAATCTGCTCCACTATATCCAGGTGTTCTTTCTGCAATAAATTTTAATTTGACATTATTATCTAAAATTTTATTTTTAGCATGTACTTTTAATATTTCTTCTCTTTCTTTAACATCAGGTTTTCCAACTGTAACTTGTCTATCGAATCTTCCAGGTCTTAATAAAGCTGGATCTAATACATCTGGTCTGTTAGTTGCAGCTATAATTATAATTCCTTCATTTTCACCAAAACCATCCATTTCAGATAATAACTGATTAAGTGTTTGTTCTCTTTCATCATGTCCACCACCTAAACCAGTTCCTCTTTCACGTCCAACGGCATCAATTTCATCTATAAATATTAAGCAAGGTGCTGTTTGTTTTGCTTGTTTAAACATATCTCTTACACGAGATGCTCCAACTCCAACAAATAATTCAACAAAATCTGAACCACTTATATAAAAGAAAGGTACTTTAGCTTCACCAGCTATTGCTTTTGCTAATAATGTTTTTCCAGTTCCAGGAGGACCAACTAATAATACTCCCTTAGGAATTCTAGCACCCATTTTTGTGAATTTTTTTGGATTTTTTAAGAAATCAATTAATTCTTGTACTTCTTCTTTTTCCTCTTTTAATCCAGCAACATCTTTAAATGTTTTATTTCCGCCTTCATCAGCTAATTTAGCTTTACTTCTACCAAAATCAAATGTTCCCTTTCCATTATTTCCTAATCTAGTAAACATTAAATATAGAAGCACACCAAATATAACTATTGGTACTATATTAATTAAAACATTTATCCAAGCACTGTTTTCTGGATTAGTATTTGTTTTAACTTTTAAATTTTGTTTTTCAGCATTTTCATACAAAGATGATATTACTGTATCAGTATATGGAATTGTTACTTTAAAAGTCTCATTTTTTGCATAATCCTTCAATTTACCAGTAACAACATATACTCCTGAAGCACTTTTAGGTGTTACTACAATTTCTTCTACATTGCCAGAGTTTAATTCACTTGTTAGTTCCGTATAGTTAAGTTCATTAACTTTATTACTAACAGTATTTAATATTAAATATGAACCTAATATTACAAATAATAATAATATATAAGGCATAAAACTCATACTTTTTTTACTTCTTTTGATATTCATATAATCCGTCCTTTCTAATAATACCTTAGTATTATATCATATTCCTCATCAGTTTTTCTATCAAGTTTTGATTTTTTTAATCCTGGAACCCATATTATTGTATTTTCAGCATCCAATACCACTGGCCAAGAGTTTCTATCTGTTACTTTAATTTTTTCATTTATAAAAATATCGCTAATTTTCTTACTACCATTTAATCCTTTAACTTCCATTTTATCTCCATCTCTTCTATTTCTAACATATAATGGAAGTTTTATATCTTTACTATTTAATCTAGTAGTAAAATTTGAATTGTCAACGCTATCATTAACAGCTTCTATTATTTTTCCATTAGGTAAATTTACTACTTTATCAATTTCCATTTCATATTCATCTTTTTGCTCATCATCATAACTAAATGTCAATTCATTATATGCTTTAACAATTATTACATTATTAGGCAAATGAACAATACTATTTGATTTATTTGACTTTATCAAACTAAATATTAAATCAACATGAGCATCATTAACTATTAATAAATCATCTCCATAAATTCGTTCTAGTATATTATATATTATTTTTGTTTGAATTACTTTATCTAATTCAATAAATTTGTCGATGAACAAAATACCATCTTGAAAGACTCTATTAAAATGACTATTTGCTTCTCTATCAATAAATGCACTATTTTCAAGCAGTGTTTCACTAAATTTTAAAAATTTTTTATGTACATTAGGATTTTCTTTTTTTAAAAAAGGTAAAACAATATGTCTATATCTATTTCTAGTATGATAATTTTCATTATTAGATGAATCAATAAAATATTTAATTTTATTTAGTTTATCAAATTCAATTATTTCATCTTTCGTTAGTGTTATTAGTGGTCTTACTATTTTATAATTTCCTTTGTTAACAATTTTTGAAAACCCACTATAGCCTTTTAAAGTTGATCCTCTTACAATTCTCATCAAAATGGTTTCGATTAAATCATCAGCATGATGCGCTGTCATTAAATATTTAGCATTATATTTTTCAACTAATTCTTCAAAAAAATTATATCTTTTACTTCTTGCTTCATTTTCAAAATTATCATCTCCCCAGAATTTAATTTTGACAGATTCAAAAATAATATTATTTTCTTTGCAATAATTTCTTACATATTTTTCCTCTTCATCGCTTTCTTTTCTAACATTGTGATTAATATGTGCACATATTAGTTTAAGACCCATCTTATTTTTAAACTCATTTAAAATATATAATAGTGCCATTGAATCAGGACCACCTGAAACTCCCACTACTATTTTATCATTAGGATTTAAATCTATTTCATTCCTTATAAAGTTATATACTTCTTCCATTATTTGACCTTTCTAGTCTTCAATTTTAATAATAATTTCATCTTTCTTTGAATATAAATATTTTTCTCTTGCATATCTTGCCATATATTCAGGATCCTGAAGTTTATTAATTTCATCTTTTAATGCTTCTTCAGTAGATAATGTATCATTGTATGTTACTTTTAAATCATTAATTTCATTCTTAGTTTTTTCAATTTGTGATACATAAGAAAAAGCAGTAGATACAAAAACTACACTAGCTATTATAAGACTAACAAATAAAAAAGTCACTCTAAATTTAGTTTTTCCGCTTAATTTTCTCATATAATTCACCATTTTCTATTGTTAATTATAACTTTTAGAATTATCATTTACAATTGATTATACTTAGTTTGACATATTTTTTGTAAATTTAATATTTATCATAAAATAAACGATAATTGTAATAATAATAAAATATACGTTTACTTGTCCAAAATTAACAAAATAATATATCTTAAAATAGATTATTGTGTGTAAAAATTGAAATAAAAAAGAATTTAACATTTTATATATTTTTTTCTTACAATAAAGATAATTATATGATATTTTAAGCGTAAAAAAATAGAAAAATCCATATAAAATTGAAATAATAAATGACAGTAATTGCTCTGTTATTATCATTTGAATAACCTTGACATTATATTATCTGTTTTAATTTTCTTATTATCATCCAAATAACTAATAGAATTAATTTTACCTTTTATAGATAAATTTCCTTGAAATGTATCTAATTTAATCAATTCTAAATTTTCACCTTTTATTAACATAGCACCCATTATGCTATCAACAAAAAATTCACAATCATCAAAACTATTAATTTTTTTTATACCTGTTAAACTAATATTTTTCCTTTCTAATATACTAATATTATGATTAGAAATACTATCTTTTTCCATTCTGCCTCCTTTTTATTAGAATATATGTTTAAAAACAAAAAAAAAGACTAATAAATAGTCTTATATATAGAATTATTCGTTATCATCACTTGTTTGAACATCTTCTGCCTTATCATATGCATCTAATATTTCTTTTTCAAACATAGTTCTTACTTCTTGGTTGATTGGATGAGCTATATCTCTATATTCACCTACAGGAGTCTTACGACTAGGCATAGCAATGAATAAACCATTATCACCCTCGATTATTCTAATATCATGAATAGCTATAGCATTATCAACAACTACTGAAGCAATTCCTTTCATACGAGAACCTTCTCTTTCAACCTTACGAATTTTAACTGATGTAATTTCCATTTGAGTACCTCCTTAACCATTAGTTAATTTAATTATAATACAATTTTTTTTTAATATCAATCATTTTAACTAAATTTACTTATTATCACTTGCTTACTCGCTATATCAGAATAACTAAATGTTTTTTTGCCTTTATTAGTATCAACAACAAACAAATTTGAATACATTTTTGATATACTTCCTTCATAATATTCATATTTATTTCTACCAAGACTAACCTTTATTTTAATTCTTATTCCTGACAATTTGAAAATAGCTTTTTTTACTAATTCAATATTCAATTTATTCATCCTTTCTTGGATAAATACTTATCATTTCACCATTAGTTATTGTTCCACCAATTCCATCAGATCCATACTTAGTTTTAGACAATATATCATCTAAATCAATAATTTCTAATCTATCTGTTAATGCTACATATGTCGCTATGATTGAGGGATCTAATGCATGTATGTTAATATGACTAGGACTAGATGCAAAGGTTGAACCATATTTTATTAGGTTTTTAAAATCACTTTGACACGCTCCTGCTATTATAGTTAATTCTTTTCTTTTAAATATTTTTCTAGCAATTTCTACTGTTTCAATAAAATATTTACTATTTTTATATTTATTCTTATCTTTATAGTACGCATCGTGTCCCGTAATAACTAATATATTTGGTTTATGCTTAAGTAATAATTTTTCTATATTAAAAGAATATTCCTTTTCACTAAATTTATAACAAAAATATTTAACTTTATTTTCTTTATAAAAATTTGCACACTTTTTGATATAATTCTCATCACTATCAATATGTAAAATAATACCAGGAATATAATAAAAATCTTTTTTATTTAAATTTCTTATCAAATTATATTTCTCTTTTTTTTTATATTCAGTTACTATTGTTAAATCATCTTCTTCTGCATCTGCAAAAAGTCTTAATTCTACACCAGATAAAATATATAATTCATTCTTAATATCTTTGATTATAAATAATATATCATTTCCATATTTATTTCTTGTTACATAATCACCTATTTTAAACATACATTCCCCCTCAATTAAATATATTTGCAAAAAAAAAGTATATTACTTTTTATAATATACTTTTATTTATTAAAGAATTTATGAACTATTCTATCTAATTCATTTGTATTTATTGGTTTAGATAAATAATCATCAAATCCCTCACTTAAATACATTTCTTTCATACCAGCTATTGCATTTGCTGTTAATGCTACTATTGGAGGAAGTTTATACCCATCCAATTTTTTTAGAACATGTAAAGTTTCAATTCCATCCATTTCTGGCATCATGTGATCCATAAAAATTATATCATAAACAGATCCTTCTTTAATCTTATAAACACAATCTTTACCTGCCGTTACACTTTCAATATTAAATTTGTAAGCTTCAAGTAATCTTTTTGCTACTTTAATATTTAAGTTATTATCATCAACAATTAATGCAGTATATTTTGAGCAGTCTATCTTTTCCCCAGTATTTTCTGTTTTAACAGTTGCTGCAGCAACTCCTAATGTAGTTGAATCTACAATCTTTTGTGAAACATCTATGTAGAAAGTAGTACCAACTCTGTATTGAGTTTCATACCAAATCTTTCCACCCATAGATTCAATATATTGTTTTGTAATAACCAATCCTAGTCCACTACCCTCTATTTCATTTTCTACAGCATTATCAAGTCTTGTAAATTTAGAGAACAATTTGTCTTGATCTTCCTCTTTTATACCAGTACCAGTATCAGATATTTTAAATTGCAAATGCTCAATTCCAGATGATTTAGTACTTGTTACTGTAAATGTAATTCTACCAACCTCAGTATATTTTACAGCATTACCCATAATATTAATTAAAGCTTGATATAACTTAGCTGAATCTCCATAAAGTACAGAAGATATATTTTGATCTATATTTACAGCTAATTTTATTGGCTTTGCACCTATCTTTGATTTTGCTATATTTATAATATTTACAAGCATATCATTAATAGGATATTCTCTTTCTTGAAGTGCATCCTTTCCACTTTCAATTTTAGATACATCAAGAATATTATTTATAATATCTAAAAGATTATTTCCAGATGTTTGAATTTGTTCAATATCATCTCTAACAAGTTTTTCATCAAACACTGACATATTAACTAATTCATCACATAAACTTGAAATCAAATTCATTGGAACTTTAATCTCATATGTCATGTTAGATAAGAAATCAGTTTTTGTTTGATTAGATTTTTCAATATCTCCTTGAGCATTTGATATTTCACTAATTATTGCTAAGTCTGGATTCTCATAATTGAAGTATAAGCTATACATGAATAAACAAAATCCAAATGGTATTATAGATATATCCTTCATCATTAATTGGCAAATAACACTACCAATAAATATCAATATAACAATAATAACTGCTCTTTTCTCTTGACTAGTTGTATTATCTTTATACTTAAATAAGAAGAATAATATAATTGCAATTGTTAATAGTGTAAATATTATAACATATATTGCAGTTCTTCCAGGTAAATAATTCATATCATTTAAGTTTAAACCATCATACTTTAATAAGAAGAAATATGCTAATTCAAATAATATGAACAAAGCAGATGATATTGTATAAACCAACTCAGATGTGAATAATTTAAATACATTATTAATCTGTGGTTTTTTTATCATAACAATACAATAATCGAAGAATAACCATAAGAAAGCAATTCCAAATACCCAGTGAATTCTCCAACTAAATTCTACCAAAAACTTACTATTTCCATATTTAAGTGAGAACATAGGAATTAATTCAGTTGCAATGTACAATGCTGCATCAACAATCATTAATTTATATAATTTTGTTCTAATATCATTAAACATAGATTTTGAAAAATATATTATTATCAAGATAATCATAAAGGCTATAGATGAATAAGTAAATGCTTCATTAAAAATCATACTATATCACCTCTTCCTTATATTGATCAGTCTTATTCTTATATATATCATTAATTATTTTATTAAGTTGCCTAAAGTCAATTGGTTTTTGTAAGTAACCACTAAATCCTTGTGCAATATACTCATTTTCAAGACCCGTATAAGAATTGGCTGTTAGAGCTATTATTGGTGGTAACTTATATCCTGTTGCATTTAAAGCTTTTACTGTAGCAACACCATCCATGTCAGGCATCATATGATCTAGGAAAATAATATCATATAGATTATTTTTAACCATTTCTACACAATCTTTTCCATTATTTGCTGTATCAATAGTAAATTTATATTGTTCTAAGTATTTACTAGCTATTCTTAAGTTTACTTCAGCATCATCAACTACTAATACCTTTCTTCCGGTACAATCTAGTAAATCTCTACTGCTAGATACTGCACTTTCATGACTAGCGAATATATTTCCTATCTTTTCTTTATTAACAATTTTTTGTTTAACATTAATTAAATATCTAGTACCCATTCCTTTTTCATTTTTAAATTCAATAGTTCCACCTAATATATTAATTAATTGTTTAGCAATAATTAAACCTAGTTTGATGCTATCAACATTATTTTGTGAGGCATTTTCTAGTTTTACATAGTCATCAAAATTCTTTTCAAAATTTTCCGCTAACATTGCATGACCTGTATTAGAAACTACTAGATTGAAATTCATAATATTGTTTTCTTCTTCTTGTCCATCAATTATTAATTTTACTTCACCATAATTTGTATATTCAATTGCATTTACTAAAATATATGTTAGTATTTTAAATAATTTATAGGTATCTCCAAAATATTCTTTTGGTAAATTTTCATTTATATCAATTGAAAATTTTAACTCTTCTTTATTAATTTTAGAAGGAATTAAACTATTTATTTCAAATATTAAGTTTTCTAAACTATAATTAGCTTCATTTAATACTTCTTCTCCAGATTCAATTCTAGAAATATCTAATATATTATTAATTAAGTCTAATAATGTTGAACTAGCAGCACTTATATTTTGCAAATCTCTTTTTACTATTTCTTCTGTTAATTGAGGTTCTTTTAATAATGACTCACTAAAACCTAAAATTGTGTTCATTGGAGTTCTAATTTCATGAGACATATTTATTAAAAATTCAGTTTTTGCTTTATTTGCCTTTTCAGCTTCTTTTTTACTCTTTCTATATTCACTTAATAATTTATTATCCTGACTTTCAACAGTTAGGAACAAAATTGTTAAGAATAAAACAAAGAATAAACCGACTTCATTAATTTCATAATTTAAGAATGTTTGAAATAATGTAATTAATATATAGAATATAAAGAATAAATATAGAGGCAATACGTTAACATTTTTAAATTTTCTAATATTTATAGACATAACAGTTAACATTATAGTTGTACCGAAAAAAGTATATAAATGGTAAGCAAACATTATAGGTCCACCTACTACATATTGAAGGTTAGTATTTTCATTACCAGAAAATTCAACTTCTAAAGGTAATACAAATGCAAGTGGAATCAATATCATTAAAACAATTCCTATTGTCATCATCAGTTTATATTTAGGATTTTCTTTTAACGCTTCAGTATCAAATAAGAAAGTGAATACATACACAAGCATAACAATATCCCATAAAAACATGATATAAGCATATATTTTCGATATTACGAGGCATAAAGTCTCACTTGAAGCTCTATCAGCAATTAAATTTGGTATTATTAATTCTAAGATGATAGTTGCAGCTGTTAAAACAAGTAATAATATAAATACTTTTCCTCTTAAATCAAATTTCTTTTGCTTTTTAATATATATAATCAAAATTAATATTAAAAATACTAATCCGGGTATAGTTAATCCTACACTGTTAAAATACGCACCGATATGCATCACTATCAACTCCCTCAATATTATTCAATATTAGTATACAAAATTTTTTTTTAAAATTCAATCTAATTTAAAAAAATTCATATTTCTATGAACTTAAATTATTAGCAATATCAATAAACTCTTCTATTGTTATTTCTTCTGCTCTATTATATAAACTTTTATCATATTTATTTAGTATTTTTGTGATTGTTTCTTTATCATATGATTTCAAATTATTATTAAGATTTTTTCTCTTTTGTCTAAAAGCGTCTTTTACTATTCTAAAAAGTAATTTTTCATTACTACATAGTTTTTTATATTTATCTTGCCTTGTTAATTTAATAACCATACTATCAACTTTAGGAATTGGATAAAAACAATTTCTACTAACTTCACATATTTTATTTATATTATAATTATATTGAAGAAAAACTGATAATGAATTATATTGTTTTGTTTTTACTTTTGCCATAAATCTATTTGCAACTTCTTTTTGTATCATAATTATTATTTCTTTTGGACTAGATTCTTCAGTTATTTTATTTATTATTGCAGTCGTAATATAATATGGTAAATTACCAACAAAATACACATTTTCATATTTTTCATTAATATAATTATTTAAATTTACTTTTAAAAAATCTTCATAGATTATTTTTAAATTATCACTTTTTATTTGAATTAATGTTTCTTCAAGTCTCTTATCTATTTCAAAAGATATAACATCACAATTTTTGCTAATTAGTTCTTTAGTTAAAGCACCTTCACCAGGACCAATTTCAATAATAAGATCTTTTTCTTTTGGATTAATAGAATTGCTTATCTTTTTAATTATATTTTTATCATTAAGAAAGTTTTGGCCTAATGATTTTTTATGTTCAAAACTCACTTTTTCCATCCCTCTCTTAACACTTCAAAATTTAAATTTCTAACTCTTCCCACCTTTTTCCTCGCAAAATCTTCTGATTCAGTTAACAAATCAATGACATTTCCGCCAACGCCTCTATCAAGTACAATAGCTATTATTGGCTCATCTGATAATTTTTTTACATTAAATTTCAAAATTGTTCCGCAAGGATAGTTTCTACTACTTGCAACAATTCTTATTTTTCCATAAGTTTTATCATCATAATATATTCCTTTTTTTAATACATTAGTTCTTGGGGGGCAAGCTAAATATCCTGAACACAATGGACAATCACCAGCGTACCCTGTTAATTCACCAATAAAACTATACACAGGATTGTATGTTCCTTTTGAAAATAGTTCTTTCTGATTTTGTTGAATTATTTCTACATCAAGTGTTTTTTCTAAACTATTATTTTTGGCAACAGAAAGAGTTGAAACAGTATAAGTTTCTTTTTTTAAAAATAGTGCTAGTAATATAATAATAGCAAACTCCAAACTCATTATGATTCTACTTCTAATATATTCCTTCATTTTTAAAATACTCCAATATAATTATATAATATTGGATATTAAATGTCAAAAATGTCTATAGCATTTTGTGTTGTTTGTTTTATTACTTTTTCTATATCTATCTCTTTAATTTCAGATATTTTTTTGGCAACATAGTAAACATTTGAAGGATCATTTGTTTTGCCTCTATATGGCTCAGGTGTCAAATATGGACTATCTGTTTCTAAAACAATATCTTTCAAATCTATTTTTTTTATAACCTCACTTAATTTTGAGTTTTTAAATGTCAAAACACCACCTATTCCAAGTTTAAAACCATATTTTATAAATTCTTTAGCCATCTCATAGCTTCCACTAAAACAATGGATAATTCCTCTGCACCTATTTTCTTTTATTATATTTAAGCAATCTTGTATTGAGTCTCTACTATGAATTATTACTGGCAAATTATATTTATTTGCTAATTTGATTTGACTTATAAATAGGTTTTTTTGTTCTTCTTTGTTATCTTTAACCCAATAGTAATCGAGTCCTATTTCACCAATTGCATATACTTTGTTATTTTTTATTATCATTTCCATTTTATTTAAATCATAATTATTAACGAACTCAGGATGTATTCCAATTGATGGAAGTAAAAAATTTCTATATTTTTTAGATAATTCTACTACTTCTAACATATCTTCATTATTTGTAGAATTATTAATAACCTTTATAATTGAATTTGATTTTAATTTTTTTATTAAGTCGTCTATATCATAATATTCACTATAGATATGAGCATGAGTATCTATCATTTTATGCACCTCAATACAATTATAATACATTTATTTTGTTAATAATAATTTTTTTATTATATTGTCTATTATTTTTGAAATATTAATCATATTATTTATATCATCTTTACTAATTATAATTATTGATCCTAATAAATCACTATTATATACTACAGGCATAATAACAAGTTTACCATTAATAATAGTAGTATTACTAAGTATGTTTTTATCTATTCTATCAATTATATATAATCGCCTATTTAAAATGATATTACTTATTACATTTGATACTTCCTCATTTTCTTTATTAATTAATTTGTTGTTTATTGTAAAAAAAATATTATAATCAGAAAAAATAGAAAAACAATTGATAATCTTAATTATTATTTCTTCAAAATTTTCTAATTTCGAATATTTTTCTAAAATTATTTTTTCATTATCAATTGTTATTTGAAAATCATCACCTGGATTAATATTTAGTGTTGTTCTTAGTTCTTTTGGAAGAACTATTCTACCTAAATCATCTATTTTTCTAATTATACCTATGTTTTTCACATAATCACCTATATATATTTTTAACAATTATTAAACATTTATACACTAAACTTCATTGTATAAATCAATTCTAATAATTCCTCTAAATAATAAATATAGTTTTTTTCTAGTGTCGCTTTTAATAAAGTAATTAGTATATTGTTATTTTTATATGTAAAATTAAATTTTGTAGAAATTTTTGAGGTTTCAATAAATAATTTTTCAATATTTATATTTTTATAAACCTCAGGTTTAATTTTAATGATTGTTTTTAAATTATCATTTTCAGTGATTTTGACCATCGTTATTGCTAATAATTTTTCTAAATATTTTTCATGTGCATATAATTCTAATGATATATTGGTCATACCAAATCTATCTCTTATTTCCGATAAAACTTCATTTAGTTCCTTTTTATTAGTAATACCATTTATCTTTTTATGCAATTCAATTATAATGCTATTCTCATCAGTGTATTCTTTTCCAATATGAGTTTCAACATCTATTGGAATAATTTCTTGCTGAGTATCATCTTGTTCTATTCCATTTACTTCCTCATTTATTAAATCTAAGTACATATTTACTCCAATAGAGTCTATAAATCCTGCTTGCTCTTTTCCTAAAATATCCCCCGCTCCTCTTATAGCTAAATCTCTCATTGATATTTTATATCCACTTCCAAGTTCAGTAAACTCTTTTATTGCATCTAGTCTTTTAATGGCATTTGTATTTAAAACTTTTTCTTTTTTATACATTAAATATGCATATGCTATTTTATCACTTCTTCCAACTCTTCCTCTAATTTGATATAACTGACTTAATCCAAATTTATCGCTATCTATAACTACTATTGTATTCGCATTTGGAATATCTATTCCATTTTCAATTATTGTTGTACTGACTAGTACATCATATTTTCTATTTGTAAAATCATAAATAATATCTTGCATTTCATTTTTACTCATTTTTCCATGTGCAAAACATATTCTTGCTTCCGGAATTAGTTCTTTATATTTTTTAACAAGAGTTTCCATATTTGTTACATTATTATATAAGATATAAGATTGTCCATCTCTTGATATTTCTTTTAATATCGCTTCTCTTATTAACATTTCATTATATTCAATAACATATGTTTGAACAGGATACCTATTTTTAGGAGCACTTTCTATTAGTGATAAATCTCTTATACCTACAAGAGACATCTGTAAGCTTCTTGGAATTGGAGTGGCTGAAACAGATAATACATGTACATTTGATTTTAATTCTTTAATTTTTTCTTTTTGTTCAACACCAAACCTGTGTTCTTCATCTATAACTAATAGTCCTAAATCTTTAAATTCGACATCTTTACTTAATAGTCTATGAGTACCAAATATTACATCTATTTTTCCTTCTTTAAGTCTTTTAATTTTTTCTTGAACTTGTTTATTAGAATAATGTCTATTAATAATATCTATATTTATTCCATAATTAACAAACCTTTTTAATGCATTATCATATTGTTGATGAGAAAGTAGTGTTGTTGGACATAAATAGGCCACTTGTTTACCATTAAGTACTGTCTTAAAAATTGCTCTAAATATTACTTCAGTTTTACCATATCCAACATCACCACATAATAATCTTTCCATTGGCCTAGGCTTTTCTAAATCAGATTTTATTTCATCAATTGCTTTTAATTGATCTACTGTTTCTTCATATTCAAATTCACTTTCAAACATTAGTTGATTTTCATCATCTTTTTTAAAAGGTTCCACTGTTGCTTTGTTTCTCTCTTTATATATCTTTAGCAATTCTGCAGTTATATTTTTGATTCTTTCTTTTATTTTTAATTTTGTTTTTGTCCATTCAACACTATTTAATTTGTTGATTACAGGCTTACTTCCTTCTTTTGCTGTATACTTATATAACTTAGTTATATCTTCAACAGGCATGTATAATTTGTCATTTCCTTTATATTGTATTAGAAGATAATCTTTTTTCATTCCATTCTTTTCAATTGTTGTAATTCCTTTATATATTCCTATTCCTGATTTTCTATGAACTACATAATCACCAATATTTATATCATCGATTGAAAAAATCTTATTTCCGTAACTATTATCATTTATAATTTCTTTTTTTCTATAATTATCAGTTAAATCATATTCAGAATAATAATAATTACCATTATATATAAATCCATGATTAAGCACATTTTTTTCTATATTAATTGTATTATTAATTCTTCTTAAATCTATAATTAATTTTTCATCATTAGTAAATAAAGTACCATTTGTTTTAATAATATCATTAACAAATTTGTTTTTATTCAAATTATATTTTTCAATTGAATTTGCATTAATTACCAAATCACTATTTTTATTATTTATTGTATCAATATATATATCATCTTTTTCAATTAGTGAAGATAATTTAAAAATTTCTTTATCTATATTTAAATATTTTATTTGTGGCAATATCATTTTTTCTTGTTCTTTTATTTGATTAATATTATTAAAAATTACAAGATTATTATCAATAAAATTTCTTATTGAAGAATTATTTTCTCCAAAATCATCTTTAATGGAACCTATTAACACTTCGTTAACTTCTTTATCAGATTTTTGAGTTACAATATCAAAATATTTAATTTTTTCTATTTGATCATCAAATAATTCAATTCTTATAGGTCTTTCTGAATTTATTGGAAAAATATCAATCACAAAACCTCGTACTGAATAATCAGAAACATTATAAACTACACTTTCTCTTTTATATCCATTTGATGATAATTTTTTTAAAAAATCTTCTCTATTTATTGTATTTCCAACTTTTAAACTTATTCTATTATTTATATAATCTTTCTTATTTGGGAGTTTTTTTATAAAACTATTTAAATGTACAATAATAATTTTATTATTTATATCATTTAATTTATTAAGAAGATTTACTCTCATATATAATAATTCTGGAGATGCTGCTATTGCTCTTTTATTCATAAAGTCATCTTCGGGAAACAAGTAGACTTCATCCATATAGTTTTTTAATTCATTATATGTTTCAGTTGCTTCATTTAAAGTAGGAAATACAACTATTAGATTTTTGTTACACTTAAAAAAGATATATAATAATAACTGATTATATATTTCATTTTTATTTGTTGATATTTTCCTAATATTATTAATATCAAAATCAAAAAGTTTAAGTGCTAATAAGTTTTTCATATTAATTCCTATTATATTTTTGCATCAAATCATCTATATTCATTAATGGGATATTATCTATTATTTCGCTAATTAAAGGTAATAATTCATTTATTTTATTCATTTCTTCTTCATTTAATTTTTTTAATACATAATCTTCTAATGGAATATCATTTTTTGAAATTCCTATTCTAATTCTCTTTAATTTTTCAGTTTTAAGAAGCTTAATTATATTATTAATTCCATTATGTCCACCCGAACTACCATCTCTCTTAATTTTGAAAGTTCCTAACTCAAAATCAATATCATCATATATGATATAAATGTCATCTGTATTTATGTCAAAATATTTCACAAAGCTTAGTACGCATTCTCCTGATAAATTCATATAGGTTTGAGGTTTTAAAAAAATTATTTTTTCACTATTTATTATTTTTTCAAAATATTCGCCATTATACTTTTTTTTACTTGTTAAATTGTATTTTTTTGCATAATAATCAATAGCCATAAAACCGCAATTATGTCTTGTTTTTTCATATTTTTTTCCTGGATTACCCAAACCTACGATTAATTTCATTTTTACTCCTTTACCTCATTATATATTTTATTTTTATTAATATTGTATTCTAATGATATTTTTTTAATTGCATCTCTTTTAGAATATCCCTTTTCAACATATTCAATTACTTTTTCTTTATAATTAATATTTTCTTCTTCATCATTATTATTTCCTGCAACTATAATAACAATTTCTCCTTTTATATTGTTGCATTCATTAATTAAATTAGGTAAATTACTTCTTATTATTTCTTCGTGTATCTTTGATATTTCTCTAATAATAGATGCTTTTCTACTTCCCAATATCTCATACATAATTTCTATTGTATTTTTAAGACGATAGGGTGATTCATAAAATATTATTGGTACTGTTATATTTTTTAATTTTAATAATTGTTTTTTTGCTAATGTTTTCTTACTATTAAGAAATCCAAAAAACAAAAACCTTTCATTACTAATACCTGACATATTTAAAGCAGGTAATAAAGCATTTGGACCAGGTAATGATATTACATTAATATTATTTTTAATACACTCATCAACTATTACATTTCCTGGATCACTAATTAGTGGTGTTCCTCTATCAGTTACATATGCTATATTTTTTCCTTCTTTTAATAAACGTATTATTTTATCTTTATGTTTCATTTCAGTGTATTTGTGACAAGATTCTATTTTCTTATTTATATCATAATGCTTTAACAGATTTATTGTTTCTCTAGTATCTTCAGCATATACCATGTCAACCATTTTTAAAGTGTTTATTGCTCTTAACGTAATGTCCTCAAGATTTCCTATAGGTGTAGGTACTAAATATAAATTGCCATAAATGTTTTTTTCATAACTTTTTTGTATCATTTAATTACCTCCAAATAGATTTAAAACCTCTTTTGTATAACTCCCATCTTCATTGTGAACAATTAATGGCTTTAAAATTTTTAATCCTGGTTTACCGTTTTTTCTTCCATCAATAAGTACTATATTTGAATCATTGTTTTTTTTAGGATAAATAAATTGTATTCTTTTTGGTTCTAAATTGTTTTTTTTCATTAAATCTATTATTTCAATCAATCTATCAGTTCTATGTACAATATTCAATGAACCACCATTTTTTAGAAGCTTTTTTGATATTCTTATTATATCTTCAATATTTACTTTCAATTCATGCCTAGCTATTGATTTGATATCATTATCATTTAAAATACTATTTTCATTACATTTAAAGTATGGTGGATTACATGTAATAATGTCAAAACTATCAGTTTCAAATTTTTTTGTTATATTTTTAACATCATCATTTATTAAACTAATACTATTGATATTATTTAATTTAATACTTTTTTTTGCCAAATCATATATTTCCTTCTGAATCTCAACGCCTATTATATTCGCTTTTGTTTTTGTTGATAATATTAGTGGAATTGGGGCATTTCCGGTACATAAATCTAAAATGTTTTTAGTATTTGGACTTAATAATACAAAATTAGGTAATAGTACAGAATCTAAACTAAAATTAAAATAATCTTTATTTTGTATTATTTTTAAATTATTATAATTTAGTAAATCATTAATTATTATTTCTTTTTTTTCCTTCATTTTTGCTAATTGGAACAACAACTTCTACTTTTGTGTTATCATCTGTTAACATAGAATATTTCCTTCTTGGTATATCTAATGATATTACAGTTCCCTCTACTCCATTATATTTTACTTTATCTCCTACTTCAGGTAGTCCTTTTCTTAATTCACTATATAAATTGTCCTCATATTTTAAACAACATAAAAGTCTTCCACATAAACCATTTATTTTAGTGGGATTTAAAGATAAATTTTGATTTTTTACCTGTGCTATTCCAACTGAATCTAAATCATTTAAAAATGACGAACAACATATTTTTCTTCCACATTGACCAATTCCAGAAATTTCTTTTGCTTTATCTCTAACACCAACTTGTCTTAATTCAATTCGTGTCTTATATATAGATGCTAATTGTTTAGCCAATTCTCTAAAATCTACTCTATTATCTGATAAAAATTGAAATACCAACTGTTTTCTATCAAAAGTATAATATGCATCTATTAATTTCATATCTAAATTTAATTTTTTAATAAGTTCTTCTGCCTTATTCAATGCATTTTTTGCGTCTGATATATTTTTTTGATTTTGCTTTTCATCTTTTTTATCAGCTATTCTTATAACATTTGAGTGGTTTAAATTATCATCTTTAATATTAATGGATGACACTCTTCCAAATTGTTGTCCTCTTTCTGTATCAACAATAACAAAATCTTCAATATTTAATTCTAGATTATTACTGTTAAATATATATATTTTTCCGTTCTTTTTAAATTCAATTCCAACTAGTTTCATTATTACATCTCCACATTTCTATAACTAATCTATCCAAACATAAATTTTTGTTTAAATTATAATCTAGCATACTTATTATATCATTAATTATTAATATTTTTTTACACAATTTATTTATATGACTATTATCATCTTTTTCAATCGAGATACTTAAATTTTGGTTATATTTATTTAATATAATTTTAAGAATTAAATATAACTCATTTTTATCTTTTATTTTATTATAAAAAATATAATCTTTAAAAATAAAACTTAACTCATTCTTTTCTAACTCACTAATCATCTCATCTGCTATTTCATAATATTCTGAATTTATATCCTCACTAATATTACTTATAAATATTTTTTGGCATCTACTAACAATTGTTGATTTAACTGCATCAATATTTTTTGTTATTAAAAATGCATATACACCATTTGGAGGTTCTTCTAAAGTTTTTAATAAAGCATTATATGTAGAGTCATTTAATTTTTCACATTCATCAATAACATAAATTTTTTTATTATTGAATTGTGATGTTTTATAAATATTTTCAAGTAAATCACTTATTTCATTTTTTGAAATTTTTTCTTCATCATTTTTTAAAATTTGAATATCAATATTATATGCATTTTCACCATTAAAAAAGAAAGATTCAAAAACTTGATTTAATTCTTCTTTAATTAAATCATACTTAGTATTTCCTATAATGTAGGATTGAACAAGCTTTTTTTCGTTATTTATTTTATTAAAATATTCAAATAATTTACTCAAATTAACCTCCAAACAAATAATATTTTAAATATATTATAGCTATTATTCCAAAAAAGTCAAAAAAATATATTACTAAAATTGTATATACATTTATTGGAACAGTATTACCTGTTTTACTAATTATTATATTTATTGTATATAATAAACATAAAGAATATACAAATTTTTGTAATATATTAACAATCATATTAAACACCTATATAATTTTATGCTTTTCTTTTTTCTTCTATGATATTATTTTTCTGTCATCCCAGGCTTTTGAAATCATTATAGGATCTAAATATTCAATATCACTTCCCATTGGAATTCCATATGATAGTCTAGATACTTTCACATCAAATTTTTCTAGTATTTTTTGTATATATAATGATGTTACCTCACCTTCTATTGATGGGTTTAGAGCTATAATTATTTCTTTAATGCCTTTATTAATTCTGTCTTTAACAAGTGATTCAATATTCAAATCCTCAGGATTAATTCCTTCAATTGGCGATATTAAACCATTAAGAACATGATAATATCCTTTATATTTATTTGTTCTTTCAATAAAAAATACGCTTTTTGAATCCTCAACTATACAAATAGTAGATTTATCCCTGTCCTCACTTGAGCATATTTCACAAATATCAAAATCACTTAAACATCCACAAATACTACAATTTTTAATGTTTTTTTTAAACTCAATTAAAGATTTAGATAAATTTTCAACTTCATCATATTCTTTTTCATATAAAGCATAAACATATCTTTCAGCAGTTTTTTCACCTATTCCAGGTAATATTGTTAAATTATTTACTAAATTTTCAAAGCTTTTAGGTAAATACATTACTAAAATAATCCCCCTAAACCATTAGTGTATTTTCCAAGTTTTTCTTCTTTTACCTTATTTATTTGATTAATAACATCATTTACTGCCACCAAAATAATATCACCAAGCATATCTTTATCTTCTAAAATAGCATCATTTTTAATTTCTATTTTTTTTAACTCATTGCTACCAAGACATTCAACTAAAATATTATCGTTTTCATATTTGAAAATTGATTCATTAATTTCAGATGTAGCTTTTTCAATATCTCTTTGTAATTTACGAGCTTGCGCCATCATTGCTTGCATATTCATATATAATCATTCCTTTCATTCTTCTGTTATATGTATATCTCCAAAAATGTTTTCTATTTTATCTTCAATGTTATTATTTTTTTTAGAAGACTTGTTATTTTTATTAATTTCTATAAATTCATATTTTTTTCCATTTTTAATATTATTTATATAATCTTCTTTAATTTTTTTCCAATCTTCTGAAGAAACACCTATAACCTCATATTCATTATTATATAATAATTTTAAAAATTTTACTATTATTTCAATGTTTTTATCAAATAAAATAACTTCAAAATTTTTCTTAAAAGTAAATAATATATATTTATTGGAAACAACTTCTGGAGTTGCTTTCAATAATAAATTAGCAATTGAATTATATTTTTTATCAGAAATATAATTATTAATTAAGCCATAGTTATTTAAAAAATCTAATTTTAATTTTTTATTTGCCAAACATAAGCAATTATTAATTAAAATTTTCTTTTCTTCAAACGAAATTTTATTTTCATTTGTAAATTCCTCTTGATTATTTTTATCATCGTTTATTATGCTATTATTTTCTATTTTTATATTTTCATTAAAAATAAAAGTCATTTTAATAAAATAAATTTCAACCAAAATCTTTTGATCAGTATTTTTCTTTAAATTATAAATTAATTCAAACATTTGTTTGCATAGTTCTATTATTTTATCTGAATCTACCTTAGAAAATTTAATTAATTTTTTTTCATATTTTTCATCAAAGTATTTTTCTGTATTGTTGTATATGATTATATTTTCAATTTTTATTAAAATTTGGTTTAAAATGGCAGGAATATTTTTTCCACTATCATATAGATTATTAATAATTTTAATCACTGATTTTATATTTTTGGAAATAATATTTTCAATTAATTCAAATTGACTATCATCATCTATTAATCCTAACAAATCATAAATTTCATCAATTGTAACTTCCTTATTAATAGATAGAGCTTGATCCAGTAGATTAATTGCATCTCTCAATCCACCATCACTTAATCTTGATATTAATTCAATACAAGAATCGTCTATATTTGTTAATCGATCTTCTTTTTCACATATATATTTAATTCTTTCTTTTATTTCTTTGTTATTTAATTTTTTAAAATTAAATTTTTGACATCTTGATAAAACAGTTGAAGGAATTTTATTTATTTCAGTAGTGGCTAATATAAAAATTACATGACTTGGAGGTTCTTCTAGTGTTTTTAATAAAGCATTGAATGCACTATCAGACAGCATATGTACTTCGTCAACTATATATATTTTATATTTTAAATTAGAAGGTAATAATTTTACATTATTACGTATTTCTCTAATTTCATCAACACCATTATTACTAGCTGCATCAATTTCAACAATATCTATTTCTTCTTCAATATTTTTCTTGCAGTTGCCGCATTTACCACAAAGATCCCCATCATTATTATTTAAACAATTAACTGCTCTTGCAAATATTTTAGCTACACTTGTTTTTCCTGTTCCTCTCGGACCAGCAAAAATATAAGCATGTCCAATCTTATTTAATTTTATACTATTTTTTAAAATAGTTATTGTTGTTGTTTGCCCTACAACCTCTGAAAAGTTTTTGGGCCTGTATTTTCTATATAAAGTTATATATTCTGACATAAAAACCTCCTGCATTTATTGTATCAAATTTACAGTTTTTAATCTATCTTTTTAATTCAAAAAATTTTTTTAATTCTTTTTTAAATATATCGTTTTCTTTATTTATTTTAATATATTCGATTTTTTTATTCACTTCTTTATTTTTTTCTAATATATAATAAACTTTCCTAATTTTCACTTCCGCTATTACAGATTCACACATAATACATGGTTTTAATGTTGTTATCAACTCGCAATCAATCAAATTTGTAGTCTTTAATTTTTTACATGCTTTTATAATTGCTAGTATTTCTGCATGATGAATTGGATTGTTATTTTTATATTTTTTGTTGTAAGATTTTGAAATAATTTTATTATTTTTAATTATCATTGCTGAAACTGGAATATCTCCATTCTTAATTGCTTTCTTATTCATATTTTTTAATTTTTTAATTTTTGCATCCATTTTTACCTCAAAATAAAAGTGCACACAGATAAAATACTTAAGGCTGCTATTTTCCAATCCTGACCTAGTTCATATTTATATCTGTTGCACAAATAGATTATATACAATAATTAATTAAATTTCAAGTTATTTATGTTTCACGTGGAACATATTGCTTTAAAATATTTCCCGGGAAATATTTTTTTTATGTTTCACGTGGAACATATATTTAATTTTCTATATTTTCATCTGATTCATCATCAATTTCTTTTTCAACCAATGATATTGATGCAACTTTATTATTATCCTTAAGATTAATTAATTTTACTCCCTTTGTTACTCTTCCCATTTCAGATATTGCATTAACATCTAATCTTATTATTATGCCAAGAGTAGTTATTATCATAAGATCAACATTGTTATTTGTTGATTTGAATCCAACGACTTTTCCATTTTTCTCGGAAATATTTAAAGTCTTAACTCCTTTGCTTCCTCTCTTAGTTTGCCTATATTCTTCAATAGATGTTTTCTTACCATATCCATTTTCAGTTACAACAAGCAATAAACTATTATTATCTGAAACTTCACATCCAATACAAATGTCATTACTTAAATTAATACCTCTTACGCCTGAAGCTGTTCTCCCCATTATTCTAATTTCACTTGCAGTAAATCTAACCATTCTTCCTCCAGAAGAACACATTAGTATTTGAGTATTATCATCACAAGATTTTACAGATATTAATTCATCATCATCTTTTAGTGTAATGGCAATTTTTCCAGTCTGTCTAATATTATCGAATTCGCTAAGTAGTGTACGTTTAACTAAACCATTTTTAGTGCAAAATAACAAACATTTGTTTGAATTTTTATTATTAATCTTTACCATTGTATTAATTTTTTCATCTTTTTCAAGTGATAATAGATTAATAATAGGTAATCCTTTTCCAACTCTTGAATATTCAGGTATTTTATATCCTTTTAATCTATAAACTTTACCTTTATTTGAGAAAAACAATATATAATCATGTGTATTTAATGATATTAATTGTTCAACAAAATCCTCATCTGTTGTTGTAATACCTTTAATACCAACTCCACCTCTATGTTGGGATTTATATGTATCTTTTGGTAATCTTTTAATATAATTTTTATTAGTTAATGTAATTACAACTTCTTCTTGAGGAATTAAAGCCTCATCTTCGATATATTCAATTGCTGTCATGTCTATTGTTGTTTTTCTATCATCCCCGTATTTGTTTTTAATTTCTAACATTTCCTTTTTAATAATTTCCAATACTTTTTGCTCAGAAGCTAGAATTGATTTTAATTCTTCTATTTCTAATAGTAAATTTTTTAATTCTTCTTCTATTTTATCTCTTTCTAATCCTGTTAATCTTCTTAGTCTTAATTCTAAAATAGAATCTGCTTGAATTTCATCTAATTCAAATCTAGACATTAATTTTTCTTTAGCATCTGTATCATCCATTGCACCTCTAATAATCTTAACTACTTCATCTATATTATCTTGTGCAATTTTATATCCATTTAATATATGAACTCTTTTTTCATCTTTATCTAAATCAAAACGTGTTCTTCTTATAATTACTTCTTTTTGATGATCAATATATTTTGTTATTATTTCTTTTAATCCTAATGTTCTAGGTGTTAAGCCATCTAACATTAAAAATATTATTCCATAATTTACTTGAAAAGCAGTATGTTTATATAAATTATTTAAAACCACTTGTGGATTTGCATCTTTTTTTAAAGTTATTGTGATCTTTACTCCATCTTTTAAGTCAGTATGATAATCAGTAATTCCTTCTATTACTTTAGTGTGGACAAGCTCAGCAACTTTATTTTTAAGTTCCATTGTATTAACCCCATAAGGTACTTCAGTAAATACAATTGCATTATGCCCATTATGTTCTTCAATTTCTGCTTTACTTCTAATAGTTATAGTTCCTCTACCTGTATCATATGCTTTTTTTATTCCTGAATTTCCAAGTATTATTCCACCTGTTGGAAAATCTGGGCCTTTAATATATTGCATTAAACCTTCTGTATCAATGTCAGGATTATCTATATAAGCAACACATCCATCTATAACTTCAGATAAATTGTGTGGAGGAATATTTGTTGCCATACCAACAGCAATTCCCATAGAACCATTGACTAATATATTTGGAAACCTTGATGGTAATACTTTTGGCTCTTTTCTTGTAACATCAAAATTATCATCCATATCAACTGTATTTTTATTAATATCTCTTAGTAATTCAAGTGATATTTTGGCTAATCTTGCTTCAGTATAACGATAAGCAGCAGCACCATCACCTTCAATATTACCAAAATTTCCATGACCATCTATCAACATGTATCTTTGATTAAAATCTTGTGCTAAACGAACCATAGCATCATATATTGAACTATCGCCATGTGGATGATAATGACCCATTACATTACCAACAGTTGTTGCTGATTTTCTATGAGGTTTATCCGGAGTATTGCCTTCTTCATACATTGACCAAAGAATTCTTCTATGAACTGGTTTTAATCCATCTCTTAAATCTGGTATAGCTCTTGATGTAATAACACTCATTGAATAGTCAAGAAAAGAATCCTTTACTTCATCAACAATATTATTTTCTTGATGACTGTCTCTTTCATGAAATGTTCCGTTGTATTCATTTTCTTCGTAATTAGTATTTTCTTCTTTAATTTCTTCTTCCATAATAAACCTCCTATATATCTAAATTTTTAACATTAATAGCATTTTCCTCAATAAATGCTCTTCTTGGCTCAACTTCATCGCCCATTAATTTTTCAAAAATTGCATCTGCTGCAATACAATCTGTAACAGTTATTTTTCTTAAAACTCTTTTATTTATATCCATTGTTGTCTCATTTAATTCTTCAGCATCCATTTCTCCTAAACCTTTCATTCTTGCTATTTCTGCCCTATTTCTAACATTTTCAGGAAGTGATGCTAAATATTCATCCTTTTCTTGCTCTGTTAATGTATATTTTCTGGTTTTTCCATGCATTATTCTAAATAATGGTGGTTGAGCAGCATAAACATGTCCAGCTTCAACAATCGGTCTAAAAAATCTGTAAAATAAGGTTAATAATAAAACTCTAATATGAGCACCATCAACATCAGCATCTGTCATAATGATAATCTTATCATATCTTAGTTTTGATAAATCAAAATACTCTCCAATTCCGGTACCAAAAGCTGTAATAATTGTCTTAATTTCTTCATTTCCTAATGCTCTATCTAATCTTGCTTTTTCAACATTTAATATTTTACCTCTTAAAGGAAGAATTGCTTGAGTCATGGAATCTCTTCCTTTTTTAGCAGATCCACCTGCACTATCTCCCTCGACTATAAATATTTCTGAAATAGTTGGATCTTTACTTTTACAATCAGAAAGTTTTCCAAAAAAATTAGTAGTAGTTAAATCACTTTTTCTTGTTGCTTCTCTAGCTTTTTTAGCAGCCATACGAGCATTTCTAGCCAATATTGCCTTATTAATAATAATTCTTGCATCTTCTGGATTTTCTAATAAAAATTCTTCAAATCCTTCAGCAAATACACTATCGGCTAAATTTTTAACTTCAGAATTTCCTAATCTTCCTTTTGTTTGTCCTTCAAATTGTGGATTTGGATGTTTACAAGAAATAATCATTGTTAATCCTTCTTTAACATCATCTTCTCTTAAATTTTCATCTTTTTCTTTTAATATGTTGTTTTTTCTTGCATATGCATTAATTGTTCTAACTAATGCTCTTTTAACACCATCTTCATGTGTTCCTCCATCATGAGTATTAATATTATTAACAAATGAATAAATATTTTCATTATATCCATCATTGTATTGCATAGCTACTTCAAATATAATTCCATCTTTTTCACCAGTTAAATGAATAATATCATCATGAATTGGAGTTTTTCCTTGATTAATGAATTTTACATATTCACTAATTCCACCCTCATATATAAATTTATCTCCTTGAGTATCTTCTTCATCTCTATCATCTCTTAATGTTAATTGAAGTCCTTTATTTAAAAAAGCTAATTCTCTAGTTCTTACTTTGAGTGTTTCATAATCGTAAATATCAGTATCAAATATTTCTGGATCTGGCTTAAAGGTAACTGTTGTTCCAGTTCTATTTTTTTCACATTTTCCAATTTCTGTTAGTTTTTGAATTGTTTTTCCACCATCTGCGAATTTAGTTTCATATATTTTTCCATCTTTATATACTGTTACAGTAACCCATTTTGAAAGAGCATTAACTACTGATGCACCTACACCATGTAATCCTCCAGATACTTTGTATCCACCACCACCAAATTTGCCACCTGCATGTAACACTGTATATACAGTTTCTACTGTTGAAATACCTGTTTTTGGATGAATACCAACAGGAATACCACGCCCATTATCTTTTACTGTTATTGAATTATCTTTATTAACAATTATTTCTATATTGTTACAATAACCTGCTAATGCTTCATCAATTGCATTATCAACTATTTCCCATACTAAATGATGTAATCCTTTTACATCAGTTGTACCAATGTACATACCTGGTCTTTTTCTTACCGCTTCCAATCCTTCCAATACTTGTATATCTTTTACGCCATAATCATCATTCATTTTATTCACACCCTCTCATCTAAATTAAATATTTTGGCTTTTTCTATTAATTTTTTATTTATATTTTTTAAATCTGTTGTAGTAATAAATATTTGATTATTTTTATTTAAAGATTTAAAAATTTTATTTCTATTTTTTTCATCCAATTCACTAAATAAATCATCTAATAATAATATTGGTGAAATATTATATTCATTTTTAAATATTTCTACCTCAGATAATTTCATTGATAATATAATAAGCTTTTGTATTCCTTGTGAACTAAACTCTTTAGAATTGTTACCATTGTGTATAAATTCATAATCATCTCTATGAACACCAAATGAAGTCATTCCAACATTTATTTCTTTATTTCTTATTTTTTTTAATTCTTTTGTTAATTTATTAATATCATTTATTTCAAAATCTGAAATATATTTAATAAATAAAGTACTTTTTTCACTAAATTTATTAAAAAATATATTAATATATTTATTTATTAATTCAATATATTTTTTTCTATAATTATATATTTTAATTCCTTCTTCTACTATTTTTTCATCTATAATATCTAAATATCTAGAATCTAAATTGCTATTTAACATTAATTTTTTTAAGTAATCATTTTTATTCTTTATTAAATTGTTATAATTATTTAAATAATATATGTATTCCCTATGAAGTTGAGATATTTGTATATTTAGATAATTTCTTCGTGTATTTGGTGACGACTTTACTAATTTCAATTCATCTGGAGAAAGTAATATTATTCTATATTGCGATATAAAATCACTTAATCTTTTTTGTATTTTAGAATTAATTTTAGTTTTCTTTCCATTTTTATCTAACAATATTTCTAAATTTTTCTTAGGACCATAATCAAAATAGTAAATTTTTATTTTAAAAAAATCAGAATTGTTATTTATTATTGAATATTCATTATTTGTCTTAAAAGATTTAGCTAAACTACCTAAATATATTGCTTCTATTATTGATGTTTTTCCTATTCCATTTTTACCAATAATAATATTTAAATTTGAAAAATTATCAAAAATTTTCTTATTATAATTTCTAAAATTAAGTAGTTCAATTTTTGTAATATTCATTTTTAAACCTCTTTTTCCCCCTAAATTTTAATTTTTATATATTTTAGGTACTCCTACACACACAATTAATTATATCATGAAAATAAGTATAAAAAAAGATAATTTTTTAATTATTATCTTCTTTTAAGTTAATTCTTTCTTCTAATACATATTTTAATCTTGTTGCCCTTAATATTTGATTAGATAAAGAACCTATAGATATTTCAAATTCTAAAACATCGCCATTTTTAAATTCTATTACTGATTTTTTATGATCTACTTCATAATACTTTTCTATTTTTTCTAAATTTATCCAAACACAATTTTTGTTTTCTGGTGACATAGTTGGAAAAAATATTATTTTTCTTGTTTCTTCAACTATAATTGGAGATTTATGTGTTATTCCTAATAATTTCTTTGTGCCTTCTTTTCTTCCTTCATAAGAACTACCAAAGTATTCACAACTGTGTTCTAGAATATTTATAGGAGAATTATCAATATAATATTCATCATTTTCTTCAATTATTTTTGATTTATTTTCCTTAATAGGAAGTATTACTTGTGTGTCATAGCTTATTTCATATTCCATAAATTATCCCCCTTTCTTTAAAAATTGAATATTATACTAACATAATTCTTTTGTCGAATTTTGTCACATTTTGTCTAAAAATTATAAAAAAAAAACGAAAATCGTTTTTTTAATAAGTTTTCATAGGTAAAATTAATTCTGTTAACTCTTTATTATCTATTTCTCTTAATACAATTGGATTTATTTCACCATTTAATAATAAATATACATACTCATTATTAAACATTTTTAATGCTTCTAACATATATTTAGCACTAAATGATATCTTTATTGAATTATTTGTTTCATTTTCTATTTCTATTTTTTCTTCTACTTTTCCCATTTCAATATTTGTCGCTTTTATTGT
This sequence comes from uncultured Erysipelotrichaceae bacterium, assembly GCA_902764145.1. Taxonomy (GTDB): domain Bacteria; phylum Bacillota_I; class Bacilli_A; order RF39; family UBA660; genus CAG-1000. Next base: position 69,494 of record CACWUS010000001.1, on the reverse strand, counting down.
TAAATAATTTTTATTAATTTCAACATCTATTATATTTTTATCTTTAGATTGGGTTAATAAAGAAGCTCTGTCAAGTGTATTAAATAAATCTTTTAAATTAGCTTTTACAATATATTTAAATTCTTTAGCTATTGAATTATCTGTGTTTGGATAATTTCCATTTAGTAAAGAAGTTTGAAATATTAAATTATTGTTTTTAAATATAACTTTATTATTAAATACATACATTTCCATTTCACAATCTTCTTCAATTGTTTTAGCAAACTCATTAATATTTCTAGCTGGTATAACTATATTAATATTATTTTGAATAGTTTTATTAATGTTAATACTAACTTTAGATAATCTATATGAATCTGTAGCTGTACATTCAAATAAGTCACCTTGAATTTTAATATTTACACCAGTAAGTAATGGTCTACTTTCTTGAACAGAACAAGCAAAAGATGTTTTATTTATTACTTCTTTAAATTTAATACTTGATAAAATTATAGGATCTTTCATGTCATCTAATTTAATATTAGGAAAGTCTTCAATAGCAAAACAATTAAAATTATATGATGCTGTATTTGTTTTGAATGATATTTCATTACTTTCATAATTTTCAATTAATATATCTGTATCTGGTAATCTTTTAATTATCTCTAATAAAGTTTTACCATACACAATTGAACATCCTATTTCATCTATACTTTTTATATTTTTCTTATCAATAAAGCTTTGTATTGTTATATCATTATCTGTTGCTGTTAAATATAACCCCTCTTTCTTTAATTCAAATTTTATTCCATTTAATACAGGAATAATATTTCTAGTAGATAACGCTCTACTAACAGGATTTAAACTTTCTAATAATTTATTTTTTTCTATTAATAATTTCATTTTATAACCTCCTTATTTTTATTATTAATATTATTATTAAATGTTGATTATGTTAATAACTTATATAAATGTCTATTTTTTCTTGATTATAAGATGTTAATAACACTTTTATTTTGTTAAAAATTAATAAATTATTCACTTATTTTATTTTTTAACAATCTTATTTCCTCTTGTAACTTAATATTTGTTTTTAATTCATTTGATATTTTTTCATAAGAATAAATTACTGTTGAATGATCTCTACCTCCTATAAGTAAACCAATTCTCTGCAAACTTTCAGTTGTTAATATTCTACTTAAATACATAGTAATTGCTCTTGCATCAGCAATATTTTTCTTTTTCATTTTTCCTTTTATCATAGAACTATCAATTCCATAGAATTTTGCAACAACATCAATTATCTTTTCAACAGAGTTTGTTTTATACATAGGTTTGTCTGTATATTCATTTAATGCTTCTTTTGCTATACCTAGTGTTATTTCATCTAAATTAAATATAGATTTATATGCGACTAATCTTGTAACTGAATTTTCAATATTTCTAATATCACTTCCACAATTATTAGCAATATAATCAATAATAGAATCATCAAGATAAAGATCAAAATTATTAACCATTATCTTATTCTTTATAATATTTTTCTTTAATTCTAATTCTGGGGGACTAATTGATTCTGTTAATCCCCATCTAAATCTAGTTTTCAGTCTATCTTCTAAATATTTATAATCTTCTATAGATTTATCAGATGCAATAATTATTTGTTTTTCATTATAATATAATTCATTAAAAGTATTAGTAAACTCAACTTGAGATTTTTCTTTTTTTTCTAAAAACTGTATATCATCTATCATTAATACATCTACATTTCTGTATTTTTCTCTAAAAGCTTCTAAATAAGAAATATTGCTATTGCTATTTTTTGTATTTACTATTGATATATAATCATTAGAAAATTGTTCTGCTGTTATATATAAGACTCTTTTATCAGAATGAGTAACTATATAATTACCAATTGCATGCATTAAGTGAGTTTTACCAAGTCCGCTATTTGAATAAATAAAATAGGGATTATATAATTTTCCTGGATTTTGAGCAACCGCTTTAGCAGTTCCATAAGCTAGTTTATTTGATTCACCAACTACAAATGTATCAAATGTATATTTTGATATAAAATTACTATTATATTTATAATTTGATAAGTCATTTTCTAAAGTTTCTTCAAAATTCTTTGTTTGTATATTATTATTTTCAATTATATTAGTAGAATCATTTATTTCATTTTTTAATAAATAATGTATTTCACATGAATCTTGTGTGATTTCATTCATTATATTTTCTATTAAATTTGAATAATTCTGTTTAACTTTTTCTAATAGTAATTCATTATTTTCTGAAGTTGTGATTATCATTTTACTATTATTATATGAATATAGTTTTAATTGTTTAATAATACAATTAAAAGTAATTGGTGATACTTCTTTTTGTATTATAGACAAAAATTTTTCCCAAATGATATCATTTGTCATAAATTACTATTCCTTTCTAAAAAAAGTCTTTTTATTCCTTCTAATTAAATTATAAGACAACTTTTTTTAATGTCAAAACAAAAATTAATATTAACAATTATATTAACAATTTATAAACATTTTGTAAATAAAAAAATATTGGTTTTTAAAGGCAAAAATATATATTACTAACAATATCAACAATTTTGTAATAAAAAAATAAATATTATGTTAATAAGTTGTTGATAAGTTAACATAATAATGTTAATATACTGTTGATAAGTTAACATAATATTTTTAATTATTACAATTGACAAATATTAATTGATATTATATAATCAAAATCATCAATTAAAGAACGGAGGAATATTTAATGAAAAGAACATTTCAACCTAATAACAGTAAAAAAAGTAAAACTTCTGGTTTCTTTTCTAGAAAAGGATCTAGTGTATTAAAATCTAGAAGAGCAAAAGGAAGAAAAGAATTAGCAAAATAATTAAATTACTTTTAATTAAGTAATTTTTTTTATATAATTAATTTGTTGGTGAAATATGAATAAAAAATATATTATTAAAAAGAATGAAGAAATTCAAAAATTATTAGAAAAATCAAAAAAAATCATTAATAAGTATTTTATAATTTATTATGCTATTAATAAATATGATTATAATAGATATTGTATTAGTGTAAGTAAGAAGATAGGAAAAGCATATATTAGAAATTTGTATAAAAGAAGAATTAAAGATATATTAATGAAAAATAGTTTTAATAATTCTTGTGACTATGTTATAATATTAAGGAAATCCATTTTAGATATTGATTATAAAATAATTAATGATGAATTATTTAAAATAATGAAAGGAATATAATATGAATAAAAAAATACTAATATTATTATTAATTTTAATAACACTTGGAGGTTGTACAAAGAGATTTACAATTACTTCTGAAGATGAAAAAACACAAAAGCAATATGTTTCAAATATTCTTTGTAAGCCAGAAAGTAAAGAATTAATAGAAATTTATAAAAATAATCCTGATAAATTATTAGTTGAATATGATAAATTACCAGAATGTAAAAAATTAAAAATTAATTCTGGGGGATATGAAGGTTTATGGACATCATTTTTTGTTAAACCATTAGCATGGATAATAGTTAAAGTTGGTTTAATTGTAAAAAATAATGGTCTTGCAATAATGATTGTTGGTTTAATTCTTAGATTAGCTTTATATCCAATTTCTAAAAAATCTACTAATATGAGTGAAAATATGAAGAAAGCTCAAAGTGATTTAAATAGATTAGAGAAAAAATATAGTGGAAAAGATGACAAAGAATCAATGATGGCAAAAAGTCAAGAAATGATGTTAATATACAAAAAATATAATATTAATCCTATGTCTAGTTGTTTATTTGCTTTTCTTCAATTACCAATATTCTTTGCTTTTTTAGAAGCAGTTTATAGAGTCCCTGCATTCTTTGAAAATGATTTTCTAGTTTTCAATCTTGGAACAACACCTTTAGAAGGATTTAGTCAAGGAAATTATTGGTATATAATTTTAATATTATTAATATTAGGAGCTACTTATTATTCATTTAAAAATATGAATAATACGGGTGATGATGCTCAGGCAAAACAAATGAAAATGATGAGTACATTTATGGTTGTATTTATAACAATAGTTTCATTTAGTTTACCAACATCAATTGCATTATATTGGATTGTATCAAATGGTTTTACAGTAATACAAAATTTATTATTAAAGAAAGGTAAGAATTAGAATTATGGAGAAGTACAAATTTCAAGCTAAGAGTGAAGAAGGATTATTAGAAAAAGCATTAGATGAATTAAAATTAAAAGAAAATGAAGTAATAACTAAATATTATGAAGAAAAAGGTGGATTATTTAGTGGTAAAAAATATACTATAGAGGTAATTAAATTATCAGATATAGCAAGTTTAGGAAAAGAATTATTAAAAGAGTTACTTCTATCATTAAATATACAAACAAACATCGAAACTAAAATTAGAGATGGGCAAATTAAATATGAAATATTTTCACAGAATAATTCGGTTTTAATAGGTAAAAAAGGTCATATATTAGATTCAATTCAAATATATTTAAGACAAGCAATATTTAATGCAACAGATTTATATATAAATGTATTTGTAGATGTTGAAGGTTATAAACAAAAACAAACATATTTTTTAGAAAAAAAAGTTAAAAAAATAGCAAGAGAAGTAACTTTATCAAAGTCTTCTGTAAAATTAGATCCAATGGATGCATATACAAGAAAAATTGTTCATTCAGCACTTCAAGGATTTAAATACATTACTACTGAAAGTGAAGGAGAAGAACCTAATAGATGTGTAGTAATTAAATATAATGAGAATGTTGAAGAAAAATAAGAGTACTAAATACTCTTTTTATTTACAATAAAATGCAATTATGCTATAATCTTGTGGAAAGAAAGGGACTATATATGAATGATACAATTTGTGCTATTGGAACATTAGTTGGAGAAAGTTCAATTAATTTAATTAGAATTAGTGGAAATAAATCCATAGAAATTGTTAATAAAATATTTGATAAAGATTTAACAAAAAAAGAATCACATACAATCACTTATGGTTTTATTGTAGATGAAAAAGAAAAAATAGATGAAGTTTTAGTTTCTGTTTTTAAAAGTCCTAGATCTTTTACTACTGAAGATATTGTTGAAATAAATACACATGGTGGTAAAGCTCCAGTAAAAAAAATAATGGAATTATTATTAAACAATGGAGCAAGATTAGCAGAACCTGGTGAATTTTTAAAAAGAGCATTTTTAAATGGTAGAATAGATTTGATAGAAGCAGAATCAGTTTCTGATATGATTAATGCAAAAACTGAATCAGCAAGAAAAATGTCTATGAAAGGTATTGATAAAGAAATATCAAATAGAATAAATTCTTTAAGAGAAATATTATTATCATTAATTGCAAATATAGAAGTAAATATAGATTATCCTGAATATGAAGATGCTGTCATAGTTACAAAAGAATTAATAAATGAAAAGAATATTGAAATTAAGAATAAAATAGAAGAATTAATTGATTCTAGTAACAATGGTTTAATAGTAAAAAATGGTTTAAATGTTGCAATAGTTGGAAAGCCAAATGTTGGAAAAAGTAGTATATTAAATTCTTTATTAGGTGAAGAAAAAGCAATAGTTACTGATATAAAGGGTACAACAAGAGATATAGTTGAAGGAAATATACTAATAAATGGTATAGATGTATATTTATATGATACTGCTGGAATACGAGAAACGGATGAATTAGTTGAATCAATTGGAATTGAAAAAAGTATAAGTAAAATTAAAGAATCTGACTTAGTATTATTTGTATTAGATTCATCTAGTAATTTTGATTATGAAGATAAAAAGGTACTCGATAATATTAAAAATAAAAAAGTATTGGTTATTTATAATAAGATAGATTTAGGAAATAAAAAAGTAAAAGAATTGGAAAAATATGATAGTTTAAATATTAGTGCAAAAAATAAAAATTGTGTTGAAATAATAAAACAAAAAATATTTGAAATGTTTAATTTAGATGATATTTCTAATTCAGATTTTACTTATATATCAAATGTAAGACAAATTTCTTTATTAAAAAAATGTCTTAAAATATCAGAAGATATAGAAAATGAAATAAAAAAAGATATTCCTATTGATTTAATGGAAATAAATATTAAACTATTATGGGAAACATTGGGTGAAATTACTGGAAATGTATATAAGGAAGAATTATTAGATGAAATTTTCAGTAAATTTTGTCTTGGAAAGTAGATGATATATATGAAATACGATATTATTGTAGTTGGAGGAGGTCACGCAGGATGTGAAGCTTCTTTAGCTAGTGCTAGAATGGGTAAAAAAACATTGTTAATTACTGGCAATATAAAAAATATAGCAGATATGCCATGTAATCCATCTATAGGTGGATCTGCTAAAGGTATAGTTGTTAGAGAAATAGATGCTCTAGGTGGAGAAATGGGTTATAATACCGATAAAACATTATTACAAATTAAAATGTTAAATGTTAAAAAAGGCCCAGGAGTAAGATCTTTGAGGGCACAAGGATGTAAAGTAAATTATCCTAAAGAAATGATAAAAACATTAAAGAATCAAAAAAATTTAGATGTCGAAGAAAATTTTGTAAAAGAATTAATAGTTGAAAAAAATGAAGTAAAAGGTATTATTACGGAAGATGGGAAAAAAGAAGAAAGCAAATGTGTAATTCTTACAACGGGGACTTATTTAAATTCAGATATTTTATGCGCTCATGAAAGTTATAAAGGTGGTCCACATGGAGAAAAAAATTCAATGTTTTTGAGTGAATCTCTCAAAAAAAATGGACTAAAAATAATAAGATTAAAAACTGGAACACCACCAAGAATCTTAAAGAGTTCAATAAACTTTGATGAAGTTAAAATTGAGTATGGTGATAATGAAAAATTATCTTTTAGTAATTTTTACGAGCCAACGTATGATGTAGAAAATCAAAAACCATGTTATTTAACTTATACAAACCCAGAAACTCATAAAATAATAAAGGAAAATTTGGATAAATGTGCTCTTTATAGTGGAATGATAAAAGGAGTTGGTCCAAGATATTGTCCTTCAATTGAAGACAAGGTTGTAAAATTTAGTGATAAAGATAGACATCAAATATTTTTAGAACCTGAAAGAAGCGATGATATTGAATATTATGTTGGAGGTTTTTCTACTACAATGCCTCATAATATTCAAGAAAAACTACTTCATACAATGGATGGGTTAAAAGAATGTATAATAACTAAATATGGATATGCAATTGAATATGATGCCATAGATCCAACTGAACTTAAAATGAATTTAGAAACAAAGAAAATAAATGGTTTATTTACTGCCGGTCAAATTAATGGAACAAGTGGATATGAAGAAGCTGCTGCACAAGGATTAATGGCAGGAATAAATGCTGTATTAAAAATTGATAATAAAAGTCCATTCATTCTAAAAAGAAATGAAGCATATATTGGTGTTTTAATAGATGATTTAATTAATAAAGGAATAACTGAGCCATATAGATTATTAACATCAAGAGCAGAATTTAGATTATTATTAAGACATGATAATGCTGCATTAAGATTAACTGAGTATGGTAGAAGTTTAGGATTAATAGATGATGAAAAATATAGTATATATAAAGAAAAATTAAAAAAAATAAATGATTTAGAAAAATATTTAAATAATAATTTCTTTGAAAATAATATGAATAATAATAATTATTTAAAAAACAAAAATTCTTCATTAATAAATGGAAAAATTAAATTAATAGAATTAATAAAAAGACCAGAAATAGACTTACAAGATTTATTAAAATATTTAAATATAAAAGAATCAAAAGAAATTATAGATATAGTTGAGACAAATATAAAATATGAGGGATATATTAATAAAACAAAATCTGAAGTAAATAAAATGTTAAAATTAGAGGAAAAGCAAATACCAGAAGATATTGATTATAATAAAGTAAAAAATATAGCAACGGAAGCAAAACAAAAACTATCTCTTATTAGACCAATAACAATAGGACAAGCATCAAGAATTAGTGGTGTTAATCCATCGGATATAACAATGTTACTTGTTTATTTAAAAAAGGAATATAATAATGAATAAAGAAATTTTTATAAAAGAATGTAAAAAAATTAATATAGAATTAAATAGTGATCAATTAGAAAAACTAGAAAAATATAAAAATTTATTAATAGAATGGAACAAAAAATTTAACTTAACTACAATTCTTGATGAAGCAGATATTTATTTAAAACATTTTTATGATTCATTATGTTTAATTAGAGCAATCAATTTAAGCAACAAAAAAATATGTGATTTTGGAACAGGGGCAGGCTTTCCTGGAATGGTTATAGCAATAATATTTAATACGTCGAAAATAACTTTAATAGAATCTAATTCAAAAAAAATATTATTTCTAAATGAAATTAAAAATAAATTAGGTTTAAAAAATGTAGAAATAATAAATAATAGAATGGAAATATATGCAAAAAATAATAAAGAGGTTTTTGATATTATTACATGTAGAGCTGTATCATCACTAGATATTATTTTAGAATTATCAGTAGCATCATTAAAATTAAATGGTTTATTCATTCCATTAAAAGCTAATGTTGATGAAGAATTAGAAAAATCTATTAATAAAGCGAAGATTCTTGGTTATTTATTAGAAAATAAGATAAATTATAAGCTTCCTATTGATGGTTCAAATAGAACAATTCTTATTTTCAAAAAAAATAAAAAAACAGATAATAAATATCCAAGAGAATATAAAATAATAAAAAAAGAAAGTATGAAATAAAAAATCATACTTTTTATATGTTTATGTAAATATCTTAAATTTACTTGATAAAAATTTAAAAATGAATTAAAATTATTTTAGAATAGGGAAAAAGGAAAAAGGGTATGAATGAGTTTAAAGATAAAATTGTTAATGTTTCTGTAGAAGATATTTTACCTAATAGGTTTCAACCAAGATTGGCATTTGATGAAAAAGAACTAAATGATTTATCAGAATCTATAGTAAAATATGGTATTATTCAGCCAATAGTTTTAAGGCAAATTGGAGATAAATATGAAATAATTGCGGGTGAAAGAAGATACAAGGCTTCTGTTTTAGCAGGATTAAAAACTATACCAGCAATTATTAATAATACTGATGACAATACTAGTGCTGAAATAGCATTACTTGAAAATTTACAAAGAAAAAATTTAACAGTAATTGAAGAAGCTCAATCATTTAAAAAATTAATAGATAGGGGATTCACACAAGATGAAATATCTAATAAATTAGGAGTGAGCCAATCATCTATAGCTAACAAAATCAGGTTATTAAATTTACCTAAAAAAGTTCAAGATGCCTTATTATATAATAAAATATCCGAAAGACATGCTAGGAGTTTGTTATCATTAAATGATTCTGAAAAACAAATTGAATTATTAAATAGAATAATAAGTGAAAAATTAACAGTTAGGCAAACAGAAGATGAAATAAGTAAATTATTAAATAAAAGTTCAATAGAAGATGATATTCCAGAAGGAATAAGAAAGTTTATTGAGAACAATGAAATATCTAATATAGAAGATAAAAAGCCAAAATTTGTTATTCAAGAAGATAATTTGAATGAAGATGTAGAAAAACAAAGAGAAGAAATGAATCCATTTCAAGTAAGATTTGAAGACAGTATAAGAAGAATAGAGAAAGAAGTACAAAACAAACAAGAAAGTTATTATGATAATATTATCAATAATGATTTAAATAATAATAAAAATAATTTCATTGATTTAGGTAGTCATATGGAAGAAATAAAGGAAAATGAAGAAGATAATAAAAAAGAAGAAATTGATATAAAAGATAACAGTATTTATTCTTCTCATTTGCCAAAAATGATTTCAGAAATTAGGGAATTTATTTATTCAATAAATAGTCCACTGGTTAAAAAACATGAAGTGGATTTACCTGATAAATATCAAATAATAATAGAAATAGATAAGAATGCAAAATAGCATTCTTTTCTCATAAATTATAAAAAATATTTTATTAGATTTAAAAATATGTTATACTAAATTTAGTATAAAGAAAAGAGGTATGATTTATGGGATTAATTAAAGCATTATCTAATGCTACAACTACAGCTCTTGGTGATCAATTTAAAGAATTTGTAAATTGCCCAGCAATTGCAAAAAATGTTCTTATTCAAAGAGGAATTGTTAATCATGGAGAGGGAAACAAAAATCCATCTGAAGGAGTAATATCTAATGGAAGTACTATTGTTGTTCCACAAGGAATGGCTATGATGATTATAGACAATGGTGAAATTAAAGAATTTACTGCTGATGCTGGTACATTTTATTATGATACAAGTAGTGAACCAAGTATTTTTACAGGTGGTTTAGGAAAAGGAATCATAGATACTTTCAAAACAATAGGTAAACGTTTTACTTATGGTGGTCAAACTGCTAAAGATCAAAGAGTTTACTATGTTAATTTATTGACTATTACTGGTAATAAATTTGGTTCACCACAACCAAAAAAAATTACAGATGAAAAATATGGAATGTTGGAAGTAACTTTTTTTGGAGAATATGCATTTAGAGTTGTAGATCCAATTTTACTAGTTAATAATGTAATTGGTGCACATCCAGCTGATACTGTAACTTATGAAGAAATAATTGGTACACAATTACAAAATAAATTTGTAGAACAAGTAACTCAAGCAATCTCTGTTGTTATGAGAAAAAATAAAGTTTCATTTGGAGATATTGGTTTATATAATGGAGATATTTCTAATGAAATGAATACATGTTTAGATGAATCATGGAGACAAAATTATGGCTTAGAAATCACAGATGTTGCAATAGGAGATATTAATCTTACTGATGAGTCTATGGCTAAAGTTAATAAGATTGATGAAGCTACTATTTTCTCTAATCAAAGCTTACAATCTGGTTTAATGGCTTCTGCTTCAGCTGATGCTATGAGAAATGCAGCATCAAATGCAAATGGTGCAATGATGGGATTCATGGGAATGAATATGGCAGGACAAGCAGCTGGTAATATGATGAATGCTGTTAATCAAGGAAATAATGGAGAAGGATTATATAATCCACAAAATCAACAACCAGAAATGGGAAGTATATTTGGTGGAGTAGTAAAACCTAACAAAGAAGAAGTAAAAGAAAAAATAGAAGAAAGTGAACCTGCTCCTACAGAAGGAAAAGAGTGCCCTAATTGTCATGAAATGGTTACTGGAAAATTTTGTGGTAATTGTGGAACAAAAATAGAAGAATAAAAATAAAAAATCTACAAATTATGTAGATTTTTTTTGTCAAAAATTATTAAAAAATTCAAAATCATAATCATAACTTGGTTCTGTACCTTTTTCATAAAAACAAACGTATCCTTTATACTTAGAATTTCCATTAATTGTATCTATTTCATCAATAGTTATTCCTTTAGGAATATCATACCAGCCTTTTTTGTTTTCTTTAATATTTACTATAGTATTTGCCCATATTTTTTTTGGTATTTTTGATTCTGATGGTTTTACTTCTTCATTTTTATCATTTCCATTCCATACCATTACTAGATAATCATTGTTATAACCAATAGTCCAATAGTCACTTTTTGTACTACCGCTTTTAACTGCATATTTGCTATCTAGCAAATTTGAAATACTAATTAGTGTTGGTGATGTATAATTAACTAATTTGTAATCATAAGTTGAAGTTAAAAGATTGTTTAGTATATAGACATATTTTTTGTTTAATATATAATCATTTTTATATTTATATTCATATAAAATATTATTATTACTATCAGTTATTTTTTCTATTATATGAGGTTGTTCATGTTTTCCTTCATTTGCTAATGTAATAAAACCATTACTGTAATCAATAATATTTATTTCTGTTGTACCAAGGGCTGAAGAAGCATTGTTATTTACTTTTTCTTTTATTTTTACTCTTTCAATTGTTTTACCTAGCATATCAGTACCTAAAAAAAGATGTGTTTTAAGAGCATAAATATTATCAGAATAAGCTATTGCACTTAACATTGAAATATTTCTATTTGCATATATGTTATTAGCATTTTTAGGTGAATATGTTTCATCCCCAAGATTAAAAGTAGTCCTTTCACTTAGAAAGGTAGAAGAAGGTGTAAAACCATTTTCTAGTGCTGTATAATACAAAAATGGTTTAATTGTTGAACCAACTTGCCTTTTTGATTTAGTTGCCCTATTAAATTGAGAAATTGAATAATCTTTTCCACCAATTAGAGAAATTATTTTACCTGTTTTTGACTCTATTACTAAAGAAGCAACTTGCATTGTTGTATTTTTCATTTCTTTAGTAATATTATTATCCAAGAGTTTTTGTACATCAACATCTAAATTTGTGTATATTTTTAATTCATCTAAATTTATTAATGAATTTGGAATTTCCTTGATAGTTGACATTTCATCTAATACAGCATCTCTATAATAATATATGCTAGATAATTCTGATTTCTTGTATTTTCCATAGAAATTTAGTTTTTTATTGTATATTTTTTCTATATCTTCTTTAGTAATATAATTATTTTTATACATACTTTTTAAGACATCCATTTGTCGCTTTTTAGATTTATCATAGTTTGTAATAGGATTATAATAGTTAGGACTTTTTGGAATTCCAACAAGTATACTAGCTTCTTCTATAGTTAAATCAATTGGTTCTTTATTAAAATAATAATTACTCGCACTTTTTATACCATAATTACCAGCACCAAAATCAATAGTATTTAAATATCCTTCTAATATTTCATCTTTTGAATAATGAGTTTCTAATTCAATAGTAATTAAAGCTTCCTCTATTTTTCTTTTCCATGTTTTATCAAAGGATAAATACAAATTTTTGACATATTGCTGAGATATAGTTGATGCTCCTTGTTTGATTTCTCTGCTTGTAAGGTTTATAATTATTGCTTTTATTATTCTTAAAATATCAAATCCATTATGAGAATAAAAATTTTTATCTTCTATTGATATTATTGCATTTTTAACATTATCATTTATTTCATTTAGTTTTACATAATTATTATTTTTATCAAATATATTATTACCATATTTATCATAATATGTAATACTATCTGATACATTTATATTAAACTTTGGTGTTATATAAGCATATACATATAAAGAAAGACAAAAAATAGTAATTATAAAAAATAATAATATTATCAATTTAACTAAAAATATAAATTTTTTCACCTAAAATTCACCTATTATTATTATGTAATTAAATATACAAAAAATACTTGATTTATTATAAAAAATAAGTATAATTTTAATGGAAGAAGACACTAGTCTTGAGGAGGCCTACAAAAAATGAAATTTAAAACAATAAGTATTGATGAACTAGAAACATTACCTTTTGATGATATTGCATATATTATTTTAAAAGAAAAAGGTAAAAAGATGAAAATTAATGATATATTTAAAATAATATGTGATACATTAAATCTAGGAGAAGGTGCTTTTGAAAATCAAATAGGAGACTTCTTTGCATTACTTGCTACTGAAAAAAGATTTATACAACTAGAAAAAGGGTATTGGGATTTAAGAGAAAATCATACTGCAGAAATAAGTATAAAAGAAATAGAAGATGAATTAGATGATGAAGTATTACCTGAAGAAGATATAGACAAAGATGAAGATGAAAGTGATTATTATGATGAACTAGATGAAATGGATGATGATAAGGAAGAAGATGATTTAAAAGATCTAGTCATAGTAGATGAAGGATATGAAGACGATATAGATATGTAGATTACTTCTTTAATATTATAAATATGAAAGGAAGGAAATATGAAAGAAAGATTAGAAATTGTTGAGGAAAGATATAATATATTAACAGAAGAATTATTAAAGCCAGAAGTATATGAAGATTATAAAAAAATGCAAGAAATTTCTAAAGAAAAGAATTCTATAGAAAAAACGGTTTTAACTTATAAGAGATATAAAACAGTTTTAGATGATATTGAAGCAGCTAAAGAGATGTCTAAAGATCCAGATATGAAAGATTTTGCATTAGAAGAATTAGATAACTTGCATAATGAAAAAGAAGATTTAGAAAATAAATTAAAAATAATGCTTTTACCAAAAGATCCAAATGATGAAAAAAATGTAATTATGGAAATAAGAGGAGCTGCAGGTGGAGATGAGGCAAATATTTTTGCTGGAGATTTATTTAGAATGTATTCTAAATATGCTGAAAAGCAAGGATGGAAACTTGAAGTAACTCATTCAGTAGAAGGTGAAAGTGGAGGATATGCACAAATAGAATTCATGTTAAGTGGTGAAGCAGTTTATTCTAAACTTAAATATGAAAGTGGTGCTCATAGAGTTCAAAGAGTACCAGAGACTGAATCTGCTGGTAGAGTTCATACATCTACAGCGACAGTTCTTGTAATGCCTGAAGTGGAAGAAATAGATATTGAAATAAAAGATAGTGATATTAGAATAGATATCACAAGAAGTAGTGGAGCTGGTGGACAATGTGTTAATACAACAGATTCAGCAGTTAGAGTAACACATATACCTACAAATATTGTTGTTTATTGTCAAGTTGAGAGAAGTCAAATAAAAAATAAAGAAAGAGCTTTACAAATATTAAAAACAAGATTATATGATTTAAAGCAAAGAGAACAAGATGAAAAACTTGGTAATGAAAGAAGAAGCAAAATTGGTACAGGAGACAGATCTGAAAAAATCAGAACATATAATTATCCACAAAATAGGTTAACTGATCATAGAATTAATTATACAGTAATGCATTTAGATAAAATTATGGAAGGTGATTTAGAAGACTTAATAGAAGCTTTAATTGCCGAAGATGAAAGAATGCGTTTAGAGGAACATGAAGGATAAGTTATTAAAATTAGGAATATCTGATACTGAAATAAATGAATTATTAAAAGTAAGTAAAGATATAGAAAACGATTATAATAAATTATTAAATAAATACCCAATTCAATACTTGATTGGGTATGTTAATTTTTATGGTTATAAAATAAATGTTAATGAAAATGTACTAATACCTCGATATGAAACGGAATTGTTAGTGGAAAAAACAATTAATTATTCTAAAAAATTATTTAATAAAAAAATTAAAATATTGGATTTAGGTACTGGTAGTGGATCTATTGCTATAGCTCTAAAAAAACAAATAGATAGTGATGTAATGGCAATTGATATTTCTGATAAAGCTTTAGAACTGGCTCAAAAAAATGCAATTGAAAATAAAATAAATATTAATTTTGTAAAAAATAATATGTTAGATGGATTAAGTGAAAAATTTGACTTAATTATTAGTAATCCACCATACATTTCTTATGATGAGGAAATAATGGAATGTGTTAAATTATATGAACCACACCTAGCACTATATGCTGATAATAATGGATTATATTATTATGAAGAAATACTAAAAAACATTAAGAATAATTTGAATTCAAAATATTTAATTGCATTTGAAATAGGATATAAACAGGCAGAAAGTATAAAAAAGATTATTAATAAATATTTAAAGAATGTAGAAATAACTATAGAAAAGGACTATTCTGGAAAAGATCGATATGTCTTTATTAAAAATGAATAATAAATTGATAAACCAACCATTATTAAATTGAAAGGTTGGTTTTATGATGAAAAAAATAATAATTTTCTTAAGTATAATTGTGCTAATGTACCTAATTGTTAATAATGAATATAATATTACTGAGGACTCAATAAGATTTAGAGTAGTCGCAAATAGTAATTCTATTGAAGATATTGCTATGAAAGAAAAAGTAGTTACTGAATTATCGAGCATATTGTTTACTAAAACAAACAGTTCAGATGAAACAGAAAAAAATATATATGATAATTTAAAAAAAATAGAAGATAAAATTAATAATCTATTTGAGTCAAATAATTATGATAAAAGTTTTAATATATCATATGGATTAAACAAAATACCGCAAAAATATTACAAAGGAAAAAAATATGAAGAGGGATTATATAAGTCTTTAGTTATTGAAATAGGTGAAGGTAAAGGAAACAATTATTTTTGCATATTATATCCTTCTTTATGTCTATTAGATTACGAAAATAAAGATGAAAATAGTAAATATAATATAAGAATAATAGAAGTAATTAAAAAAATATTTTAATGTAAAAATAATATCTAAAAAACACATAATTCATTGATTATTATAACTTTTAATAGTATATTATAATTAGAAAGGCTTTTTAGGTGAATTATGTCAAAAATAACGATAGAAGGTCAAAATCTATTATCTGGTGAAGTTAAAATTAGTGGTGCTAAAAATAGTGCAGTAGCATTGCTTCCTGCTGCTGTTTTAGCTAATAAAAAGAGTGTAATTTATAATGTGCCGGAAATAAAAGATATTGGCTATTTAATAGAAATAATGGAATTACTAAATTGCAAAATTGAACAAAAAGATGATGCATTATATATAGATTCTTCAAAAATGAAGAATGTTCCAATTCCTGAAGAACTTAGTGTACAAATGAGAGCTTCTTATTACTTTATGGGTGCTTTGCTTGCAAAGTATGGTAAAGTGGAGATTTCTTTTCCTGGTGGATGTAATATAGGAGCAAGACCAATTGACATTCATATTAAAGGTTTTGAAGAGTTGGGTGCGAAGGTTGAAATTGTTAAAAACAGATATACTATAACAGCAGAAAAATTAGTAGGAAAAACCATATATTTTGATTTTCCAAGCGTAGGGGCAACAATAAATATAATGTTGGCAGCAACAGGTGCAGAAGGAACAACTATAATTGAAAATGCAGCTATGGAACCTGAAATAGTAAATGTAGCATCATTTTTAATTAATATGGGAATTGAAGTAAGAGGTGCTGGAACAAAAAGAATAGAAATAGTTGGCACAAGAAAAACAACAGATGCTGTGATAGAGGTATTTCCAGATAGAATAGAAAGTGGGACATATATAATTATTGGTGCGCTACTTGGTGATAATTTAAAAATTAAAGGAATTATTAAAGAACATATAGAGGCCTTATTAATAAAATTAAAAGAAATAGGAATCGATTTTGTTATTGATGGGGATACTATGACTATTTCTAGATGTGAAAATTTAAGAGCGGTCAAGGTGAAAACACTTGTTTTTCCAGGATTTCCAACTGATTTGCAACAACCTATAACAACACTATTAACGCAGGCAAAAGGTAAGTCTATTGTTGAAGAAACTTTGTATGAAAATAGATTTAGAAATACATATGATTTAAATAGAATGGGTGCCATTACAAATATTTTAACTTTAAACAAATTAGAAATTAAAGGTCCAAGAAAGTTAAAAGGAACTAATGTAATAGCAACAGATTTAAGAGGAGGAGCATCTCTTTTGATAGCTGGTTTGATTGCAGAAGGAACAACTGTAATTGAAAATTGTGATGTAATACTAAGAGGATATAGTCATTTAACAACAAAATTACAAAATATAGGTGCTAAAATAGAAATAACTGAGTAATATTTACTAGGTGAATTTTCATGAAGAAAAAAATACTCGTTATTTTTTTATTGTCTATAAGTACTTGTATAACAATTTATAGATTTATGCCAAACAAGAAGGAAAATATACTTGTAATTGGTGAAGAGAAAATAGAAATTATAAATAATAATTATAATATAAAATATTTTTTGTATGATAAAATAACATATAAAGAATTGATTAATAGTATAAAAAATAATGATTATATTACGAGTAAAAACAAGAAAATTTACTTGAATAAATTAATATATTCATCAGATTATATAGTTATAAGTGCCAATAAAAATACTTGTAAAGAAAACAAAAGAGCAAATAGACTTAAAATAGATTATTTAATCAAGTTGATAACTGAAATAAATAAAATATCAACTTCAAAAATAATAATAGTTAATTATTGTAATATTTCAAATAAAATAAAAGATGTAAAATTAATTAATAAAAGTAAAATTAATGTAATATTAAATGAATTTAGGACTTGATTTATTAAGAAAAACTATGTATAATACTCATGAAGTTATTTCTATAACTATCAATTAGTTATGGCGAGGAGGATAAAAATATGAAAAAGGGAATTCATCCAGAATTAAAAACTTGTAAAGTAAAATGTGCTTGTGGAAATGAATTTGAGGTAAGATCAACAAAAAGTGAAATACAATTAGAGTCATGTAATAAATGTCATTCATTTTATACAGGTAAATTTAAAACAGTTAAAACTGGAAACGTACAAAAATTCAAAGATAAATATGGAATCACTGATTAATAGTGATTTTTTATTTAGAGGTGAAATATGATAATAAATGATCAAGAAATAAATATTGAAGATCTTCAAAGTCAAAAATATATGCACAAAGAAATACGAAAAGGAATTTTTTTATCTGATTATCAAATAGAAGTTTTATTAAGAAATGGTATAGATCCTTTAAAATGTGGTAATATAAATGAATTAATTTATTTAATAGATGAAGTACTTTTAGAAAGTGAAGATGAAGAATTAGATATAGTATCTAGAGAGATAACAGAATTTAACTATTACTCTAATACTAATAAGTAATTGAAAAATAATAGTTTTTTTGTTATCATAATAATATGAAAAATAATAATATAGTAAATGCTATGATTTTAATAATAGTTGCAATATTCTTTGTTATATTTCAGTATGTTAGATTTAGTTCTAACACAATAGATGAAAAATTATATAATAGAATATGGTATAAATATAATTATAATAATGGTTATTATGATTCTTTAATTATTGAAAAAAATAACATAATTTATAATAAACTATCAGTTAATTCCTCAAAGGATGATTATTCTAACTGTAGTTCATATTACTTTAATAAAAAAAATAATAGTCTTGCTCTTGATTGTAATAAAAATATTAAAATACAAAATAATAATGATAATAGTTTAAATATAATAATAGATAATAAGATTAATAAATTTTTTGATTCATTAGATGAAACTATTAATTATGAATTTAAATCATTCTTTGGTAAAAGTATAGTTGAGTATAAAAATGATAAACTACAGGCTAAAGAATTTATTAGAATTAATGAATCAAAATTAAAAGAAATAATAAATAGTAATGATTATTCAAAAATAGTTTTTATTGGTGATAAATGCACTAGTGTTGATTGTGCTCTTGCTTTGGATGTGATGGAAAAATGGATTTCTACTACCGAAGATGTCTATTACTTTGATACAAATGATTTAAATGATAGATTAATAAATTATTTAAGTGAATTAAATAATAAAATAGAAAATAGTATCAATTTTTATGACAATGTTTATCCTATAGTTATAATAAGTAAAAATGGAAAAATAGTAGATTTTTATGAAATAAAATGTAGTGGTTTTAATTGTTCAAATTACTATGTTAATGAGTTTTAACAAAAATACATATATTTTCACTAAAATTTCATAATTAAATATTATATTAATTATGAGGTGATATTGTGAGAGTATTGATTGCCGATGATGAAAAATTAATAAGAGAAGTTATAAAAGAATATTGTTTAGAAAACAATTATGAAGTAATAGAGGCTGAAAATGGAATTGAAGCTGTAAAGAAAGCAGAAAATGCTGATATAATAGTCATGGATGTAATGATGCCTAAAATGGATGGATTCACCGCATATAAAATGATTAAGCAAAAACGTAGCATTCCTACAATTATTTTATCTGCTAGAGGTGAAGAATATGATATATTATCTGGTTTTGATTTAGAAATTGATGATTATATGGTTAAACCATTCAGTCCAAAAGAATTAATGGCAAGAATTAATGCTGTCACAAAAAGATACAAAGGTGAAGAGAAAATATTTATTTATAAAGATTTAAAGGTTGATTTTTTAGGACACAGTGTGTATATAAAAAATAAAGAACTAACTCTAACGCCAAAAGAATATGATTTATTAGTTTATTTTATTAATAATAAAGGAATTGCTTTATCTAGGGAGCAATTATTAAACAAAGTATGGAATTATGATTATATAGGAAATGATAGAACAATAGATACTCATATAAAAATGTTGAGAAATAATTTAGGTGAATATAGAAATTTGATAATAACAGTCAGAAGAATGGGGTATAAGTTTGAAACAAAGGAATAGAAAAATCAAATATATAATATTAAAATGGTTATTATTATTTATATTTTTTGTTTTAATATTATTATATATTATACAAATTCTATCTTTAAATACATATTATGAAAAATATAAAACTAGACAATTAGAAAAAATATCAAAAACAATTAAAAATACAAGTGATATTTCCAATACTAAATTGGAAGATTTAGCATATGAAAATGGCATATGTGTTTCTGTTTATGATGAAGGAAATAATAAAAATATATCAACAATGTTTAATAAGGGTTGTATTTTTAGTGACAAAAAAAGTATCAATAGATATATAAACAAATTTTTAAAAGAAGAAAAAGATGAAGAAACAATTTTAATAAAAAACAATAGATTTAAAAAAAAAACAATGATTAAAGCTATTAAGTATGATGAGAACACATACATTTTTTTAAGTACGTCTATTGAGCCATTAGATTCTACAATTGTCCTATTAAAGAGGCAATATTTTCAGGCTGTTCTTTTGCTTGTGTTAATATCAATTATTGTAGGTATAATTATTTCTAAAGAATTATCAAAGCCTATAGAGAAATTAAATAAAACCGCGAATGAACTTTCAAAGGGAAATTTTAATATTAAATTTTCAACAAATAGCAATATTGAAGAAATAAATGAATTATCAAACACTTTGGAAAAAGTTAAAATTGAATTATCAAAAACAGATGAATTAAGAAGAGATTTGATGGCAAATGTTGGCCACGATTTAAAAACTCCGTTAACAATGATTAAAGCTTATGCTGAAATGAGTAGAGATTTAGATAATCAATCTGTTTCAAAAAAGAAAGAAAATATGAATATAATAATAGATGAAACTGAAAGATTAAATATATTAGTTAGAGATATATTAAATTTATCTAAATTACAACCTAATATTGATGAATTAAAATTAGAAAAATTTGATATAAATGAAGTGATAAGAAATGTTTTGCAAAAATATTATATATTAATAGATAATGAAGGATATGAATTTATTTATAACATTATGGATAATAGAAAAATTAATGTTTATTCTGATAAGAAAAGAATTGAACAAGTTATTTATAATTTAATAAATAATGCGATCAATTATACTGGGAAAGATAAAAAAGTATATGTGAATTTAGTAGAAGATTCAAAAAAAATAAGAATAGAAATTAAAGATACTGGAAAAGGTATTGATAAAAATGAATATAAAGTAATATGGGATAAATATTATCATAACGAAAAAAAACATAAAAGAAATACTATAGGAACAGGTTTAGGATTATCGATAGTTAAATCCATACTGGAAAAACATAATTATAATTATGGAGTATTTAGCAAAAAAGGAAAAGGAACAACTTTTTACTTTGAAATTGATAAATGTTAACTGAATTTTAAAACTATGATATAATTAATATTAGGTGAACTAATGAAAGAATACTTATGTGATAGTTGTAGATTTAAAATAGAACTTGAAGAAAATATTTCAAAATGTCCAAAGTGTGGATCAGATTCTTTTCATGTGGTTGAAGATATAGCTAATAATGAAATAGACGCTATTATTGAATCAATGTTAGAAGAAGCAAAAGAAGAAAAAAAATCAAGAATTATTAATAAAAATGAAAATGATAAATGTATTCTATTGAGTGATGATAACTATTCAATAGAAAAAAATAATGATAAATGTATTAATTGTGGTCAATGTAAAAAAGTTTGTGAAAATATAGCTAACTTAACATATGATTTAAATATATGTAATAATCCTATTTGTACAGGTTGTGGACAATGTGTTTTAAGTTGTCCTACAAAGGCTTTATCAATAAAGTCTGAATATAGAAAAGTAAAACAGATAATGGATGCTAATGAAAAAATAGTGATTGCAATATTATCTCCAAGTGTATTTTTAACAATAGGCAAAATATATAATATAGATGATATAAGTGTGGCCGAAAAAAAGACAATAGGAATTTTAAGAAAAATAGGATTTGATTATATTTTTAGTTCATCATTTGGATCTGACTTATTATCATTTGAGGAATCATTTGAATTAATTGAAAGAATAAGTAAAAAAGAGAAATTACCTTTATTTACTTCTTCATGTCCATCATGGATAAAATATGCTGAAATATATCATCCTGAACTATTAAATAATTTATCTTATTGTAAAACACCTATTGAAATGGAAGATGAAATTATAAAAAATTATTTTTGTGAGAAAAAAGGTTTTGATAGAAAAAGAATTGTAACTGTTAGTATTTCTAATTGTTCAGCTTATAAATTATATGGAAAAGAAAAAAATGTAAATACAGATTACTTTATAACAACAAATGAATTGTTATTGTTAATTAAAGATGAAGATATAGATTTAAAGACAATAGATAGTAGTAATTATGATTCCATAGTTGGAGAAATAAGCGGCAGTGGTTATCTATCTAGTGTTTCAGGTGGTCAAACAGAATCTATTATAAGAACAGTTTACAGGGTTATTAATAAAAAAGATTTAGCAAAAGATGAGATTGATATATATGAATTAAGAGGAAATGAAGATATAAGAGAAGCAACAATTAATACTAATAGTTTGAAATTAAAGGTAGCTGTAGTAACAGATATGAAAAGCTTAGAAAAATTACTAGAAAATAGTTTGTATAAACAATACCATTTGATTGAAGTATCCTTTTGTAAGGGAGGTTGTATTAATGGTGGTGGACAAGCTATATATGAAAATTGTAATAATATAGAAAATATTAAGGATTTGAGTGAGAAAATATACTTACTTGATAAAAATTCAAAAAATAGATTTGTATATAATAATAAAGAATTAAAAGAAATTTATAAAAAATATTTAGAAAATCCAGGATCTAATAATTCAAAAAAAATCTTTCAAAGTAATTTTGAAAATAAAAAAGTGCTACTAGGAAAAGAATAATTTTAAAAAAATTATTCTTTTTTTTAAAAAAGTATTGACACATTATTAAAAGACTGATAAAATAAAATTGTCCAATAGATAATTAAAGGATATTTATATTATAAATTTAATTATTTATATATATAAATCATCAATTAATTATTTTGGTGAAAAAATCTATAATTTTATTTAATTATTTTATAGTAATATTATTGATTTTTATATTTTAACAATTAATATTAATTTATTAATTATTAATTTATATTCAATATTATTATTTAAATTAAATAGTTATAGTAGTAATTATATATATTTATATTTAATATTAATTTATTAATTATACTTATATATTTAATTATTATTTTTAATTATTTATTCTCATATAAATAATTAACTTGATTACATTTTGTTATATACAAATAATATTAAATTATTATTTATATATATTAGTAGTTATCTTAATTATTTATATCTAATAAATATATATATTATTTATTAGTATTAATTTATTGATATTTAATTATATATTTATATTTCAATAATTAAATAAATATTCTTATTAATTTAAGAAATAGATATCTTATCTACCAAGGACAAATGATATATCGTTGAGAAAGTAAAACTCAAAATGATAAGGGATTATGCTAAATACTGATAATATTTAGAATGTATTTATATTAAAGTATCTACTTTAATATAAATGATTATAATCTTTTTTTCGGAAACTCAAGGCAATCAAGTTTTATCAGGACTGATTGCTTTTTGTGTATAAGGAGAATTTATGAGATATTATATAATTTTTGGAGTTACAGCTGTTTTGTTACTTATAATACTATTTTATAATCCATATTTAGGAGTGTATGAAAATTCAATTTCAATAGATTATAATTTTAATGATGAAAATTATGTTTGGGAATATAGAGCTAGTAACAATAATCTTGTTCTTTCTGAACAAAGCGAAAATCATTGGAAATTTATACCAAATAAGAATGGTTCCATAGATTTAGAATTTATATATAAAAATGATCAAGATGTTAAATATAGAATTGTTTATAATTTTAAAATTAAAAATAAAAAGATTTATTGGATTAATGGTGAAGGATATGGTCTTTTGGATTTTCCTAATCCAACTTAGTTTACAGTATCTTATTTAACCTTATTGACAATTGTATTTATTATTGATAAAATCATATTGTTCAATATAATAAGTGTATAAATAATAATAGTTTAGTTTAAATTTAAAAAATTTTTATTAAATTAAAATATTTATATTAATTATTTTGGTGAAAAAAATCTATTTATTTAATATATTCTAGTATTAACTTGCTAAAATATGTTAATATTTTATTTCTTAAATATGAAATAATAGATTCTTATCTACCTTGAACGATGATGTATCATTGAGAAAGAAACTCAAAAAGATAAGGGATTACGCTAGATACTGATAATATTTAGAATATTATAATAAAAAAATTATTTATAACGATTGTAATCTAATTTCTTTAAACTAGGATAGTTAAGTTTTATCAGAACTTAATTATTTTTTTTGTTCAAATAAATAAAATATACATATTTATTCTAAACTATGTATATTTTTTTATATAAATGTGATATTATATATATGGAGGTAAAATATGGAACCATATAAAGCTAAGAAACTACCATTAGAATATAATAAGAATGGTGAACTATATAATTTGTTGTGTGAAGCAGAAGAAATATATGGTGAATATAAAGGATATCTTAGAAATCTTAAGTATGATTATAAATCTTTTTTAGAAACTGCTTTTATTTCGGATACTTATTATTCATTTAAATTAGATGGAAGTAAAATTGACAAAGAATATATGTTTCATTCACAGTATTTAAATAAAACTAATGAAGTAATAGAATTCAATAATCTTAAGCAATCATTAGTAATAGGTGCTTCTGATTCATCAAAAGGTGAAATAAATATCGATACTTTAAACAAGATTAATAAGATGTTATTTTTAAATTGCAAAAAGGATAGTAAAACTAAAGGAAGTGGAAAATTTAGAAGGACTCAAAATTTCTTACTTAAACCTGGAATAGCTGGCTCTAGTGTTTCATTTGTTCCCCCTGTGTATACAGAAGTAAATGATTTAATGAAAGAGTTAATTGAATATATTAAAAGTAATGATGATCCATA
Organism: uncultured Erysipelotrichaceae bacterium; assembly: GCA_902764145.1. Lineage (GTDB taxonomy): Bacteria > Bacillota_I > Bacilli_A > RF39 > UBA660 > CAG-1000. Next base: position 44,275 of record CACWUS010000001.1, on the reverse strand, counting down.
TTTAATTTCTACCATTATCAGTCATTATCAATTTGAAAAAATTCATCCTTATGTTTCTGGGAATGGTAAAATAGGAAGATTATTAATTGCCCTTCAATTTTCTATGTATAAAAAGGAACCTCCTTTGTTATTTATATCTGAAAGTTTGGAAAATTTAAAAAATACATATTTTACATCTTTAAGTGGTGAAATAGAGGAAGATGTTAATAAATTTATCAAATTATTGTTACAATGTTTTATTGAACAATGCACTATTAATATAAAAAGAATTAGAAAGTTAAATAAAATTTATGAAAGTGATTATGAATTATTTAAGAATTCTATTGGGGGTACTACTATATTTAAGGTATATCCTGTTATATTAAAAAAGATAGTATTTACTACACATGATTTAGTTGATGAGTGTAATTTACATATTAATTCTGTTAATAAGGTATTAAATAAATTAGTAGATCAAGGTTTTTTAATTAAAGAAAAAAAGAAAGGTACGAATAGAGTAACTTTCTGTTATAAAAATATATATGATGTTTTTATGAATTAGATTCAATATTTAATATTAAAGGAATATAAAAGTTCATATTGTTTATGTTGATATCTTCAAAATAGACATATGTTCTTTTTTTATTTTTATTTATTATGTCGATTAGTTCAGTAAAATTTCTTTTTTTAATATTAATATATTTTGAAAGAAATCTATAATTTTTTAAATAATTTGACATAAACATTTTAATAAATTTATTTATATAATAATTTGTGTCTTCATAGTAATAAACATCATGAAAAAGTATATTGTTATTTCTATTAAATAAAGTTAAATATATAATATATCTTAATTCGAACTGATTAATAAATACTTTTGATTTAATGAAGTTTATATACATATCTAGGTTGTATAGGAATTGTTCTTTGTGCGATAAGTTTTTTTTATGAATTATTTTATTATTTATTTTAATCTTCTTTTTTGAATCTATTTTTTTTAGTAATTTTTTAAAGTCTTTTTCTTTTAGAAAAGAATTAATATCAGATATGTTATTTAAGCTATTTTTCATAATTATTATCCTCAAAAAATTTATTAATAGGAACGTTTAATACAACTGATATTTTATAAAGATTAGATATGCTTATGCCCATATTTATTTTTTCACTTTCTAAATTGCTTATTAGTGAAACTGATACATCGATTGCTTCTGCTAATTGTTCTTGTGTAAATTTTTTATTGCATATTTTTCTATACTTTTTTATATTTTTACCAATTATTATATTTAGTTCCTTCTGAGTCATTTATTTCACCATTTAAATTATAAAATAAATAATTAAAAATGTATAGTATAACATTACATTAATTAATTTAAAAACAATGTAAAATTATTCTTAGGTGGTAGTATGACAAGATTTAAAAGAGAGTTCAATTTTAATGAAAATATAATTGAAACTATTGCTTATAACGTAATCAAGTATAGAAAAATAAATGGTATAACTCAAGAGCAACTAGCACTTGATATTGGTAAGTCACCAGAATATATTAGAAAATTTGAAAGTACTAAAGGTAGTGAAGGAATGGCTTTATTAACTTTATATAAAATTTCAATAGTATTAGATACTTCTATTGATAAATTTTTTGAATCAATTGTTATCGATCAACAAAAAAATATTCAATAGGTATTTCTAATATTTTACTAATTTTATACAAATTATATATACTTATTCCTTGATATGTTTTTTTGCTTTCTAAATTACCTATTAAGGATGTTGATACATTTGCAATTTCAGCTAGGGACTCTTGTGTGAGTTCTTTTTTATTTAAACTATATAGTTTTCTGTAATATCTTATATTCTTTCCAATGGTAAAATATAGTTCTTTTTCATTTTTGAAAATATAGTCTTCTTTCATCTTAACACCTATTATTATTTTGCCATTAATTGCATCTTTTAACCATTTATTGTAAGTAATAATTTGTTACTGTAGATGATATTTTACATTATAATAAGATTTTTCTTGAAAAATATTCTAAAATAGTGTATTATTAATAGGCGCATGAGAAAGGGATGATTTTCATGGATAAAATTATTAATTTTGCAGTAGTTGCTCATGTTGATGCAGGAAAAAGTACGCTAGTAGATGCATTATTAAAACAAGGTGGAGTTTTTAGAGATAATGAAACTGTTGTTGATTGTGTCATGGATAGTGGTGATTTGGAACGTGAACGTGGTATCACTATAACTGCTAAGAATTGTGCTATTAGGTATAAAGGTTATAAGATGAATATTGTTGATACTCCGGGTCATGCTGATTTTTCTAGTGAAATTGAGAGAATTATTAAGACTGTTGATACTGTTGTTTTACTAGTTGATAGTGCTGAGGGTCCTATGCCACAAACTAGATTTGTACTTAAGGAAGCTTTAAAGAATGGTTTAAAACCTATTTTATTTATCAACAAGATAGATAAAAAAGATGCTCGTGCTGAGGAAGTTGTTAATATGACTTTTGATTTATTTTGTGAGCTAGGTGCAGACAATGATCAATTAGATTTTAAAATAATATATGGTATTGCTAAAGAAGGAATCGCAAAGTATGAGGAAAATGATTCAAATGATAACATATATCCATTATTAGATACAATTATTGAAACTACTAAACCATTTGAGGGAAATGAAAATGATCCATTACAATTTCAAATTTCATCTCTTGATTATGATGATTATATTGGTAGACTTGGTATAGGTAGAATAAACAGAGGAAAAATTAAAACTGGTCAAATGGTTACTATATCTAAAAATGATGGTAGTCTTTCTAAAGAAAGAATTACTAAAATATTTGTAAACGAAGGTATTAAGAAAAAAGAAGTTAATGAAGCATACTTTGGTGATATAGTTACAATAGCAGGATGTCCAGATATATCAATTGGAGATACAATATGTGATCCTAATAATGTTGATGCATTACCTAGTATAGAGATAGAAAAGCCAACTCTATCAATGAATTTTCTTGTTAATTCATCTCCTTTTGCTGGTAAGGTTGGTAAATTTGTAACAAGTAGACATTTAAGGGATAGATTGATGGCTGAACTTGAAAGAAATGTTGGACTTGAAGTAGAAGAATTGCCAACTGGAGATGGATTTAAAGTTTCTGGTCGTGGAGAACTTCATTTATCTATATTAATTGAAAATATGAGAAGAGAAGGTTATGAACTTAGTGTATCAAAACCTGAAGTTATTTTTAAAGAGATAGATGGTGTTAAGTGTGAACCTTATGAAAAAGTAATTATAAATGTACCAAATGATTATAGTGGAACAGTTATTCAAGATATAAGTGAAAGAAAAGGTACTATGGAATTGATGGAACCTTCAGAAGAAAATTATGTAAGGCTTGAATTTAGTTGTCCAACTAGAGGTTTAATTGGATATAGAAATAGCTTTATTACTAATACAAAAGGTGAAGGGATTATGGTAAGAAGTTTTGATACTTATAAACCTTATGCTGGAGAAATTAGTGGACGTAAAAATGGTGTTCTTGTTTCTATGGAAAATGGAAAAACATTTGGATATGCATTATATAATTTATTAGATAGAGGATATATGATTGTAGAACCTTCAGTTGATGTTTATGAGGGAATGATAGTAGGTATTCATAATAAAGAAAATGATCTAAATGTAAATCCATGTAAGAATAAGGAATTTTCTAATACAAGAAGTAAAAGTAGTGATGAAGCTATTACGCTTCCAAGAGCTAGAGTATTTACTCTTGAAGAGGCTTTAGAATTCATAGAATCAGATGAACTTGTTGAAGTTACACCTGATGCAATTAGAATTAGAAAAAAAATATTAGATCAAAAAGAAAGATTCAGAAGTAATAGATAATCTGAATCTTTTTATTTTTTAATTTTATTTAATACTTTTGCTACTTTAAAAATTATATCATCACTATTTTTAATAGCATACTTTTTACCTATTGCTTTACCACCTACTGTTAATGATGAAATAATAGAACTTATTATTAATATTGAAATGACTGGTGATATATTCAGTTTATTTGATAGTAGTAATCCAATCATTGCTGATATAGAACCACTTACTATGCCACAAATATCACCTATAACGTCATTACATATAGAAGCTATCCTGCTTCCGTTTTTAATTAAATATACACCTTCTTTAGCACCTTTTATTCTTTTAGAACTTTTAGCATGAAAGGTTGATTCTTCTGCTGTTAAAACGGCGGTACCTATAATATCAAATATTATTCCTATTAAGATAAAAATAATAGAAAGTAGTGTAAGTACTATAATATTATCAAATTTATTTGTTATGATATTTGAAAAAGCATTAAAGAATAGTGCTATAAAAAATGTAAGTAAAAATGCTTTTAATATCCAATTGTCTTTTTTCATTTTTTTCTCCTAAAAAAAAAGATTGTATGGATTATTATAAATTAATTTTACGGCTTTGGTCGAGTTGAGTTTCTCTTGTATCTACCCTTAGTTACCTGTAGGCGATTTCTCTTTGAAAATACAAATCACTAGTTACCTTATGTGATCACTCGATCACCACTTAGTCCGCACTTCAATCTTTATAATAAAGACACGCTAGAGGTTTTCCCAGACAAGCAAAGTCCACTTTTATACGCTGTTGCAAATTATTTTTCAATTTTTTATCCCAATAATTCACTCACGTCATGTACGTTCATAATCTACGATGCGATAAAAGGAATTTGTATATATGCCATTATATAATATCCTTAAATCTAAAATTATATATTCACCCCAGTCTGGGCGAAAGAAGCAAAATATATAAAGTATCTTTTTGTACAATTAATGGATTTTTAGCCCCATCTTCGGGTGGTATGCTTGACTAGCATAATGCTCCACACAGTAATAATATTAGCATATTTTATTAAAAATGTCAAAAAGTAAGGCTGATATTGAAAAAATTTTATCTTATGATATAATCTTGTTTATGAAGGGAGAGGATTTTATGAGTTTTATTAAAGAAACTGAAAAATATTTGCAGGATGTATTTAAAAAATGTGGTTATGAAATAGAAGAAGTAACTTTGGAGTCTTCTTCCAGACGTGATTTAGGTGAGTTTCAAATTAATAGTGCAATGAGTTTGGCAAAAAAATATGGAAAGAATCCTCGTGAAATAGCACAAAATATTATAGATAATTTTGATGATAGATTTACTAATGTTAATATAGCTGGACCTGGATTTATAAATGTAAGTATAAATGATGAATTTTTATTAAAAAGAATGAATGAATCTATTAATGATTTTGATAATTTAATAGATAAATATGAATCTAAAAATATATTAATTGATTATGGAGGAGCTAATGCAGCTAAGAGTCTTCATGTTGGTCATATGAGAAGTGCTAATATTGGAGAAGCATTAAAGAGACTAGCTAAAGTATTGGGAAATAATGTTATTGGTGATGTTCATTTAGGAGATTTAGGAAGACAATCTGGTATGGTTATTTCTGAAATAAAGAAAAGAAAACCTGATTTGTGCTATTTTGATTCTAATTATAAAGGTAAATATCCTAAACTAGAAATTACTCCGGAAGAGTTAGCCATTTATTATCCTGAAGCAAGTAAGGATGCTAAAGAAAACCCTCTTAGAATGGAAGAAGTAAGAGAAATAACAGCAAAAGTAGACATGTGTGAAGAACCATACTTCAGTATGTGGAAAGATATTGTTGAAGTATCTAGTAATGAAATAAGAAAAACTTATGACTATTTAAATTGTAATTTTGAATTATGGGAAGGTGAACTTAGTTCTCTTAAATATATTGATAAAACGCTTAAAGTTTTAGAGCCATATATGTATGAAAGTGAAGGCGCAAAAGTTATTGATGTTGCTAAGAGCGATGATAAGATTGAAATTCCACCTTTAATTGTTATTAAAAATGATGGAGCATCTATTTATGCAACGCGTGATTTAGCTACTATTTATAATAGAATGCATAGTGATTTTAAACCAGATGAATTATGGTATGTAGTTGATGCAAGACAAGGACTATATTTCGAACAAGTTTTTAGAGCTTCTTATAAATCTAATTTAGTAAGTGAAGATGTTAAATTAAAACATTATTCATTTGGAACAATGAATGGAAAAGATGGAAAACCATTCAAAACAAGAGATGGTGGTGTTCTACAATTAAACGATTTACTATCTATGATTAGAGAAGAATTATCTAAAAAAATGAATAAGTATGAAGATGGTAATGAAAAAAATAACATTTTAGATAAATTAACTGTAGCAACAATTAAATATGCAGATTTATTACCTTATAGAACAACTGATTATGTGTTTGATATTGAAAAATTTTGTTCTTTTGAAGGAAAAACAGGGCCATATGTTTTATATACAATGGTGAGAATAAAATCTATATTAGATAAAGTTAATATAAATAGTGAAAAAATAATTAGTATTTATAGTGAAACTGAAAGAAATATATATTTAAAATTACTTGAATTATCTAGGATTTTAAATCAAGCATATACTGAAAAAACTTTAAGTTATATATGTGAATATTTGTTTGAAATAAGTAGTTTATTTAATAAATTTTATGGTGAAACAAATATAATAAATGAAAGTGATAATGAAAAGAAAGATAGTTATGTTTCTTTATTAAAACTAATTTATAATACTTGTAGTAAATTACTTAATATACTTGCTATTGAAATACCAAGTAAAATGTAAAAATATCAATCATAAAGATTGATATTTTTTTAAAAAAAACATATTGTTTAATAGTTTAGAGTGTGCTATAATACTTTCGAACGAAAAAAGTTCCTTGCTTCATTTATGAAGCCGTTTAGACCAAAAGGAGGTGTAGTAATGAATAAATATGAAATTATGTTCATTGTTAGAGCTGATATTGATGAAAAGACTAGTAAAGATACAGTAGCTGCTTTTGAAAAAGTACTAACTGATATGAAATCTAAAATCATTAATACTAAGGATATGGGACAAAAGAAATTAGCATATCCTATTAACAAGCAATTAAGAGGAAACTACTATGTATTTAATGTAGAAGCTACTGCTGCTGCTGTTAAAGAATTTGATCGTAAAGCTAAAATCGATGAAAATATCTTAAGACATATTGTCATAAGAGAAGAGGAGTAGTAATGAATAAGATTATTTTAGTTGGAAGACTAACAAAGGATCCAGAAGTTAGAAGTACAAGTGCTGGCTTTTCTACTGTTAATTTCACAGTAGCAGTAAATAGAAATTTTAAAAATAAAGATGGTAACTATGATGCTGATTTTTTACCTTGTGTAGCATTTAGACAAACTGCAGATTTTATTTCTAAGTTTTTTAAGAAAGGAAGTATGATTTGTTTAGATGGTAGAGTTCAAACAAGAAACTATGATGCTCAAGATGGAACTAAGAGATATGTTACAGAAGTTGTAGTTGAAAATGTTGAATTTGTCGGTGGTAAAAATGAAGGAAATAGTTCTTCATCTAATAGTCAATATGTTGATGCTCCTAGTGAAGCACCAATAGACGAAATGCCAGAATATGATATTCCTGCCTCTGATCCATATGAAAATTATGATAAAGAAGTATCACTAAGTGATAATGATTTACCATTTTAAGGAGGAAAATAATGGCTGAATTTTATAGAAGAAAAAAGATTTGCCAAATGTGTGCTGGAAAATCAGTTGATTATAAAGATGTTGCTATTGTATCTAAATATATAAATGAAAAAGGTAAAATATTACCTAGACGTATGACTGGTGCATGTGCAAAACATCAAAGACACATTGCTAATCAAATTAAAAGAGCTAGATATATGGCTTTATTACCATATACAAAATAGTTAATTAAATAATAGTTATTAAACTATTATTTTTTTTATATAAAAAAAGACTTTTAAAGTCTTAATTTCTATCTCTACTAATTAGTACTAACCTTAGTATTTGTAGTGCAGTAGATAAGAATCCTGCAACATATGTATAAGCAGCTGCTTTTAATACTTTGTTAGATCCATTTATATCTGATTTATCTATTAAGCCTAATTCTTGTAATTGTTTTTTACCTCTATTAGATGCATTGAATTCAACTGGTAAAGTAACTAATTGAAATAAAAGTCCAATACATAAAAGTAAGATTCCTATTTTAACTAAATTTAATAATTCTGAAGCAAATCCAATTATAATTAAGATTGAAGATATACGTGATGTAAAATTTACTATTGGTACTAATGCTGTTCTAAATCTTAGAAAAGAATAGCTTTCTTTATCTTGTATTGCATGACCACACTCATGTGCGGCTACTGAAACTGAAGCTATTGAGGTTCCATTGTAAATATTTTGAGAAAGTCTAATGTTTTTATTTCTTGGATCATAATGATCTGTTAGATTACCAGATATTTCTCCAATTGTTACGTTATGTAGGCCATTTCTATCTAATATCATTCTTGCTACATCTTTTCCTGATAGTTTTTTGCTATTTGAAATTTTAGAATATTTGTTATATGTTGAAGTTATGTTTGACTGAGCTATTAAAGGTAGAAAAACAATCAAAGCTATTAAAACTAATTCTATTAACATTTAAATCACCTATAATAATATTAACATATATCTTTTAAATTATAAAGTTATTAGGATGGTTTAAATCCAATATTATTTGATGTATTTATTTCAAAAATACTTTTTATTACTGTATCAGTGACTTTCTTTTTTTTATTTAATAAATTATCTATTTTTTTATTTATAATTGTTGCTTCTTTGAATTTTTTATTTAGAATATTTTGTTCTTTTTCACTGATTAAAAATTCAATTTTATTATTTTCTTTATTATTCAATTTAGTTTTAGTACATATTTTATCTAGAACATCTAGACTTCTATCTGGCTCAGATTTGTCTAAAATATATTTGCTTGATAAATTAACTATAGTTTCTATTTGCTTATCATTTATTTTTACATTATGATATTTTTCATAATATTTTTTTGTATTTTTAAGAATTTTTATTGTTTGTTCTTTTGTTGGTTCTTCTATTATTATTTTATTAAATCTTCTATTTAGTGCTTTATCTTTTAATATTGTGTTATTATATTCTTCTATAGTGGTAGCACCTATACATTTGATTTTATTTCTAGCTAAGGATGGTTTTAATATATTTGCTGCATCTATTGCTCCTTCAGAACCACCTGCGCCTATTAAAGTATGTATTTCATCTATAAACAATATAATATTACTATTTGATTCAATTTCTTTTATAATGTTATTTAATTTTTCTTCAAATTCTCCTCTATATTTTGTTCCACTTACTATTTGTGATAAATTAATCGAAATTATTTTGTAATTTAATAGATAATTTGGTACCTTTTTGTTTTTTATTCTATATGCTAATTCTTCTACCAAAGCTGTTTTTCCTACTCCTGCTTTTCCAATTAAAAGTGGATTGTTTTTATTTTTTCTACATAAGACTTCAATAATCTCATTAATTTCCTTTTCTCTTTCAAATGTTGGTTCATGTTTTTTTTCATCATTTAAATTTATACCATATTGTATTTCTATTTTATTATTGATTTGGTTATAAATATTTAATAGATTAGCATTTAATTTGTTTAGTATTGTAATTGCTATTCCTTCATTATTCTTTATTATATTTTTTATAAGATTATTTAATTTTATTACATTATTTTCACTTGATATTATAAGTAATTTTTTTAATAATGGTGTGTAAATTAAATAATTATAGTTATTATTATTTAGTGCTTTAATATTTTTTAATATTTTTTCATAGTTAATATTATTGCAGTTTAGTATTTCTCTATAACTATTATTAGTGTTTAATATAGCTAGTAATATATGTTCTGTTCCTACGTATTGGTGATTTAAATTAATTGCTTCTTTTTCACTTTGTTTTAAAATGTTAATTAATTCTTTTTCATATGTAATCATATTAATATTATGAATTGTTTAACTATTTTAATGCAAAAAAAAGAATGTTTATTAACATTCCTTCTTAAGCAAATTTTGCTATTAATAATATAATTAATACTACTGCAAGTAATGTAACTACTAGTTTCCATGTTTTTTTAATCCATTCTTTATATGGAACATTTAAATATGATAATCCAAATACTAAGAATGCACTAGTAGGAGCTACAAACATTGTAACACCATATATACTTTGTGTTAGTAGGGCTACAAGTGATTTATCTACGTCATATGCAGCTAGTTGTGGAACAACATAGTTTGCTACATATAGAATATCAACATGTAATACTGAACCTAAAGCAAGAACTATACTACTTAATATAACACTAAATTTACCAGATATACTAAGTATAAGTTTTGCAATTGTAGGGAAAATCATTTGATTTCCAGCAAAGTATACAACTGTGTATGCCATCATTACTAGGAATGCAGGTTTTAACATTTTTTTAGCACCATCTGCCATAGCAGCAAATATACCTTTTACTCTATAAAGTAATCCAAGTACTACTGCAGCAATTAAGCATATCATAGACATTTCTGCATAACGCCATTCACCAAAAGCAGATACTGTACCAAATAATTTTGTAAATATAGCAACTTTTTCACTACCAGTTTCTATTCCATCAGTTGTTATATGAATGTATGGAAGTTTTGGACTCCAAGTTGTTACATTTTCATGTAGTTTTGAAAAAATATCAATTTTAAATGAATTGTTCCAAGCTGTACATCCAATTATTAATAGAACAAATAATAATGAGAATATAACAATTATTGAAGCAATTGAATATTTATTTGGTTCTTTTTCACCAATAAACATATCTTCTTCTTCTAATGCCTTAGTAGTTTTCTTTGTTTTTTTAGCTTTAGATAAATATAATACTAGAGGTATTAATGATAAAATTAATAATCCTAGCTTATAGTAAAATCCGCTTGTTGCTTCTATTCCAATTATATCAGCTACAACACCGCTAGTTGCATTTCCGACAATATTACCTATAGTTCCTATTAATACTGCACCAACTGTTGTAACTAAAGCAGTTACTTTATCATACCCCATTGCAAGTATAGTACTTACAAGTAGTGGGAAGAATAATAATATTAAGTAACCATAATCAAATACTGAAGTCAAAACAGCAATTAAGAATGCAACAATTAATAAGAATATAAATTCTACTCCTTTAAAATAATTTGCTATTTTTTCAATCCAAGCTCTGTATTTACCAGTTTTTCCAAGTACTCCATATAAAGCACCAATAGAAAGTAGTAAAATGAATATTTGAAGAAAATATGCAAATTCAAATGATCCAAATATTAATGAAAAAAAGTCAAAGAATCCGATATTGTACATACCAAGTTCTGCTAGGTTTCCTTCATTAAAATAGCTTGCTGAAAAAATCCAAGTTGCTACTACCATTCCTAATAGTATAAACATGATTATTTTGAATAATCCAGTCTTTTTCATAAAAATCCTCCTCAAGAATTATTATATAACAAAAAATACTAGTAATACAAGAAAATACTAGTATTTTCGCTCTTTTTTCATGCTAATGTTTTAATATGTTCATATAGTTTATCTATACATTCTAAAAATTCTTTTTCTGTTTTACAAAGGGCTATTTGTGTTTTTAATTCTTTTGATTTTGGAATGCTTTTTAAATATGCAAGTGCATGTGTTTTTATATCAAGTATTGCTTTTCTTTCATTTATATTTGTTTTTATTAAATTATAATGTTTAACTATCATATCAATTATTTCTTTATAACTTGGTTTATCAATAATATTGTTATTTTCTACATATTCAATACATTCTTTTATAAACCAAGGGTTGCCAATTGCACCTCTACCAATCATTACAGCATCACATTTTGTTTCTTCTAACATTTTTTTAGCATCATATATTGTTTTGATATCACCATTTCCTATTACTGGAATTGACACGCTTTCTTTTACTTTTTTTATTAGTGACCAGTCTGCTTTTCCAGAATATCCTTGTTCTCTTGTTCTTGGATGAATAGCTATTAATGATGCACCAGCTTTTTCTATTAGTTTAGCAACTTCTACACAATTGATTGTTTCTTTATTCCATCCAGCTCTGATTTTTACACTAACTGGAACATTTGCAACTTTAACAACAGATGAAACAATATCAAATATCTTTTTTGGATCTTTTAATAGTGAAGCACCAGCTTGTGATCTTAATGCAACTTTTGGAACAGGGCATCCCATATTAATATCCAAAATATCTGGCTTTATATTTTCACATACATATTTAGCAGCACTTATAAAGCTATCTTTATCACTTCCAAATATTTGGATACTAATTGGTCTTTCAAAATCATTTATTTTTAATAAATCTAAAGTATTTTTACTATTATAAATGATTCCCATATTACTAATCATTTCTGAATATATTAAACCAGCTCCCATTTCTTTTATAATATGTCTAAAACTTTCATTTGATATTCCAGCCATAGGAGCAAACACAATTCTATTTTTTATTTCAATGTTACCTATTTTCCACATAATTTTTTCCTCATAGTTAATTTATCATTTTAATAGTTTATTTGCAATAAAAAAGTTTTCTATAAAGAAAACTAATTTACATTTTCTTGTGCAGTGATAGTACACTTTGTGTTTTCAGTTAATCCAGATATTGTATATATATATGATCCATCTTCACTTGGAGTAGGAACTATTGTATTTTTACCACAAACAACTTTTGCTTTATAATTTTCAAAACCTTCATTAGCTTTAATTGTTAATGAGTAAGAACCATCTGTACTAACTTTAACTGTATCAGTACTTCCTGTTATGATTTGAATTTTTTCTTTTGTATCTTCATCTAATTCATCAAATGATAAGTCAAATGTAACAGGTTTAACCTTAACAAATTCGACATTACATTTAGTATTGTCAGTAAGTTTTTCAATTGTAATTTTATTATTATCAAATGTTGCTTCTTGATTGTTTGTACAAGTTATTTTTGGGTTTTCGTAACCATCTTTTGGTTGTACTATTGCAGTAATACTTTCTCCATAATTAACTGTTTCTGTTGTTGTGCCATCTCCATTTTTAACTATTATGTCTGCTCTGAGTGATTTTATTTCAAAATTTACTTTGCAGGCAATATCTTCCATAATAACATTTATACTTAATATATTTTTATTTGTATCAAATGTTGCTTTTTTATCATTTGAACAGTTAACTTCTTTAAATTCATATCCTTCATTTGGTATAACTATAAATTTTCCATCATTTTCTCTTTCTATTGTAGTTGGATTATTTTCGCTAACAGTTCCATTAGCTGCTGTAATTGTAATATCATAGAATGATTTAACAAAGTAAATTTTACAAGTTGCATTTTTTTCTTCGCTTGGGATAAATTTCCAATCATCATTATCAAATCTTCCAGTTACATCATTATCGCATTGATATCTATTAAATATATATGTTTGCTCTTCATTATCATTATTAGTTGGTATACTTGTTTGAAGAACATCTTCTAAATAGTATTCATATGTAATTGTATCTTTGTTTTCTACTGGTGGTTTTTCATTGTTTTCTTTTTTACTTTCTAAATAGCCAACTATACTTGCTGAAGTGGATAATAGAAATAAGAATGTAATGAAAAATATTAAACCTTTGTTCTTCACTAGCAACCTCCTTATTATATAGTAATTTTATAATTTTAATTAATTAAAGTCAATATGAAAGGTAGTCGTTTTGTGTCAAAAAAAATAAAATTGTTAAAAATTGTTTGACAATTTAATATACTTTTTATATAATATTCCCGGTACATTTTAATGGAAATGCAGTTTCTGTGGGAAAGAAATATCGTAGTTGCAAATACGATGGCATTGAAATTAGGAAGGGAAAATAATGAAAACATTTATGTTAAAGAAAGAAGACGTTGAACATAAGTGGTATGTTATTGATGCAGAAGGTAAGAACTTAGGTAAAGTTGCTGAAAGAGCTGCCTATGTATTAAGAGGAAAACATAAACCAACTTATACTCCACATGTTGCTTGTGGTGACAACGTAATTATTATTAATGCTGAAAAAGTTAATTTAACTGGGGACAAACTAGATAAAAAGATTTATTATAATCATAGTGGATATCCAGGTGGATTAAGAGAAAGAACTGCAAGAACTATGAGAGAAAAATATCCAGTAGAAATGGTAGAAAGAGCTGTAAAAGGAATGCTTCCTAAGAATAGACTTGGTAGACAAATCTATAGACAATTATTTGTTTATGCAGGAAGTGAACATAAACATGAAGCTCAAAAACCAGAAAGATTAGAGGTAAAGTAATATGGCAGAAAAAACTAAATATACAGCAATAGGTAGAAGAAAAAGAAGTGTTGCTAAAGTAACACTAACTCCTGGAAAAGGAAATATTACTGTAAATGGAAAAGATGTTAAAGATTACATGCCTTATGAAACATTAGTTATGGATTTAGTTCAACCTTTAGAATTAGTTGATTCTAAAGATAAATTCGATGTAACTGTTGTTGTTAAAGGTGGAGGTTTTTCAGGACAAACTGGTGCTATTAGATTAGGTATTACAAGAGCTTTAATGCTTGCAAATGGAGAAAATAGACCAGCATTAAAAGAAGCAGGAATGGTTACTCGTGATGCTAGAATTAAGGAAAGAAAGAAATATGGACTTAAGAAAGCACGTAGAGCACCACAATTTAGTAAGCGTTAATATATATTTCTATGTACTAAAGATAAAATCCGATTATTCGGATTTTTTTGTTTAATAAAAAGTAAATTACTAAAGTATGATATAATTATTAAAGGAAGTGATATCATGATTAAGGCTATAAAACCAGATAATAAAATATTTAAAAGTCATGAATTTCAAAATGATAAATATAAGTTTTTATTAATTTTACAAAATTTAGATAGTGATACATTGGAATTATATAGTGATGAAGAAAATTATGTATTATGTCGTGGTAATACTATATATCCAACTTGGATATGGACAAGAGATAATTTTGACAAATCATTATTAAATGAATTAGAAGAAGCAATTAATTTATATAGATTAGATCGAGATACAAGATTTACTTGTAAAAGAGAATTATATGAATTGTTAGTAGCTGATAATTTTGAGGGACTTAGTGACTATTATTTTGAAATGGGATATTTAGTTTGTGATAAAACAATTTCTCCTAAAAAAGTTGATGGATATATGACTTTAGCAACTAAAGATGATGAAGATATTTTAGTTAATTTTATATATTGTGAATCTAGAGAAATAACTGATGTAAGAGAATTATCTATGAGTGAAGCAAAAGAGCATTTTGAGAAAAGACTTGCTGGAGGGTCATATTATGTTTGGAAAAATGATAATGGTGAAATAGTTTGTCAAGCAAATTATAGTGTTATAGATGGAAATGCTAAAATGTCGGGTGTATATACTATTCCTGAAGCAAGGGGAAAGGGTTATGCTTCAAATATAATATATCAATTAACTAATAAAGCATTGTCTAGTGGTTATCATGTTTCTTTATATACAGATTATAATTATTTACCGTCAAACAAAGCATATAAAAATGTTGGATATGTTGATAAAGATGTTCTAATTAATTTTAGTTGTAGCAGAAAAAAAGAAAAGGAAATACATTTATGAAGTCTAATAAATTAGACTTTTTTTTGCTTTGAAAATAATGTATACTTGTATTGGTGAAACAATATGAAAGAATTTGTTAGGGTATTAAAATTTGTATTTTTTTCTATTAGTGCAGGATTGATAGAAATGGGAAGTTTTGCACTATTAACAGAAAATACTAATTTAGATTATTGGCCAAGGTATTTAATAGCATTGGTTTTATCGGTTTTATGGAATTTTACTTTAAATAGAAAATTTACTTTTCAATCTAGTAATAATGTACCAAAGGCTATGTTTAAAGTATTTATTTACTATTTAATTTTTACACCTCTTAGTACACTGCTTGGTGATTATTTAACTAGTATAGGATGGAATGATTATTTAGTTACAGGAATAAATATGTTATTAAATTTAGTTACCGAATTTTTATATCAAAGATATTATGTATTTAGAGATAGTATAGATACAAAAGTTGTTAAAATATAGGAGGAATTATGTATTATAAAAAGTATGAAGGAAAAAGAATATATTTATCACCAATGAATATAGAAGATTATAAGATTTATACAAAATGGCTTAATGATGAAACTTTATCAAGAGGTCTTGGTAGTATGAAACTTCTTTTTAGTGAATTAGCTGAAAAGGAATGGATTGAAAGAGAATCTAAAAGTGATAACTTTAATTTTAGTATTATTGACAAAAATTCTGATACTATGATAGGAAGTTATGGTCTTGAATTAAAGGATCAAGTTTCTAAAAGATATCATGTTGGTGGCTTTATTGGAGAAAAAGAGGATAGAGGAAAAGGCTATGGAACTGAAGCATTAGAACTTGTAACTAAGTTTGCTTTTGAAATATTGAATGCTAATACTTTATTTTCAGGAATATATGCTTTTAATGAAGCTTCTTTGAAAGCAGCTAAAAAGGCTGGGTATAAAGTTGCTGGAAAGTTTAGAGAAGCATATTATTATAATGGTGAGTATTATGATGAATATATGGTTGAAATAACTAAAAAAGATTATTTAAAACATAGAAAGTCTAAGGAATTAGTCAGAGTATAAAAAGTTCAATTTTGAACTTTTTTTAATGTGTTAAATTACAAAAAATGTGTTTTAAAATTAATATAAAAATGATATAATCTTAACATAGGAGAGTGGGTCTAATGGCAGCAAAGGTTTTTAAAACAATTGAAGAACAATTGGACATTTTAAAAAGCAAAGGTCTTACAATTGAAGATTATGATAGTGCAAAAGAAGTATTGTTAAGAGAAAACTATTTCTTTTTAAATGGCTATAGATCTCCTTTTTTAGTGACTGGTTCTAAAAGATTTATTGATGGTTCAACTTTCGAAGAATTACATTCACTTTTTAAATTTGATAGATATTTTAGAAATATTATTTTTAAAAACTTACTTATTGTTGAAAATAACTATAAGTCTATATTTAGTTATGTTTTAAGTAAAAAGTATGGTTATAAAGAAAAAGATTATTTAAATGTGGATAATTTTGATAGAAATAAGGAAAAAAGTAGACAAATAAATGATTTAATTAGAAAACTTAAAAGGCAAATTAGAATAAATGGATATCAACATGCAGCTACAAGTCATTATATTAATAATTATGGATATATACCTCTTTGGGTAGGTGTTAAAGTATTAAGTTTTGGATTAATGGGAGAATTATTTACTATATTAAAACAAGAAGATAAGGAAGAAATTGCTTCTTATTACACTAATATTGATTCAGAGTCACTTGGAGATTATTTGGCTATTTTGTCTAATTATAGGAATTTATGTGCTCATGAAGATATTTTATATAACCATGAAACGCAAAAAGCTATTAGTGATACTAAATTCCATGCTGAATTAGATATTCCTAAAGTTGATGATGAATATATTTATGGAAAGCATGATATTTTTGCATTAATCATAATATTAAAGCATATGTTAACTTATAGTGATTTTAAAATGATGATGAATGAAATAGATTATGAAATTGATTGGTTATCATCTAAATTAAAATCTATTGATGTTCAAAAAGTATTATATAGAATGGGATTCCCAGATAACTATAAACAAATATCTTACTTGTCATAGGAGGCTTATGAAAAAAGTATTAATATATTTTTTAACAATATTAATTGGAATATGTGTAGGTGCATATTGTATGTATTATTATATTTCTAATTATGATATTGAAAGTAAAAACATTATTACTAAAGTCCAAAAAGACGTAACAGTAAATGATAATGGTATATCTGATGGAATAGATAATATATATGATTCTGTTGTGGTTGTTGAAAACTACCAAAAGTCTAGATTAGCTGGTATTGGATCTGGATTTATTTATGATGAAAATGGATTTATTATGACTAATCATCATGTTATTGATAAAGCTAGTGAAGTTAAAGTAATGCTAATGAGTGGTGAAACCATAGATTGTAGTGTTATTGGTAGTGATGAGTATGCAGATATAGCAATATTAAAAATAGACAAAAAGTATATTAAGAGTGTGGCCAAAATTGGAAGTAATGAGAATACTAAAGTAGGAGACACTGTATTTACAATTGGATCTCCAATGAGTTCTGATTATGCAGGTACAGTAACAAGAGGAATATTAAGTGGAAAAGATAGAATGGTAGAGGTATCTGTCAATTCTACAACTAATGATTGGGTTATGAATGTTATGCAGACTGATGCAGCTATAAATCCAGGAAATAGTGGAGGGCCATTATGTAATGTTAGTGGAGAAGTTATAGGTATAAATTCAATGAAGATTGTTCAATCTGAAATAGAAGGTATTGGATTTGCTATTCCAATTGAAGAAGCAATGAATTATGCTAAACAAATAGTTAGTGGTAAAAAAGTAAATAGACCACTATTAGGTATTAGTATGGGTGATATAGCAACATCTTCATATATGTTAAGAAGAGAAGGTATTAAAATAGATTCCTCTATAATATCAGGTGTTGTAGTATTTTCTGTTTCAAGTAATGGACCTGCTAGTAAAGCTGGAATTGTAAAGGGAGATGTAATAGTAAAAATAGGTGAATATAGTGTTAGCAATTCAGCTAGACTAAAATACTATTTATCTAAATATAATTCAGGTGATACTGTTGATATAGAAATTATTAGAGGAACCGAACATAAAACATTAAAAATTACCTTAGGTGAAAGTGAATAAACCATATTTATATGGTTTTTATTTTATGTGTAAAGTAAATATAAAAAATATTGTAATATAAAAAAAATTAGATTACACTTAAAGTAAGGATATAGGTGATTGTATGGACAATATTACAATTAGAGAAAGTGACTTGCTCGCATCTATTTCAAACATTCAAGCTAGTTATGATTTGATATCTAAGAATTTGAATGATGCTAGTAGTATGATTTCTAAGATATCATCTAGTGTTGAAGGAGAAATAGGTGATTCTATAAAAAACAAATATACTATATTTGAGGATCAGTATGATATGTTTTTAAGTAATTTACAAACATATATAGATGATTTTAAAAAGTTATTAGAATCATTCAAACAAGAACAATCAA
Organism: uncultured Erysipelotrichaceae bacterium; assembly: GCA_902764145.1. GTDB lineage: Bacteria > Bacillota_I > Bacilli_A > RF39 > UBA660 > CAG-1000. Next base: position 25,153 of record CACWUS010000001.1, on the reverse strand, counting down.
GTATATCAATAAGTGAAATATCAAAAGAAGAGGGAGGTGAACTTGTAAATGTCAACTATTAAATTAAATATTCAAAGATTTGGTGCAGGCGGAGGAGCAGATTGGTCTTCTGGTATTACAAAAAGCGCTGTTCAAACAGCATTAGATAATTTTAATCAAGTAATTCAAGAGGCTGAAGATGCTATTATGAATTACGCATCAGTTGATTCTGCACTACAAGCTGGATGGAGTGGTGTTGACTGCCAAAATTATTTAGAAAAATTTCATACTCATGCACAAGATGTAAAAGATAAAATTGAAAATTATAGACAAGCAGTTAGCAAGGAAGCTCAAAGCATAATAGAGCAATGGGAAACTTTCCAACAAAACTTAATAGGATAATAATTAATATATTAGAAAGGAGTGATGTTGTATGGATACAATGGCAATTAAGTATGATGAAATACCAAACATGCAAGCTGCTATTGAAAGCTATATGACTACTGTAGAAGATTATTTAAATAGAATTAAAACTTATGAAATTCAATATAGTGATGGAGTTTATGGTGCACAACAAATAGCTACTATAGATGGCTATATTGATGAAACAGCTGCACAAATAAATTCAATTGTAAGACACTTTGATGAATTCAAAGAAAAATTGATGGAAGTTAAAGCTGCATATGAATCTCAACAAGCAGCTATTGGTGTTTCTGCTGTTGAAGCTGCACCAGCTGATCAAGGTGATTTAGTTAATATTAATAAAATGAATTAATAGGTGAATATAATGACAGAAAATGAATTATATTATTATAGGCAAATAGAATCATTAAATGGTGAAAGGGCAAGATATGTTAATTTAAAGACTTCTTTAAATAATTCACTTATTCCTTGTCTTAGTAAACCATGTGATGATTTAGAGTTAGCAAATACTGGTGTTAGTAGTAGTTTTACTATTGATGGCTCTGGTATTGATAAGAATAACATTAGTAAGCAAAAAACTAAGATTAATGGTATTATTAGTAAGATACAAAATACTATAATTCCTGAAATTAATAACAAAATATCTAGTATTGATGGATCCATTGGTTACTATGATTATTTAATTAGAAAGGAAAGGGAAAAAGGCAGTGAGTAAATTAAAAGTTGATACTAATAAGTATAATGAATTAGTTAGTAATTTTAGTACTTGTGTTGAAGCTGTTAATGACAATGTTGAAACTTTCTTTGATAATGTGATAAATACTAGTGGATGGGAAGGAGAGGCAGCAAGTTTATATAAAGAAAAAGCAACTGTAGATAAGGTTAAGTATACTAATTTTGGTAATTCTTTAACTAAATTAGTTGATACTTTATATGCTATTGGTTCTGAAATAGAATCTGTATCAGCTGCTGAAAAGTAGTTTATGACAAATGTATTATATGTTTCCTCTAAAGTAAAAGATAATGTTATTAAGAATGTTAATAATGCAGTTACTAATGTTAGAAAAGCCAAAAATATAGTTAATTCATTTGATATACCTAGTTTAAATAGTGGTGGTTATTTAAAAAATATTCCAAATTTAGTAGAGGATATAGCAGGCGATTGTATTAATATCATTAATGGTATAGAAGATAGTAGTAATAATTTTAATAATGCTATTGATAATATATGTAGTGATGTTTCTAAAATTGAATCTACTGAAATAACTGCTAAGGATTTTTATGTAAATTAAGAATGATTTATCATTCTTTTTTTGTATATAAAAAAAGACCTTTCTAGGTCTTTTTTACATCATTATTAATCTAAATCCATTTCTTATATCAGTTTCTTTTATTATTCTGTTTGGTGCGTATTTTGTACCAGTTTCTCTATTATATAATGAATAATTATCAAAATCGATTTTTTCTATACGTTTTATTTCTGATATGCTTTTACAAATAAGTTCAATAATATTAGCAATGTTTTTATTTAATGGTAAATATATGTCATATTCTTCATCTAGTTGTGGTACATATATTTCTGTTAATACTTTATTTTTCATCATCGAACTCCTTATCTACTACATATCTAATTATTGTATGTGAGCTATTTTTTACTATGTAACCGATTTGACTAAATACCATTTTTCTTTCTTCTAGAGATAAGTTAGGCATTTTTATTGATAATTGATTAGTAGCATTTTCACCTAACCATATACCTGTAGATTTGTCTATATTTTTAACAAACCAAGGTTCTACTTCTAAACTCTTATAAGAATTGTAATCATCATAAATAATAAATCTATTTTTTGTATATTTTTTAATGTCTTCAAATACAAAATTGAATGTTCTTTGTGTTTTATCAGGAACATTATTTTTAAATGCTCCTAATCCAATTATTATGAATAAATTGTTGTAATCATTTTTTAAATCATCGAGTGCTTCTATTCTGATTTGTTTAATTATTGTATCAAAGTCTTCGTTATATACTTTTATTCCTTGATAATTTTCATATAATTTTAGTACATCTATTATTCTTATTTTTGTATTTGGTATTTGTTTTAATAATTCAATTAGTGCATATATGAAATGCATATTTGCTTTTAAGTCATTTGTAAGTATTGGAGTATAATTAACTGAAAAATCATATGTGCAAATAGATAATTTGTTTTTAGAAATACCTATTGGTATATTGGTTAAATCATATTTTTCATTTATAAATTGATCTACAAGTAAGAAGTCTGGCATACTAGGAATTCTTGGTGCTTTTTTAAGCTTTAATTTTTTATAATCATTAACCATTGTCTGAATAGTTATATTTATGTCATCTGGTTTTGAGATATAAGCTGTTTGAAATTCTAATGGTTTTTCTAGTTTTGCGATACCTCTTCCAAAATGATTGGCTGGTATTAAATCTCTTGGTGCGTCAACTACATATCTATAATCTGAATTATCATTTAATTTAAGTGCTAATTTATTAGGGAATAATTGTATTGTTTTAAGTCTTATTCCAGTGATAAGTGAATTTGTTATTACAAAGTTTATTCCAAATTTTGTTCCTTCTTTAAATAAGTTTATAAACTTTTCAGCTAGAGGATTTAAATTTTCATTCATATTTTCAAATTGATGTATGAAACAAACTATATTTGGAAGTGATTTGCCACTATTTTTTATATAGTTTATATAAGAACCAGAATAATCAGTAAATAGTGTTTTTCTTCTATTAATTTCTTTTGTTAAATATGTATATAAACTACTTATTCTTTCTTCATCATCTATGAATACTACATCTCCTACTTGAGGAAAGTCTTTAAACTTAGAAAGTGTTTCAGCTCCAAAATCTAATATATAAATATTTAATTCTTCTGGAGTATGATTTAAACATAATGATGTAATCATTGTTGTAAGTAAGTTTTCTTTTCCTGATCCAGGAATTCCATATACGAGTAAATTTCCTGTATTAGTTAAATCAACATGATACAATTTTTGTTTTTGTGCAGTTGGATCATCTAATTCTCCTATGATAGCATCCATTATATATGGCTTTGATTTAAAAGAATACTTTTTTATTAAGTTAGGTAAGTATATTTCAGCTGGAATGCTATCTAACCACAGTTTATTTCTTCTAAGGTTATTATCTATTGAAAGCTTGTATAAGTATTTAACTATGTTAGTTATTTGATCTCCTTTGCTTTCTTTTACTTCTTTTTGACTTAAATTGTTTGCTGATTTAATTGGATTACCTACGTGGTCTATAAAAGTAATTGAATCATCTATTCTTTTGACTACTTTTTCTGTTGGATAGTATTGTGCTCCTGTCCAAGCAGATTGACCTAATTCAAATAATTCATCATAACCAACTTGTAAATAGAATCTTCCAGTTTCTTTAATTGAAGCAGCTTCTGGTCTTTTTAGCATTTCCATACTATCTTGTTTTGTTTGTACTTTTAAACATACTTTAAATCTTGAGTTAGACCATATTTGATCATTTACTACACCACTTGGTTTTTGCGTTGCTAGGATTAAGTGTACTCCAAGTGAACGACCTATACGAGCTGTACTAATTAGTTCATCCATAAATTCTGGCTGTTGATCTTTTAATTCAGCAAACTCATCTGAAATAATAAACAAATGTGAAATTGGTTCATCAAGTAATCCATCTCTATAGTATTTTTGATATTTATATATATCTATTGTACTTTCACCTAGTTTATCTCTTGCTTGATTAAATTTTTCTTGTCTTCTTTTAAGTTCACTGTTAATAGATACAAGTGTTCTATTCATTTCACTAATATCTAGGTTAGTTATTGTTCCACTTAAATGTGGTATTCTAATTCCTGTTTCTTTGTTATCAAAAGCACCTGCTAAACCTCCACCTTTATAATCTATAAGTACAAATTGAACTTCGTCTGGATGATAATTGATTGCCATTGATAATATATATGTAATTATAAATTCAGATTTACCAGAACCAGTTGAACCAGCAATAAGTCCATGAGGGCCATGTGCTTTTTCATGTAAATCAAGTTTGAATAGTTCTCCTGATTGTGTGACTCCTATTGGACAACTTAATGATGTTATAGGATTACTATTTGACCATTTGTTTAGTATATTTAGTTGTTCTATATTTCCAACATTATACATTTCTAAAAATGAAAGTGATGTTGGAAGATTATATATTTCATCTATTGTTTGAATTGGAATATTTGATAGTTCTTTTGCAACTTTGAACATATCAATATCTAAAAATGTTTCTGTAGTAAAGTTAGTTTGTTTACTTTTTTCATATTCTTTTTCAAATACACAACTATCTTTATCTGTAACATATATGTATTTATTACATTCATTTGGAACATTTTTAAGTGATTTATCAAGTATTAATAGTGAAAATCCTATATTTTTACTAAAACTAACTAGTTTGTTTAAAAAATCTAAATCTTTATATTTTTTATAATTATCAGTTATTATTAAGTAATAAGGAGAGAAACTTTTATAATAATCTATAGTTTCAATTTCTTCATTTAATTCATTACTTGCATTTTTTATTTCATCTTTCCTATTATTATAGATTTCATCTATATTTTTTAGTACTGTTTTTGCTTCGTCTTCATTAGTAGCAAAATATCTATTTGTTTTATCATCTGAGTAAATATGTGGAATTAATTTAATATAATCCCATTTTTGTGCATTTTTTTCATTTGTTAAGAAAACTATTTTTAAATCTTTTGGATTATGTAAACAAAGTATTTGAGAAATAATTCCATTTATATATTCTTCATCTTTATCAAAATTACATATGATTGATGAAATAAAATTGTTGCACAATGACATTGTAATTGGTACATTTATTAGATTCTTTGATGAGTCTTGTAATTTGAATGATTTTTCTAATAGTAAGTCTTCATCTATTGTAAATTTTTCTTCTGGAGCTTTAACATCTAATGAGGATGGTATATTACCTAGACCAACTCTGATAGTTAAAAAGTCTGAATCTTTTATTTCTCTTTCATATATTCTATTTTTAACTCCAATTATATTATCATAACATTCTTTTCCTGAAGGATTATTATCAAATAAACTTTGACTTTCTTTACTAATTATTTTGTTTATTTCTGCTTGTTTTTTATTTAAATATTCTGTATATTTTTCTTCTCTTTTTTTATCTCTATAGTCTAGTCTTTTTTTATTATAAACTTTCATAAGTTTTGGTAATAGGAAACTACATCCTATCATTACTATAGATGTAATTAGTGCAATTATAAGATTAGATTTATCAGCTTTCCCATTATTATAATCTATTATTGCTCTATATGAAGTTACTATAGATGTAACTATCATTGTCATTCCAGTACCAAGGGTAAAAATGAAAGGTACATCATCTTTACTTTCTTTTTGAGTAGGAGGGTCTATTACTAATTCTTCTTTTTCATATCCCATAGTAAATCTAGGCTTTCTAAAAAAGAAATCTTCTTCTTTATATAAGCTTTCATCGTTTTCTTTTATACTATAGTTTAAATAACTTGAATTATTTACAATATCTTTATCTCTAATAGTTAAGTCTTGATGGAATTGTACTAATTGTACACTATTAATAAATATTCTTAAAAAGTTATTCATCCATACTATTTTTAAGCCATCAATAAATATTACATCTCCAATATTAAGTTTAAGTTTTTCTTTGATATTTTTTTTGTTTATATATAAGTTGGTTTTTGCATTTTTATCATTTTCAATATAATAATTATTGTCTTCATAAGTTATTTTAACTTGATTTGGTAATATTGTGTTTGTTGTATAACTTATACTATCTGTAACTTTGCTTCCAATTGTGACTGTATTTAAACTGTCTAATATTATATCTTTATAATCATCTAAATAATTATCATATGTATATAAATATATTTCTTCTTCTTTGTCTCTTATTTTAACTCTATAGTTTTTATATAAATCTAATTGAATATCTTCTAGTGAATCATTTATTAATATTTCATCATTACTTTTTATAAACCATTTGTTGTCTTTAGAATAAATATTTAAAAAAACTTCAATATTTGTTGAGTCTGGAGTATATGAAAAAAGAAAACTTTCACTAATTTTAGTTGGAAGTTCAAATATGTTTAGTTTTTCATTATCTGCTAAGTATAATTTCACATAACCACACCCTATTATCTATTATATTAATTATTATAGCATTAATTATTTTTATCTTCAATTATTTCAAGATATTTTTGTATATATTTTTTTGTTATATTTTTTCCTCTAAAGCAATGAAAATAAAATTGTACACATCCTATGTGTGGTGTTGGTTTGTTATATTCATATATTTTGATATTTTTTAGATGTAATTCTTTATTATTTGCAATTAATTTAAAGTTATTTAATACATCATTAAAAAGAGATTGCAATGAGTCATATTCTCTAATTCCTCTTAGTTCTTTAAAACTATTTTCAATCCAATAGTATTTATTATTATCTTGAAAAACTAATACGCTGTGGCAATAGAAATTAGCACTAGGTATAACAAAAAAGTATGACTTGCATGGAATATTATTATCTTCTAGATATTTTCTGTCTAACTCTACAGTTTCCCAGCATATTCCTATTCTTGTTTTTTCTAATTCTTCACATGACTGAAAACTAAAATATTTTGCTAGTCCTTCACTTATATGTTCATGAGAAACTCCATTTTTATCAAACCATCCATATTTTATATCTTTATTTAAGTTGTAAATTTCTTTTGCTTTTTCTAGCATAGTATTCACCATAAATAGTATATCATTTAAAAAAATAAACTTAAAGTTATATTGAAAATAACTCATTATTAATTTATAATATATAAAGGATAATAGGTGGAAAGTATGGAAAAAGATTATAGTAACGTTGAAAAGAATAAGGTGTTAAAGGAATTTAAAAGTTCACTTAGTGGTTTAAATAAAAATGAAGCTAAAAGAAGACTTAAGGAATATGGTTTAAATGAGCTCCCTAAGGAAAAGAAGAAAACTAAAACTCAAATATTTTTATCTTCTTTAAATGATCCAATTATATATGTTTTATTAGTTGCTGCTTTACTATCTTTTGTAATTGGAGAGATTATAGATGGTTTTGCTATTTTATTTATTATTATTGTGGATGCTATTGTTTCTACGGTACAAGAATATAGAGCAGAACAAAATTCTGAAGCACTTAAAAATTTAATTAAAACTAAGGTTAAAGTTATTAGGGAAAATAGACATTCTGAAATAGATTCATCTTTAGTAGTTCCTGGTGACATAATTGTAATAGAACCAGGAACGGTTGTTTCTGCAGATGCAAGAATATTAACATCTAATAATCTTACTGTTAATGAATCTATATTAACTGGAGAAAGTATAGGAGTGGTAAAATCTTTTGAAAAAGTTAATAGTAATGATGTATCTAAGAAATGTATGTTATATGCAGGTACATCTGTGTTAACTGGACGTGCTCTTGCAGTTGTTGTTTCAACTGGTATTAATACTGAAGTTGGTAAGATTGCTGAAAAGGTGACTACTACTGAAGAGAGTGCTTCTCCATTAACAATTAGAATGGAAAAGTTTTCTAAACAGATTACATATATAATTATAGTTATTGCAATAATTATTGGCTTTGTTTTATATAATAAAGGTTATGATGCTGCTAGTATATTTTTATCAGTAGTAGCATTATCAGTATCTGCAATGCCAGAAGGACTTCCTCTTGCTCTTACTATGGCTTTAACAATTGGTTCAAATAAAATGAGCAAAAGAAATGTTATTGTTAAAAAACTTAATTCTGTCGAGAGTTTAGGTAGTTGTACTGTAATAGCAAGTGATAAAACAGGTACACTAACTGTTAATGAACAAACTGCTAAAAAGATAATGCTTGCTAGTGGTGAAGAATTTGATGTTGAAGGAAATGGATATAATGATAATGGAAATGTAATTCCTTTTAATGATTCAAATATTGAAAATGCTAAATATATATCTGCGTTAGGATTTATGAATAATGAAGCAATGTTGGAAAAGAATAAAAATAAATGGGAAAGTTTTGGAGATTCTATTGATGTTGCATTTCTAGCTCTTTCTAGAAAACTTGGTACTAACGAAATAGAATATAAAAAATTACTTGAAGTACCATATGAATCAGAAAAAAAATTTAGTGCAATTTTTTATAAAAAAGATGATAAAGTATATTGTACAGCTAAAGGATCTTTAGAAGTAATATTAGATTTTTGTAGTCATTCATATAATAATGGAAAGAAAGTTAAATTAAATAAAGAAGAAGTTCTTAAACAAAATGAAGAAATGGCTGCTTCTGGTCTTAGAGTTATTGCTCTTTGTGATGGCGAAGTTGAATTAAAAGAAAAATATAGTGAAAAAGATATAGAAAATTTAAATTTTGTAGGATTAGTTGGGTTTATTGATCCTGTTAGAAAAGAAGCTGTAAGTGCTATTAGGCAATGTAAGAGTGCTGGTATTAAGGTGTTAATGATTACTGGAGACCATGCTTTGACTGCTTATGCTATTGCAAGAGATTTAAATATGATAAAAGATAAGAGTGAAGTAACTACAGGTAATGATTTAGATTTTTATATTGATGATGAAAAAGCTTTTGACAAGTTTATTAGTGATAAGAAAGTTTTTGCTCGTGTTACTCCATTACAAAAATTAAAAATAGTAGAATCTTTACAAAGACAGGGTGAATTTGTAGCTGTTACTGGAGATGGGGTTAATGACGCTCCAGCAATTAAAGCTGCGAATATAGGCGTTGCAATGGGAAGCGGAACTGATGTTGCAAAACAAACTGCTAAGATGATAGTTATTGATGATAATTTTGCTTCAATAGTAGCAGGTATTGAAGAAGGAAGAAATGCATATTCAAATATTAGAAAAATATCTATTATGCTTCTTTCTTGTGGCTTTGCAGAAGTGCTTTTCTTTGTTCTTGCAATAATATTTGATTTACCAATTCCATTGGTAGCTATTCAATTATTATGGTTAAATTTGGTAACTGATGGTCTTCAAGATATGGCACTTTCTTTTGAAAGAGAAACCGATACTATAATGAAACAAAAGCCAAGACCAACTAACGAAAGTTTATTCGAACGTGAACTTGTAAAACAAATAATGTTATCTGGTTTATTTATAGGATTTGTTGTATTTGTTGTATGGTATATTCTTATGAAGATTGGTGTAGAAGTATCCCATGCTAGAGGATATGTTTTAGCATTAATGGTATTTATTCAAAATATGCATGTTATTAATTGTAGAAGTGAAAGTAAGAGTATTTTTGAAAATAGTTTTAAAAAGAATCCTTTTGTATTATTAACTATTATTGGTTCAATTTTATTGCAAATTATTGTTATGGAAGTACCAATATTGGCTAGATTTTTACAGACATATAAAATACCTTATGTTCATTTATTAGTATTATTTTTAATAGCTTTACCTATATTGACAATAATGGAAATATATAAACATATTAAAAAGAGAAAATCAATGGTATAATAAATATAGGGTGATTATATGAAAAAGAATATTTTATTACTTATAAATGGATTTGGTATTGAAAAAGCCGGATCATATAACATATATTCTTCTAGTTTAATGCCTGATATGGATAGATTAACAAAAGAAAAAGTTTTTACTTCTATACCAAATAACTTTTTTGACTATAAAAGCGCTTATAGATATTTTAGTATGGGAGTTAAAGATGCATTGACTTATAATTTAGTTGAAAATCATATTAATAGTAATGAGTATCAAACTAATCAGTTATTAAGATATATAACTAATGAAGTTAATAAATATAAGTCTAGACTACATATATTTTGTTATTGGGATAGTGAAGTAACACTTGAACATTTAGTTAGGTATTTGAAAGTTATTAGAAGTCAAACTAGTGCTTTAATTTATCTTCATATTGTTATGTGTCAAAAATCAATGGGAGATTATAAAAATATTGATAAATCATTTCAAGCCTTAAATTATGAACTTGGAGATAATATTAAAATTGGAGTTGTTACAGGCGAGGAAAATATGACTCAGGTATTGCCTGCTAGGGATTTAATTAAGTGTTTTATAACTGAATATGGTGAAAAATGGAAAGATTTGAGTAGAAAAGTTGGTGTTTTTATTCAAACAAAAACTGTTCCTTGTAAGGCAAGAACTTTCTCTGTTAACTCAGATTATAAATTTCAAGATAATGATCAAATATTAGTGTTTAATTATAATAATGTTGACTTTACTATGTTTATGAAAGAATTAAGAGTTCAGAAATATAGACCTCTTAATTTGGAAACAGTTAAATTTTATTCTTTATTTCCAATTAGAAGTGATGAAAAAGTGCCGTTTATGTATAATTATGCAGTAGCATCTTCATATACATTAGCATCACTTAATAAAATTAATGCTAAATGTTTAGTCATGGATAAAAAAGACAATTGTGCTTATATTAATTATTATTTGACAGGACTTAGAAATAATGTAGATGATGCTTTAAAATATTATCCTACTGATGATGATAGTATTTATGATTCAAATAAATTAATTGAGATAATTAATTCTTATGATAAAGAATTATATATTATAAATTATGAAATTGATTCATGTAAAACAGTTGATGAAATGTCTTCTAGACTAAAGAAAATAGATGCAGTTATAGGTGCTCTTGATAAATTAGTTAGTGAAAAGAATTATGGATTATTTATTACGTCTTTTTATGGAGTGGAAAAAGAATTATACAATTCAAAACAAGAATTGTGTAAGATTAATTTTTCAGGAAGATCTCCATTAATAATAGATGATAGCTCAATTACTAAATCTAGTTATTCTGTTGAAGAAGGAGGATTATTTGATTTATGTAATTCTATTATATGGAATATAAATAATGCATATAATAATACAGGATTATTAAGAAAGAAAACTGGATTGTTGTCTTTCTTATATAAGAAGCCAAAGGAAGAAAAGAAATGAATAAAAAATTAACATTTAGAAGATTTATGGCATTAATAATAGATTTAATAATTGTATCTTTTATAGTAGGAGCTTTTTCTAGTTTAAAGGTATTAAATCCTACTTTGGATAAATATAATGAATCATATGACAATTATTATGATTATGTAAAAGAAGTTGCTATTAATGGAAATACAGATATATTAAATGATGATAAAGCTCTTGATATGGCATATGATGTTTCATATTATGGAAGATATAGTAGTTTAATTAGTTTAGTTGTCATGTTTTTGTATTTTGTATTATTTCAATATTATACAGGTGGAAAAACTGTTGGTAAACTATTATTTAGAATACAGGTAAGTTCCACTAATGGTGAACTAAAATTAAAGCAAATACTAATTAGAAGTGCAATTATTAATAGTTTATTTATTAAATTGTTAATTGTAATATGTATATTTAGTATGAGTAAAAATATGTTTAATTCTTATAATATGATATTAGATTTAGTAGATATAGGATTAGTATTAGTTTCAGCTATTATGATAATATATAGAGATGATGGAGTTGGACTTCATGATAAGTTAGCTGGTACTATTGTTACGAGAATTAAATAGGAAAGAAGGTTAATATGAGAATAGGAATAGCAAACGATCATCATGGTATAGAACTAAAAAAGAAAATTATAAATTATTTAAAAAATAAAAATATTGAATACGTAAACTATGGTTGCGATATAGAAGATAATGTAGATTATGTAGATTATGCAATTAAATTATGTAAAGGAATTCAAAATAAAGAAATAGATTATGGAATTCTGGTTTGTGGAACTGGAATAGGTATGAGCATTGTTGCTAATAAAATGAAAGGTATAATAGCAGGAAAAGTAAATACTCCAAGGGAAGCAGCGCTTGTCAAAGAACATAATATGGCTAATGTTATGACTTTAGCAGAATACACAGAAAATTTAGATGAAATTTTAGACAACTTTATTAATACTAAACCATCTACTCTTGAAAGACATAAAAGAAGAGTTGAAAAAATATTAAGTTTAGAGAATAATTAACAAGTTATAAACATAAAATTACTATGAAAAAGAAAATCATAGTATTTTTTATTTGTTTTATATTTTTAATAACAAGTTATCAACAAGAAGAATTTACAGTAAAAAAAGATACAATTATAGAAGAGAATAAAAATGAAATGGTTCAAAAAGTTAATATTAAATATAATGATAAAATAGTTAATTTAGATTTAGAAGATTATGTAGTTGGTGTGGTTGCTTGTGAAATGCCTGCATCTTTTGATATAGAGGCCTTAAAAGCTATGGCAGTTGCCGCTAGGACATTTGCTTTATATAAAATTAAAACTAATAAAAATTATAAACTTAGTACTACCACTAAAGATCAATGCTATATAACTCAAAATCAAATGAAAAAAAGATGGGGAAAAAGTTATGAAAAGAACTACAATAAAATTAAAAGTGCAGTAGAAAAAACTAAAAATGAATATTTAACATATAAAGATAAAGTAATTATTTCATTTTATTTTTCTATATCTAATGGAAAAACAGAAAATTGTGAAAATGTATTTAGTCAAAAATTAGATTACTTAGTAAGTGTTGATTCTTCTTGGGATAAAAAATATTCATACAAGGAAAAAACTATAAAGTTTAATGAAGCAGAATTTTTAAAAAAATTAAATATTAGTAGTAAAAAGGTAAGTAATATTAAAATTGAAAGAGATAAAACAGGTAGAGCAAAGTATGTAACAATAAATGATAAAAAATTTAAAGGAACTTCTTTTAGAAAAAAACTATCTTTAAGAAGTACAGACATAAATATAATTATTAATAATGGTATTGTAAGTATTGAAACAAAAGGTTATGGTCATGGTGTTGGCATGAGTCAATATGGAGCCAATGGTATGGCAAAAGAGGGATATAAATATGATGAAATATTAAAGCATTACTATAAAGGTGTAAAATTAAGTGTATAAATTTTATTAAATTGTTCACTATATTATTAGGAGAGTGAATAATGAAAAATTTATCAAAGTTTTTTATACCTGCTGTGTATGTCGGTATAATATGTGTAATGGTATTAAGTGTAATGTTAGTAGTTAGTGGAATTAAATCATTTTTAAATGAAGAAGACAATTATAAATATACTTTAGACGATGTTTTTGAAGAAGACATATTACCTGTTGTAAAAACTAATTCTGATTTGATTATAAAACCATATGTTTCTGATAAAGTTAAAATAGGAAAATATTATTATGATTATGAATCCACAAAAGATAAACAAGAATCATCATTAATTATGTATAAAAATACTTATATAAAAAATAAAGGAATAGATTATGTAAGTGATGAAGATTTTGATGTCGTATCAATATTAGATGGAGAAGTAATAAGTATTGAAGATAATGAAGTATATGGCAAAGTTTTAACAATTAAACATAATGATAATTTACAGAGTGTTTATTGTAATATTAAAGATGTATTAGTAAGTGTTGGATATAAAACATCACAAGGTGAAATTATTGCCTCTTCTAGTGGATCAGAACTTGATAAAAAAAATAAATCGTTACTACATTTTGAAGTTATAAATAAGGGTAAACAAATTAATCCAGAAAAGGTATATTCCTTAAATATAAGTGAATTAAAATAAGCATTTTTTGCTTATTTTTTAGTGTCAAGTAAATTGAAAATGAAAAATAATTATGTTACTATTATTTAGTGTGTATGTTAGGGAGCGATTACCATGATTAATTTTGCTGTAGTAGATGATAACAAATTACATAGAAAGAAAATTAATAATATAATTATTAGTAAAATGATGAATAATCAGATAGATTTTAAAATTCATGAGTTTGATGATTGTAATGATAGATTATTAAAGTATGTAAAAGATGATAAGCAAGACACCATATACTTACTAGATATTGAACTTCCAAGTGGTGATGGAGTTGATGTTGCTAGAAAGATTAGAAATATTCAAAATAATTGGATTAGTCCAATTATAATTATTACTGCTCATACTTCTTTGAGTTATGAAATATATAGACAAAGACTACAAATATTAGATTTTATTGGTAAATGTGAAGATATTGATACTAATTTATCTGAAAATATAGATTTATGTTTAAAGATGTTAAATAAAGAAAGAGTATATAGATATACTTATAAGAACGTTGACTATACAATTAATTTAAATCAAATAGATTATATTCAAAGAGATGGAAGACAAACTAAAATAGTAACTGACGGAAAAGAATACTTTCAAAATATTTCAATAAATGAAATTAAAAAGTTTTTACCATCTCATTTTGTTTCTTCTGCCAAAGGAGTTTTAATTAATTTAAAAAATGTAGAAAAAATAGATTGGTCAAAGTATAAAGTATTTTTTAAAGATAGAAGAAGTGACTTTTTAGTTTCTAGAACTCATAAGAAGGAGTTAGAAAGCTATGACTTTATTTGATTATTTAGTTTTGTTATTAACTGGATTATTAACAATAGTTATTATGAGTTTATCTTTTGGAAAAATAAGTAATTTAGAATCAAAGTTTAATTATAAATATTTATTGTTTTTGCTTATTGGAAGTTTTATTATAGTATATAATGCATATAATAATGAATCAACACTAAAAATTATTATTGTGTTATTAATTTTGATTTTTTCATCTTACTTTTTATATAGAGAAATGTTATCTAAAACAATTGTTAATACATTAATATGCTATTTATTGATGTTATTATATGAAATTTTATTATCAATATTAGTTACGAGAATAAGTATATTTGATATGGAAACATTTAATAATAATATTATTTTAAAATTAATTTTTTCTGTTATTAATGTAGGATTGGTATATTTGACTTCATTAAATAAAAAAATTCAGAAAATTGTTTTTCAAATTAACGAAAAACTTAAGAATAATAAACTAATATTATTAATGTTTTCTATAGTTATCATCATTTTAGTGACATTAGATTTTAGATACTATACTACTTTTTCAACCAAAATATATTTAACAAATCTTGTTGTTATTATTTGTTTAATTGTCTTGATATCAATTAGTCTTTATAACAATATAAAAGCAGTTAATGAAATGGAAAAATCTGAACAATTGCTGAATTTTATGAGTAAATATGAAAAAATAATAGATGAGGGAAGAATTAATAAACACGAAATGCTAAATAATCTATTATTTTTAAAAAGTATTGAGGATAAGAATAGCAAAGAATTCAATGAAACATTAAATGATTTAATTAATGAGTACGATAAAAAAGGAATAGGAATTAAAAATATTTATAATTTACCAAGCGGTCTAAAAGGGATATTTTATTATAAATTATCAGGTTTAAATGAAAAAGGGTTTAATATAAACATTAATATTTCTAAACAAATCTCGAGTTCATTAAAGAAAATAGAACATAAGGAATATTTAATATTATATAAGGTGATTGGAATTTTATTAGATAATGCAGTTGAAGCGGCTTATAAAACTAAGGAGAGAATAATAAATATCGATATATATAAAGACAATAAGAATATAATTATAGAAATAAATAATACTTTTTCTAACAAGATAGATTTTAGTATAATAAATGATAAAAATTATAGTTCAAAAGGTAAAAATAGAGGATTAGGATTATATATAGTTAAAAATTTACTTATAAGAAGTAATATAATTAGTTTGGAACAAAAATTAGATCATAATTATTTTATTAGCCAAATCATTGTAAATAAAAAGAAGAACTAATGTTCTTCAGGCGCTAGTAATTAATTATTATAATAATGATTCTGGCATTTCTGGTTCATCAAAGAATGCTAGAATGCATCCTGTTGTAGCAGTAGCAGCAATAAATGCACCTAATGCAGCAGCAGCTTTAACTAATAAAGTCATTTTGTTACCTCCTTTCTTCTATATCTCTTGTAATTAGCGTATTTAAGACCTAATAGTTTATAACTAATAGGAAGTATCAATAAACTTTCAAGTATTATTGAAAATAATAATGAATCTTTTATTAGATGATTATTTGATAGTATTATTATTAGAAAATATATTATTGATATTAAGATTGAAAGAACTTTGTATATTGTTCTTTTTTTTATATTTATTAGTGGTCTTTTTTCGGTATCAGAAGGAGCATAAATAATTATTAAAAGTATAAATGGTATAGCAATGTAATAATTATTTATAATGTTTTGCTTTATTAGATATGGAATTAATATAAAAGTAGGTATAGTTAATAGCCAGCATTGAAGAGAGTTTTTGGCATGTAAACCAAATGCAAATAATCTTAGTAGCGCATATGAAATATAAAATATACATAATTCTTTAAATGTGTGTATAAAAATAGAAACAATAAATACTATAAGTAGTTTTACTATACTTAAGTAGATTGTTTCTAAACCATATCTAATCTCTGATATTTTTTTATCATCATAGTGATAATAATCTTTAATTTTATTAGTTATATTATTTAATAATACTTCTTTCATATTAACCACGTATTAATGTTAATATAATAAATATAATATTATTGTGTTTTGTCATTAAATAATAATAATTTGTCATAAAGTATCAAAATATTGTTATAGAATCAAATTTTATTTAATAAAATACATTTAATAACAATAATAAAAAATATGTAGATTTTTGATGTATTCTTTTACTTGTGCACAAAAGATAGAAGTATTATTATTTAATTAAGAAGGGATGGTGTGTGATGAGTAGAGGTCGTGTTAAATGGTTTAACAATGATAAAGGATACGGATTCATTGAATATGAAGGACTTGTTAATGAAGATGTATTCGTACATTATTCAGCTATTGATCAAATGGGTTATAAATCATTAAAAGAAGGCCAAATAGTAGATTTTACTTTAATTGAAACTGCTAAGGGTAGTCAAGCAATTAATGTTAAAGAAGTTGAACATGCAGTTATATAAATACACGAAGTTTGTGTATTTTTATTTTGCATATTTTTTGTAAATAAAATGTTTAATTATTCCTTTAATATATAAAATATGTTAAACTTGATGTAGGAGGATGATGAGATGAAATATAATATTCGTGGAAATAAGATTGATGTTACTGAGGCAATAAATGATTACATAGTTGATAAAATTTCGAGGGTTGAAAAGTATTTTGATGATAATGATACTATTGAAGCAAAAGTATTAATATCAGCTAAAGGAAAAGATCAAAAGGTTGAAGTAACAATATGGAGTGGAAAATATAATGTTAGAGCAGAAGAAGTACATACTGATTTGTATGCTGCAATAGATTTAGTTGTTGATAAATTAGAAAGACAATTAAAAAAATATAAATCTAAATTAACAAGTAAAAGAGCTCCTAGGGGTGAAATTACTGCTGAGATAGAAGAATATTTTGAAGAGGATGAACAAACAATAGTAAGAAGAAAAGAAGTGTTTTTAAAACCTATTGATGAAGAAGAAGCAATAACTCAAATGGAATTATTAGGTCATTCATTCTTTGTATTTAAAAATGTAGATACTGATAAAATTAATGTAGTTTATAAAAGAAAAGATGGAGACTACGGAGTAATTGAAGCAAATTAAGTGGGATTTCCCACTTTTTATTTTGTATGAAAGATGATATTATATAATTGAGGTATATAATATGAAAAATGTATTTAAAAAAATATTATGGGTAATATTATTAATATATTTTATAGTTGTTACTATAATTAGTGTATTAGTTATTAAGGAAAATAAATATGGAATTACAACATTTGGTAATAAACACCTTGTAGTAATTGATAAAGAAAATGAAAATAATAACTATAAAAATGGTGATTTAATAATTATTAAAAATAAGAATATTAATAATATAAAGACAAATGAAGAAATTTTTTTATATAACTCATCTATTAATAATGAAGTAACTGTTAAGATAGGAAGAGTAAATGAAGTTAGTTTGGAAACTGACCCTAAATTTATAACAGTATCAAATGATATAGGATATTATAGAGAAGACTCAATTATAGGTGAAAAGGTTGATAAATATAGTAAAATTGGAAAAATAATTAGATTTTTAGAACATAAATGGGTATTTCTTTTATTACTTGTAGTTCCAACTGCTATATTGTTACTATTTGAATTATATATTATAATAAAAAGGGTAGTTAAAAATAAAAGAATAAAAGGAGAGAATAATGAAGAAGAATAATTTAATTATAGTGGGAATAGTATTTTTGTTATTAGTTATAGGTATATTTACTTATATAAAAATAACAAATGAGAATGAAGAGAAGAAACCTTCTAATGAAGAAAAACAAGAAGAATTATTATATCCAGAAGAATATAGTTTTATTTATTATAATGATGATGAACCTAGCATTAAAGCTGAGATTAAAACAAATAAAAGTGAGGTTAATTTTAATTATACATATTCATGTGATGAAAAGGATTGTGAACCTACTACAGGCGAAAAAACAGTTAAATTTTCTAATAATAATATGAATAAATTAAAAAGTTATTTAAAAAACAGTTCTTTTTATAAAGAAGGAACAGAAATTCATTCTAAAAATTTAAGTGAAAAAGATAGAAAAGTAATGAATTCTATATCAATAAATGAATACTATTTTGAAGTAGAAGTTGAGGATTATAAATATAAACATGAATACTATTATTCACTAGATACTACACTTGATCTATATTTAAAAGAAGATGATAGTGTAATTGTTAAAAAATTGAATTTTAAAAATAATGAGATTTATAAGATTGATACTTATAAACTTAATTTTAAGGATTTAACAATAATTAAAGAATTTATTAAAAATAATAGTGATATAGTATATAAACATGTTGATCAAGAAAAGATGGTTCAAAGTATAATTAATAATGATGAAAAATATCTAGAAGGTATTAATAAAGATGCAACTATTAAGTATATTATTAGATACAATGGTGTTAATTGTACTACTCCTGTATTAATGATTTTTAGTGACAATAATTTTGATTATTATAGTTCATTCTCTACTGATAATAGAAAAAATACTCCTATGTCAGGAATTAATACTTTTGATATAGAATCATTTATTAGTAGATCTAGTAATAAAGCCAATGATAAAGCTTATATAATATCTGCGAATGATAAACAATATTATATGAAAGAAAATGATCAAGAATTTAATAATTTCTTAAGTTCAATAAATGTGAAATTGAATGTATGTTTAGAAGAACAAGAATAGTTATTACTATTCTTTTTTTATTCTAATGTGATATAATATTTATTACGGAGGAATTAGACATGGGATTATTTAAAAACATTTTTGATTATGAAACAAAAGAATTAAAAAAGATAAATAAATTAGTAGACCAAATTGAAGCTTTAGATGAAGACATGAAGAAAATAAAAGATGTTGAATTTAAAGCAAAAACAGAAGAATTTAAGAAAAGAATTAGTGATGGAGAAAGTCTTGATGATATTTTGGTTGAGGCTTTTGCATTAGCACGTGAAGCATGTTTTCGTGCGATTGGTGAAAAACCATTTAGAGTACAATTGATTGGTGGAGTAGCAATTCACAGAGGAAATATTGCTGAAATGAAAACAGGTGAAGGTAAAACATTAACAACTGTTTTACCAGCTTATTTAAATGCTTTAAGTGGTCTTGGAGTTCATGTTATTACAACAAATGAATACTTATCAACACGTAATGCTGAATGGATGGGTCCTATATATGATTTACTAGGAGTAAGTGTTGGTATTAATACTAGAGATAAAAGTCCAAAGGAAAAACAAGATGCATATAATTGTGATATAACATATACAACAAATAATGAAGTTGGTTTTGACTATTTAAGAGATAATATGGTAGTTAGACGTGAAAATAGAACTCAAAGAGGTCTTAACTTTGCTATTATCGATGAAGTAGACTCAATATTAATTGATGAAGCAAGAACTCCTCTTATTATTTCAGGTGGTGTTGCAAAAAGTGCTAATGTATATAAGGAAGCAGATAGAGTAGCAAAATCACTTACCATTGATGATTATGTTGTTGATGAAAAGACTAAGAGAGTAACTTTAACTGAAGCAGGTGTTAAACATGCAGAAAAACTACTTCATTTAGATAATTTATATGATATTCAAAATAGTGTGATGGTTCATAATTTAGATAAAGCCTGTGTAGCAAACTATGGTTTTAAAAAAGATGTGGATTATGTTGTTGAAAATGATAAGGTTATAATTGTAGATACATTTACTGGACGTTTAATGCATGGTCGTCAATTTAGTGAAGGCCTTCATCAAGCAATAGAAGCTAAAGAAGGGGTAACAGTTAATGAAGAAACTAAAACTCTAGCTACAATTACATTTCAAAACTTATTTAGAATGTATAATAAATTATCTGGTATGACAGGTACTGCTAAAACAGAAGAGGAAGAATTTAGAAATATATATAATACTTATGTAGTATGTATACCAACTAACAAGCCAGTAATAAGAGATGATCAAGTTGATTTAATTTATTCATCATTAAATGGTAAATATAAAGCTATTGTTAGAATGGTTAAAGAAATACACGCTACAGGAAGACCAGTACTTGTAGGTGTTGCAAGTGTTGAAACAAGTGAAGTAGTAAGTCAATTATTAAATAAAGCAGGCATTAAACATGAATTATTAAATGCAAAGAATCATGAAAGAGAAGCTCATATTATTGAAGGTGCTGGTAAAAAAGGTGCTGTTACAATTGCTACAAACATGGCTGGTCGTGGTACTGATATTAAACTTGGTGAGGGTGTAAAAGAACTTGGTGGTTTATTTGTAATTGGTACAGAAAGACATGATTCAAGAAGAATTGATAACCAATTAAGAGGTCGTGCAGGAAGACAAGGAGATCCAGGTACTACTAGATTCTTTGTATCTATGGAAGATGACTTAATGGTAAAGTTTGGTTCTGAAAAGATGAAGGGCATAATGCAATCTTTAGGTATACAAGAAGATCAAGCAATTTCTAATAAAATAATTTCTAAAAATATAGAATCAGCTCAAAAGAAAGTTGAAGGATTTAACTTTGATAGAAGAAAAGGATTACTTGATTATGATAATGTAATTAGTAAGCAAAGAGAAATAATTTATGAAAGAAGAAATGAAATTCTTGATAAAGAGAGTATTAGAGATAGAGTTCTTGATACATTTAAAACATTTGTTCAAGATCAAATTAATGCTCACCTAGCACCAGAAGGATATTTAACTGATAATGATATTGATAATATAATTGAACAGTTTAATGCTCACTTATTAAAAAGAAGAAAGTTAAGTAAAAGTGATTTTAAAAATAAATCAAATGAAGAATTAATTAATTTTATTTATGATATAGTTGTAGATGATTATAATAAAAAATTAGAAGATGTTCCAAAAGAAATCCAAGATGATTTTGAAAAATCTATATCACTTAGAATTATTGATAAATATTGGATGAATCAATTAGATGAAATGGAAGCTCTAAAAGAAGGCGTTGGTCTTAGAGGTTATGCACAAAGTAATCCACTTCAAGTATATGCATTAGAAGGATTCCAAATGTTTGATAATATGATGGCTTCAATTAGCGCTGAAATATCTAACTATTTATTAAATGCAGAAGTAAGACAAAATATTGAAAGAGAAGAAGTTAAAAATATTAAAACAAATGATGGAAAAGAAGGAGTAAAATCTAAACCTAAAAAAGCAGAAAAGAAAATTGGAAGAAATGATCCTTGTCCATGTGG
>CACWUS010000001.1:0-2989 GCA_902764145.1 uncultured Erysipelotrichaceae bacterium | reverse complement strand
AGTTAAAAATATTAAAACAAATGATGGAAAAGAAGGAGTAAAATCTAAACCTAAAAAAGCAGAAAAGAAAATTGGAAGAAATGATCCTTGTCCATGTGGAAGTGGAAAAAAATATAAGCAATGCTGTGGCAAATAGCTTATAAAATAAGGGTTTGCGAGGATTTGAAAATTTAAAAAAATCGCAAAAATAGCCAAAATGTTTGTAAAATGTTTGTAAAAATTACAAAATGTTTGTAAAAATTGGCTGAAACCCTTATAAATAAAGGGAAAAACATTTACAAACAAATCTACAAACAATAAAGATAGCATTCAGTTGCTGTCTTTTTTTCTCCGTTTTCGATTAAGAAAAGGAGGAAGACAATGGGAAGTGTATATGTACAAAAGAGAGGTAATGTTTTTCAATATCAATTTCAAATTGCCTCAGTAGATGGTAAAAGGAAGTATCAGAATAAGAGTGGATTTTCTACAAGAAATGAAGCAATGAAAGCAGGTATAAAAGCATATTCAGAATATATGAATACTGGTCATGCTTTTACTCCTAATGAAATATCTTATAGTGATTATTTAGATTACTGGATGAAAGAACATTGTGAGGTAAATTTAAAATATCACACAATAGAAGCTTATAAGAGTATTATTAGAATTCATGTTAAACCTAAAATAGGTCATTATAAGTTATCAACAATAACTACAGCAACACTACAAGAATTTATTAATAAGGTATATTTAGATGGTAGTTATTCAAAGAACTTTTTAAAGAACATATTAAAGGTATTAAAGACATCATTCGGTTATGCTTATGAAATAGTTAACTTTATTAAAACAAATCCAGCAGAGAAAGTTAGATTACCTAAATATGATATTCCAGATAGTGATCCAGCTCATATATTTACTAAAGAAGAAATTGAAAGGATATTAAATCGTTTCACTAATAATCCATGTGCTTATTATGCTTTCTTAACAGCATATCATACTGGTATGAGAGTGTCTGAGGTATTTGGGTTAACTTGGGAAGATATAGACTTTGAAAAAAAGACTATAAGAGTTGATAGAAATGTATTAAAGAAGAATCAAGCAGGTGGAACTAAAAAAAGACATATAAGTGGTAACTCTACAACAGTATGGTATTTTGGTACTTGTAAAACTCCTAGTAGTCATAGAACAATTGAAATAGGAGATACTTTATTAAATGCTTTAAAAGAGTATAAAGAACAACAAGAAAAGAATAAGGAAGAATATGGAGATATGTATATGAAACATTATTCTAAAGAAGTTATTAATCCATATAATAAAAAGAAAGAAATTAAAATAGTTAATGCTCATACTGAAATAGATGTATCACTACCAGAAGTTCATTTTGTATTTGTTAAGAAAAATGGAGTTTATGAAGGTACTGACACAGTTAAATATCCATTTAAGGTTATTCATTATGAGTTAGGAATATCATGTAGATTTCACGATTTTAGAGATACTCATGCAACAAGATTAATTGAAGCTGGAGCCGATATAAAAGCAGTATCTAAAAGACTAGGACATAGTACAATTGAAACAACTTATAATATATATGTAAGAGTAACTACTAAAATGGAATCGGAAGTAGTAAATAAATTTGAAGCATATGCAACTTCATAATGCATATGTTTTTTTGTGAGATTTTACCTTATATCAATGATTAAAGCCCAAAAATATGCTATAATATTATTTGAGATATTTAGGTGGTGAAGTTATGGGAAGTTACGAAAGTGAATCTAAATTAGAAGATAGAATGATAGATCAATTAAGAAAACAAGGATATCAATATGTTGAAATAAATGATGTAACTGAATTAGAAGGAAATTTTAGAGAACAAGTTAATCTTCATAATAGAGGAGAACTTAAATTTAAAGATTTATCTGATAAAGAGTTTGAAAGACTTATGGTTAAAATCTCTGGTAAAGGTGTTTTTCAGTCTGCTAAAGAATTAAGGCAGAAACAAGATATTCAAAGAGATGATGGTTCAATTGTTTATATTGAATTATTTAATACTAAAGATTGGTGTAAAAATACTTTCCAAGTAACTCATCAAACTACAGTTGAAGGTAAATATACTAATAGATATGATGTAACTATTTTAATAAATGGACTTCCTCTTGTTCAAATTGAATTAAAACGAAGAGGAATAGATATGAAAGAAGCTTTTAATCAAATCAAAAGATATAAAAGACATTCATATTTTGGATTATACAAATTTATTCAATTATTTATTATAAGTAATGGTGTAGATACAAAATACTTTGCAAATGGAGATCAAGAATTAAATTATGGTTTCACTTTCTATTGGACTGATGTTAATAATGAAAGAATAACTAACCTAGAACAATTTTGCTTATTCTTCCTAGATAGATGTCATATAGGTAAAATGATAGCAAGATACATGATTATAAATGAAACAGAAAAAATGTTAATGGTTATGCGACCATATCAAGTATATGCTGTTGAGAATATTGTATCTCGTGCTTTAGATACAAATAACAATGGTTACATATGGCATACTACTGGATCAGGTAAGACAATTACATCATTTAAAACAAGTCAAATACTTGCACTAGAACCATCTATTAATCAAGTATTCTTCTTAGTTGATAGAAAAGACTTAGATAAACAAACCTTAGATGAATTTAATAAATTCGATCCAGGTTGTGTTGATATGACTAACCAAACAGATAAATTAATTCAACAAATTAAGGATAGTACAAAACCATTAATAATTACTACAATTCAAAAAATGGCTAATGCATGTTCTAATCCTAAATATGCTAGTGTTATGGAAAAATATAAAGATTTAAAAACAATCTTTATAATTGATGAATGTCATAGATCACAATTTGGAGATATGCATAGACAAATATCTAAAACATTTAGTAAAGCTCAATATTTTGGATTTACTGGTACTCCTAGATTTAAAGAAAACGCATCACAAGATGGAAGAAGTACAGCAGATATTTTTGAA